>JANQRR010000024.1 GCA_028284465.1 Gammaproteobacteria bacterium | reverse complement strand
AATCCTTCCGGGCGCGCCATTCTTATAAAAAAAACCTCATCAAAGATGAGGTTTTTTTTATAAGATTTGCATGCCAAGAAAGATCGAAACTCCGATTTTGTGAGCGCAGCGAACAAAATGCAGGAGGTTCGACAAAATTGCAGGACAGCAATTTTGGACGATGTGCGTAGCACATCGCCCGCAGGGAGCGCGGCCATGGAAGGCCGCGCGTCAATCCTTCCGGGCGCGCCATTCTTATAAAAAAAACCTCATCAAAGATGAGGTTTTTTTTATAAGATTTGCATGCCAAGAAAGGTTGCTTTTTGTAGTAAAAATGTAGTACAATGCTTTATAGTCAATGTATAAAACATGATGAT
This sequence comes from Gammaproteobacteria bacterium, assembly GCA_028284465.1. Taxonomy (GTDB): domain Bacteria; phylum Pseudomonadota; class Gammaproteobacteria; order JAJFKO01; family JAJFKO01; genus JANQRR01. Next base: position 79,704 of record JANQRR010000024.1, on the reverse strand, counting down.
AACCCATACAATATCATCTTTTGATTTTATCTAACTCCAGGTTCACTTTTTAATCATTACGCATTTTTCTTAATAAAATACCATCATTAACAATAAATTTAAGAGAATCAATAATGAAGAAAGAAAGTAAGTCAAGCAGCAGACAACACTATCAATCTTTCCCACTCATCGGCTCTGATGAAGATATGCCTGTTTCGCGTCGTCGCAAACATCCTCATGCAATTAAACACGTAAATGCGTCAACATCAACACCACAGGCTGCCCAAGCTGCCCTAGGCGCTCTCAATAATAAACCATTTGAGGAGGCTTTAATTATAGTAAGCAAACAGGTTGAAAGGCTTGAAACGCAGACGTTCTGTTTGCAAGGATTACTTAATAGAATACGGGGAAACAATAATACATATTCTCCTGAAATATTAGCAAAGTGGCTTTACCAAAACAAACAACACATAGAATTGGAGGCTGCAAATGCTTCACCGCTTAAAACCAAATTTATCAATATTTCATCGCGACTAGCGTGTAGATGGCCTAAAGCGGCTAAAGTTTTTTGCGAACAGAATAATGAATTTTTAGTAGCTTTTAAGCCGCAAGTATTAAAGAGAATGTGGGACTGGCATAAAAGTGATATTAATGCACAGTTTGCAATCGCTCAAGCATTTATTGCCAAAGATGAAACTCAAACAGTTTCTTACAGTTCAAGATTGTCTAGGTTATTACGCAAAACAGGATCTATGTTTGCAAAAAGTTGTTTAGGTTCTTGTTTCGCTTTGTTTCAAGCCAAACCAACAAAAAGTACGAGTAGCGTAGTACTTGGAGAAATGTTAGATAAATTCTGCAATGCTCCTGGAACATATATCAAAGCTAAAGGCTGTGATGAAATGATGCGAATGGCTGCATTGATAGAACATCGTTATTCTCTAGCAAATGGCAAACAGTCTAAATTACAAGCTGAAGCATTTACCACAAAACTTCGTCCACAACAACAACAAAAATTACAACATGCCATTGACGAAATAAAACAAAGAAGAAACTCCAATAACTCTATCCGATGTATGAGTCAATAATGCTTAATTATTTTAGCTTGCATTATCCAGTTGATATATCGATATGTTACCTACGACAACTTGGTAACGGTGAGCTAGATGAAGTAGTGTTGCTGTTTTCTGGGGATGCTTTCTTTAGCATTGTTGTGAAAGAAGTTTTTTCTCGTATAACAGTATTATATATTTTCTCAGCCTGGCTTGGATTTTCACCAACTGAAAATACAACGCCGGATTTTTCAGCCTAAACGATACTTGTAATCTTGTCATTGCGAGGAATGTAATGACGAAGCAATCCAGGATTATCAGAATTTCTAACGTACAGGCTGCATAGCAGTACCAGATTCCGCGTTATTATCATTATTACTATTTGTTATATCTATAGCTGTATTTGTAATAGTCTTTGCAACAGATTGTTTTGCTTCAACTTGTTTTATTTCTTCTAGTGCAGTTTCCAAATCTTCAAGCCGCTTTATAGTGCGGGCTGAACGAGTTTTAAATGGAAATATACCAAACCGTCTTCGAGTAGTTAATAGTTTAAGATCATTTGAATGTTGCGAGTCATTCTTCCAGTCCCTAATAAGATCTGTGAGGTTTCGTGAATCTCCTTTTACAATATCGTCAACAATTTGGCGATATAAACCATCCCAAATTTTTAATTTTCGGTTTTTTAAACTTTCAAAGTCTTTCCAGTATTCATCAAAACTAGCGGTTTTGGAACCGTTAAGATTGTTATTAGCTTTGAGATCAGTTTCATTGTTTCTAATTATTTTGTCATAAGTAGTATAACGAATGTCTGTCATGCAATCCCATATTAGCTGCAACGCCATGCATTTTGCTTCATATTCTCGGTGCTGAGTTGAATTCGGCGTAAATTCTTTTCTTGGTACAAATGGTCGAGCACTAATAATGAGTGGCGCTAGTCGTCCATCCGGCCCTTTGCGACCTAAAACTTTCCCATTTTGATACTCAAGAGTATCGGTTAAGCGGACCTTATAAAAATGTGGGCTTAACATAGGATCAATGATATTAAATAAAAGATATAAAAGACAAAGGGCTCCTCTGCAACAATCAGTCCAAATATAATTTAACGTTGATAGTGCTTTGCTATATTTTTTACTATCCTTTAAGTTAATTTGATTTTGTTGTTTTTTCGGTAAAACAAGATCACCTGTATGAGCAAGAGTAAGTTTTGTATTATTTGTACCTTCTTTTTTAATAGGCTTGTAATAAGTAATACCACTTTTATCATCTGTTGGTATTTTGCCAGATTCTACCTGCTCAATAAATTCAAAATATTCTTTAGCAGTGATTTCATAAGCTTTATATGCTATTTCAACGGGACTATTTTTCGTTGATTGATCAAACGTTCTATTACTGATTTGTTTATTTGTTTTAATAATATCTTCATCTTTCACACATGATTCAGACATTGTAAAAAGACCGCGTAAATGTTTATTTTTATAGCCGTATTTCGATTGCTTACCGATTGAAGCTAAAATGTGTGTTTTAAAATCACCTGTTGTTTTATTGATTGTCTGATAGCCGACAAGAAGATAAGTATGGCCATTTTTCAATTGCGAAATCGCCACGAAAAATTGTTTCTGTTTCGAAGCTTCTTCACTGTAATCAATTTTGATTATAGGGTGCCAATCGGATGAAGCTGAACTACTATTAAGGTCATGAACTTTAGCGATATATTCATCAATTGTATCAATAGGAACAATAGGATCAGAATTTAATATGTATTTAGCATCAAGTGCGTTTATATTTTCTTCTGGTAACCCTTGCAGTGGTTTAGCAATTTTTTTTCGAACCTTTTGCATAGTAGGGAAGGAAGTTTCTTTATTAATTTCTTTCAACAAGAATGCTAAAGTGTTTACTAGTTTTTGATGAATAATAATATCTGTTGTGACATATTTTAATGCCATATTTAAAGCATGTTCTCGGTAATTTTGTTTAATCTGTTTTTTTAGTTGTTCTGTTATTGTTATTTCTGATTTTTCAAGGCTACATAAAGCATTATCAATATCAGCGTCGAATGCATTTAATATCTCACGAAGCTTTTTAAGTGATTGTTCAGTGAAGGGAATAAAGTCACGAATATTTATGCCTGCGTTAAAGATTTTTTGAGCTTCGGCACCAAATGCTTTTTTATCTTTATCATTGTTGCCCTTCTTCCAAGCGTCATATAATAGATCAGGGCGCCCAGAACTGACTGTTTTTTGAACATTTTGTGTAAATATATCCATGATATGTCTACTTCACAATGTTTAAATAAAAATATGTACTTTTATGATTAATATGTTATCATAGATCGTCATTTCAAGCGATAAAAATAAGTAATTTTTAATAATTGTTTTCAATTTGCATTATTTTTATCCGAATCTTGGGTGGTGAAATCAATAATTAATCTCATATGTAGGAGAAATATAATCATGAAACGAGGTCCAGCAACAGTTGAGGAAACGCTAAAGGAACAAGGTGGGAAATTTGAAAAAGCTTTAAAAAAAATTGAAACTGAGGCGAAAAAACTTACCGGGAATCAAACTGAAGTGGCTAAAGCTTTAGCCGCTATGAAGGCCACTTTTGAAACCGCTTTAACAGCATTACAAGGAGTTCATACAACCGCGCTTCAAACCAAACAAACAGAGCTTCAGGAAACTGCTAAAAGAGCACTACAAGAAGCGCTGGAAAAAGCTGGGAAAGAATTTGAGACTCAGAAACAAGCACTTGAACAAGAGCATGAAAAAGCGCTTAAGCAGCAGGAACAACGACTTAAACAACAGCATAGTGAAGCACAAGAACAAGCAATAGAAGAAGAGCGAACAGTATTTAATGAACGACATGAGCAAGAAATCAGCCAACTGAAAGAAAAGCATGAGCGAGCCATTGAAGCTGTAAACCAAGAAAAAGCTGCAGTTAGTGAAGAATTTGAGGCTAAGAAAAAAGAACTACTAACAACTAAAGAGACACTAGAAGAAACGCAACAAGAACTATCCAAAGCTAATGAAAAGCTCGGGGGTATAGGAGAGCGGGAAGAAGCGGTGGAGAAAGCACAAAGAGAACTTGCTTCAAAAAAACAAACTCTTGAAGAATCTCAAACTCAGTTGCAAGCTGAACAGAAGCAGCTTCAGGAACAGCAGGATGAATTAGAAGAAAAACAGCGAGCTTTTGAAGAGCAGCAAAAAGAGTTGCAGGAAAAGTCAACATTAAATGAACTGCTTACAGAAGAGCTTGTTACTAAAGAGCAGAGCCTTGAATCAAAACAAAAACGTCTTGACTTAAAAGAAAATAAACTTATAGAACAAACAAAAAGTTTGGGCAGGCAAAAGTCTGAAGTAGGAAGTTTAGCGCGACAGATCCAGGAGCAACAACAAGCACTTCAAACTCAAGGAGAAGGACTTGAAGAGAGAGCAAGAGGGCTTGATGGGAGAGAAGGAGAGCTTTCGCAGAGAGAAGAAGCGGTTGCACAGCGAGAAAGAGATGTTGAAGAGCTAGAAGGAGAGGTTGCACAGCGAGAAGAAGAGGTTAAAAAGCAAGAAAAAGCGTCTAAGAAAGGTAAACAAATAGAGAGTGATGATGATTACAGCACAAGCTCAGACGAAGATGAAGAAGAAGAGACCGTTGATATTAATTCCGTTGATTTTGCTGGTATGGATGTTAGTCCTCAAGAGATGAATCAGCAAAAATATAACAGGCTTCTTCTTGGAGACAAGCAAGGTATACAGGCTGCTCAAGTAAAATTAAAAGAATATTTGGTAAAAGCCATAGAAGTAATTGACGTTAGTATTGACGAGATAACTAAGAAAAATTATGATTTGCTTCTTGTTGGGGTAACGAAAAAAATTAACGGTGCTCAAGAAAAATTAAAAGAATTTAGGAAAAATGTCATAGAATCAGAAAGAACAGCAGGAAGAATAAAAGTAAGACAAGTAATCGACGCGCAGAATAAAGTGCTAACGGAGCAAAGAGGAAAAAAACGTACTGCAGGTGTTAAACTTGAGCACGCATTGAAACGAGCAGATATTGGGTACGTTGATAGATGGGTAGAGATCAGATTGAACGGAGATATTACTGTGTCTCTAATGTCTGATTCGGAATTTGTTGATTATCATCAACTACTAACGTCAACTGGTAACTCTATGGGCAATCCAGCTACGCATGCGAAATCTATGCTTGACATCATAGATGAATATCTTGTTGTTAAACCTTATACGATCACCACACTACTTTGGAAAAACTATGTGCCGGAAGATCCAGCGATACTAAAGGCTATAAATACATGTCTTAGTGAACAAGATCTGACATTACCAAGAAAAATAGGTACTATTGATCCTGCAGCACCGAAGCAACCACCGCAACAACGTGATGTAAAGGGTCCCACCACCACCACCACCACTACCACCACCACCACAGTCACAGAAGATTACAGTACTTCTAATCCTCCTCCTTATGATCCTCCTACTTCTTCTTCTTCTTTGGGTTCTTCCTTGTAACAAAGTACCAGAGTATAAGCAGAAAGCTTGCAGAATGGCCGACAATTGTCGGCCATTCTCTATTTAACGTCTTGCGCGCAAGCGATTTGCAATGAATGATTAGCCATTTGCATTATTCCACAATCCCAATGATCCTTAGGGATGTAAAAAGTAAACTGATAATACGTGTTATGATCATCTTTATAATGTTTATGATCGTCACCATAATTAATGATAATCTTTCCCGGATAAAAATGACTGGTTTGCTGATAGCTACGGTAGTTGATCGGTGCTATCTTCGCTTGGCATTGCGCATTACCGGTATAAACCCAATACCACGGTGGATGATAAATATAGCGATTAACAATTTCCAATTTTGCTCCCGGCGCAATCATTGCTTTGCCAGCAGGACAATGATTATTTTGCAATAATGATCGGATCTGCTGCGCTGTCGGGATCGAAAAAATAGGCCAGCTCGATGCGAATGTTGATCCGCTTGATAACAATAAACATCCCAAAAGTACATTAGCGTAAAACGCCATTGATATGCTTCTCATCAGCAACTTATCTCCTCTGAAAGTTAATTTTTATTATTGTAGTTGTTGTAATTATTTAAATAGAAAATAAAAATCAGTAGAAATAGTGTAAATAGAATTAAGTATAATAATCAAGAGACAAAATAAATATTTCTGGGACATTTTCATTAATTTTTCCCGTCATTGCATTTCTGGGATATTTTTATTATTTTTCCCCCGATAAATAACTCTGAGAAATTTTTTATTATTTTCCCCGTCATTGCGAGGAGTGTAACGACGAAGCAATCCAGGATCAGAGTACGATAAATTTACTGGATTGCTTCGCTACGCTCGCAATGACGAGGTAGTAAAATTTGAAAATGTCAGTGCTGTCATTGCGAGGAGTGCAACGACGAAGCAATCCAGAAAGTTTCTAAGCTAATATTTCTGGATTGCTTCCCGCCCCTGCCGCGCTTCGCTCGCAGTCGCGGTCGCAATGACGAGAGGTCAAGCTGCGGGATGACGGGTGATGAAAAATGCTCGATGATGTTTTGCTGTTTTAAAAAAAAACTTAAATTGTATTCTTAAAAAATAAATTTAAATCTTGCAAACATAGATGTTACGACAGCTTTTGCTGAGATGACTAATTTACTAATGCTGCTTAAACTAACCGGGTTTGGTGATAATGCTAAGCTTGGGTGGGCTTTGATTTTTTGTAAAATAGTATAATAAATATCTGTCATTGCAGTTAAACACGCAATACCATCGGGATGTAAATGTTTTTTAAGTTGCGCTGATTGTTGATAATAATGATTAGCTTGTTGTGCTAAGCGGCTTATCGCACGTTGTAGTTTGGTTGGCGCATCATGCAGAATCGTATTGATAGTCAGTGGTTGATCAGCATATTCAGCAGGCAAGTAAATCCGTTTGTGTTGCGCGTCTTTATAAATATCACGCAAAATGTTTGTTAATTGAAATGCTATGCCACGCGAAATAGCTAACTCACGCGCTTTTTCACTGTGGTCATAGCCCCAGATCGTGATACAGATCAAGCCGACAGTTGAAGCAACACGATAACAATAATCATATAATTCATTAAATGTTTGACAAAATTGATGATGAATATCTTGATATTGGCCTTTGATCATATCTTCAAAATACTGCAAAGGAATGCCAAAATCGAGTACCGTTTGCCGAAATGCCAGCCAAAACTTTTCTTTTGTAGGCAACTGATTTTCATTTAGGTTAGGTTGTAAAATAGCCAAAGTCTTTTGTTCAAACTCAGCGAGCTTGTGATATTTTGCGGTGGCGTCATCAGGAGCATCGACGATATCGTCGATTTTTCGCATCCATGCATAAATAGCGTACATGGCGCGGCGCTTTAATGCGGGTGTTAGCAGCATGCCATAATAAAAATTTTTTGCGCATCGATAGCTTAGACGTTGACAGTATTCATAAGACTGCGATAATGATTGTGCAGTTAACATACATACCCCTAAATACGTATTGTTGAAATGGTATTAATATATGAAACCTAACGTTGATTATCTATCGAGAGAATTGTTAGCACAAGTATCACGGTCATTTTATTTAACATTGCGCGTGTTGCCGAGTGCAATTCGTGAACCATTAAGCTTAGCGTATCTATTAGCGCGAGCTACAGATACCATCGCTGATACCAAAAGTTTGCCATTATCAACTCGACTGGCGAATCTTCGCTTATTTCGCCAAGTGCTGACAGGCAATAAGCCTCAGCAAGAAACGTTAATACAGATCATAAATACAACCCTGCCTTATCAAGATAATGCCGCTGAGCAGCAATTATTAGCGCAATTAGAGGCTTGTTTTGCTTGGTTAGCAACGCTTGATTGTGCAGATCAACAGGATATTATTCAAGTATTGACCACAATAACGCAGGGCCAATTGTTTGATATTGATTATTTTCAGCCTAGTGATGAGTTAGTGAGTTTACAGACTGTTGCTGAGTTAGATCATTACACTTATGCCGTGGCAGGTTGTGTTGGTGAATTTTGGACAAAAATTTGCTGGCGCCATATTCCGCGTTATATCAACAATGAGAATTCACAAGTACAATCGCAGGCATTAGCGTTTGGCAAGGGTTTGCAGTTGATCAATATTCTGCGGGATTTACCACAAGATCTGCAAGCCGGGCGCTGCTATTTGCCGTTAATACAATTACAACACTATAAAGTGTTGCCACAGCAATTATTGCAACAAGCAACGGCTGTGCAGCCAGTATTGAACTTTTGGTTTAAACAAGCATTGGATTATTTGCATCAAGGTTGGGCTTACGTTAGCGCAATTCATTCGCGACGAATTCGTTATGCGTTAACGCTACCGATTCTCATTGGTTTGCATACGTTGGCATTGCTGATGGATGCCACGTATATTGCCCAACACTCGCCAGTGAAGATTTCGCGTTGGCAAGTGCGACGGTTATTAATGTTAGCGAGTTTAGGTTTGGTATCGCATAAGATCGTTGATGGTTATTATCAGCGGTTGCGGCAACGAGTGATAGATTCTTGTACTGGTTTATTAGCGCAGGAGTAACTGATAAACTGTCTATACCGCTCGTCATTGCGAGGTAGTATACTTCGAAAATGTTAGTGTTGTCATTGCGAGGAGTGAAACGACGAAGCAATCCAGGATCCGGGTAATATAGGCTTACTGGATTGCTTCCCGCCCCTGCCGCGCTTCGCTCGCAGTCGCGGTCGCAATGACGAGGTAGTAAACTTTATAGGTAGATTATGAACGACCCAGATTTTCAAGCACAATCACATGCGAAATGGATTTTAGCAGGCGAACATGCTGTATTGCGTGGTAGCCCAGCATTGGTGTTTCCAGTGTTGAATAAATACATTCGTTTATCCTACACGAATTCAACTGACACCTTGGAAGCTGATCACCATTCACAATATGGCGAAACCTTATTAATTTTATTTTGGGGTGCGCTAACTTATGGTTTTAAGTTAGTTGATCAGCCACAAAGTAAAATGAAAGGCAGGTTTTTTCTTGAAAATTCTATTCCGATGGGCGTTGGTTTAGGGTTTTCAGCAGCGTTATGCGTGGTGATCGCTAAATGGTTTTTATGGAAAGGTTGGATCAAATCATCTGAATTATTCGAATTTTCACGCCAACTTGAAGGCGCCTTTCATGAAAAAAGTAGCGGGGTTGATGTTGCCGGCGCGATGAATGATCAAGGCATTTGTTATCATTTAGGTGATCAAGTTGAAAAAATTGCAATGAAATGGCAACCGCCATTGTATTTATCCTATTCTGATCGTGTCAGTGTCACAGCTAAGTGCATTGATATTGTTAAACGATTACAAAAATTAGATACCAAACTTGTTGAACAAACCGATGCAGATATGCAAAAAAGTGTTGCGCAAGCAAAACAAGCGTTATCAATGGATAAAGCGCAGGGTTTGACATTGTTAGCCGATGCGATTAATCGTGCAAATTCTTGCTTTGAACGTTGGCAGTTGGTTAATGGTAATTTAAAGAAACATTTGGAAACGTTGAAAGCGGCTAATGCTTTGGCGGTTAAACCAACCGGAGCTGGCGATGGCGGATATGTGTTGAGTTTGTGGGAGCAGCCGCCTGATGATGAAAAGCTGCCGTTTGAGCTTATTCCCGCATTTGAATGAGACAATGTCATGAAGTTTGTAGATTATATGCAATTGCATCAACAGCGTGTTAACAAAGCGTTAACAGCATTATTGCCACCAGAAACGTTAGCGCCAACCGATCTCCATCAAGCAATGCATTATACGATTGCCGCAGGTGGCAAGCGAGTTAGGGCTTTGTTAGTGTATGCAACCGGGCAGGCTTTTGCAGCTGATCTACAAGTGTTAGACACGGTTGCTGCTGCAGTTGAATTTGTGCATGCGTATTCATTAATTCATGATGATTTGCCAGCGATGGATGATGATGATCTGCGCCGCGGGCAGCCATCATGTCATAAAGCGTTTAATGAAGCGGTTGCAATTCTTGCCGGCGATGCTTTGCAAAGTTTAGCATTTGCTGTGCTAGCAAATATTAGTGATACATTGTTACCGGCAGAATATCGCGCCAAAATGGTATATATATTAGCGCAAGCTATTGGTTCGCAGGGCATGGCGGGTGGTCAAGCGTATGATTTGGCGGCCGAAGGGCAATCAACAATTGATTATTCACAATTAATTAAGATTCATAATTATAAAACCGGCGCCTTAATTGCAGCGAGTGTTTGTTTAGGCGCGCTAGCGGGACGTTGTGATGATCAGCAAAAATTAGATGATCTTGATCAGTTTGCTAAAAATATTGGTTTAGCATTTCAAATTCGTGATGACATTTTAGATATTGAAAGCACAACAGAAATGTTAGGCAAGCAGCAAGGTGCTGACCTCGCGTTGCAAAAAGCTACTTATCCAGCATTGCTTGGGTTAGATGAATCAAAACGTCAAGCACAAGCGTTATATGAACAAGCGTTTGATATCCTAGATAATATTGCCGGGGATTTTACCCATTTAAAATCATTAGCAGGGTTTATTATAAATAGAGAACAGTGAGATTGCTGCGTCAGTTAATGGTAATATTGTTTGTTAAAATTAATGAAATTAATTTAGTCGTGCTCTTAGTGCCCATCTTGCGCATGATCCGCGAACGGTGTAATTCAACAGTGTTAGGGCTTATCCCCAGTTTTTCTGCAATCATTCTAGTCGAAGCACCGAAGATAACATATTTGACAACGTCACGTTCACGTTTAGTTAATAATTTTATTTTTGCTGAAATTAATTCGCGTTGTTGATTTTGATCGCGTCTATCCAGATCATGATTAACACAACGATTGATGGTTTCAATGAGTAATTGATTATTGACAGGCTTCGTTAGAAAATCAACGGCACCGTTTTTCATGGCGCGCACCGCCATAGGAATATCGCCGTGACCAGTGATGAATATAATGGGGATGTGGCATTGTTGTTGTTGCAAAATCTCTTGTAATTCAAGGCCACTCATATTTGGCATGCGTACATCAATGATCAGGCAATTAGCATTATCATAATTATTTGCATCTAAAAATGCTTGGGCATGATTATATGTTTTTACATTATAGCCAACAGATTCAGTTAACCATTGAAGTGATTGGATCACTTGGTCATTATCATCAATGATGCAAATTGTTGATTTGGTGTTCATCATTTTCCTCACGATAAATTGGTAAAGTTAGCATAAATTCACAACCGTTTTGCGAGTGATTGGTAAATACAATATTGCCTTTATGAGTTTCAATGATTCTACGAGATATTGATAAGCCCATGCCCATACCATTTTCTTTCGTTGAAAAGAATGGATTAAAAATTTTATCAATAACATTAGCCGCAATCCCAGGCCCATTGTCTCTGATACTAATAGCTATTTTGTTATTAGGGTTTAATTGCGTTTTAATTATTAATGAACGTTGTTTAGTTGGTAAGGTACTCATAGTTTCAATAGCATTGTGAGCGATGTTTAATATCGCTTGAATAATATGTATTCGGTCAACGAAAACCAAAGGTAGGTTATCGGTTAGTTTTAATGATAGATTAATTTGTAGTTTAATTATTTCAGGCTCTAATAAAGCGACAGTTTCTTCAATAATAGTGTTCACCTGCATAGGCTGCATTTGAGTGTCACCGTTTCTTAAAAAGTTTTTCAAACGATGAATGATTTCGCCAGCTCGTTCGGCTAATACCGCAACTTGTTGCATGGTAGTAATGATATCATCGGTGATATTGCTGGTTTTAAGCCTGGTTAAGCAACCACCGACATAATGTACGATAGCGGTTAACGGTTGATTTAATTCATGAGCAAACCCTGAAGCCATTTCAGCAATCGTGGTTATACGTGAAAAATGTGCTAGCTCTTGCTGATGTTGCTGCACTTGTGCTTGGATTTGACGTAATTTAGTGATATCGGTAAGCGTTCCGACGTGACCGTGTAAATTATTATGTTCGTCAAGTTCAGGCGTTGTTTCACAAAGAACCCAGCAAACGGTATTATCAGGGTGAAGATATCGATATTCTGCTTTGTATGGCATTTTATTGTTAACAGCTTCTCGCCATGATATGAGCACTTGGTTTCGGTCGTCGGGATGTAAGAATTTGACCCATTCAAAGCTTTTGAGTTTTTCAAACGGCACTCCACACAATTGTTCACAGCGTTCATTAGCATAGATACATTCACCATTGGCTGAATTAAGGAAAATGCCTACGGGCGACATCGCAGCTAAGGTGCGATAACGACGTTCATTTTCACGCAATGCATTTTCGATTTGTTTGCGAACAGTGATCTCTTGGTTTAATTCCTGATTTTTTTGCTTAAGTTCTTCGGTTCTTTGAGCAACGCGGGTTTCTAATAATTGTTGGGCATGTTTGCGTTCAGAGACATCAGTGGCAATGAAGATCAAGCCAACTATTTTTTCATCTTCTTTAATTGGGCCAACGTTAACAAAATACCAAGCTGCTTGCAGTTGATCACCAACACCTTCAATTTCATAGGTCGTCGAATTGCCAGTTGTTAATACGCGTTCAATGGCATCAGTAATGATATACTGTTGTTCTTCTGGAGCAAAGTCATAGATGAAAGTGCCATATACAGTTTCATTATCAAGTCCTGCGACAGTATAGTTAATAAATTGAATGACTCCATTACGATCAGTGATAACAATATAATTCGGCACGTTTGCCATAAGCATTTGCCAATTAGCATCAGTATTTTTTAGTAAGTTAGTTAAGTTATTCGATGATTGTTTTTCGCTGACGGCATCCATGATTAATGCTCCTTTAGTGGTAATGCTAAATTTTCAGCGAGAATATTACAAAATAATTCACCTTGTTCTAATGCATCATCTAAGGCAATGTGAGTATGTTTTAGTGATTTGGGAAACCAGTGTTTGGGCATGTTTGCTTTAACCGATCGCCGATACGGTTGTTTAAGCACAGCCATCGCATAAGTTTTAATGTCAAGTGCGGAAAAAGAAAATGGGCTTTCCCCAGTAAAGCGCATTAAATACCAATAAATAAACATGAAATCAAATGCTGCAGGGTAACCAACAAAAATAGTTTTGCCAGGCAATGATTTTAACCAAGTGACATAATCAGTCATCGCGATTTTAGGAGGTTGTAAATCTTGACGGCACGCATGCCAAGCTTCAGGTTGCGTTTGCCACCAAGCTTGAGTTTTGGGATCAGGTTTGCTATTTGGTAAAGTTGCTAAATTTGCGGTAAAAGTGCCTAGTAATGTGCGATCCGCAAGATAGGCTGCCGATCCAAAGCTCAGCATCGAATTACATCCTGGGATCGGACCATCGGTCTCGATGTCTGTACTTACATACACTTCTTCCATAGAAAATAAATCATACGCTAATTTAAAAAATATTGCTATGCTGTAAAAATACGTAGTTTTACTTATTATTATTTTGCCATGCGCAATAAACCGATGAAAACCCCTTGAATTTGCAACTGTTTCGCAGGGATCGTGATGGGTTTTAATTTAGCATTTGCAGGAAACAAAGTAACCGTTTGGTTGGCATTAAATTGAATTCGTTTCAAGGTTGCTTCTTGATTATCAATGAGTGCAACAACGATATCACCATTATTCGCATTATCACGCTTTTCACAAATAACAATATCACCATCATGGATGCCATCTTCAATCATTGATTCACCTTTCACTTGCAGCGCATAACAATTGGGGTGAGTAAATAATTCAGCAATATTGACTACACGTTTGTCGGCAACTGCTTCAATAGGATCACCAGCAGCAATTTTTCCTAATAAAGGAAATTCAAAAGTTGATGTGGGTTTTTTAAGGCGAATATTGCGGCGTTGACCTTGCACAATATCAATCAAACCAGCCGCAGCTAAGGCTTTAATTCTATTATGTACGGCGGTTCTGGAGCGTATGCCAAGTTGTTGAGCGATTTCGGCTAAGGTAGGGGCGTAATTATGCCGTTGAATGAAATCTTCAATGACATTTAACGTCCGATGTTGGCTGGCGGTTAGCATAGTTTAAATTTTGCTTAATTGAATTAACTTAGCTCACATTATAGAGAACAAATTGCGAACGCACAAGTGCAATTCGATCAAAGGCTATACGAAATTTAAAAATATTCGTGATTAATTTGCAAAATTGGCGATTGTTGACGATACCTAAAGATAGCGATAATAAAAAAAATGAGGTGATATGATGACTATACCAAGAATAAACTGGAAAAAATTTATTAGCACTGGAGTATTAGAAAATACCATTTCCACACCCAGTAAACAACAATCTACTCTATTGACGCGTAACTCGCATAACGATACTTCATTACAAACGATGATCACAGAATTGGATCGCTTACTCATTCAAAATGACATTGTTCTTGAAGCTATTAATGATGCTAAACATCCGTTTCATTTAGTTGCGTATGAATTTGTAGATACGCAGCTGTATGATAGCCGACATTTGTCAGCAGAGTTTACTTGCCAATTAAAAACGGTTAAGCAAACTGTGTTGAGCGCAGATAAGAAAAATCAAAAGAACACTCAAGCCGATTATAAACGACAGTTAATGCTAGCTAAAAAGAAACTAAAAAAGCTTGCTGAGCAAGTAAAGTATTTAGCGAAGTTCCGCACTACTGCTAGTGTTAGTCGCAAATGACCAATTATAACCGTCAGGATCGGTCAACGCACACATGCGATCACCCCAATGCATGACTTGCGGTTCTAATGTTGGGGTAGCGCCATGTTTCACCGCGTTATTAAACATGCTATCAACATCATCACAATAGACATATAAACAAATAGAAGGTTTGATGTTGCTTGCAGCTGGAGTTTGAGTGTCATCTCCAAACATAGTGACAGGAGCAAACATCACCACCGCATCTTTATGACGCATTTCAACATGTTTCAATTGGCCTTGTTCATCCTTGACTTGATCAACTAACTTGAAACCAAAAGCTTGCTGATAAAATTCAATGGATTTTTGTGGATCAGAAACCCCGAGATAAGGGCTAAGCCAAGGCATGTTGGGTATGCGGGGGTCTGGGTTGCTCATAGTGGATTCTCCTAGTATATTAAATGGAAAAACTATTTGTAAGACGTCTATTTGGGCTTGGCGGCGAACTTGGTGAAGATAAACTTCGCTGAGCACAAGATTTGAGTTTTCCAATTGTTAACTCAACTGCCGTCGCAACTTTATTTAAATATGTTTGTATTTCGGCGCGTTTTTCATGTTTGCTTAAGGTGCTGCTATCGTTAATAGTTGTGATTATCCTCGCAATATTTTCTTTAATCGTGATTAAATCAGCCAAAGTTGTACTATCTGATTTTTTACGTTTTATGATAAAGTTCACCTTGTTTCGGATATTATCTGCAGCATTCGACATGTTAACAGGCTGAAGATTAAGAAAAGCATTTGCTACTTGCACACACTGTTTAAGTGGTATTTCTATTTGACTGCAAATTACAGTGACACTTTTTGAACTTCTTTTTAATTGGTCCAACCAAGTGGTTAATGCTTCGTCTGCGATTGGCAAGACCCATTTAAGATTGCTGTTATCCTTAGGCATTGTTTGAGTCTCCTTATTATTATGAACGTGTAGGGGTCCTTAAATAAGATTTAAAAACTTTATCCAATGTTTTCCTGCTATTAGCTGCATCTTTAACTTTTTCACTAATAAATAAGCCGTTATTTATAATTTCAAGCCCTTTGCTTCGATCTTGGTTATTTATAGAAGAAGCATATTCTGATACTTCAGATTTTTTATCGTGTTCTTTCAACGATGAACCCAATACTCCAACACATAATTTATATGTATTTGATTCTCTGATGGCTTTAGCCATTTTATTTGCATATAGAGTTAATATCGGAGTTGTATTACTATTGATTTTTTGTGCTGCAGTAATTGTCTCAGACATGTGAGCAACATAAGTTTGATCAATTATTTTGGCTAATTTTTTCATATTCTTGGCGTGTCTCCAGCCATGGCGTTTTTCTTTCTTGAACCAATTGAATGGATTTAATGAAGACCAGATCCCATGTTTAGCGCTATAAGTGTCAATTTGTATCTGAATTTGTTTACATAACTCTTTTGGATCTATTTCAAGATTCTGAAATTTTTGGATAGTTTTAGCGAAAGCTATTACATGAGCATATTCAGTAACTTTTTTAGTAGTGGCGGGTTCTTGTGTTTCTGTTTCTGCAGTCGCTTCAGAACGAGGAGAACTAGGAACAATATCACTGAGTATTTGAGTAATTTTCTTGTTTGATGTGGTAGCATCAAGATAATTCTTAATATGCTGTCGATTGGGTAATAGATATAATTGTTCATGTTGATATTCATGTATGGCTTTTAACATTTTCTCAACGTTAGTGCGAATATTTGATTTAACTGTTTTAATGTTTTTATCATCATTAGTTAACTCACGGACTGAATATTTAAGCCATTCTAATCGACTTTCGATTTGCAATAATTTTTCTTTGCCTTCGTTATTTGATGCAGTGCTGTTATCTAATGCTAAATATTCAGAAGTCAATTGATTAATTGCATTGAGTTCATGAGTACAAACTTTAAGTAAGCTACGAATTTTGATAAGTGGCTTGAGCTCAGCAGATTGCGGATCAAGTGTTCTTAAGTGATCAAATATTTCAGAGTAAATAGGTTGTTGGGATGTCGACAAAACAAGGTGTTGTAAGAATTCAGCGTCAGTAACTGCGCCTAAACGAAAGTCATCTTCTATCTGTCGTGACTGATACCACGTTTTTCGGGCTTGGATAAGATCTTGTTTTTCTGTGGTAGTTGCTGAGCCTAATAATTTTTTATCTATCTCTGATTTTTTATCATCTGATGCTAATCGCACATAAGAGCCTTCAAAATTAGCACAGTATAAATCTCTTAATGTATTACCTTGTAGTAATGCAGAAGGTAACGGCCCATCAGCTTTGAATATATTTTTACGATATGTAAGCAAGTCTTTGCTAAGAGTTTGTATCAATCGATGCTCAGGATTAGATGATCGTTGGTTATGTACTCTTACAGTTGGAGCTAATACTTTTTTACAGGCGGCGTCATCTTTTTTTATGGTAGCAATAGCATCATCAATGATTGTATTTAGTACTTTAGTGTATGGTTCTCCCAGTGTAGCTGCTTGCTGTTTAAAAGTTTCGAATAAAGTAACTAAAGTAGTAGAACCCGCTGTAGCAATTTGTAAAAATGCATTTATGTCTTCTTCTTGCTCTGTGGAAAATTTACTTATCAGACTTTTTCTCGAGACTATTGCAGATACTAATTGTTCACGTATGCCTTGTAACAGTTTTAAATATTGCATTTGTGGTGTAGAGTTTTTATCATTTATTGTTGGGAGAAAATTATCAACAGCATCGATTGTTGTTTGACATCGATGACCATTTAGAGGATAGTGCGATTTAAATACGTCTCCAACAGTTAATCCTATAAATATTTCATTAATTGTTTCATTATCTAAACTAATTATTGCACCATCGAATTTGTCTAAACGTTTTTCAATATCAGCCACTAATGCTTCTAATGAAGTAGTATCAACTATATCAGTATATTTAGATGGTACAGCAGGAGCTTTAGCCGCTTCACTAGGATATTGAGTAGAATAAATTGCTGTGTCAATTTCATCATAGAAATGCTCCATAGCTACGACAAGTTCATTGCTTTGTGATATTTCTTGGCGTTTATCGATAACTTTAGTAATGCTTTCCTTAATAGAGGCAATGGTTCTTTGATTACGTGCAATGAAACAACGTTCTATTTCCATTATGGTTTCATAGATATTGAAAAATGCTTTCTCACTTGAGGTTAATTCAGTAGTTGAACCTGCACGATTTTCTTGTAGCTTTTCCGTTAAGCGGTCATATTCTTCTTTTAAGAGTTCATTTGGTCGTTTCTGGGAAGTTGAACTTTTTGCTTTCCCTTTGCCTTTCACACTGGGATTGTTTTCTGTAGAATTTGGGTGATAATGCAGTTCATTTTGTTTATTATTACTCAGTAACGCTTGGCTAAAAAGCGCCAAATGATGTTTCCCTTTTTCTTTACCGTACTCAGCATTAAGAAAAACATTTTCTAATGCTGATAATATTAGTTTTCTCGAAGAGACGATTAAATCATAAGTCGTAATTGGTCGATATACAGGAACCTCATGAAATTGATCACTACCCTGGGCCACTCTTCTTCGTTCTTGCAAAGTTGTAGGAGGCGCGGCCTTAAAAAGCTGGATGTTGTTCGTTTTAAAATTGAAACATTCTGTTGTCACATTCAATTTTTCAAGAGAAGTTGTCTCTCGAGTACGAATGCGTTTTTCTAACTCAATAACAACAGGTCGGTTTCTGTCTTCTTGCTGGCGAAGTAAAGCAGCTTGTTTCATTTTGTTATCAGCATTTTCACCCTTGCCCGTTTTAAATAATTCTGTTTGTTCTTCAAAAGTAACAACATCAGGGCATTCTACGCAGATTTTATGATTGATATCGCCATTTTTCATTACTTCAATATAGTGTGTAGTCACTTTGTCTTTTGTTTCAAGCCCAGGAACATTAGTCGTATATGTTGATGAAATGAAAGTTTCAAATGCATTAACTGGCTGAAAGGTAAAACCTGTTTGGTTCGCACATCGTGCCCAATCTCGCTGCTGTGGAGTTGGCGTAAAATCATCTTCATCTTGCCCAAAAAAATGTTTGATAAATTCATTTTCGTTTGTTATTTGAGTTTTCCAAGGTTCAATTTTCTTGCCATTAACGAAAAAAACACTACCGTTATCTATATCACGACCTATATCTCTATGGGTATCTGTCCAGTCAGGCAGTTTTGGAGCTTTTTTGGGATCAGTTGACTGTTCAAAACAAAGCTTTCGTAACTGAGGTGAACCATTAATATGTATAGAATCAAAAGAAAACCTTAACCAGCTTTCTTCTTTTTTAGATACCGGTTCTTTACCTTTATTTTTTTTACCTGATTTACCTGGCATAACTAGCCCCCTCATTTTCACTTCCAAACCAAATTAAACTTGCCATACGCCCGGTTTTTCCATCTCGGCGGTATGAAAAGAATTTATTTTTATGAGTAAACGTACAGAAATCGCCTCCAAAGATTTGTTGTACGCCAACTTTGATCAAACATTGGCGAGCAAGTTGATAAATATCTGCAAGCCACTTAGCGTGACCATGAGCTTTAAACGCTTGCTCAGCTTCGGGATCTTGTTGTAAGAATAATTCCCGAACTTCACTGCCAACTTCAAATGCTTTAGGACCAATTGCCGGGCCAAGCCAAGCAAGTAGTTTCGCTGGGGCACGTTGTAACGCAGCTATGGTATTTTTTATTATTCCAGCTGCTAAACTGCGCCAGCCTGCATGTATAGCGGCAACGCTTGTCCCTTGCTGATCACACAATAAAATTGGTAAACAATCAGCGTTTTGTACAGCACACACAACATTGGCTTGATTAGCATAAGCTGCGTCTGCAGCAACTGTAATTTCCGGTGCAACTTGATCAGCACATACAACATCACTACCATGTATTTGTTGCAACCACAGTGGTTCGCTGGGCAAGTTGGCTAATTCTCGTAAGCGTTGGCGATTGATCTTAACGTGTTGTGGATCATCACCAACATGAGTTGCAATATTCAAAGAGTCATAAGTACCTTCACTAACACCACCGACACGTGTTGTTGTCAGCGCATTAACGTGCGCTGGTGCCGGCCATTGTGGGTAGATCAGTTGCTCAATTCTCATGTTCTTTGTCTCTATGTAATGCAGCAATCAATTCTTTAATATCATACGGCATATCTGCTTGAAATGCAAGCATTTTTTGCGTAATTGGATGTTTTAAGACCAGCTTGCAGGCATGCAAAGCTTGGCGCTTAAGTTGTTGTAATTCTTGAATTAATTCCTCACTGGCTTGCTTTGGTAAACGGCTGCGACCCGCATAAGTCGGTTCACCGACAACTGGATGGTGAATATGAGCCATATGCACGCGAATTTGGTGGGTGCGGCCAGACTCCAAAATCACTTTGATGTGGGTATGAGCACGAAAGCGTTCGATGATCCGATAATGGCTGGTCGCTGGCTTGCCTGAATCGATCACCGCCATTTTGGTGCGGCTAATTTTATGTCTACCAATCGGTGCGTCGATAGTGCCGCCTGCGATCAGTACACCTTGGACCACGGCTTGATATTCGCGATGGATCTCGCGACGCTGCAATGCTTGTACGAGGTAAGTATGGGCTGGTAGGGTTTTAGCGATCACCAACAAGCCAGAGGTGTTTTTATCTAAACGATGAATTAATCCAGCACGCGGTAGGGCAGCTAAGCTAGGTGCATGATGTAGTAGTGCGTTTACCAGAGTGCCATCGTGATGGCCGGCGCCAGGATGGACCACTAAACCCGCAGGTTTGTTGATCACTAAAATCGCATCATCTTCATGCACAATGGTTAATTCGATCGGCTGCGCCGTTAATTTGGTTTGCTCATCAACCGTAGCATTGATAATGATTTGTTCGCCACCTTTGACTTTAGCTTTGGCTTTGAGCATTTCACCATCAACGAGAATTTGCTGTTTACTCAGCCATTGCTGCAGCCGCGCGCGGGAAAATTGTGGAAATAACTTGGCGAGGGCAGCATCAAGGCGGCTGTTAGCAAGCTCTGGTGGGATAGTCGTTTGTAAGTTAATGGGTTTAGTCATAATTTAACGGGCTATATTGTTAAAAATGCAAAATAACTGGTAAGATCAGCCGCACTGCCATGGCTACAAGGATCAGCACATTATGAAATATAACATTAAACAATCATTCGCTGTAATTATTATATTTTTTCTTAGTTGGGTCGCAGTTACTGCGCATGCTAGGCTTAAAGGCATGCCAGAAACTACATTATTTATGAAAGGCGAACAAGCATTAGCAGATAAAAGCTATAGCTCAGCGATTAAATATTTCGAACAAATCCAAGCGGATTATCCTTTCGGCCCCGATATTCAGCAAGCGCAACTCGATTTATTATATGCATATTATGTGACAGGCGATTACGCTTCAGCGGTAGCAGCAGCGGGGCGTTTTATTCGTTTATATCCGCGCAATCCGCATGCTGATTATGCGTATTACATGCGTGGTTTGGCTAATTTAAAAATGAATCGAACCTTGTTGCAAAAGTTATTTAACATTAGCCCAGCTAATCGTGATCTCGTGCAAGTGCGTGCTGCGTTTGCCGATTTTCGCATGTTATTAACGTTATATCCGCATAGTTATTATGCACCTGATTCACATCAGTATTTAATTTATTTACGCGATATTTTGGCACGCCATGAACTCGGTGTGGCGCAATATTACTGGCGTCGCGAAGCGTATGTTGCTGCAGCAAACCGCGCTAGCTATATTGTGCGCCATTATCAACATGCGCCGGAAGTAGAGCCTGCGTTAGTGATCATGGTGAAATCGTATCGTAACCTACATGAAGATCAATTGGCCGATCAAGCTTTAGCAGTATTGCGGCTTAATTTTCCACATTCGCCGAGTTTGCATAAGCTAATGGATGCATAAGTCATTGCTTTCTTAATAATTCCTTAAGTTTTTCATATTATTATTGAAACACATTATAAACATCAATTATTTGTTAGGAAGTCTAAATTGTATAAAATTTCTAAAACAGAACGTACTCAGGATTCACTTACCCAAATAGAATTGAACATAAAACAGCCGATAGGAGTTAGCAGCGCTACTTCATCAAGTTCTGATGGGAGTATACGTTGCAAAACCATTGCTGGATATATCAAAGGCTTAATAGAGCAATTACCAAAAGGTCAAGCATTCGAACTGAAAATTGTGCTTGATAATACTGAGCAAAAAATCGAGCTTGATCATCAAGATTTAGCAAACCTAAAAAAATTACTTGACGAAAATTACAGGCTTGAAAGGTTTTCGCTAGAACAAGCAGGGCAAGCGGAGCTTGATCAAGAACAGAAAAAATTACAAGAAATAGGCGTAGCCATTGCTGCTCGCAATAGGTTATTGCGAGAGTATGGCATTGATACGAGTGGTAAGCATTTTGAGCCATGGTCTGGGCTGATGTATGCGCACTTGCTTTATAACAGTTCGACAGTATATTTTGAAATTGATTCCACAAGTTATTTTGGCAAAACAAGTGGCAGAGGTTTAATATCAGCATTAGATGAAAAATATTTTCAGCCGCTAATAGAATTAGGTCAAATAGGTTTTAAACATTATTTAAAATATATCTTTAATTTAATGAAATCCCGTGAAAAAAGCCCCACACAGTTTAGTGGAAGAAAGTACTATAAAAATAAGTTTGTTTATGTTCCTTGTAGAGAAACAAATGCCGAGATAAAAGCGCTTTCATTAGGTCAAATTTTAGAAACCATTCATGAATTGCAGCAAGAAACAGGCTTGGCTTTCCCATTTCCTGATCTTAGTTTAGTACTTGTTAATGAAAGTGAATTAACTAAGGAAAAAATTGATAATATTATTCGCTTTGTAAAAAAGAATCCGCATATTACTTTTTTTGAAATTAAAGGTTTTCCAAGACTGAGTATCGGTTCGGAGGCATTCAATTATTTTATTGAGCAGATAAATAAAGAAAAAATTGCAACTCGTATTAGATTAGATTGCTGTCTTGGAAAATATATTGGTTATGATATTGAAATTAAAGATTGTGAAACGAGTGGCGAGTTTCCTGGTATTTTACAAATATGTAAGAAACAGTTTAAGCAGACTCCTAAGCGATATTTTCTAGTTTATGTAAAGGATATAAAACAATGGAATCTCGTTGCAAAAACAAACAATGGAAAATTGACCAGACAAGTTGTTGACGCAACCTCTAATATCTCTGAGTTAAATAGGGAAATATATTTTGACAAGACTTCAGAAGCATTAAGAGATTTCTTAAAGACAGATAGAAATAGAGTAAATTTAGAAAGTTTGCTTGGTGAAAGCTTAGGTTGCTTGAAAGCAGATGAATTAATGCAAAATCTTTCTTTGCAGTATACCCAGTTGCAAAATGCAAAGAAGCCAATAATCAAAGAAGACGAACAAGCTGAGTTAGTAGCATTACCGACATTAGCGTATGATCCACAATGGGATCATCCACGATCGTCACAACAAGAAACAAAAGCAACCACGCAATATGAACATAACATTTCACAAGCAGCAACAGTCACAAATGAAAGCAATCAATTTCTGTCATTGACTCAAAGTCGGATGCAACAGATTGAGCAGCAGCAAGCTCGTCAGCAAGAGTTAGCAAGTCATGCCTTAGAGCAGCAACCCAGCGGAGCTATTTTAAAAGAAATTAGTCAAGCATATACAGAAACTAATTTTGCTAAAGAATTTAATCAAACGGATCTTCCGTATGGTATTGAAGTAAGTAACTTCGCAAGACATAAGCCAAAGTTTATCCGTGATGTTTATGGCCAGCAGCACAAATTCATTTACAAAATTACTAAAAGAGCGTTTGCCCGATATTTATCATATACAGAAGCATTTGCTAATGGTTTAGTTTTTGATAATTTGCCTCGCGGCTTTGCTGTATATCAAGATCCAGATTCTAAAGAACGCACTCTATACTATGATGAAATTTATGTGCAACCAGAACGAGAAACACCACTGACAGCGAAATTGATATGTAAGCGTAATGAGTTTATCAATGAAGGCACAGTGGAACAATTCTTGCCTGAAAATAATTCTCTTGATGAGGGGGAAAAACAAAAAATAAAACAAGCATTTAAGCATATTGTGCAGGGAGCGTATAGTATCAATCATAGAGAAAAAGGCTTTAGCCCACAAACTCGAATAACACTAGATGCATTTTTGTTATTGCTTAAGCAGCAAGATCCAGCACAAGCAGCCAAGATATGTGGAAAATTTGATCGGCAAGGAGGCGTTTTACAAAAGCTTAGTGCCGCAAATTATTTTGCAATGCGTTCAATTTTATTTAGCCAAGGCCCCACCGGATTTTATAATTTTATCAATAGACTACAATTAATGCTTGATAGAGGAATATTTGCTTCATTCAAAGCATGTTTTATCGATGGTTGTAATAATATTGAAAGTCTAACACAAGAAACTGCCATTAATGCAATGGATTTCATTTTGAGATTTAATAAAAACCAAGCACAATGGTGGAATCATTTGGTTGCTAATCAAGCCAAACAAACCAATAAATCACATTTCACCGAAATGGTTGAAGCTTTTCATTATTTTTGTGAAGAACTTAAAAAAATCGATCCTAGCATTCAACTACCTTTGCCATGTGAATTAGAAGAAGTGCATAACATGCATGTTTCTCTAGATAGACTATTATGGATTTTAAAAAATTCAGCTGATCCTAAAGAACAATTATATAATATGAATGGCGTTTCTCTGGCAAGAGAAGCAGCTTTTTATGCTGTTAGATATGATGGGTTTCAATTTGTTTGTGCCGAAATGGAATTAAAACCAGAGCATGCCGAAACAAATGAACCATTTTCGTATAAGGTTAATGCGGATCTGCTTGTCGAATACGCAAAAGGCAATGATGCAGATAAATTTAAACGAAGCTTTTTCCGTTATCTCGGCACACAACGTTATTTATTGCCATTTCATTATTACAGAGAAATATATACCAAGATACAAGCCCAGCCAGCGTTAACTCAAACACAAAAACAGCAACTGTTGTCAATATTAGCCGTTAGCACAACAGGTTTAAGAGCATTTAAAGTAGATCCTGAAAAATATATTCAGCAATTAATTGACGGTATAAATGAATTTGACGGCGTAGAAGAAAATATCAACAATTATTTAAGTTATCTCCAAGCTTTTTGCCAGAAGGATCGTAAACCAACTTTGTTACAGCTAGTTGCAGTTTCTCGATATTATCTGCGTCTTAAAATGATGCCAGAAGAGATTGAAGCTTTGAATAAAGGTATCTTGCGTTATTTAGATGAAGCTGGGCAAGATGGGATTTCAGCAATTGAAGCATTAGGATTACGTGGAGCCAGGATATCATGGCAAGAGTTTTTAAAAATTATTGATGAAGTTGATAGTGATTATTATCAATTAATTCCAGTTATTGCACGGTTACAAAAACTTGAAAACATTTCAAATTTATTTGCCAAATTGCCTGAAGAGCACGCGCAATTATTAGTGAAAGCATTATGTCAAATCAATGTAAATGGTTCTTTGCTGACTTGGGATAATATTTCAAAAATTATTAAAGACCTAAAAAGTTCTTCAGGATCACTTAACTCAGAAAATTATCGACAGTTAATTCGCACACATGTTAAAGATGTTAAATTCAATGTGCCTGATTATGATGAAGTTAAGGTAGACTGTCGTAATGAAGTTATTGCTTTGTTAGAATCTTTGCGAAGCAGTTCAATGTTATCTGGCATTATAGGAAAAATTGTACCAGAAGGCCATGACATTAATAGCATGATCGAACAATTAAAAGCTGCAAATGCCACAGTTACAATTGATTCATTAGTAGAAAATTTTGTCAGTCAATCTAGAGAATTTCCTCCTTTGTTAATTGCTCTTATAGGCCCTAGATTAGTAAGTGTCTGTAGCAAACAAACCGTTGGAATGTTGGCTGATCTTGCAATAACAGAGCCAGCCAAACAAGCTATGAATGGTGTGATTGAACATTATTTAAATAATCATCATAAGTTAAAAAAGACAGTTAGTGATCCAAAAGGCAAAAGCACCAAACCTACAGAAGAATTACAGCAGCTGCAACAATTCATTCAACGCCGTCACACGCTTAAAAATTTGTTGCAAGCATTTAAAAACAATCAAGGCCAAGGTTTGAGTAAATTTATCGAAATAATAGCTGATGGCTTTTTAGATAAAAATTATGATGAGCAAACTGAACTATTGTCATCAGCAAAAAATCTTATCAGTGACAATCGATTTAACTTAAAAGATAAAGCAAACTTGTTGCTGCTTGTTAAGAAAAATAATTTATATCAAGTAGAAGAAAAATTATTAAATAATATGGCAGCCTTGAAGCAAAATAATTTAACTTTATTTGCTATCATAATAGATAAGATTAATCAGTCGGATGATGTGAATGCTAAAACAATTCGAACTGTTTTCGAGCAATTGTCTAACTTACAGGAAAAACTGGATAATACTGAGAAATTATCAATTTTAGCAAAAGAACTTGACTTTGATGGTTTTCAAGAGTTGATTCTTTGGTTTATACCCTTAAAAAGCGAAAAACTAAAACCTATCGTAACAATCGTTACAAGTTTAGTTGCGGATAAAATAGAAACGAATGTTGCTGAGTTAGGGTTACATTTATTTAGGTTAAACTTTCTAAGCAACCCAACGGATAGACTAGAAAGAATTGCACAACTATATCAGCATCGACCTTATCCAAATAAAGCTAAATTGCAAGAATTGTTAAATGAGAAAAAAGATATTGATGAAATTATCAAACATTTCCATACGTATCCATTTGGCGAAGACGATCAAACATTTAAAGATGTCTATGAGGAAGGTGAGCGCGAGACTTTGCAACTAAGATTGCAACAGATTTATGAGCCTGTATCGCAAGGTTATCTAGATGGAGAGGCAGCAGAAGAACTCAGCACGCAAGTTGCCAATATTTACAACTATGGCAAAGATATTAAAGCTTTATCAGATGTGCAAATTCGTGAAGGCGTAGCTTTATGTCGAAAAATTTTACAAGACGAGGAAGTTGATTTAAACGCCATTGGTGAAAATAACCCGGCTCATTATGTTGCACAACAATTAGATCAAATTACTGATCCAGCACAATGTAAACAAGCTGCTCGCATTTTAGCATTAGCGTATCTTCGCGTTGTGATCTATCGAACGTCGAAACAAAGCAATAAAATCGATGTTCGTGATACTCAGTTAGCAAGTGTATTATTTACTTTAAACCATGGTGGCAATCTGGTCGCAGGTATTGATACTGGGCAAGGTAAGAGTTTCGTTTGTGCATTGCAAGCAGCTTTACTATGGTGTGAAGGTCATACAGTCGATGTTTGTTCGGCAGCAGGCGACTTAGCCCAGCGTGATTTAAATAGCTTTGCAGATTTCTACAATTACATCGGTGCTAAAGCTACTAAAATTACTGAAGCATCACCACTTAAAGATTATCACAATGGTGAGATCCATTATGCTTCTGTCCCAGGGTTAGCATTATTTCGAGCTCGCAAGCGCATAGAATCACCTGAAATTGGTACAAGTTCAACACCATTGAGTCTTATCTTAGATGAGGCTGACGCTGCTTTATTGGATAATACATCATTATTTATTTTATCACGTAGCCATGATAACAATTTAGATCCTGATAAAAATCGTGATGCTTGGATTTATCCATTGGTTAATGTTTTTGTTGATTATCTTGCTAAAGACCAAATTGCGGCAGAATATCAGCAAGAACTCGATGAATTCTTCCAGGGAATTGAAAAACCAACGATTGTCCAAGAAATTAAAGCATTGTTGCGGTTCCTTAATAACCACGCTAGCCTTGCTAAGGAAAAACAACGTTTAGCCGAACATGGCATTGCAGAACAATTGAATCAATGGATCAAATCTGCCAAAGTGGCAAAATCACTTCAGGAAAATAAAAATTATATTGTAGCAAATGATGATGATGGAGTTAAAAGAGCTGTTGTTTTAGATGAAACCAACAAACGTCCAAGACCTGAAGCTCGATGGAGTTATGGGGTACATCAATTACTGCATGCACGTAAGAATAGTTCACAATCAGCAGGTGAAGATAGCACTTATGCTATGGAGCCAGAACGAGTCGCAATAATGAGTGACAATAGCGCCACGTTTCTTAATCCATATTTAAATACACGTGGACGAATTCTTGGCGCGACAGGCACACCAGGTTCTTTTAAAGAATGTGCTGAGCTTAGAGCAAAGTTTGCTATGGATGTTTATAAAATTCCACCACACAAGCCACGTCAACGCCAAGATTTAGATGATGAATATATAACAAACATTGATGAACTTGCTGAAAAATTAGCGAAGCAAATTGGTCAACTTTCTGGTGAGCCAGTATTAATAATTTGCCAAGATATCAAAGATGCAGAGGCTCTAAAGGCAGCACTTAAGCAGCAAAGCTTATATCATTGGTGGTATCAAGATATGGGCTATGAGCAAAAGAAAAATTCAATTCAACTATTAACAGCGTTAAATATTGGTGATCGTGAAACTATTGATGGTGAAGCAGGTAAAGATCATCAAATAACAATTTCAACTGTAAGCGGGCGTGGCACAGATATACGAATGCAGGGAGAAAAAGGCCAAGCAAAAGGTTTATGGGTTGCAAGTATTGGCCTTGTTAACAAACGTGGCGAAGATCAACGCAAAGGTCGTACTGCACGTAATGGTAAGCCAGGTAATGCAAAGCGATATGTATTGACAGAGCCTGTTAAGCAAAAATACAGCGTTGATTTGGTATCGCAAAAAGATCAGGCAAAAGCTCGATCGGTACAGACGATCCAGCAAGCATTAGATGATCATAGTGCTAAAGCAAGAGAACAAAATCAACGTCGAGAAGATATTCTACACTATGTTCAAGAAGAATTTCTTTTATGGTATTCAAAATTTAGTGCAGACGAAAACGAAAGATTAGCAGTTAAAGCTGATGATATTCTAAAGTTACAGGCTAAAGCGTTAGCTGAGTTCAGTAAAAAATGGGCTGATATTAATAGCAGTAATGTTGATTTTGTAGATCAGGTAACTGATCAAAACAATCCCTTAGAGCCTGCTCAGCGTTTGAATCGTCGTACTAATGAATTTATTGAGTTTGTTAGCCGAGGAATGAATCGCTATAGAATGCAACTAAGAATCCTTGCTGGTACTGAAACATTACCGCAAGAATTAAATGCGCCATTTAAGCTGCGTGAAAAAATAGGATCACGTAAAATTAAAGTTAAAAAACCAACTAAAGTCGATAGAAATGATGGTTGGATTGATGGTTACAAGTTGTTAACTGGTACGTTATCCCGCGAAAGAACGACTTTTTTACGTTATTATAGTCAAGAGTTAGGGCGCTCAGCAGCAGATAAGAAAAGTTTGCGCCAGTTGCGTAAATACCAAGAAGATAACAAGCAACAAGCGACTAATAAAGCATTTGAACTTGCTAAGCAATTAATTAAAGCGTATAAACGTCACAGTTGGCTTAAATGGGTTGCTAATGATAGAGTTCATGCTGCCAGCCGACTTTTAAAATTGTTAGGTGATCTTGAAAATCAAGAGAACACTAAAAATGTAGCTAACCTTATTGGCAGTATAAATATTTCTATGATTGCAACCATTAACAATGATGTTAGGACTGAACAACGGTTCTTGAAACGAACGCGTAAAGTGTTGAGTCGTTATCGTGATCTACTCCAAGATCTTAAGAGTGTGTCATTATCACTTTGCCCGCACGATAAGCTGGTAGAGGTTGTCACTAATGAACTAAAATATGCTAAGGTATTTGCTCAAGCTGAAATTAAGCGCCGTATTTTTACTGAAACCAATGGCCTTACGGAAATTGGTGGTCTACTAGATGAATTAATAACTAAACTAAGTGATACAAACACAGACGATAAAACGAAACTCAATCAAGCAATGTATTATTTAGATAAAATTGTGCATCATCCAGATTATGATAAAGAACGCACCAGCATAACGTATTTGCGTAAGAACCTTAAATATTTACATTTCTTAGCAATGCGAGCAGGTAAAGCTCAGTATAAGCAAGCAGCTTTGTATGATCGATTACGTAAAATGGCAAAAAGCATTCAAGTGCCTGCAGCGCCAAAAAGTTACGTTTTTTGGCCAGATTACTCACTACCAAATAAACATTTATATAGTAATGTTTTTACTGATGTACCAGCAGATCAAAAGTTTGCGCTATATCATGTGACTTCGCAGATCCGTAATAGCTTAGCTACCATTGGAGGATTTAATTTTAGGTTCTCTTATGATAATGAAAAACGGCAATTAACTGTGGATTTTGACATTTTGCATGCACGTAAATTATCAAATGCGCATCATAAATTTATGTTTGATATTGATAATAATTATGGGGTAACAGTGCAAATTCCTGAGCCGTCTAGAGCGCCGCAAGCTACCCGATAGTGTGGAAGAAACCCAAAACTCCCGTCATTGCGAGGAGTGCAACGACGAAGCAATCCAGTAACTTAATAATAGAATTCCTGGATTGCTTCGTCGTTGCACTCCTCGCAATGACGTATTACTCATTGTTATGCATCTCGCAATGACATACATGGATTCACACAACGTTGTGTTTATTTAACAATCCAAGATGTGCCGGCTTTTAATAAGCTGGTAAGATCTTTTGGTGGGTGATCATCGCGTGTTTGTTGAGCGCGCTGGGCAATTAGATCTTCATAGGTTGGCAGATCAACTTGTCGTAAAATTCCCATCGCCACAGGATAGTCTGGCCAATCGAGCTGGCTTAAGTGCAAAGCTAAGTGTGGATCAGGCAGTTCAGGTTGATGCACTAATAGCTTTTTAACATCTTGTGGAGCTGCAACAGTAAGTTCACTAAATTTATTATTTTGTAACATTAAACCTTTATTTTTATCTTTACCGTATAACATTGGTTCGCCTGCAGTTAACCACAGTGTGCGATCAGCACGCACTTGGCGATCACTTAAATGCACAAAGGTTTTATCATTAAACACATTACAATTTTGTAAAATTTCAATAAAAGCGCTGCCGCGATGTTTGGCTGCAGCTTTAATAATGTTTTGTAAACCAGCACCATCGATATCAAAACAACGCGCAACAAACGTAGCACCTGCTGTTAATGCTAGGGCAGTAGCATTAAGAGGGCGTTCTACGGAACCTTGAGGCGATGTTTTAGTCACGATACCTTGTGCGGAGGTTGGTGAATATTGGCCTTTAGTTAAGCCATAAATTTGGTTGTTAAACAATAAAATTTTAATATCTAAATTACGTCGCAACAAATGAATTAAATGATTAGCGCCAATACTTAAGCCATCACCATCGCCCGTTACCACCCACACTGATAATTCCGGGCGCGTTAATTTTAAACCTGTCGCAATCGCGGGTGCACGTCCATGAATGGTGTGAAAACCATAAGTGTTCACATAATAAGGAAAACGGCTGGCGCAACCAATGCCAGAGATAAACACGAGGTTTTCGCGAGCAATGCCTAAAGTCGGCAGTACTTTTAACATGTTAGCTAAGATAGCATAATCGCCACACCCAGGGCACCAACGAACATCTTGATCAGTAGCAAAGGGTGAAGTTTTCATAATTCAGTGATCCTTTGTTTAAGTTCGGCAATTGAGAATGGTTTACCGGTAATTTGATTATAAGGGATACTGTCGATGAATAATTCCATGCGTAATAAACGATGTAATTGCCCACTGTTAAGTTCAGGAATAAAAATTTTGTTGAAACGTTTGCAAATTGCGGCTAAATCTTTTTGTAATGGATAAAGATAACGTAAATGCAGTGCTGAAACTTTCATGCCAGTTTGTTGTAATTCGGTGACAGCAGTGGTCACCGCGCCATACGTGCTGCCCCATGCGATCACTAAAATATCACCACTATCTTTACCTAATAATGTTAACGGCGGTAAGTCGTTAGCAATGCCATTAATTTTTTGTTGCCGCAGGTTTACCATCTCATGATGGTTTTGTGGTTCATAACTAATGTTGCCACTATTGTTGTGTTTTTCTAAGCTGCCGATCCGATGTTCTAAACCTGGCGTGCCAGGGATCACCCACGGCCGCGCTAAGGTGTGTGGATCACGTTGATACGGCGTAAAATTCGTTGTCGGTTTATCACAAAATTGCGGCTTTAGATCCGGCAAACTCTTAACATCCGGCAAGCGCCAAGCATCGGCACCAGTTGCTAGATAGCCATCACTTAAAATAATGACTGGCGTCATATATTTTATTGCTAGTCGAAATGCTTCTAAGGTAATAGCAAAGCAATCATGTGGGGTTGCTGGTGCTAAAATAGGAATTGGGCATTCGCCATGGCGCCCATACACTACCGCAAGCAGATCAGTTTGTTCACTTTTAGTCGGCATGCCAGTTGACGGCCCCGCGCGTTGGATCACCATCGTTACTAACGGTAATTCACTCATTACCGCTAAACCTAAACTTTCAGTTTTTAAATCGAGCCCAGGGCCGCTAGTTACGGTTGCGGCTAAACTACCACCATATGCGGCACCGATCGCTGCACAAATAGCACTGATCTCATCTTCTGCTTGAAATGTTGTAACATTATATTGTTTATATTGAGCAAGTTCATGCAGCACAGTAGAAGCTGGAGTGATTGGATAACCCGCCATTAACACCGGTTGTTGTGATAATTGTGCTGCGACCACGCAGCCTAATGCTAATGCTTGGTTGCCAGTCACTTTGCGATAAACACCTGGCGCTAGATCAGCTTTGTTTACGGTGTATTGTTCGGTAAACAAATCTGTTGCAAGCGCATAATTATAACCGGTTTCTAACGCAGTAACATTTGCTGTTGCTAATTGCTCATCAGCGTGGAATTTTTGTTGCACCCATTCAACAAGCGGTTGCAAAGGACGATCAAAGATCCATGTTACAATGCCTAACGCTAGCATATTTTTACATTTTTTTGCTTGCGATTGACTTAAGTTTAAATCTTTAACTGCAGCTAACGTTAATTCATTCATTGGAATGGCGAATAAGCGATGCTTGAGTAAATCAGCATTGCTAAGCGGGTTTTCTGCATAACCTGCTTTAGTTAAATCACGTTCAGTAAAATTATCAGCATTATAAATAATAGTGCCGTGTTCAATTAAATCAGCTAAATTTGTTTTTAAAGCAGCAGGATTCATTGCTACTAACACATCAATTTTATCACCTGGGGTATAAATTTTATGATCGGCAAAACTTAATTGATAACCAGAAACTCCATGCACAGTACCCGCAGGTGCGCGAATTTCTGCGGGATAATCCGCAAAATTAAATAAATCATTGGTTTTAATTGCACTAGCATTGGCAAACAAGGTTCCCATTAATTGCATGCCATCGCCAGAGTCGCCAGCAAAGCGAATGTTAACATGTTTGCGTTGCATGGTTTTTTTCGTCGTTGCTTTAGTCATAAGTTATTACACAATTAACGTTGATCTTTCGTAGCCAAATGCGTTAACGCATCCATGCTGCGATCGGGTAAACAGGTTTTAAGGCCAACCATCACTTTAGCAAGCCAGCCAACTTGATAGCGCGTTTTCGGCTTGTTACTTTCAAGTGCGTGAATAAGTTTGTTGATCACTGCATCAGCAGGCAATGTTACTTTTGCGCCGCGTTCTTCGCGATTATAGTATTTTTCCATCATCGCATAATTAGCTTTATGCACGCTATTTTCACTATCAACAATTTGTTGAAAATGCGGTTTAGCTTTATCACGTAATGCAGATTCAATAGCACCAGGTTCAATAATTGAAATATAAATATTAGTGCCGCGTAACTCTTGGCGCAAAGTATCACTAAAACCTTCAAGTGCATGTTTAGATGCGGTATAAGCACCACAATAGGGCATTGCTAAGCGCCCGAGAATAGAACTATTCTGAATAATTCGACCATAACCTTGACGCCGCATGATAGGTAACACTAAACGAATTAATTCCATTGGCCCAAACACATTTGTTTCAAATTGTTCACGCAATGCTTGGCGCGGTAGATCTTCGACTGCGCCGGCCATCACATAACCTGCATTATTAAATAAAGCATATAACGTATTATTAGTTTGTTCGCAGATCTTTGCTAATGCTTGTTGCATTGAGCTGGTATCATTCACATCGAGCAGCAAACTGTTTTCCAAACCATGTTTAATCAAATCGGGGAGATGATCAGGGTTGCGAACAGTCGCGAATACTTGATAACCACGCTCTTGTAACAATTGCGCGGCGCGTAAACCAATGCCGCTAGAGCAGCCGGTGATTAGAATGGATTTTTTAGTGTCCATAATTGTCCAGGTTCTTAATGATAAAATTTTATTGTACGTGAAAATAATCGCTATGAAAAATTGCTCATTGGTCTTGAAATTACCGTAAAAATCCCTATCTTATGACTACAGGTTAAATGCGGCACAGGCTGATCATTTGAGAGGAAAAAATGCCAATTTATGAATATGAATGTGGGGATTGTGGCCACAATCTTGAACACTTACAACGCGTTAGTGAGGATCCATTAGTGAAATGTCCTCAATGCGGTCAGGCGAGCTTGCAACGCTTGATCTCCATGCCCGGTTTTCGTTTAAAAGGCACGGGTTGGTATGTCACTGATTTTAAGGATAGTGGCAAGTCAGCGAAGCCAGAATCTGACAGCTCAGCAACAAATGGTTTTAAAGCTGAAGCAAAATCTAACAGTGATACCTCGACAACGAGTTCGGCCGATAGCACTAAAACAACAACAGATAGTACAAGCTAGCCGTAGCCGTGCTTGATTGAAGCATTAAGGCGCCCCCGAGTGGCAGGATGTTTTTTGTTGCTCCAAAGATTGCTTCACCCTTGCGCTCCTCATCCGACTACGGCCGTCAATACGCGCCATCCCTGGCGCGATATTTCCTAAAACGCGCATCGTGCGCGTTTTGCCTTGTAGTCTCTGCGGTGCTCGGCGCAATCTAGTCGCAAAAAAAACATCCTGCCCCTCTGGGCCTCGTGCATGCTTCACACTTTTTCGTCATTGCGAGGAACGCCAGTGACGAAGCAATCCAGAAACTTAGTTTAAGGAATTAACAATGTTAGAACGTAAACCAGCAATCTATATCATGACGAATAAGCGCAATGGTACTCTTTATACGGGTGTAACAAGTAACTTAATAAAACGTGTTTATCAACATAAGGAAGTACAATTAGATGGTTTTACAAAATGTTATAATTGTAAAAAATTAGTTTATTACGAACAATATGAAGACATGCTCACTGCAATAGAACGGGAAAAACAAATTAAGGGTGGTTCTCGAAAAAAGAAGTTAGCACTTATTGAAAGCATTAATCCAGATTGGAGAGATTTATATAATGATTTGTTGTAAGGAATATACTGGATTGCTTCGTCACTGGCGTTCCTCGCAATGACGGTAGAGTTGAATTGCTTCGGAACAAGTCATTGCGAGCGTAGCGAAGCAATCCAGGACATTTCTAGGTTAAAAATACTGGATTGCTTCACCCTTGCGTTCCTCGCAATGACGGTAGAGTTAGATTGCTTCGTCACTGACAGGACCCCGATGACACCAATCATTTATCCGCTCTTTACGAATAACTCTTGCACATTTTTCTTACGCAGGCTAAGATGCTGAACTAATTTATTGATTTAAATCACAATATCAACGAGTACAACATATGCGCACGTATTACTGCGGTCAAATAGATGAAAATTTAACAGGGAATGACGTGAAGCTCGCAGGTTGGGTGCATCGACGCCGCGACCACGGCGGGGTAATTTTTGTCGATCTTCGCGATCGCGAAGGCATAGTACAAGTTGTGTTTAACCCTGAAAATAAAGCATCGTTTAGCCTAGCTGATGAGCTACGCAACGAATATGTCATTGAAGTCAGCGGCAAAGTGCGGTTGCGGCCTGAAGGCATGATTAATCCTAACATGCCAACTGGCAAGATCGAAGTGGTAGCGGATCAATTAACAATTTGCAATAAAGCGAAAACGCCACCATTTCAAATCGATGAATATCAAACGGTGAGTGAAGAAGTTCGACTACGTTATCGTTATATTGATCTACGTCGCCCCGAATGCCAAGCACGATTACGGTTTCGCAGTGACATGAATCGCACGATCCGAGTTTATATGCACGAACATGGTTTTAGCGAAATCGAAACGCCAATTTTAACTAAAGCGACGCCCGAAGGTGCGCGTGATTATTTAGTGCCAAGTCGTAATCACCTTGGTCATTTTTATGCGTTACCGCAATCACCTCAGTTATTTAAACAATTGTTAATGATTTCAGGGATGGATCGGTATTATCAAATTGCGCGCTGTTTTCGTGATGAAGATTTACGTGCGGATCGTCAACCAGAGTTTACGCAGTTAGATGTTGAAGCATCGTTTGTAGATGAGCAACAGATCCAAACTTTAATGGAAGGTTTAATTCGTCATTTGTTTCAAGAATTGTTGCAAGTCGACTTAGGCGATTTTCCACGCATGAGTTACCAACAAGCGATGTTGCGTTATGGCAGTGATAGGCCTGATCTGCGTAATCCATTAGAATTAGTTGATGTGGCGAAATTTGTTAAAGCAGTTGAATTTAAAGTGTTTGCGCAACCTGCCAATGACCCAGGTTCACGCGTCGTCGCATTGCGCTTGCCTAAAGGTTGTGAGTTGTCGCGCAAAGAATTAGATGATTATGCTGACTATGTTAAAAAGTTTGGCGCGAAAGGTTTAGCGTATATTAAAGTCGTTGATCGAAGTAAAGGCATTGAAGGGTTACAGTCACCGATTTTAAAATTCTTAACAGCAGAAGTTGTCGAAGCGATTTTACAACATACACAAGCCGAAACTGGCGATGTCATTTTCTTCGGTGCAGACAAAGCAACGATAGTTAATGAAGCGATGGGTGCGTTGCGCGTTAAATTAGGGATCGATCGAAATTTATTAACAAGCCAATGGTGCCCGGTGTGGATTGTTGATTTTCCAATGTTTGAAAAATTACATGGTCGTTGGCAAGCACTGCATCATCCATTTACTGCGCCGCGCGTAGGATCAACGGATGAATTATTAGCTGAACCCGGCAAGGTATTATCGCGAGCGTATGATGTCGTATTGAATGGTTATGAATTAGGGGGTGGTTCTATTCGAATTAGCAACCCAGATCTGCAACGTGCCGTGTTTAAGTTGCTTGGTATTAATGAACAACAAGCACAAGAAAAATTTGGTTTTCTGTTGGATGCCTTACAATATGGTTGCCCACCACATGGTGGCATTGCTTTTGGTTTAGATCGCATTGCGATGTTAATGACAGATACTACCGCTATTCGTGATGTGATTGCATTTCCAAAAACCCAAACGGCAACGTGTTTATTAACTTCAGCGCCGTCAACGGTTGACCCGGCGCAACTCCTAGAGTTAGGATTAAAACTGCGAAAATTAGATTAATGGTGTAAACAATGGCTGGTCATAGTAAATGGGCTAACATCAAACATAAAAAAGCGAAAACCGATGCTAAACGCGGTAAAGTGTTTACTAAGTTAATTCGTGCATTAACGGTTGCTGCGCGAGCAGGTGGCGGTGACGTTGGTGCAAATCCACGCTTGCGTGATGCAGTGGCTAAAGCCAAAGCGCAAAATATGTCAAATGACACGATTGATCGTGCAATTAAAAAAGGTGCGGGTGGGCTCGAGGGGCAAAACATCGAAGATATTGTGTATGAAGGTTATGGTCCTGGCGGTGTCGCAGTTATGGTTGAATGCATGACTGATAATCGTAAGCGTACCGTATCTGATGTGCGTCATGTGTTAACTAAAATGGGTGGTAACTTAGGCACGGATGGCTCTGTCGCTTATTTATTTAGCAAGCAAGGCCAATTGACGTTTGCTGCCGGTACTAACGAAGATCAATTGATGGAACAGGCATTAGAAGCAGGTGCCGAAGATATTGTCAGTAATGATGATGGTTCATTTGATGTGATCACTTCACCCGAACAATTCATGTTGGTTAAGCAAGCATTGGAAACAGCAGGGCTTAAGGCTGACAATTCTGATCTCACCATGGCGGCGTCGACGGAAGTGCCATTGGATAAAGACACCGCAGAAAAGTTTATGCGCATGGTTGAAATGCTCGAAGATTTAGATGATGTGCAAGAAGTTTTTAGTAACGCTAATATCGCAGATAAGGTACTCGCTGAATTGTCACAGTAAGGATAAAGCCAATGGCGATAATACTTGGGATCGATCCCGGTTCTCGGATCACAGGTTATGGATTGATCGAAACCGCTAATAATCGTCACCGTTATCTTGCCAGTGGCTGCATTCGGATCACCCACACAGATGTTGGACAACGCTTACAGCAGATCTTTAGTAGCATTTCCCACATTATTTCCCAATACCAACCGACAACAGCAGCAATTGAGCAAGTTTTTTGTCATCGTAATGCTGGCGCTGCGCTTAAATTAGGGCAAGCAAGAGGTGCAGCGATCGTGTCGTTAGGGTATCATGGCTTAACCATTGGCGAGTATGCGCCACGCCAAATTAAACAAGCAGTGGTTGGTTACGGCGGGGCATTGAAAGAACAAGTGCAACATATGGTCAAGACGATATTAAACTTATCGGCAACGCCACAAGTGGATGCAGCTGATGCGTTAGCGGTTGCCATCTGTCATGCGCATACTCAACAATAATAGATAAGAAATTATTAAGGAGCCAAGATGATCGGACGCCTTGCAGGAATAATCATCGAAAAACAATTACCTTATTTATTGATCGATGTTGCTGGCGTGGGTTATGAATTGCAAGCAACCATGAATTGTTTTGCGAAACTGCCTGAACTTGGTAAACCAGTCGTACTTTATACCCATTTTGTAGTGCGTGAAGATGCACAAGATCTTTATGGTTTTGTCGATCAGACAGAACGTAGCTTATTTCGCAGTTTGATCAAAGTTAATGGCGTTGGTCCTAAGTTAGCATTAACAATTTTATCCAGTATTAATGCGGATGAATTTGTTTATTGCATTAATAATAACGACAGTGCAACGTTAGTTAAATTACCAGGTGTTGGTAAGAAAACCGCAGAGCGGTTGATCATTGAAATGCGCGATAAGTTATCGAGTTGGCAAACGGATTTAACGTTAATTGATCAACAAACGTCTAAACAAAATGATCAAACACGTGAAGCCATAAGTGCGTTAGTTGCATTAGGTTATAAACCACAAGATGCCAGTCGGATGATTAATAAAGTTGATGGTGAAGCAACTACTAGCGAAGAATTAATTCGTTTAGCGTTGAAAGGAATAGCAGCATGATTGAGGCAGATGATATTAGTGTCGGGCGTTTAATCAATACTACTGTGCAAAGCGATGAAGAAAAAATTGATCGCGCGATCCGCCCTCGAAAACTAGCGGATTATACCGGCCAATCTGCAGTGCGTGAACAAATGTCAATTTTTATTGATGCTTGTCGAGCCCGTGGTGAAGCATTAGATCATACATTAATTTATGGGCCACCAGGTTTGGGTAAAACCACATTAGCCCATATTATCGTGCATGAAATGGAAGTCAATTTACGCCAAACTTCAGGGCCAGTATTAGAAAAAGCCGGGGATTTAGCCGCGTTATTAACGAATTTAGAGCCGCGTGATGTATTGTTTATCGATGAAATTCATCGTTTAAGCCCAGTGGTGGAAGAAATTTTATATCCGGCAATGGAAGATTTTCAATTAGATATCATGTTAGGTGAAGGCCCCGCTGCGCGTTCACTTAAATTAGATTTGCCACCGTTTACGTTAGTTGGCGCAACCACGCGCGCAGGATTATTAACATCACCTTTGCGTGATCGATTTGGGATCGTGCAACGTTTAGAGTTTTATGACATCAATGATTTAACGACAATTATTATGCGTTCGGCGCATATTCTTAAAGTCAACATTGACAAAGGTGGCGCAGCTGAAATTGCTAAACGTTCACGCGGCACGCCACGAATTGCTAATCGATTATTACGTCGAGTGCGAGATTATGCGGAAGTTAAAGCTGATGGTAACATTGATCAAAAGGTTGCGGATCAAGCGTTAAACTTATTAGATGTTGATATGCATGGCTTAGATATGATGGATCGAAAATTATTATTAGCGGTGATCGATAAGTTTGCTGGAGGCCCAGTTGGTTTAGATAATATTGCCGCCGCAATTGGTGAAGAGCGTGGCACCATTGAAGATGTGTTAGAACCTTTTTTAATTCAACAAGGGTTTTTAATGCGTACTCCACGCGGGCGTCTAGCTACGCGTAACGCCTATTTACATTTTGGTTTAAAGGTGCCAGAAAAAATCACCCAAGCAAAACCGACACTGGACATGTTTGCGCAAGGAGCATCGACGGTTGAGTAAACATTTTGTCTTTCCCGTAAAAATTTTTCCTGATGATACCGATTGTTTTGAGATCGTCTATCATGCGAATTATTTAAAATATTTTAGTCATGCACGTATCGAATGGTTTGCTGCGCTCGGCCATGGCTTACACGATCTGAAAGCAAAAGGGATCATTTTTCCAGTTAAGCATGCAGATCTTGAATATTTCCAGCCAGCGCGGCTTGGTGATGAATTAGAGATTTTAACGACAGTGACTAAGCTTGGGCGTGTCAGCGTGACATTTTCACATAAAGTACGTTTGGCACGTGATCTAGACTCGATTATTTGCCAAGGAACCGTTAAAATTGCCTGTGTTGATGAGCAGATGCGCCCGCGCAAAGTGCCTGAATTTTTATGCCAGGCATTCACTTAACTTAACAAGAGGTTAACAATGACAGTAGAAACTTCAGTATGGCATTTCATCACTCAGGCTGGGCCAATTGTGAAATTGGTCATGTTGCTGTTAGTAATAATTTCAATAATTTCTTGGACTTTTATTTTTCAGCGTGGTTATTTACTGCAACGTACTCGCAAAGCGATCAAACAATTTGAAGAATTATTTTGGGCAAGCAGTGATTTAAGTCAAATGTATAATGTTGCTAAAAACCGTTTAGCCAAAACAGTTGGTTTAGAGCGTATCTTTCAAGCGGGTTTCAGTGAATTTTTAAAATATAAAGAACAACCTGGCAGTGATCCTGAAGTGGTGATCGCGGCGGTGGAGCGCGCGATGTGGGTTGCGCAAACCCGTGAGTCTAGTCAATTAGAAACACATTTGCCTTTTTTAGCAACGGTGGGTTCAACCACGCCGTATATTGGTTTATTCGGCACAGTGTGGGGGATCATGTCATCGTTTCAAGCGTTAGGTAATGTACAGCAAGCGACGATCGCCATGGTGGCACCGGGTATTTCCGAAGCATTAATTGCAACCGCGATGGGGTTATTTGCAGCGATCCCCGCTGTGATAGCGTACAACCGTTATAACAATGCGGTAACTAGAATTACTAATCGTTATGAAACATTTCAAGAAGAATTCATTAATATTTTAACGCGAGACTTACATGCGCCCAGCAAAGCCTAAGCGACAACCGTTAGCAGACATTAATGTCGTGCCGTACATTGATGTGATGTTAGTGCTATTAGTGATCTTTATGATCACTGCGCCATTGTTATCGCAGGGTGTAAAAGTTAATTTACCACATGCAAATGCTAAACCATTAGTAACTAAGCAAGATGAACCTATTATTCTCAGTGTGGATGAAAACGGTAAATATTATTTAAATATCGCCACTGATCCGGCTGATCCCATCACCCCTAGTAAAGCTGCAACTCGAGTAGCGGCGGAATTACAACTTGCCGCGCAGCGTGGTCAGCATCGCAGTGTGATGGTGCGCGGCGATCGCTACGTAGATTATGGCAAAGTCGTGCAAGCGATGGTGCTATTACAACGTGCTGGCGCTGAAAGTGTCGGCTTAATGACGCGCTCACCTACCACCAAGCCCTGATCATTAATAGCTCACCTGTAACGCTTTTTACATGCCGTTACAAAATCTCAAACTGGTGTCATAAACCGGTAACAATGGTCTTCTATAGTGAAGATTGTCACTCTGAAATAAGCCAAAATCAAACGAGAGGGAGGAAGATAAATGACTGCGCTGAAAATAAACAATATTAATAACAAACCCAATAAACATTCTTTTACCTCGCGTGTAACTAATAAAATCTCCAAATTTATACGTGCCCGTTTGCTGTTCAAAAGTAGTGAACTAGATGTTCAACAGGGTAGTTTATATTTTGAACCAGCATTCGTAGAGCCAATGTACTTCGAACTCGATAAAGACGACGATATTGTCGACACCTATGATAATGAAGAAGACTTGGCTTCTTGCTATCAAGAAATGACCCTAGTGCCTGCTGGATTTGCCTTTGGCGGATTTTTACGTCGCCTATGGAAACATCGTTAATCTTGCACCAAACCTGTAAGAGGCTTGCCTTGGCAAGCCTCTTTTTTTTGCCTAAATCTTGAAATAAGGTAAAATAGTCAAGTTAATTATCATGATGAGATTAGTCACGATGAGGAAGTTGTGAAAACGTTGCAACAATATCGTTATCCACTGTTGTTGGCTGTTATCGTTCACGTTATATTTTTAACGTTGGTGTTTATTGGTTTAAGCACGACAACATCACAAACAGCAGCGCTTGCTAGGCATATGCCTAAAGTCAAGATTGTGCAGGCGGTAGCAGTTGATCAAACTAAAGTGGATGCTGAAATTAAACGTTTGCGGCACCAGCGTGAACACAAACGTCAATTACAGTTAGCGCATAAACGTGCGCGTAGGCGTGAGCTAGCTAAATTAACGCAGCAGCGCCAAGTGGAAAAATTGCGCCTGCAAAAGCTAAAACGTGAACAACAAAAAGTATTGCAACAGCGTCGGCAAGCAGCAAAAAAATTAGCACAATTAAAGCAGCAACGCT
Organism: Gammaproteobacteria bacterium; assembly: GCA_028284465.1. GTDB lineage: Bacteria > Pseudomonadota > Gammaproteobacteria > JAJFKO01 > JAJFKO01 > JANQRR01. Next base: position 37,092 of record JANQRR010000024.1, on the reverse strand, counting down.
TGTTGATGCAAAAACGACAAGCGGCAGCTAAAAAGCGTCGGCAAAAATTATTAGCCGAGCAACAGTTAATAAAACAAGCGAGCGCAGAAGAACGGCAAATGCAAAAGCAACAGCATCGACAATTGCAAACAGTTATTAGCCATTATAAAAATTTAATTTTAGCGGCAATTCGTCAACAATGGTTATTGCCGTTGCATGTGAAACAAGGTGCTTATGCTACGCTAATGATCAAGCTAGCACCAGGAGGAACAGTGTTGTCAGTTAAAATTATTCATAGTAGTGGCGATTCTGCGTTGGATCGTTCAGCACGCACTGCGGTCTTTAAAGCATCGCCATTGCCAGTGCCTAAGAATACTCAAGTGTTCCAACAATTTCGTCAGTTACAGTTAAAGGTTAAACCAGAGCAAAATAAAGTTGCATAATATAGTGTGATCATGAAGAAATTAATTTATACCGTCATTATCGTGGAGGTGGATCTTGCAGATCAATACAATAGTAAAGTTTAAAAAGATAATAATGTTAGCACTGAGCATATGCTTATTTTTTATGAGCGTGCCAGCGTATGCGGCGTTACAACTTGAGTTAACGCAAGGCGTTGCCGGCGCTATTCCGTTAGCGATCGTGCCTTTTACTAAGCAATCTGCAGCCTTGCCGACTGACGTTAGTAAAGTTATTCGCGATGATCTCGCTAATAGCGGGCGATTTAACGTGTTGCCAGCAGCGGAATTACGACAATTTCCTCATAACCTATTAGCTATTAATTATAATTACTGGCGTAAATTAAATGTTAATGATGTATTGATTGGCACAGTAAAAAAAATAACAAGTAATCGTTATGCTATCAGTTTTGCGTTAATTGATGTTTATCGTAATCAAACTAACGATGATAATAAAAATCAAGTGCTAGTGGCTCGTAAATTTGAAGTTGATGCTGCCGGTATGCGGCATTTAGCGCATCATATTAGTGATGTGGTATTTGAACAATTGACAGGGCAGCGTGGGGTGTTTAATACCCGCATAGCCTATATTGTGGTACAGCGTTATCTTAATAAACCAGTAAAATATTCATTAGAAGTTGCTGATGCTGATGGCTATAATCCACGACCTATTTTAGTGTCGCCACAACCTATCATGTCACCAGCATGGTCACCAGATGGCAAATCAATGGCGTATGTATCTTTTGAGCATAAACATGCTCAAATTTATATTGCTGATCTAGCAACGGGTAAGCGTACATTAGTTGCGAATTACCCTGGCATTAACGGCGCGCCAGCGTGGTCACCGGATGGTAACAAGCTAGCGATTGTGCTATCAAAATCAGGCAATCCAAACATTTATCTGAAAAATTTACAAACAGGAAAATTGCGTCAATTGACTCATGGCTTGGCGATTAATACTGAGCCTAGTTGGTCACCCGATGGTAGTTCGATTATTTTTACTTCCAATCGCGGGGGTGGGCCGCAAATTTATCGTTTCAATTTAGCCGATGATCAAGTCACGCGTCTAACATTTGCCGGCAATTATAATGCGCGGGCTTCGTATGCACCAGATGGTAAGTCTATCGTGATGCTGCATCGTCAAGGTGGGTTATTTAATATCGCGATTCAAGATCTAGCAAGCGGGGTGATTAAAACTTTGACAACCGATGGCCTTGATGAATCGCCTAGTATGGCGCCTAATGGTGATTTAATCCTATATGCGTCGCAATATGGGGGGCGGGGCGTGTTAGGCGTTGTGTCTACCGATGGACGTGTTAAAATTAGGCTGCCAGCAAGGGAAGGCAATGTACAAGAACCCGCATGGTCGCCCTATTTATCATAAAACGAAATAAGGAGAGCTAGCTTTATGCGTCATTTAAACATCCTGAAAATAACGGCACTCATAATTGCAATGACCAGCCTTAGCGCGTGTAGTTCAATGCATTCCAATTCAGCGACTGGGCATGGTAAAAGCGGTGCTTATGGTGGCGGCGGTGTTAGTGCGTATGGTTTAGGTAAACAGCAAGGTTTTGATAGCCGCCAGTATGGTTTTGTTAATGGTAAACCTACTAAACAAACGTATCATTTTGATTTCGATAGTAGTCAAGTCAATCCAACGTACTTTAATAACATTAAAGCGCAAGCGCATTATTTAGCAATGCATCCAAATGCTCGAGTGCGCATTGAAGGTGACACCGATGAACGCGGTAGCCGTGAATATAACGTTGCGTTAGGCGAGCAGCGTGCAGATTCCATTGAAAATTTATTATTAATTAATGGTGCATCGAGAAAACAAATAACGGTTGTTAGTTATGGCGAAGAAAAACCGATAGCACTTGGGCATAATGAAGCTGCGTATCGATTGAATCGACGAGCAGATCTAATTTATACGGCGAATTAATATCATGAAAATGCATAATGCAGTTATCGCGAGCGTATTGTTAGTTGGGGCTGGAGTTGTTGCGCATGCGGAACAAGCGCCAGTTGTTAATGCATTTGCTCAACAACCTGTGCAGCAATCTGTGCAACAGCCTGCACAGCCTGCGCAGCAACAGCAAACCAATAACAATATAGTACCATCACCAATATCACAAGCTATGCAACCACCGCCACAACAAGTGATGGTGCAGGGAAATGCATTAGGTAATGATGCACAATCAATGCTGTTACAAAAGCTTAGTGTGCTACAAACTGAGTTACAACAATTGCGTGGCAAATTGGAAGTACAACAGCATGATATAAAACTTTTGCAAGAACAGCAGCGCACATTGTATAAAGATTTAGATAAACGTCTTACGCGGATCACTAATACTAATAATAATCAACAAAGTGCTAATGGATCAGCTCCTACGATTTCTTATGGTGGTTATGACGACAATAAAAATCAGCCAGCAACTACGGCAGCTGCGGCTACTAATATCACTAATAATGCTGCTGCTAATAGTGCTAGTTCAATGAAAGTTAAGCAAGCAAACAGCAAGACAACTAATAATGAACTATTGAAGCAACAATTAATTTATAAAGCTGCGTATAAAGAAATTCGTTCACGTAATTTTTCGCAAGCGTTAACAGATTTCCAAATGTTTGTGCAACAATATCCTAATAGTCGTTATGCGCCCAATGCACATTATTGGATGGGTGAATTATTTTTGTTAAAAAATGATGTCAATAACGCGATTAAACAGTTTCAAACGGTGATCAGTAAAAATCCTCAAGATCCGAAAGCAGCTGATGCAATGTATAAGCTAGGGTTTATTTATTATAATCAGAGCAAATGGCAGCAAGCGAAACAAACTTGGCATAAAGTGATCCGGCAATTTCCGCAATCCAATGCCGCGCAATTGTCTCGCAGCCGCTTGCAGCAAGCAACTAAAGAAGGACATTAGGAAAGAAAAATGGATGAATTTTCTTGCCTTTTTTATATAAATTAGTATCATGCGAGTTTCAATATCTTTTCTATGGGTCGTTAGCTCAGTCGGTAGAGCAGTTGGCTTTTAACCAATTGGTCATAGGTTCGAATCCTATACGACCCAATTCCTAAAAATATCTTAAATATCAATACCTTACAGGAAAATATTTTGCTTAATAATCTTAGATTTTCTCTAAAAAAGTTATTTAGAGTTAAAAAAGAAAAAGTCATGTTCAAATAAGCCGGCCTGCCCATATATCCATACTAGGAATTATATCCGGATAATTTTTCCTATCAAGGAGAATTATCTAGTAGAATGCAGTACAGTCAAAAGAACCTTACTCAAGAAGAACTCCACGAAGATGAAGTAATTTAATTTTAAGCTGTAAATTTTCGGTGATGTGAGTTTATTGATTGCGTAGTGGATGGACGAGCCAGCTTCTGCTTACGGGTATTATTGCGATTTATTCTAATAATTAATTCTGCCATACGATGGCGTTTCTCTTTTCCATTAATTAAAGAAGAGCCTCTCTTCATCATAATCATTGCAGCGAATAATGGTGGTAGTGCAACAAGTAATGCTAAAGCAAAAGGCCCAGTAAAAGATAGTCCTGCAACGCCGCCTCCGACGAAGAAAACAGCACCTACAATCATAAATATTCGACCTCTAAGAACTTGGTGATCGGCATTTTTTGATTGAACATTCACATTTGACTTAGAATATTTATCAAGTTTAACATTTTCATTTAATTTTTTTGCGCATACTACAAAGTTATTTCCATGATAGGTAGATGTTGGGTTTTCAATAAAATTTTTAGTAGATATTAATATTTGAGTACATTCTTTGTAGTCATCACGATTATATATAGTAACGAATGGATAATTTAGCATATTCTCTATGTCATTAATCAATTGCTTTACTTGCAACCATATTAATGGATCAACTTTTTTATTTTCATAAGAACCAATAGTATGTTTTAAATTGTTGCGAGCTTGTTGAAATTCTTGTTCTATTTGTAGAGTGATATTACGTTCATTACGATAACGTTCAGTAATGTCAGAAAACAGACCAAAATTGTATTTTTTGTTTTTGGTTATATGTGACCCGTTCCTTGGAATAATAGCCTTTACTAAAGTATCCATAAAGTTTTCCTAGCATTCAAACCTAAAGAATATTTTTTCTTATTCGAAGATTAGCAAGGCATTGTAAATACTTTGTGACAATTCTAAGTTTTAAAGTAACAAGTTGTAACAGCAATTAGGAGTTTTATTAACATAATTGCGAATAGAATTAACAATAGTTCTTATAAAGGCCAGATCCAAATAATAGTTGGCACACTAATAAGCACAATGATGATTTCTAATGGTAAGCCAATACGAATGTAATCAAGAAATTTATAACCACCTGGCCCCATCACTAAGGTATTATTTTGATGGCCGATAGGTGTTAAAAACGAACATGATGAAGCCACAGCTACTACCATTAAAAACGGATTAATATGGTAACCAAGGCTACGTGCAAGCGTAATGGCAATAGGGGCCATAACGATAGCCGTAGCAGCATTGTTCATAAAATCAGATAAAGTCATAGTGATGATAAATAATAATCCTAATAAGAAGATCGGTGGTAGTGTTTGGGTAAATGATAAAATGAAATGCACTAACAGGTCAGTCGCCCCAGTTGTTTTTAAGGCATTGCCGAGTGGGATCATTGCGCCTAACAATACAATCACCGGCCAATCAATGCTTTCATAGATGTTTTGCACAGAAATAATTTTAACAAGGATCATGGCAACAGCTGCGGTAACAAAAGCAATTTGTGCGGGTAAGATTTGTAATCCTGCCAAGATCACTGCAATTATAAAAATACCGATTGATAATATTGCACTACGTGGCTTAAATGTTTCAACACCTCGTTCATACAATGGTAAAAAACCTAGGCTAACAATACTTTCATGAAGATTATCGGCTTCGCCTTGTAACAATACAACATCACCAATGCGTAGTTTGACATGTTGTAAGCGTTGTTTAAAAGGTTTGCCTTCACGGGCAATAGCTAATAAATTAATGTTATGACGCGCACGCAAACGTACTTGTTGTGCCGAGCGGCCTTCAATCCGTGAACCTTGTGGGACAACAGCTTCAACAAGCTTGATATCTTTTGAACGTAATATTTCGGCACTTTGAGGTTTATCGTGAGCTAAAATGAGTTTACCTGCTTTTAATAATTTCTGGATGTCATTATGTGCTGCGGCAACGATTAAGATGTCATTTTTTTCTAAGACTTCTTCGCCTTGAAGCATAAAGCGTTTGCGTTGTTTGCGGATCAAACCCACGATCGTTATTTCACCTTCAACTAAATGTTCAAGGTCATTCACAGTTTTGCCAATAAATGGTGACTCTTCTGGTACTTTTATTTCAGTAATGTAATCATCAATTTCAAAAATATCTTCAGGCTGTTTGGCGGCTTTACGTTGGCTTGGCAATAACCGCCAGCCAACTAAAATAATAAATATGATCCCAGCCGTTGCAACAATGATCCCCACCGGAGTGTAAGCAAACATCGCAAAAGCTGTGCCAGTCGCTTGTTGACGAAAAGAAGCAATTAAAATATTTGGCGGCGTGCCGATGAGAGTGGTTAAACCACCTAACGCAGAAGCTAAGGCAATGGGTAACAATACTATCGATGGAGAGCGTTTATTATTAATCGCGCTACGAATTGCAATTGGCATCATTAATGCTAAAGCACCAACATTATTCATAAACGCTGATAAGAATGCTGTCATGACGGAAAGTACAGCAATATGAATGGTAGTATTGCTTGTCGCCGGGGTTATTTTTTTAACGATAAAATCAACAAAGCCAGATTTGGCGATTGCTTGAGTAATGACCATTATACATGCAACCGTGATCACTGCAGGGTTACTAAAGCCTGAAAATCCTTGTGAAAAAGGTACTACACCTGTTAGTAAACCAACAATGAGTGCTAGCAATGCAATGATATCGTAGCGCCAATATCCCCAAATAAAAAGAATAATCGTTATCAGTAAAATAGCGAATAAGTAATATGCTTCATGCATGCTTGCTTAACCTATTAATTTGGGAAGATAAAAAGTTATTATAATCTGTCAATTTAAGTATATCTAGTAATATGATGATATACCCGTAAACTGCGAGCGTAGCGCGGCAGGCGGCGGGAAGCAATCCAGTAGTATTATAGAAATTTTCTGGATTGCTTCGTTGTTGCACTCCTCGCAATGACTTAGATGGTCACGTCTTTACTTAAAATAAATTTTGGCTGTGGCTCAAGTTCAATAAAATGTGTTACCGGTAAAAACAATGGCGAAGGTAAATTATTCCAAGCAAACAATCGCCATTCGCGGCAGCACGAAGGTTCTTTAAGAATGACTTTGCCATTGGCGTTAACATAAAAAAATAGAGTAATATAATGCTTTTCTTCGAGTATAAAATAATCATTAGTCCACGGTCCAGGAATGATTGCTGTAGTTTGTAGCCCAGTTTCTTCGAATAATTCTCTTGTAACCGTTTCTTGTGGAGTTTCGCCGAATTCAATGTGTCCACCTGGCGGTGCCCAGGTATCTGCACCGTGACTATTACATCGTAGACCTAATAGTAACCCTTTAGAAGTATAAACAAGTGCTGAAACACCAACGCGAACATTTTTTTTCATAACATTATCCAGCCTTAGTGAAAGTGGTAAGTAGGATGTCGATTAGATCATAATTTTTATTAATATCAACAATAACACCAATATTGTGACCTTCGCTGCCAAGTAGTATATCAGTATATTCGCCTTTATTATTACGCACAAAGCGTATTGTTTGCGGTTCAATATGAATTAAATGCGGATAAACAAATAAAATTGCTGCAACTAAATCCCACATATAGAGTTTATTGGTTAAGTTTTGCTTTTTAACATGTTGCAAAAGATGTTGGATTAAGTGATAAATAAAATCTACAACTTTATGATAGCGACAGCAATGAAGATTTTCAATTAAAAACGCGTCGACAGGAAAATTACGCGCGACATTTTGCGTAAGGACGGTGATTGTTAAATCTTGGCTGTAAACTAAATCAGTTGCCATTAAATCAATTCTGCCATTACCGGTAAATCCGGAAACGTCAATATCTTTATGCGGCGCACCACCCATAATAAACAATTGCTTGATCTGTTTGCAAATCTCGGGCTTTTTGAGGGTTGCGCGAGCTAATGAAGTCAACGGTCCTAAACAAAGGTATTCAATCTGTTCTGAGCTATTCATTAAAATTGAAATTAATCTATCAACACCTCTTTTTTGATAGTTAATTTGAGATTGTTCAGGTAATTCTAAGCCCCATAATCTATCTACTGCTTTGCGTTTTTTTTCTGGAATATTACTAGTGTTGCGTAATGATATTCGGCTACCAAGATAGACGGGGACTTCATGGTGCCCAATATGAAATAAAAAGCGACACAGATTTTTAGCACCTTGTGGTGAATGGCTCCAGCCTGTACCCGTGTATATAATTGCTTTAACATTAATTTCACTGCGTTCCAACAACCATGCTAGGGCAATGAAATCATCAAAGTCAGCATCAGTATCAATAATAACTGGTCGTGGTGGTAGCTTTTGTATCGGCATGTTGTAAAATACTTAACCCTATTATTAATAGCTTAAGACTTTACGATAACGCCATAACAAGATTAACGCAATAGCAGTGAATATGACTTCTGCCCAATAAAATGTTTGGATAGAAAGATAAGCACTACCAAGTTTAACAGCAAGGTAGATTAATAAAATAATAAGCCCAGAGATACTATTAAAACAAGATTGCACTCGGCCTTGATAATTGACATCAGTGATGTTTTGCGCTTGCGTTACCACCAATGGCCAGATGGCAAAGGCTAAACCGATAATAAAATACAGTAATTCAGCAATAGAAATAAAATGATTATAGCTGAATACAATATAGCTTATGCCGAGAATAATTGTGGTCAGCAAAACAATAAATCCCGCATTAAATTTATCAACTAGCCATGGTAAAAGTATGCCACCAATGATAACACCAATAGAAAGGCTGGCTTCTAAACTGCTAAATTGGGTAACGTTAGTGTGTAGCACATTTTTGGCAAATGGCGCTAACAATACCGGCGCGGTTAAAAATTCAATAAAGAATAATAATTGTATGGTATATAAAATTAATAAAATTTTATTACTGCACATGTAAGTTAAACCTGATTTGAAATCACCAATGATGTCAAAAGAGGTTTCGCGTTTTTTGCTAACCGTTAAATCTTTGCGGCGAATAAAAAATAATATTAAGCCGGAGATTAAAAACAAAATACCATTGATAATAATAGCTCCTGGCGCTTTAAATAAAGCTATAAAAAGTCCAGCTGAACCCATGCCAACGACATTACCGATCTCATAAACCATATCAATGGTAGCATTGGCATACAATAAATCTTTTTCAGGTACAATTTCACGGATCAAACGAAATGCTGCTGGCATATAAACGCTAAAGAATGTACCTAAGATCAGTGATAATAGGTATAACCCATAGAGTGACTGGGAATACAGCATAAAGCCACCAAAAATTAGTAACACCACAGCACGGATAAGGTTAGAACCAGCGATCAAATGATGGCGCGATATAACACTATCAACTAATATCCCCATGAATGGGCCAAGGATAACGCTAGGCAACCAAAAGCTAATCATTAAAATCGCGACAGAACTCACCGAGTTGTTGTCGTGTAATGCTAACCATGTCATGGCGATATAACTCAAACCTGCGCCGAAAGTCGCTAAAACACTACTTATCATGAACCAGCGGAAAGCAGGGATGGAGAAAAGTTGTAGACGTTTTTGTAGATAAGTCATGATGATTTCCTAAGTGAAAGCGTTAAAATAACAAAGAGATCAGCGAGTTAAGCTCTTGAACACTTTCATAATTTAGGTCTCATCAAAATTAATAAACGGTGATAATTATATCATGGTTTTTACAAAAATGTAAAGAGAGGTCGTTTGAAAATATTAAGGCCATAATGGTTTGTCAGTGCCAAGCGGCACACTAGGAAAAGCATAAAAAGGCTGGGTTTCAGATAACTTCAGTACTGGTTTTAAATATTGTAGGCGACCAAATGCACTGTCTTGTTCGATGAGTAAATCAGTAACATCAGCTTTTTGTGGTAGCTGGCATTGGCTATATTCACCTTTAACGCGACCTAGATTTTGTAACCAGTGGGCAGTTTGTAATAACGATACGCGTATTAAATAACTGCCGCCATGCAGGGCACGTTGTTTTAATGCTAACATCGTCGCAAATGCAGATAAAAATCCAGTAATATAATCAAGTGATTGAGCAGGCAAGTGTTGTGGAGTTTTACCGTTACTTTGTTCATGCACAATTCCAGTCGCTGATTGTACCAAGCTATCATAGCCATGTTTATTTGCCCATGGACCAACGTGCGAATAAGCACTCAAGCTGACATAAATAATTCCTGGTCTGAGTTTCGCTAATGCTCGTGGTGAGTAACCCATTTCATCCATTGCGCCAGGACGATAAGATTGTGAAAATACATCAGCAGTTTTAATGAGATTATTCAAAGTTGTTTTATCTGCAGCTTGACGTAGATCAAGGTAAGTCGATAATTTTCCTTGGCCGGTATCCATCACTAGTGGCGGGATAAATGGTAAATTAGGACTAGAAACCCGCATTACAGTAGCACCATGTTCAGCAAGCGTTTTGCCGCAAACTGGACCGGAAATTACTCGAGTTAAGTCTAGTGCTTTAATGCCAGATAATGGCATGGAACCCGTTGGTAACGGTTCGGGATCACTGTCGCCAATTTTAATAATGTCGAATAATGGTAATGCTGCAGTTGCTTGATAATGTTCACTCGCATGCCATTCAGTTGGGCTGCGGATCATCGCTGCACATAAACTTAAATTACTTAATTCAGTTTCTAATTTTTCAGCATCCCACTGTTTAATCGCATTTTGTACCGAGGTTTTATCATCTTTGCAATTAAGAAATTTAAGTACGCCGGTTTTATGATGAGGAAAATTACAATGTAATTGGATCCAACGATGATCTTGGGTTTGATAAAATCCTGAAATTGGGCTCCATAGAGCAGGCGTTTCACCATCGACTATGGTTAAATAACAATGAGATCGTTGGCATATCGCCGCGTCTCTTACTGTAATGTGCACGGTTTGTTGTCGTTTGGTTTTTAAATACCATAATTCTGCTGCCATATAGCCAATAGCTGCTAAAGCAGCGCCGCCGGCTTCACCAAGCAAAAAAGGTGTAGGTAAAATAGGATCTTTGCCTTCGATAATAATATTATCAAGTGAAGGTGTAGTGATATTTGCAGTTTTCAGTATACTGTTTAATGCAGTCATAGTTGGTGAATTATTGATAGTAATGTGTTGCTTAAAAGATCGTATGTATCAAGATAGCAAGAGCTATCGTAAAAAACAACTGAAAAGCCACAAAAATACTTGATTTTATAATCGTTTTTTAATTAACATTTACAGTAGTCAATAAATTTTTTTAATATATAATATTTATATTTGTAAATACGTCATTCTTATTTGTCATTGCGAGGAGTGCAACGACGAAGCAATCCAGTAATCCAGCAAACCTAATTAAAGGAGCTTACGCATGGAATTAACCACCGATATCATCCAACAACAGATCACTAAATTGACATATGATAATCAAGCAATTATTAATGGCAAAAAAACCGCAGCCGCCTCGGGTGAAACATTTGAAACTATTAGCCCTATCGATGGCAAGGTGTTAACAAAGGTTGCTAGTTGTGATCAAGTTGATGTTGATAAAGCCGTTAAGATAGCGCGTGACACCTTTCAAAAAGGCACTTGGGCGCAACAGTCACCACAAGAGCGCAAAAAAGTATTATTAAAATTAGCAGATTTAATTGCACAACATCATTTAGAATTAGCAGTTTTAGAAACGCTTGATATGGGTAAACCTATTAACGATAGTTTTAACGGCGATATTGCTGGTGCAGTAGAAACTGTGCGTTATTATGCAGAAGCGATTGATAAAATTTACGATGATATTGCGCCAACTGAAAGTAACATTTTAGGTATGATCACGCGTGAACCTTGTGGAGTGGTGGCATGTATTGTGCCGTGGAATTTTCCTTTTTATTTAGCATGTTCCAGAGTAGTGCCAGCGTTGGCAATGGGTAATTCAGTCATTGTTAAACCAGCAGAGCAATCACCATTAACAGCGATTAAATTTGGCGAATTAGCGCTTGCAGCGGGTGTGCCAGCAGGTGCTATTCAAGTATTGCCAGGGTTTGGTGAAACTGCTGGGCAAGCATTAGGTATGCACATGGATGTTGATGTAGTGTCGTTTACTGGTTCAACAGAAGTGGGTAAGCTATTATTACATTACAGTTCGCAATCAAATATGAAACGCGTTTGGCTTGAATGTGGCGGTAAATCACCAAACATTGTTATGGCAGATTGCAATATAGAAAAAGCAATAGAACAATCTGCTTATGGGGTGTTTAAAAATTCTGGGCAGATCTGTTGTGCGCCAACTCGCTTGATAGCGGATCGAAAAATCAAAGATCAATTAATCGAAGGCATTATTGGTGTTAGTAAACATTATCAGCCAAGTGATCCATTAAATCCCACGACAAAAATGGGTACGATTGTTGATAAAAACCAACTTGATAAAGTGTTAAGTTACATTGAAAAAGGGCGCAAAGAGGGCGCTCAATTAGCGCTTGGTGGTGAACGCAAGCATGCAGATTCCGGTGGTTATTACGTTGAACCCACGGTGTTTGATAAAGTTAAAAATAATATGGTGATTGCACAAGAAGAAATTTTCGGCCCAGTGTTATCAGTGATCAGCTTCGATGATTTCGATACCGCGATTAAAATAGCAAATGACACAAGTTATGGATTAGCAGCTGGAATATGGACTAATGATCTTAATAAAGCTCATAAAGCGGCGCGTGCGTTACGCGCTGGTGTCGTTTCAATTAATTCCGTTAGTCGAGGTAATGATACAGTTACCTTCGGAGGTTATAAACAATCAGGTATTGGTCGCTTGGGTTCATTGCGGTCGTTTGATATTTATTCCGAAGTGAAAACCACATGGATCGAATTGCAGTAAATGAAAAAAATTTTATTCTGCCACCTTGGTATTTAGTAACAGGTGCAGATCCACGTCAGCCTAAAGAGTTTTTAGCGACATTAACTGCCTGTCTTGAACAAGGCATTCGTTTAGTTCAATTGCGGGCAAAAACTTTATCACTCGCTGCTTATCAGGCATTAGCACAATCTGCTATTAAGTTGTGTCATCAATATAACGCCAAACTTTTACTAAATTGCGATGTTAACACCGCAGAAACTTTAGCAGCTGATGGTATTCATCTAAGTAGTGATAAACTTATTAAAGAGTTTAAATCGTTGCCAACGCATAAAATTATTTCTTGTGCATGTCATAATATTGATGAGTTGCAGCGTGCTAAACAGCTTGGAGCTGATCTAGTGACTTTGTCACCCGTATTAGCAACCACAACTCATCCACATGCCACTCCATTAGGATGGGAAAAATTTCAAGCGTTATGCGCGCAAGTGGATGTCCCTATTTATGCTTTAGGTGGGATGACGCCTGATCATTTACCACAGGTAAAAGCTTGCGGTGGTTACGGTATTGCGGCTATTAGTTCGCTTTGGCCTGCACCCAAGCTTGCAAACCACCCTGAAGATAACTAACGTCAGTGAATCCATGCGCTAGTAATAAATTAACCGCTGCAATGCTGCGAGGGCCTGATTTACAATGCACAATTATCTTTTTGTTTCTATCGAGCGTGTTTAGTTGTTGTGGCAATTCGGTTAGCGGAATTAATGTTCCGTTAATATTATAGTTAGCGTATTCATGAGGTTGGCGGACATCCAATAATAATAAATCATGCTGTTCATGTTGTTGCAGTAATGTCGTTAACTCAGCAACTGTCATGCGATTGTCAGGTAATTCACAATTAATTTGATAACGTGGTAATTGCTCAAAGGGTGTTTGCAAAGCACATATTTTACAATGTGGATCAACTGGCAAAGTTATTTTTTGCCATGACATGTCAAGTGCATTGAATGTGAGTAATTTGCCAATTAATGGTTCGCCAATATTTAAAATTAATTTGATCACTTCGGTTGCTTGGATCGAGCCTATGATCCCAGGGACTACACCTAACACACCAGCTTGTGTACAGTTAGGGGTGTTAATCGAAGGTGGTGAAGGAAATAAGCAGCGATAGCAAGGTCCTTTGCTGGTGCTAAAGATCGAACATTGGCCTTGAAATTGCAATACGCTGGCAAATACATTGGGTTTATTTAAATGGCAACACGCATCGTTCACTAAATATTTCGTTGCAAAATTGTCGCTACCATCAGCAATAATATCGTATTGATTGATAATGTTAAGGGCATTAGATTCATTTAGATTTGTTGGATGGTCAATGATAGTAATATGAGAATTTAATTTTTGTAAGTGAGCTTTTGCTGCAGCTACTTTTTTTTGTTTAATATCAGTTTCAGAGTAAATAATTTGGCGTTGTAAGTTAGAGAGTTCAACTATGTCATGATCGATAATGCCAATAGTGCCGACACCTGCAGCAGCTAAATATAATAGCAATGGCGAACCTAAACCGCCTGCGCCAATGCATAGCACGCGCGCATGTTTTAATTTACGTTGGCCATTCTCGCCGATTTCATTTAAGTTTAATTGGCGTTGGTAACGTGATAGCTCTTCTGTATCCATTATACTTTCTATTGTCATTGTTACTGTTGTTGTCGTTATTATTGTTATTACTGTTTGTCATTGCGAGGAGTGAAACGACGAAGCAATCCAGCGCAATAATGGCTATTATACACTACAAATTATGCTATTAAATTGTTGGAGAGCGATTTCTGGCTTATTGGCTTTGGTCACTGCAGAAATCACCGCAACATGACGCACACCAGTAGCTAGTATTTGGCTTAGATTATTTTGATTAATACCACCGATGGCTATGAGCGGGCAGGGCACTAATTGTCGGCAACGCTGTAAATAATCTACGCCCACTGGTGCGTACGAAAATATTTTACTTTTGGTTGGAAAAATCGGGCCGCAAGCGACGTAGGAAGGTCGCAACCAATAAATTTTTGCTAAATCAAAATAATTATGTGTGCTTAGCCCAAGATATAAACCGGCATTGGCAATGGCATTAAGATCGGCAGTGAGTAGATCATCTTGGCCAAGATGAACCCCTTGTGCATGGTGTTTAATAGCTAATTCCCAATAGTCATTAATAAATAAAGTTGCGTTATGATCATTAGCTAATTGTACTGCTTGTTTAATTTCATGTTCAATATTTTTGTCAGTTTGATCTTTGATCCGTAATTGAATAGTTTTCACACCTAATGATAGAAGTTTTTCAACCCAAACAGCACTATCAACAAGCGGATAGATATTATCAATCATATCATCGCTCATGCTTGGAAAGGTAAAATTAGCCTGAGGTGTAGTGATAGGTTGATTATTTATAATTGGCAAATCGTCAATTGATTCTGGCCATTGACGATGAGCAACGGATCCAGCACCTTGGCCAATTTGAATGGCTTGACGAATGCCTTGCGTGGTATACATTTTCGCGATCACTATAGCATTTTTTATATCGTGGCCTAATGCTAAACTGGCTGCGATTGCAGAAGATAATGTGCATCCGGAACCATGATGATGATCATGTTGCAAACGTTGTTGGGCCAGCCAACAAGATCCTTTACTATTAGTCCAATAATCTTGTGAGAATTTATGATCATTGGTGTGGCCACCCGTGATCAATACATTGTTAACACCTAAAGTTAAGATTTGATCAGCAGCTTTTTCGATATCTTCATATGATTGGATAGTCATGCCAGTTAGAAATTCTGCTTCAGCAATATTTGGAGTTAATACGTCAACATGAGGTAAAATATGTTGGATGAGTAAATCTTTATGAGTAGAATTTAAAAACGCTGTGCCGGTAGTTGACATGAGTACAGGATCATAAATAACATAACCATGATAGGTTTTAAGGTATTGTGCAATAACCATCATTGCCGCAGATGAACCAAGGACACCGAGTTTAATAGCTTGTGCTGGCAAATCGGTATGTAATGCATTAATCTGCGCAGCAATACTGTCGCTTGATATAGTAAAAATATCATTAATTTCTACACTGTTTTGCGCGGTAACGGCTGTGATCACTGAACAGCCATGAACGTTGAGTGCTTGCATAGTATGAAGATCAGCTTGGATCCCAGCACCCCCACCCGAGTCAGAAGCTGCGATAGTCCATACGATAGGCTTAGTCATTAGTTGTTTCCTGATGCCAAAATGGTGTGTCTAATAATGGTGTGCTCGGCTTAGCTAACTCTCGCGCTGGAATAGCACCTGCTTCATAAGCATAACGTCCGGCTTTTATCGCTAAATTAAAAGCTTTTGCCATGGTGATAGGAGCATCGGCGAGGGCGACGGCACTATTTAGAATAATCCCATCATAACCCATTTCTATACCAGCAATTGCATGTGATGGTGTACCAATACCAGCATCAATAATTAAAGTAAGATCCGGAAAGCGTTGGCGCAAGGTTTTAAGTGCAAACGGATTACACAATCCTTGGCCGGAGCCAATAGGTGCTCCCCAGGGCATTAAGACATTACAACCGTGCTCAACTAAACGCTGACATAAAATTAAATCTTCAGTGCAATAAGGCAAAACTTCAAAGCCTTGGCTTATTAATTCTTTAGTAGCAATCACTAATTCAAAAGGATCGGGTTGCAGCGTATGATCATCACCAATCACTTCTAGTTTGATCCAGTTAGTATTAAAAATTTCTCGAGCCATTAATGCAGTAGTTATAGCTTCTTTTGCAGTACGACAACCGGCGGTGTTAGGCAATACTTGACAGCCTAATTCTTTGATACAATCCCAAAAATAATTATTGCCACGGTCATTCATTTTTTGACGACGCAGCGAAACGGTTACCATATCAACTTCTGCTGCAATAATCGCTTGTTTCATGATCTCGATCGAAGGATATAAAGCAGTGCCAAGAATTAAACGGTTTTTTAAGGTTTTATCAGCAACGTTCCACATAGGCATTATCCTCCCTGCATCGGCGCAACAATGTCAACGATATCATTATTCTGTAACATAGTAGTCGCATAATCATTACGTGATACAAAAATTTGGTTAATAGCAATGGCAATATCATGAGGATTATAGCCCCAATGATGTAATGCTTGTGTGACACTGCAAGCAGCCTTTAGTTCTATCAGGTCGCCATTTAAAGTGATCTTTAGCATTATCTAAGTTCCTTTATAATGAACATAGCAATTCAGGGTGTTCGATTTTATCAATCCCATCATTAAGCAAGTTTAAACATTCACGGATCAACACAGGTGTTAGTAAATAGCCATGGCGATACAAGCCATTAATTGCCGTTAAGCCTTCACAATGTTTGATCTTTGGTAAGTTATCAGGTAATGCTGGGCGACAATTTACTAAAGTGTTAACAATTCTTGCTTCAGCAAAGCCTGAATGTAAACTGTAGAGTACTGTTAATAGTTCTAACGCAGTGCGGATTGATAAGTCGCTCATGTCTTCACTTTCTAATTCACTCGCGCCCACAACAAAATGATGATCCGCTCGTGGCACAATATAAAGTTGATAACGTGGATGCATCACTCGAATAGGATGAGTGAAATTAACTTCTGGAGCATGCACCCAAATTAATTCACCACGTACACCTCGCAGTTTGGGAAAACTTGATTGCGCACCTAAACCACGACAATCAAACATATGATCAAAGCGGTATTCGCGATCATTGGCGACACAGCTGTAAGGTTTTACTTGTGTTACTGTATGTTTTGTTTTCCAAGTGACATCTTTATTGCATAATGTAGTTTGTAATGCATGAAATAAAGCAATGTTGTCAATATGGCCTTCTGCTGCTAAATAAAAGCCGGTTAGATTTTTAGGTTTTAATTCTGGTTCAATTTTAGTGAGTGCATCATTAGTTAAGATCGGCAATGCAATATCAGTTAATTTTGTTGTTAAATAAGATCGAAAGCGAGTTAATTCTGCATGATCTTGTTGATAAGCAACGACTAAACTGCCTGCTTGTTGTAACGTTACCGGGGTGGCTAATTTAGCTAAAATATCTGGCCAATAATCAAATGCGCGTAAACCTAAATTAAAAATCAATGTTTCTGCTTTAGTTAATTCTGCATATGGGGTTATCATGCCTGCGGCAGTATAGCCGCAGCTATGTTCACCGTTTAAGGTGTCGCGGTCAAAAAGAGTAATATCGATCCCTTGAGTGACTAATTCAAGCGCTAAAACTCGGCCTAATAAGCCGGCACCAGCGATACCTACTTTCATCATGAGACAGATGATTCGGTTTCGACGTAAAGTTCTGCACCACGTTGTTTAAACTCAGCAGATTTTTGTGCCATACCTTTTTCAGCATATTCACGTACATCTTGAGTAATTTTCATCGAACAAAACTTTGGTCCACACATCGAGCAAAAATGTGCAACTTTCGCTGCATCTTTTGGTAGTGTTTCATCGTGAAACGCTAGAGCGGTTTCTGGATCTAAACTAAGGTTAAACTGATCTTGCCAGCGAAAACTAAAGCGCGCTTGTGATAAAGCATCATCCCAATAACGCGCGGCTGGATGGCCTTTAGCAACATCAGCAGCATGCGCAGCAATTTTATAAGTAATGATCCCGGTTTTAACGTCGTGTTTATTAGGCAAACCTAAATGTTCTTTAGGCGTGACGTAACATAACATCGCGCAACCATACCAGCCGATCATTGCTGCGCCTATGCCACTGGTAATATGATCATAGCCCGGTGCAATATCAGTTGTTAATGGTCCTAACGTGTAAAACGGTGCTTCTTTACATAAATCAAGTTGTTTTTCCATGTTTTCTTTGATCATATGCATGGGGATATGGCCAGGGCCTTCATTCATCACTTGGACGTCGTGTTGCCAAGCGATTTGATTTAATTCACCTTGAGTCGCTAATTCGGCAAATTGTGCTTCGTCGTTAGCATCGGCAACTGAGCCAGGGCGCAAACCATCACCCAATGAAAAGCTGACATCATAAGCGCGCATAATTTCGCAGATCTCTGCAAAATGTGTATAAAGAAAATTTTCTTGATGATGCGCAATACACCATTTTGCCATGATAGAACCACCTCGCGATACAATACCAGTAACGCGTTTTACTGTCATTGGCACATAACGTAATAACACGCCGGCATGGATCGTGAAATAATCTACACCTTGTTCAGCTTGCTCAATCAAAGTGTCGCGGAAAATTTCCCACGTTAGATCTTCTGCAACACCACCAGCTTTTTCTAATGCTTGATAAATTGGTACAGTACCAATTGGCACGGGACAATTACGTAAAATAAAATCGCGAGTGGTATGAATATCTTTCCCAGTAGACAAATCCATCACCGCATCTGCACCCCAACGCGTTGCCCACACCATTTTTTCAACTTCTTCTTCGATTGACGATGTTATTGCAGAATTACCAATGTTGGCATTGATTTTTACTAGAAAGTTACGTCCAATGATCATTGGTTCACATTCAGGATGATTAATGTTAACAGGAATAATCGCGCGCCCGCGTGCTACTTCATCACGCACAAATTCAGGCGTCACTGTTGCTGGAATAGCGGCGCCAAAATTTTCGCCTCGTAAGCGTTGATCGCGTTCTTGATCAGCAAATTGTTCTCTTAATTGTTGGCGTCGCATGTTTTCACGAATTGCCACGAATTCCATTTCCGGTGTAATGATCCCTTGGCGTGCATAATAAAGTTGCGTCGCACCTTTACCCGTAATGGTACGCCGAGGTTGGCGTTTTAATCCGCTAGCATTCAGCTTGGCATGTTGAGCCGACATTTTATCAATACTTGAGTAACCATCATCTTGTGGTGTGTTGATCCGCCCAGCATATTCTTCAGTATCATTGCGATCGACAATCCATTGATGGCGGATAGGTTTCAATCCTTGACGCGGATCGATTTTCGTTTTAGCGTCAGGATCAGTGTAAGGTCCAGAAGTATCATACACAGTGAAAGTGGTACCATCAGTTAAAGCAATTTCTCGCATTGGTACTTTAATATCAGGATACTGTGTGCCTGACACATAGATTTTTTTTGCACTGGGGAACGGTTCGCAGGTGATTTGGCTCATGTGATGCTCTCCGAAATTAGTCTTTCAAAGACTATTAATTGGTTATATTATTTTGCTCTAAAATCTTCAACGACGCGATAGCTTGCTTATTACCTTGCTTAGCGGATTTGTTGATCCATGTAGTACCCAAAGGTTTATCTTGTTTAACACCTTTACCATAATAATACATGTAACCGATAGCATATTGTGCTTCTGGATTACCATGTTTTGCGGGCACCATTAATTGTTTGAAAGCGCGATCATAATGTTGTGCTAAGAAATTAGCTTTACCTTGTTTTACCATGGTGCTGTCGTTTGGTACAAAGCTAAATGTTTTAGGGTTGAACTTTACTGAGTGACAGCCTGTTAATAAACTGTAGCAACCACAAAGCAACATAATGATGATGCTAAATTTGCAGAATAATAATGTACTTTTATTCATGATGAAATTCTTCAGCAGCAAATAACGTATTTTGTAGTAGAGTGGCGACGGTCATTGGGCCTACGCCTCCTGGCACTGGAGTGATCCAGCTGGCACGCTTGGCAGCCGACTCAAAATCAATATCTCCCATCAGTTTACCATTTTCTAAGCGATTCATGCCAATATCAATGACAATTGCTTCGGGTTTGATCCAATCACTATCAATAATGCCAGTTTTACCTATGGCAACCACGAGTAATTCTGCGTGTTTAACATGTTGCGCAAGGTCGCGGGTAAATCGATGACAAATAGTGACGGTGCAGCCAGCGTGTAGTAATTCTAATGCCATGGGGCGACCAACGATGTTAGATGCGCCTACGACAACTGCGTTAACACCATGCGGTTTGAAGCCAATGTGTTCAAGCATTGTCATAACACCGTGAGGTGTGCACGGGCGCAATAATGGACGACGTTGTGCTAATCGCCCGAGATTAAAGGGGTGAAAGCCATCAACATCTTTATCAACTTGAATGCGTTCAACAATTTTATTGGGGTCAATATGATCAGGTAATGGTAACTGAACGAGAATGCCGTCAATTTTGGGATCAGCGTTGAGATTGTCAATGAGTGTTAGCAATTCTGATTCACTGACAGTGGCGGGCAAATCATGAAATTCGGAAATAATCCCAACTGCTTCGCACGCTTGGCGCTTGCGGTTAACATAAATCATTGAGGCATGATCATCGCCTACCAGAACCACAGCAAGCCCAGGCGCGCGCATGCCTTTTGTGAGTCTAGCATTGACGCGTTCGGCAATTTGATGTCGTAATTGTTGTGCTATGGCTTTGCCATCAATAATTTTTGCTGTCACGGTATGTTTATCAGATCAGTACATAGTTGAAAAATTGGATTTTCGCATGATTTGCCGTGTTGAGCTAGTAATTTATATGCTAAGATATCTTCCAGTTGACGCCAACTCTTTCGCTGAGTATTATGGATGGCCATCTTTTCGGGGTATAGCGCAGTCTGGTAGCGCGCCTGCTTTGGGAGCAGGATGTCGGGGGGTCGAATCCCTCTACCCCGATCAAGCGCCCGTAGCTCAACCGGATAGAGCACCGGCCTTCTAAGCCGGGGGTTGCAGGTTCGAGTCCTGCTGGGCGCGCCAATATGTGTAGATGAATGTTATGGTGAGCGTAGCTCAGTTGGTAGAGCCCCGGATTGTGATTCCGGTTGTCGTGGGTTCGAGTCCCATCGTTCACCCCATCAAAATCAATAACTTAGCGAGATGCCCTCAATCTCAATTTTATTTTAGGTACCAAATAGGTACCTAAATTTTAAAATATATTATCATTTTTTTGTTTATTTTTGACACCTATCATTGGAGTGTCAGTCCATGACAAGTGATTTTCGTTGGCATGATCTACGCTATCATTTTGCGAGCAAACTTGTCATAGCATGTGTTGATTTGAATACGGTAAGAGCGCTCCTTGGGCATTCTGATATCAAGATAACAATACGCTATCGCATCTTGCGCCAGAGCATAAAGCCAATGCGGTTGCAAAGCTTGTTAGTAACACTTTTCAAGATGAACTTGAGCAATTAGCAATAGTAGCTTAGCGTTTCTTAAGTCTTATTAACCTATTTGTAAATTCCTGCTTATGAGTTCAGGATGTAATGCTCTATTGGTGCTCGGTATGGCGTGTGGTACTGTAGTATGAGCGGTACCAAAGAATCCTCGTTGCAAAAGTGCCTCCGCCTCCGAACCACTACTCCTCGTTCTTGCTTGTGACACCACAGTGAATTCAACATTTGAGGTAACCGTATCGACTTTCTCTTTGCCTTTTTGCAACGTTTTAAGTTTTGCCTGTAGAGTTTCTATCTCAGAAATAGCATAATTGCATTGTCGAGCCAATTCTGTTTGTCGGCTTGCTCGTTGAAAATGCCTTCGTGCTTCTACTAATAACTTTTGTGCTACAGTATATGTTTGCTGCTCATCTGTCTGAGTAACATTCATGACTTTAAAAAGCTGGGTAGCGCCCAATAACATCGAGGTTTTATGGGTCGCCCTATCATCATCCAATGAATTATAAAGCGCTAATGCATCAGTGAAATGCGTTTGCGCTATGGATGCTTCACCTTTCTTAAGTGCTGCCAAACCTCGAGCTTGCAAGTCATCCGCTTGCCATCCCGGATCTAAGGTTAATGCAAAACGAATACTTTGCGCTGCAATATCTTCTTCATCATCTAATGCCAGCTCGTCTACAAACTGACTAAGCTCCATTAAACCCACTGCAACTAATTCATCTCCTTCTTTATCATAACCGCTTGCTTCTTTGAAATAATGATACGCGCGCTTTATATTCCCTCGAATACAACTGGTATCAAACGCTTCTAAACTTGTCTTCGGTGTACTAGTTTTCTTGGATTGTTTACTTGCTAATGCTTTAGCTTCATTCAAATACGAATATGCCAAATCCAAAGTAAGTTGTTGAATTAATGTTTGCTTGTTGTGTTGTTTTGCAACTCGTAAAGCGCTTTGAAATTGTTCGCGGGCTTGAATATAGTCTCTTCGCAACTCCATTGCTTCCCATCCTTCAAGGCGTATTGCCTGAAGTGTGTCATTAACCTTAACATCCTTTGTTTGTAACTCGACACTCTCTTGCAGATTCCACCAAGCGAAAAGCGTTTCTTTTGTCGTACTAACGGCTGTCTTACCCCAGTGCCAAAGTACGAATGCCAGTGATAATGAATTATTAAAGTCGGGGCTTTGTGGTGTGAGTGTCACCGGACGCGAGGTCACCTCAGGTTCAGCTGTTAACGCAAGCTTGGCTGACGATGCCGATGATTTAGGTAAACTAAATTGATGTGAATGGCGTAGCGTTTGGGATGATGCAATCTTTTCATTGATACTTACATCATGTTTAGTTGTTGAAGGGGGAGCAGGATAAAGTCCTGCAATCACTTGTTCCACTAGGTGTTGCGTTTCACTCATTATGGTAGCCAATGGCGATCTTAGCTGATAAGCAAAAGAGGTAGCCGCAGGTGCTTCAGTGGGGTGTTTTGTCTCGGTGTCTGTACCGGATAATTCATCGTCTATTTCCATCGCCATCGCACCACTTCCAAAAAAGGAAGAAGACGATGTGGTGCTTGTGTCCGTATTCGAAGCAGTAACATCAGGAGACTCACAAATTCCATCATCTCCGCATCGACCATACCGTGGTTTTATCAGCATTGGTTTGCTTTTTAAGAATTTTCCGACCGCATCCTTAGCTAGGTGAACCCCATTATCTTTGGTTTCTTCATCGAGTGTAAAACTAAATGTCCCAACACCGTCAGGAAGTGGAAGAATAACTGTGCGCTCTTTATAACGATACTGTTTACTTAAATAGTTTTCTTCAGCATTCCAATACACTAGGCCTAAAGCAGTGACCAATTGGCTAAGATTATCCACTGTTCGCTGCTTGATATCTTCTTCTTTTATAGGTTCATCTTGCGGTCTAAACCCAAGAGTATAAGGGTTTGAAAAAGGCTCTTCGCCTAATGCTACGGGTCCTGCAAAACTCGGGTCATAACAACGTTTATCAAAAATATCTAAGGGGTAATTTTTAAGCATACCACCATCCACAAACAGATCGCGCAATTGGCCATACACAATCCGCCCTCCTCTGTTGGTCTTCGTGCGGATAGTACGCGGTTGAAAAATTCCTGGAAAGGCCGCTGACGCAGTCACGGCATCAGCGATAATAATGTCTTTACAATTTTCATCTTCAGATGACAAAACTTCAGCTTGACCGGTGGTTAAGTTCGTCACCACCACATACAAATGCTTAAGTGGTTTACCTTTATTAATTAATTCTTTCAATTTACCAAAGGTACATTCCTTAACGTTAGTCTTCTCCGCAATCTTTTTTTCAAGGTAGGTATTTAGTAAATCTCCACGACATAAGCCAGGTGTATTGTAAATTTCTATAGTTTTGTTTATAAGTCCTTTCCACAGCTTTTTCGATGCCTGCATCGTTACTGCTGTCAGATCTCCAGTAATCACACCACCAATCATACTCGCTATTAAAGCAGGATCGTCAACAACCTGTCTCCATAATTTATGTATAGCTGTTTTGAGAACTCCTTTTTTTCGCACCTCTTGAAATAAATCATTACCAATAAAATCAATAAAGTTAACCTCTTTGTTGAATTCTTCAAGCTTATCAACGGAGTAACCCAATGCACCAAATAGTGCTGTGATAGCACCTACTGAGGTCCCAGCAAAACGTTCAACATCGGTGAGTAACCCCATAGCTTCTAAAGCCTGAAACACTCCTGGATACACCACACCTTTAGCCCCTCCACCTTGGAAAACAAGATTACGCGGTCGATTTCGGTGGTAAGATAGAGGAACAGGAATATTCGTCTGGGCACTTACACGCGTCAATAAATTAAAAATCCGTTTGTAGGGATTTTCACCTGCTTTTGCCCAATTTTCTTTATATTGTTTGGCAAGTAGTTTGGGAGTAAGTTCTAGTTCATCCCCGTTGTAAGAAACCTTTCGCATCATATTGAGCTCAGCACCACTATGAGCCAATAAATCCGTCGCTTCAAAATGACCTTGTTCAATGGCTCTGTAAATAGCGGTGTAACCAGCACGGTCTTCATCATTGACTGTCAGCCCAAACTGCATTTGATTATCGAGCAAATATTGAATGATGACGAATCGATTTAACTCTGCAGCGAGTGTTAATGGCTTACGACCTTTTTCATCTGATACCTGTAATTGCGGCACAAATATATGGCTATGTTCCCAAAGTAAGTGTGCCAACGTTAAATCTCGATTATGAATAATCCCTAAGTGTAAAAATGAGTGATCAGCTAAACTTTGTTCATAATATTTATCCCACATTTTATAGGTTTCCAACAACTTATCAATTACTTGGAAATCATTACTATATTGAATCCCTACTTTTATCGCTTTGATTAGTTCAGTCCTCTGATACTTATAAGTACTCAAGAGATGGTGGACCATAAGCTGATTATCATATTTTACCGCTAATTCAAGTGGGGCTTTTTCCTTATCATTGAGCTGGTCAAATACAATATGACCTTTCTCCTGTAACCAGGCAACGTGTTGTCGATTAAAAAATCCATACTTGGCAAATAAGTGCAGCAAAGTATTACCATCACCATCCGTTAATGCTCTATTCACACGTAACTTAGTAGCACTGTACAAATGTTCATATAAAGGATGGTTATGCATGATGGCTAACATCACAGGAGTACGACCTCTTTTATTAGGCTGGTTAATCATCCTCTGGAGACTGCTGAGTTCAAAATGTTTAACAATGTCAATAATTTCTAAAACACCACTTTGCGCGATTAAATTATTATTGACAGGATTGTTGCTGTGCCCTTTTGTTTTCCCAGAGACACCATATTGAGCTAATAAATGTAATAAGGTATTCTCTTGCTCATCCATAAAATCCCAATCAATATCTGATTTAAAATGCTCGAAAAAGTATTCGCACAAAGCTAGATTACGTGAGATAGCAATGATCAGTGGCGTATCGCCTTGCTCGTTTTCATCATTCAAAGTCTTTTTGATAAACTGTTGAGGCAATGCTTCTATGGTGCTAACAATACTGCTGTCTGCCTCTTGAGCTAATATATGTAATACTGTATTACCTTCACTATCTCTATCAGGCTCTATAGAGACTTCTTGGTTTAAAAGCCACTCGACGATTTTAAAGTGTCCTTGTTTAGCGGCGATTAATACTGCTCTTTCACCAGCATTATTGGTTTCTTGAAGTGAAGCACGGCGGCGGTCGAGTAGCCATTGCATCGACTCTAATTGACCTTGCCGAGCTGCTCTCAGTAATAGGGTATACCCATCCTTGTTGAATTCTTGAAGTAAGATTTCATATTTGAGAAGCCATTCCACAATGTCGTGATGTTCATGTCTACTGGCGACTAAAGTTACTGTTTCACCATTGATATTAGTCTCTTGAAATGAAGCGCCGATGCTTAGCAACCATTGCACTAGCTCAAGATGACCATTACTCGCCGCAACTAGTAAGGCTGTATTACCAATTTTGTTGGTCTCTTGGAGTGAAGCGCTATTATCAAGCAGCCATTTCACCAGCTCAAGATGCCCTTTACTCGCAGCTAATAACAAGGCAGTATCACCAAATTCATTGGTCTCTTGGAGTGAAGCACCATTATCAAGCAGCCATTTCACCAGCTCAAGATGACCATTACTCGCCGCAAATAGCAAGGCGGTGTTACCTAATTCGTTGGGCTGAACAAGTGAAGCGCCTTTATCATGCAGCCATTGCACCAGCTCAAGATGACCATTTCTCGCCGCAATTATCAAGGCGGTGTTACCTAATTTGTTAGTCTCATCGAGTAAAACGCCTTTATCATGCAGCCATTGCACCAGCTCAAGATGACCATTGCTCGCTGCAAATAACAAGGCGGTATCACCAAACTCATTGGTCTCATCGAGTAAAACGCCTTTATCATGCAGCCATTGCACTAGCTCAAGATGACCATTACTCGCCGCAAATAGCAAGGCAGTGTTACCTAATTCGTTGGGCTGAACAAGTGAAGCGCCTTTATCATGCAGCCATTGCACTAACTCAAGATGACCATTACTCGCCGCAATTATCAAGGCGGTGTTACCTAATTCGTTGGTCTCATCGAGTGAAGTCCCATTATCATGCAGCCATTGCACCAACTCAAGATGACCCCCTTGAGCCGAAACTAGTAAGACGGTATTACCAATGTTGCTCTTCTCTTGAGGTAAAGCGCCATTAACAAGCAACCATTGTGCCATCTTAAGCTGACCATTTAAGGCCGCAACTAGTAAAGCGGTAAGTCCATATTCGTTGGTCTCATCGAGTTTAGCACCGTTAGCAAGTAGCCATTTCACCACATCAAGATGACCATTACTCGCCGCAACTAGCAAAGCGGTATGGCCATGATAGTCAGTTTCTTTAAGTAAAGCGCCTTTATCATGCAGCCATTTCACCACCTCAAGATGACCATTTAAGGCCGCAACTAGCAAGGCGGTATAACCATGACTAGTAGTCTCTTCAAGTGAAGAACCATTATGAAGCAGCCATTTCATCACTTCAAGATGACCATTTAAGGCCGCAATTAGCAAGGCGGTATAACCATGACTAGTAGTCTCTTCAGGTGAAGAACCATTATGAAGCAGCCATTTCACCACTTCAAGATGACCATGATACGCCGCTCGTAGCAAAGCAGTATCACCATGATTGGTGGTCTGTTTAAGTAAAGAGTTATTATTCTCTACCAACCATTGCACAGTCATAAGTTCACCAGCGCTAGCAGCTAATAGTAGTACAGTAAAACCATTTTCATCCTGATAAGTCACATCCGCACCTTTCTGGATCAGTATTTTTATTTCTTCAATTTTTCCTTTCTTCCGGGCTAATTGTAATAACTCTTCATTCAGTTGTTGATTTGCTGGCATAACGACTCCTTGTAATGAATTGGGGTTGAAAACTTTGTTAATCGTTTATTTACACTCTCGCGACATTTCTTTATGCTGTTTCTCACAAGGTGCTAATCTCACAGTGTTAGCCATCATTCGCAAGACATCACTGATGAATGGTTTTGCTGATTTAGCAACACGGTTTACGATCTTAGTAAGGTTAAACAAAGTTAAGAAAGAATAATGGTTGATAAATCATCCCTGAAACGCAATGCATGTCGCTTGCTATACATGTTGAATGTGCAGTAAATTATACCGCGCTTTAATATATTTGTAAATACAGAATCATATTCAATACAAGATGTATCTGCGCGATTTGGCTGCTCTGTGCAACATAGCGTATCTTTAAGAAATAACAGTTAGCATTAATAGTAAAGGTAAACTTCAAAAATAGAAAAGATTTAAACCGTTTTTCGCAAGAATGTTCATCCTTTCATTATGCCGGCATTGGCAAATAATTAAGAGCCTATTTGTTTTTTATTAACACAAGACCTTAATTTTTTGATATTATTAGGATACTTTATAAGTAAGTCTGTATTATTTTTTTTGCTGCTCATTCTGAGCAGAGTGTTTTTATATTTCGGTAGGGATAGCACTATTACTTGTTTAGACATAATCATGTGGATAATAGAATTATTGATTGACCTCATCTGTTGATTATAGATAAATAAGTTAAAGCTATTCTTACATAACAATTGAAAAAAGGAGTAAGAAAAATGCGAAGAGGAACACCAGCTCAACGAATGGAAAATTCACTTAGGGTCATTCGGGAAGAAGGTACTTATACTTGGAGTTTCCTGAATAATCATAATTTACTAAACGCTGCGAATACCATAGAAGGCGCTTATAATGAAGCCACAGGTGAAACGCTTAGAGCTCAAGCAAGAGCTAGAAGACATGCGTCAAGAGCTAGAAGACATGCAACTGTAAATGTAGTCCTCGGTGGATGCGTCCTTCTATTGGCAATAATGCTTTATTTTACCTTTCAAGATCCAGAAAAAGCCGGCCAAGGGCTAGGCAACCTTATTGGGTTTCTATCACCTATATTTAACATTGGAAGAGAGAGTGGCGGTGAGCAATTTTGTGAAAGTGTTGAAAAAACGGTGGGAGCTTATTGCGATAGTGGTGCAACTTCCACAATGCCAAGGTTATAGGCTTACAAAATTAAAGATAACTTATAAAAAAGTTTGAGTAAGTTATCAGGCTTATTTATGTCAATTCAATGTGAAGTCTGATGTGAAATAACTTTAAATAAATATCAAATACTTTAGATATTGAGATTATCTTAAGAAAAACAATGGAGATAATGAATATTATCCGTTAAACTTTTTTATTTTCGTTAAATTGGTACATTGAAGAGTCTTTCCATTGATTTGTGTAAATAGCCACTCACAATATGCTGACGTTAGAAACGGTCAGCGAACTCTATAACCGATTCATCGCTTCTTTCCAGTTTCTAATTGCCATAGTCCATTTTTTTAAGACATTATTGATTACCAAATACAGTTTTAAAAACGGCTTCATTCTATGGAAACACACGTTTATTTTTAATCACCTTAAGCAAAGTCATTTACCGGCACACCGACTTTTCCTTCGTTTAATAAGGCTATGACTTGCGCTTTTGTCAACTTACTCTTCTTCATCTTCGAATCTCCTGTTAGGTGTCAAAAAATTAACAGAAAATTCTACTTAACAACGGACTTACTTTAAGGTAAGATTACCCTTGGCGAAACACCTAACTTTGAAGCTACTTCCTTCGATAGCAGATGTTTGGCGTAGCCAGATTTCAAATGTTTCTAATGCTTCTGAATTAAGGGGAATGTGGCGTGTTTTTCCACTTTTTGATTTATAACCAAGGATTGTGACAATTCTCCGTTTAAGATCGACTTCTGGTCTATCTATTGTGATTCCGGTTGTCGTGGGTTCGGGTCCCATCGTTCACCCCATTTGCTTTATAGGTCATGCGTCACAATCAGTACTCATTTGCCACCAAGCCACCAATTGCACTTCCAACTGAAAAAATAAATAGGTAAAGTACTTACAATATTCATTACCAACGCTTTAGAGTAAATGTCATGGATAGTAGAAACGATTATTTTATTGCAACTGGGGAAGTCGATCGACAACGACTAGCACTTTTAAATAAACTTTATAATCCAGGAACATTTGCGTTTTTGTTGCAGAGTGGTTTGCAATCAGGCATGAAAATCCTGGAAATTGGTTGTGGCACGGGACAGATGGCGTGTTGGCTTGCGCAAAAAGTTATGCCTAAAGGTCACGTAATTGCTTGTGATAATAGCCCTGAACAATTACGCATTGCAGAACAAACTGCAAAGGAAAAGGGTATTTCCAATATTGAATTTATAGCGCGAGATATTCGTGAACTTGAGACTTTAAATGAAAGGTTTGATTTGATTTATGGTCGTGCGGTTATTGAATTTATTACTCAAGGGCGTCGTGAGATTGTGAATCAATTATATGCTTCCTTAAATTCATCAGGGCTTTTAATTTATGAAGCCTTAAGTGCTATACAAGATGGTCATTTTTCTTGTCCGCATCAAACCATCGTTGACCAGTTTTTTTTGATGAACAACAATTATGCGCTAGCGTCTCATTTAGCGAGTGATTTTCCCAGTGAATTATATCGTTATTATCATGACAACAATTGTCAGAATATCGAAATCAAAGTTAATCAACCGGTTTTGTGTGATAGTTATAAAAAAAGTTTTTTACGTCTTGGGGCTATAAGTACACGCCATACGGTGTATCAAGACTTTTCTGATTTGGAATTTAAACATGTCTTGCAGGAATTAAAAAAACTTGAATGTGATAACCAAGTGATCATTGGTTTTTATCGGTGTTTGTTAATCAAAGGACAGAAACCATAACGTTATGAAGAGCTCTATCAAGCAAATGCATTCTATTTGGAAAAGCGTTTTTAATACTAATGATAGTATTTACTTCAATAGTGAGTTTTATGCCCTCGGTGGGAATTCACAGCAATTACAAACCATATTACACAAGGTTAGCCAACAGTTTACTCTCAGCAATGGTGAACCAATAGAGCCATTATTAGCACCGTTACCAAAACAATTGACGATTGCAAGTTTAACGAAACATGTATTATTACTGCAATACTATATCGATTCGTTTACATTTTTGCAGGATTATCAGCCGAAAAAACCTAATATATTTTGCCTACATCCGGTCAGTGGAATTGCACGAGCATTCCAGTCACTTGCTAATAGCGAACACATGAATCAATTTAACATTATTGCGCTCGATGCACCTGCTCAAATGCTAGTGAGCCAGAGCATTGAATTACTGACGAATTTAAATCATATTGCTAAATACACGGCAGCAGCTATGTGTTACCACCAGCAAGAAAACCCATTACATATGATTGGCTGGTCTTTCGGGGGGCAATTAGCACTTGCCTGTTATCATCAGCTTCAACAGTATCATCGCAATGTGGCTTATTGCGGGATTATTGATGCACGGGCACCAACAATTGATGCTACATGCACAAATGAAAGTTACATTGTCAGATTATGGGTATTGATCACGTTGATAGCTGAACATCTTGATATTCAATTGCCTGAGCATTTTGACTTAGAGCCTTTAAACTATCTGCACTTAACCAAGCAAGACATTATTGAGCAGCTATTAGGTGATGCGACTAATGTCATTGAAACTTGGTTAACACAAGGGAACGTCACAGAGGCAATGTCGTTAAAGCTCAAGCAATTTTTAGCCATGCTTGTTGTATCAAAAGCAAATTTTACCGCTTCACTACATTATGACCCTGATTTTTTAGTCGATCAGTTATACGTTTATACGGCAAGTGCTCCTCGTCTTGTCAATGAGCATTCTGAATGTGATATTTCAGCTTGGGAACGTTTTTGCAAAGACCCCCATTCATTACAAATACAACATGTCATTGATGTTGATCATTTTTCTATTATAAAAGACGAAGGCTTTTTTAAATCGTTGAGAAATGACCTTGAGGCTATTTTAAGTTAAGTAAGATCGGTGCTGAAATTGAAAGGAATGTGATTCATCGTTGCAATATTGAAGCGGCTATCAACGTCACCACATTTGCAATGGTTGGGTTTTTAAGAAAGGTATCCAAACGAATTGTGATGTTAAATGTTTTGCGGATCGCTGTAATCAGTTGAATTGCCAGTAGTGAATGTCCGCCTAATAGAAAAAAATCATCACCGATCCCAACGTGGTCTATTTTTAATAGGTTTTGCCATAAGTCAACTAATGTTTTTTCAAGCTCACTACGAGGTGCGATGTAGAGTTCTTCAGTCAGCCGTTGTGGTGTTTTTGCTAAACGTGCTTTATCTACTTTTCCACTGACTAACAAAGGAAATTGATCGAGGATAATATAATTTGACGGTCGCATATAATCAGGCAATTGAGTTGAGACATAGGATTTTAAGCCTGAAATCAGTTCTTCTTTTGTTACACTAATATTTTTTTCAACCAATAAATAGCCTATCAGTTGAGTTGATTGCGTAGCGTTATTTTTTGTTGTTAAGATAACGGCATGGTTAACACCCTGATAGTGCTTGATCATCGTTTCTATCTCGCCTAATTCAACCCGAATACCGTTTATCTTGATTTGATCATCCATTCGCCCGAGATATTCAATCGCACCATTTATTAAATAACGGCCTAAATCACCACTACGGTAAAGTCTTTCTCCATGTTTAAAAGGGTGTGGGATAAATGCTTTTTTTGTTATTGCCAGCCTATTTAAATAACCTCTTGCAAGGCCGGTTCCACCAATAACAATTTCACCTGTTACCCCCACAGGGAGCAATTCTTGCATGTTATCCATGATGTAAATTTCAGTATTCCAGATAGGCTTGCCGATCGGCACCGTCGTATTTATGTGTTGTTGACAATCCCAGTAAGTAACATCAATGGTCGCTTCGGTAGGGCCATATAAATTATACAGTTTGACATGAGGTAATTTTTTATAGAAGTTATCTCGGTCTTTAACCTGCAAAGCTTCGCCGCTGCAAATCACATATTTCAGGGTGTGACAGCCATTCAAGTGGCTTTCAAGGAAAAAGCTCAGCATAGACGGGATAAAATGTAATAAGGTGATCCCAAACGAGTCGATGAGGTGAATGAGGCTATCGATGTCTTTATGCTGCCCGGGAGGAGTAATAATGAGTTGTGCGCCATACGCTAATGGCCAAAGTAATTCCCATACAGACACATCGAAAACACAAGGGGTTTTATGAAGAATTTTATCGCTTGTCTGTAAAGAAAATACCGATTGCATCCATTGGATCCGATTACTTAGACTGTTATGTTCAATCATAACGCCTTTGGGTTGACCCGTTGAGCCAGACGTATAAATCACATAGGCTAAATCATGCGCATTGATAACAATGTCTGGATTGTTAATATCGCATTGTGCAATGTCGTTTGTGACTTCATCAAGACATAATACCGGACAAGTGAAATTACATTGGTGGATATGTTGAGTATGCGTTATTAGACAACGAGGATGAGCGTCTTTAATGATAAAATGCATTCGCTCTGAAGGTAATTGCCGATCAAGCGGCAAGTATGCCGCGCCTATTTTAAGAATAGCGAATACCGTGATGACATAAGATAAACTACGATCGAGCATGACGGCAACAATATCATTCTTGCGGACACCTTGTGATAATAAGTAATGCGATAACTGATTGATTTGATAATTAAGCGCGGAATAGGTCAAATGTTCATTCTCATCCATTAATGCAATGTTACTGTCATTTGATAAGGCTTGATGTTCAAATAAACGCAGTACATTGACAGTGTCAAGCGGCACGGTAGTGTGATTCCAACGATTGATTTGTCGCTTTCGCATACGAGCAGTAACGCTATAAAAAGGATAAATTTTTGTGTGAGGATCGCTTGAAACGTAAATTAACCATTTGATCAGGCTATTAATCATTTGTTTAAATACGATAGCCTCATAGTTATGTGTATTATATTCAAAGTCAAACTCGAGGCAGCTTGATTTGTCAAATCGCAGCATAAAGTCAACTTGTGGATCAATAGAGGTTAAATAGATATAGTCACATGAACAATGATCCAATGCTAACGTATCTGAAATAGCGAGCGACTGATTCAAGATGATATTAAACGTGTCCATACTATGTTTTGTTTTTGAACGTCTTAACTGCGCAAGTATATCAAGGGTAGGGATGTTTTGATGTTGTTTATCGGCTTTTCGTTGCTGATTTATCGCCTTAATTAATTCAAGGAATGTCATGTCAGGATGTAATTGATTTCGTAGTATCAACGTATTTACAAAAAAACCAATATCGTTTTTAGTTTCAAGAGTTCTATCACTAACAGAATAACCAACACAAATATCATCCTGTTGGGTGTAATTAAACAAAACCACGTTTAATGCGGCTGCTAGATAAATAAAAAGTGTGGTTTTATTGTGTTTGGCTGCATTGAAAATCACTTGAGAATGTCGTTTGGAGAGAATGATATGGATCCTTTCTCCAGAGAATGGCGCGTTGTCTGGAATACTTTTTTTAGGAAATGTGACTGCCAAACGTGCATTAGCCAGCTTGTTTTTCCAATAAGCTATGGTTTGTGTTGTATGACAAGAAGTTTTTTTTGTGCGTGCTGTAACATGTTTAATTAAATGATCGTTACAATAATACTGTTCGGGCAATTGATCACTGAGCAAACTATTGTATATAAAAGCCAATTCTTTTATCAGCATTCTTACAGATGGAGCATCAATAATAATATGATGCCATGTCAGTCCGAATATATATTCATTATGGTTTAATTTAATTAACATGTAACGATGTAATGGGTGAGTATCAAGAGCAAAAGGTTTATTTAAATAAGCATATAGCATTTGAATGCTTTTATCATAAGCAGAAATTTTATCATTTTTTGCTGAGAGCAATTCAACGTATTCAATAGAACAATGTAACGTTTCCAGTATGCATTGTTTTGGGATCTCATCGATTTCTTTAAAGAACGTTCTAAGAGATGCATGTTGTTCATTTAAAATATTAACGGCAGCGTTTAAAGTAGAGTAATTAATATCTCCTTGTAACTTGTAGGCAATGGTTGTGTTGTATGCTATACTTTCGGGGTTGAGTTTCCATTCAAACCATAAGCGCTTTTGTGGTTCCGTGAGCTCTAAAAGAGTAAGTGCCATGTTACTAAAGTCCCTATGTTTTTACAGCCTCCAATTATTTATAACAGCGTAATATAGTTTGTTTTAAGCTGTTATGTGATAGTGAAAACTGAAGTCATGAATGTTAGCTAGAAGCAAGAGATATTATAACAGAAATAGTGCTAATAATGTCTTCATATCCCTAAAAATGTAGGGCTAGACAGCAACTTATTTTCGATAAAAAATATTAACTCATTAATAATGCTCTAAAGGAGTTCAATATGTTTTTATCAGGATTAACCAAGGGGTTAAAACCTGTTGGCACGCAACCAACATCTTTATCGACAATATTTAGGGGCTCAAGATCTATTGGCATGTCACTAACGTCTTTATCTCCAATAATCAGCAATGTTGGCCATACAAGACATCTTAATATGCAACCAATGCCATCTTCCATTAAGTCTCCATGGCATATTGGTATTGTTGGTGTAACCACTGTAGGAGCTTGTTCATGTGCTAAAAGAATTGTAGCTAAAGCAGCAAGTATAGATAAAGAGGGTAGGCATCCTGAATTTACCATACATACATTACCATTTAATAAGTATAAAGAAGCAGCTGATAAAGAAGATTGGGATTCTTTTTCTAAGTCAATATTGCGATCAATTCGGGCATTAGAACAAGCTGGATCAGAATTTGTTATTATACCTTCGAATACACCTCATGTTAGAATACATGAGATTCAAGAAAAATCGCCATTGCCCGTATTAAGTATGCTTGATATTGTTGTAGATCAGTGTAAAAAACAACGTCTTAAAAGAGTAGCGGTTCTTGGTACACAATACATAATGGAAAGTCGACTTTACGATGAAGTACTAGAAAAAGCAGGTATTTCAACAATTGTTCCCAATAAAGGATTGCGTGAACGGATCCATGCATTGATTATGGATGAAATCATCCCAGATAAAATTAACCAAACTTCTGTAAATAGAGTGATTAAACAATTAAAATTATTAAAAGAAGACTGTGATGCAATGATATTAGCTTGTACAGAACTTCCTGAAGTGCTAAATAAAGATAACCTTAATTGCTCAGTTATAGATACAACAGATGCTATGGCTAAAGCAGCTTTGCAGTTAGCAGTAACGAAAGATATGTACACTTTAAATAGCATGGATAAAAGACTTATTTCTTTTGGTATGTAGGATATTGAAAATGTCTAAATATGGAAAAATACGTCCTTCTATAAATATTGCTAGAACAATTCAAGAGCTCATGGTGATTAATAATGACCATGAGCTCATAGAATTTCTCTCAGATCTTACCTCACAATTACAACTCAAGAATTTTTGGCATATGGTTGCCCCTAATAAATTTCAATCTAAACAACAAATATTAACTGCAGTAAATGATTATCCAAAAGAATTTGAAGAAGATTACATTCGCGGTAAGAAACAAGTATTTAATTGTCCTGTGCTGCACTATGCGTATAAACACTCACAAAAGCCTATGTTGTGGCGAGACATGATTGATTATGCGGCATTAACAAATGAACAAAATCAGATAATGGAATGGTATTCAACCTATGAGATCAATACAGGTATTTGCTTCACTATACACGAACCGGGCAATGCTTACGCCGTATTAACTTTTCTTTTGCATGACCATAAATATTTAGCAGAAAATGAATTAGAACAAATCAAACAATATTTATCGATCTTGGGAAACCTCATTCACCAAAAATATAAAGAAATTTTGAATTGCTTTCCTGATAGCTTTAGATCCCATTTAACCACGCGTGAATCTGAATGCTTAATTTGGGCAGCCAAGGGTAAAACAGCGTGGGAAACCGCACAAATACTCAATATATCAGAGTATACAGTTCGTGATTATTTGACTAATGTAATGAAAAAGCTTAATGTTGCCACTAAAGTTGCTGCTGTGAGCAAAGCTATTTTAGCAAATGACATTAATTATAATGATATTAATAATGATTAATTTATTACTTTAGGTTAAAATGATATGCATATCCTTCAATCCTTCTAGTAATTGCAGCATATGTTTGTCACACATTTCATGATACTTTTTTTTGATATAATATCTCTTTCTTTAAAAGAGAAAGCAAATACAATTTATATGTCTATTTCTTACAATTATATATTGGTTTGACATGATAGTTTAAGTTAGCATTAAACAGCCATGAAGTTAATAAGTAATTATCACTTAACTCAGGGTGTGAATACGAATAAGAAATCTGTATCGGCAAAATTTTGGCGATTACTTGACCTATCAAGATAACGTTTTTGCTTGTACTAGAGCTTTTCTCAGAGAGCCTAGCGAATATATATCTAAATC
>JANQRR010000017.1 GCA_028284465.1 Gammaproteobacteria bacterium | reverse complement strand
AGGAACTTTGTTCCGAAGCAATCCAGGATCTTACTATGATGTAACTTTCTGGATTGCTTCGTCGTTGCACTCCTCGCAATGACGACATTACCTTGCCTTGAACCAAAATACTCGTTATCCCTATTTTTAATAATTATGTCTTTTGGCTCAAAGCGCATTTATTGTCATTTCACATCAAACAAGATTTTAAATTTTGCTTGAATTTATTATCAATTATAGCGGGATCACCCAGTGCTATAAAATAAGGGTTCGTTAAACTTTCTTTAGTGTTGTATGGTAAAGGTTGTAA
The DNA here is from genome assembly GCA_028284465.1 of Gammaproteobacteria bacterium. Taxonomy (GTDB): domain Bacteria; phylum Pseudomonadota; class Gammaproteobacteria; order JAJFKO01; family JAJFKO01; genus JANQRR01. The sequence continues at coordinate 158,394 of JANQRR010000017.1, read as the reverse complement.
ATCAAGCCCCATCACTTTACCGCCAGCTTGTTCAATAATACATTGTCCAGCCGCACTATCCCATTCTGAAGTCGGCGAAAATCGTGGATATAAATCTGCACGTCCTTCGGCGACCAAACAAAATTTTAAAGCACTACTTGCTTTGGCAAGCTCGTAATTTGGAAATAGCTGTAAAAAATTTGTTAGCGCTATTTTACCATTTCGTAAGCTAGCGACAACGATTATTTCATCTCGATCACAGGTTCGTGCGTGGATGGGTTCTGGTTCATGTTCCATGCTTTGTTTATACACACCTAAATTACGCGCTGCATAATAAATACGTTTAGAGATCGGAGCGAAAATTACCCCAAGCACAGCTTTGTGTTGTTCAATTAATGCAATATTTACTGTGAATTCACCTTTGCCGCTAATAAATTCACGGGTACCATCTAATGGATCAACCAACCAATACTGATCCCATTGGCGACGTTTATCATAGGCGATATCAGGCGCTTCTTCGGATAGCACGGGAATATCTGGAGTAAGTTTTGCTAACTCTGTCACGATAATGTTATGTGCAGCCAGATCGGCGGCAGTGACGGGCGAATGATCGGTTTTAGTCGCAATAGCCAAATCTGCGTCACTTTGATAAAATTCTAAGCTAGCTTGGCCTGCAAGGCGAGCGATAGTTAAGATTTTGGGCATGAGCGCTGATAATTGTTGCATAATAATATATTCTCTTTAATTATTAATAGCTTATACAGAATATTGAGTTTTTATAGTTACCCTTAAGTGTAAATTAGATCGTTGAAAATGCAAATTTCTTCACCAGCCTCGATACCATTGAGCTTATACATCCACATGCCTTGGTGCGTGCGTAAATGCCCTTATTGTGATTTCAACTCACATGCACTTAAAGCGCCGTTACCCGAACAAGCTTATATCGATGCGTTGCTCGCAGATTTTATTAGCGCTAAATCATTAATCCAAGACCGAAACATTCATAGCATTTTTATTGGCGGCGGCACGCCCAGCTTATTTTCAGCTTCAGCAATCGCGTATTTACTTACTCAACTACAACAGCATGTAAATTTTGTTGATGCCATCGAAATTACTTTAGAAGCTAATCCTGGCACAGTGGAACATGATCAATTTGTAGCGTATCGTCAAGCTGGCGTTAACCGCTTATCGATAGGCGTACAAAGTTTTCAAGCTGATAAATTAAAAACACTCGGGCGAATTCATAGTGCAGATGAAGCAATGCAAGCAATTGCTACTATACCTGCTGCAGGATTTAATACTTTTAATATTGATTTAATGCATGGTTTACCGCAACAAAGCCTTGCAGATGCTAATTATGATTTAACAACTGCATTATCACTATCACCAACCCATCTGTCATGGTATCAATTAACGTTAGAACCCAACACATTATTTTATCGCAAGCCACCACAATTGCCTGCTGAAGAAACTTTGCTTGCAATTCAACAACACGGTCATGAATTATTATCACAAGCAGGTTGGCAGCATTACGAAGTGTCGGCGTATTGCCAAACCGATCATCAATGCCAGCATAATTTAAATTATTGGCAATTTGGTGATTATCTCGGTATTGGCGCAGGCGCGCATAGTAAAATAACCGATTTACAAACTTATCAGGTGCAGCGTTATTGGCAGCACAAACATCCTAAAGATTATCTTGATCCTGCTAAAACGTTTATTCAAGGTAGCAAAGTCGTTAGCGATCAAGCATTAGTGTTTGAATTTATGTTAAATGCATTACGTTTACAACAATCAATCTCATTAGCATTATTTACTACGCGCACAGGGTTGCCTGTTGCAATGCTGGAGCCAACTTTAATGCGAGCGCAAGCAGAAGGCTTTTTGCATTTTGATGATCAAACCATTCAACTTACAAACTTAGGTCGACGATTTTTAAATGATGTTGTCGAATTGTTTTTGTGATCATTGAGGGTTTACAATTGCTGGCGCAATGCTTCAATGGTTGTTTGATAATCTTTCGTGCTAAAAATAGCGGTGCCGGCGACAAAAGTATCAGCGCCAGCAGCAGCGATATCGCCGATGTTTTCCATTTTTACCCCGCCATCAACCGATAGCCGAATATCATGATCACCAGCGGCAATAATTTTTTTAGTTTGACGAATTTTATCGAGCATTGAAGGAATAAATTTTTGTCCGCCAAAACCGGGATTAACCGCCATTAATAAAATCAAATCGATTTTATCTAAAGCATGGTCTAAATAACTTAATGGTGTTGCAGGATTAAAGGCAAGCCCCGCATGACAACCTAAATCACGCACCAACTGCAAACTACGATCAATATGCTCGCTCGCTTCAGGGTGAAAAGAAATATACGTTGCTCCGGCATCAGCAAAGCCACGAATGAGATCATCAACGGGTTTTGTCATTAAATGTACATCGATCGGTGCTGTCACTCCGTGATCGCGTAGCGCTTTACATACCATCGGCCCGACAGTTAAGTTTGGCACATAATGATTATCCATAACATCAAAATGGACCCAATCAGCACCAGCTGCTAATACATTATCAACTTCTTCACCTAAACGGGCAAAGTTAGCAGAAAGAATAGATGGCGCAATAATATATTTCGACATAATTGTAGCCTTGAATTTAATATCAATGTGATGATTATAAGCAAATTTGAATTAAGCGACTAGTAGTAATAAATTCTTGTTACTGATATCGTGCATTTATTATATAATTGTCAACCATGTTATCATTTAAGTTGAAGCAACTATGACTAGAAATGCAGTAATTCTGTTTGCTGGTGGGATTGATTCTAGCACTATCTTAGCATTAACCAAATCTAAGGGTTATACATGCTATGCATTAACTTTCGATTATGGCCAGCGCCACTGCGTAGAAATTCAAGCTGCAAAACGCATTGCAGCAAAATTTGAAGCTTACGAACATAAGATTTTTAATTTGCGTGATTTAGGCAAGCTTGGTGGTTCGGCGTTAACTGATCGAAATATCAATGTTCCTGATCATCAAGCAGATGATGAAATCCATGTGACTTATGTGCCCGCTCGCAATACCGTGTTTTTATCGATTGCATTAGGTTGGGCAGAAGTATTAAACGCGCAAGATATTTTTTTCGGAGGTTGTCAAGCAGACTATGCGAGTTATCCGGATTGTCGTGAAAATTATATGTTAGCGTTCCAAGAAATGGCAAATTTAGCAACTCGCGCTGGGGTTGAAGGTCACAAGATCCAGATCCACACCCCGTTAATAAATTTGACTAAAGCAGAAACTATTCAGCTTGGTACTAAACTCGGTGTCGATTATTCATTAACGATTTCTTGTTATCAAGCGAATGCTGATGGTCATGCTTGTGGTAAGTGCGATGCGTGTGTGATCCGTAAACAAGGTTTTCAAGTAGCTGGGATCGTTGATCCAACTATTTACGCCAATACTCAGGGCTGAAGATAACTAGTATCGTAAAGATTTCTAACCGCCCTGCCAGCATTGCAAAGGTTAATAACCATTTGCTGGTAGTATTAATATGTTTAAAGTTACTTGCAGTTTTACCAATACTTGCGCCAGTATTCGATATCGTTGCACTTACTGCGCCAAAAGCCGTAGTAAAATCTATGCCAGTGGCCATTACGGCTAAAATTAACAATGCATACAATACTAAAAATGCCGCAATAAATCCCCACATTGCTTGCATGATATGTTCTGGCAAAATTTGTTTACTAAATTTAATTTGTAATACTGCACGTGGGTGGATTAAACGTTTAATTTCTCGTGCGCATTGTTTGTAAAGTAATAGTAATCGAATAATTTTAACACCACCGCTAGTAGATGAAGCACAACCGCCGATCACAGCAATTAACATCATCAAAATTGGCACGAATGTCGGCCAATGTGCAAAATGATCATCGGTGAAACCAGTTGTTGTACCTACTGATACTACGGCAAAAAAGCTTTGTAATATTTGGTGGCCAACTCCATGAGAAACATGATGTAAATATAATACGCCTGCGATAATTAATGCAAAAATAATATATAAAAAAACATAAGCACGAAATTCGGAGTCTGACCAATACTGACGAAGTTTGCGTTGTTGCAGAGCGATGAAATGCAATGAAAAATTAGTGCCACCTAACAGCATGAACACGATCGCAATAATATCAATGGTTTTACTATGATAAAAAGCAAAGCTGCTGTCATGGATATTAAAGCCGCCGGTTGATATCGTACTAAAACTTTCACTGACGGCATCAAATAAATTCATCCCAGCAAACCAATAACTTAAACAACAAACGATCACCAAGCCAACGTAAATGTACCATAATGCTTTTGCTGTGCTGGTGATCCGTGGCGTTAATTTACTTTCTTTCATTGGCCCTGGGGTTTCGGCTTGATAAAGTTGTAAACCACCAATTCGCAGCATCGGTAATACCGCCACGGCTAATACGATAATGCCCATACCGCCAAGGAATTGTAATTGTTGGCGATAGTATAACAGCGAGTGTGGCAATTGATTTAAATTAGATAGTATTGTCGCGCCGGTTGTGGTTAAGCCAGACATAGTTTCGAAAATCGCATCGGTCATGCTGATAACGGGACGCACGATGATCACTAACGGTAAAGCACCGAAAAATGACAATACTGTCCAAAATAATACGACAATACAAAAGCCATCGCGTGCTTTTAATTCTTGCGTGGTATTTCTATTAGGTAACCAGATCAAACATCCTATAATTAAGCATAAGAAAAAAGTGCTAACAAATGCATATAAACCGCCATCACGATAGTATAATTCAACCCCAATAGGTGGCAACATGCTGAGGCTAAACAGCATGAGTAATACTCCAAGGATACGAAAGATCGCTGCAAATCTCATAGGAAAGTAGCACTCACTTGAAATAAACGCTCAACTTGTCGCAAATGTTTTTTTACCGATAAAAAGATAATAATGTGATCTTCAGTTTCGATAATAACATCTTTACTCGGCATAAGAATTTTACCTTTACGCACGATAGCACCAATATTAGCGCCGCTCGGTAGAGTTATATCAGTGACTGCACGGCCCACAACTTTAGACGCACTTTCATCACCATGAGCAACGATTTCAATTGCTTCGGCCGCACCGCGCCGTAGAGAATAAACATTAACAATATCGCCGCGCCGCACATGTTTTAAGATCGAACCAATAGTAATTTGTTGCGGTGAAATGACAATATCAATATCGCGCCCACCCTCTAAAAGTTCTGCATAAGCAGTTCGGGTAACTAACGTTAAAGTATTGCGCACGCCTAAACGTCGTGCTTGCATGCTTGACATAATGTTAGTTTCATCACGATTGGTAACCGCACAAAATACATCAATATGCTCAATGTTTTCGGTGATTAGTAATTCACGGTCTGATGCATCACCAAGTAACACAGTTGAATTATTTAATTCTTCTGCTAATAACTGAGTGCGTTGCAGATTATGTTCGATTAATTTGACATTGTATTGATCTTCAATCGCTTTTGCTAAGCTAGCACCGATGTTGCCACCACCCGCGATCATGATCCGCTTGTAAGGTTCTTCTTTACATCCAAGCGCATCCATGATTTTACGAACATGTTCAGTTAAAGCAATAAAAAACACTTCATCATCACGTTCAATCACCGTTTCACCAGACAGTGGAATCGATTGTTTATTACGAAAAATAGCAGCAATCCTTACGGGAATATTGGGAATGATTTCAGTTAACATCGATAAGCTTTTGCCGATTAAAATACCGGCACTAGTTGCATGCAATGATATTAAGCGTACTTTACCTTCAGCAAAATTAAGCACTTGTAATGAACCAGGGTTATCAATGAGTTGTTTCATGGTGGTGGTGACAATTAATTCTGGACTGATCCAAACATCGATCGGAATAGCGGCATTATCAAATAATTCGCTATGCGTTTGATAATGTCGCGAGCGAATACGAGCGATTTTAGTTGGTGTGTGAAAGATCGTATAAGCCACTTGGCAAGCAACAATATTGGTTTCGTCATTGCTAGAAACGGCGATCACCATGTCGGCACTATCGGCTCCAGCTTTTTTGAGAATGTTGGGATAAGAGCCAGGACCATACACGGTACGAATATCGAGTTGACTTTGCAAATAGTTCAAGCGCTCTAAATTGCTGTCAACGACAGTTATATCGTTACCTTCTATAACTAAGTTTTCTGCTAAAGTGCCACCGACTTGCCCAGCGCCAATGATAATGATTTTCATAAACGATAATATTAAATAATGGTAAAAGTTACCACTTATAGTATTCGATATTTAGGCGTTCATCCATTGTTTTTTGGTGGATTCACAGGTAGAGTTGGGGGCGGTGGTTGCGGTGGCGGATGATGGTATTCTTGCAGATCAAGAAATGCTCCAGGCGGTGGTGGCAAAAAGAGCGCTCCGGTTTGCCCACAACCTGCTAATAGCGGCATTAGTAATGCGAGAATGATAAAAAAATAACGCACTATGTATCCTTAGTAACGATAAAGTTGGCAACAGTATAACGTATAAATGATTGGTTGATAAAGGCGGGCATTATGAAAGCTATCTTGAAATTTGAAGATATCACCTTAGCTAACTTGCTCGAAGTTGGTGGCAAAAATGCATCTCTTGGTGAGATGATTAATAATTTGGCGGAGCTTGGTGTTAAAGTACCCACTGGTTTTGCAACGACCACCGAAGCATATTGGCATTTTCTGCATGAAAATAACTTAGTCGAAAAAATTAAAGCCTGTCTGGCTGGTGTCGATATTAAAAATATTGCTGATCTCCAAAAAGCTGGTGCAACCATTCGTCAATGGATCCGTGAAGCGACTTTACCAGAATCATTAGTTAGCGCAGTGCGCGAAGCTTACCAAAAACTCAAACTGAATCCAGAACAAACTGTAGCAGTGCGCTCATCAGCAACCGCTGAGGATTTACCAGAAGCCTCATTTGCTGGTCAACAAGAATCCTATTTAAATGTCGCTGGGGTAGATAATGTATTAATTGCGATCAAAGATGTGTTTGCATCATTATTTACAGAACGTGCGATTGCTTATCGGGTACATCATGGTTTTGATCATGATGAAGTTGCTATTTCAGCTGGTGTCCAGCAAATGGTGCGCAGTGATTTAGCTGCTAGTGGGGTTATTTTTACTCTGGATACGGAAAGTGGTTTCGATCAAGTAGTATTTATCACCGCTTCTTATGGTTTGGGTGAAGGAATTGTGCAAGGCCAAATTAATCCCGATGAATTTTTCGTGCATAAGCCAACCTTAGAGGCTGGTAAGCGTGCCATTGTGCGTCGCAAAATCGGCAGTAAAACCGAAAAAATGGTTTATAACAATTCTAAAACTCAAGGTGGAGTTCATACCGTTAAAGTGCCCACAGCAGAGCAACAACGCTATTGCTTAAGCGATGATGAAGTGTTGCAGCTAGCACAGCAAGCATTGATCATTGAAAAACATTATGGCAAACCGATGGATATCGAATGGGCCAAAGATGGCGCTGATCAACAACTTTATATTATCCAAGCACGGCCTGAAACAGTACGCGCACGTGAACAACATCAAGTTATTGAGCAATATCACTTGCTTGAAAAAACAACGCCACTCACCTCTGGACGCAGTATCGGTCAAAAAATTGGTCAAGGCATAGCACGATTGATCGCCGATACTCACGAGATGGATCAATTAGCAGAAGGTGAAGTGTTAGTGACGGATATGACCGACCCCGATTGGGAGCCGATCATGAAACGTGCGAGTGCCATTGTTACCAATCGTGGGGGGCGCACTTGTCATGCGGCGATCATTGCACGTGAACTTGGCATACCTGCAGTAGTGGGTTGTGTTGATGCGACGCAAACGATCAGTAATGGCAGTGTAGTTACTGTGTCTTGTGTTGAAGGTGAAACCGGACATATTTATCCAGGTTTACTTAAATATAAATATGAGCAAACCGCAATTAGTGAATTGCCAGAGTTATCTAGTAAAATTTGTATGAATCTCGCCAATCCTGAACGTGCATTCTCTTGCCAATTTATTCCTAATCATGGGATTGGTTTAGCCCGTTTAGAATTTATTATTGGCACGATGATTGGCATACATCCACGAGCATTAATGACATTTGCTGATTTACCTAAAAAGTTGCAGCAAAAAATTGCGCCACGAATTGCTGCCTATGATTCACCGGTGGAATTTTATCGTGCAAAATTAGCCGAAGGGATCGCCACAATTGCTGCGGCATTTTATCCTAAACCGATCATTGTGCGTTTTTCAGATTTTAAATCCAACGAATATGCCAATTTATTAGGTGGTGATTTGTTTGAACCTAAAGAAGAAAACCCAATGTTAGGTTATCGCGGTGCATCACGCTATCTTTCTGGTGATTTTCGTGAATGTTTTGTTTTAGAGTGTGAAGCTATTAAACGGGTACGTGAAACTAAAGGTTTAATTAATACTAACGTCATGTTTCCTTTTGTACGTACCGTAACTGAGGCAAAACAATTAATTGATTTAGCAAAATCGTTAGGTTTAGAGCGTGGTCAAGACGGTTTGAAGTTTTATATGATGTGTGAAGTTCCAGCGAATGCGGTGTTAGCGGAAGAATTTTTGCAATACTTTGATGGTTATTCGATTGGTTCAAATGATTTAACGCAATTGACCTTGGGTTTAGATCGTGATTCAGAATTAGTTGCTGGTTTATTTGATGAGCGTGATGCGGCGGTTAAATCGTTATTACAACACATCATTACAACCTGTAAAAAGCTCAATAAGTATGTTGGCATTTGTGGTCAAGGGCCTTCTGATCATCTTGATTTTGCACAATGGTTAATGGCTGAAGGTATTGATAGTATTTCGTTGACGCCAGACTCAATCGTGCGTACTTGGATGGCGTTAGGAGAGCAGTAACTATTACTATTCCACGTATTGCAATTACTCCTGGTGAACCTGCTGGAATTGGCCCCGAATTAGTTGTTAAGTTAGCACAACAACAATACCCAGCGCAGTTAGTTGCAATTGCCGATCCGGATCTGTTAACCACAACGGCGGCACAGCTTAAACTACCCTTAACTTTATCTGAGCTCGATCTGTCAAAATCAGCCTGCGGGCAGCAACCCGGCGAATTAACTATAATTCCTGTATCGTTAGCTAAAGCAGTAATACCAGGCCAGCTTAATCAAGCAAATGCAGATCATGTATTAACATGTTTACAAACAGCGACGCATCATTGTATTCAGCATGAATTATCAGCATTAGTTACCGGGCCAGTACAAAAATCCATAATTAATGCAGCGGGTTTAGCGTTTAGTGGCCATACGGAATATTTAGCAAAATTAGCTAATGTTGATCACGTGGTGATGTTATTTGTGGCTAAACAATTACGCGTAGCATTATTGACAACGCATGTTGCTTTAGCCGAGGTACCCAAATTAATAACGGCAAAAAAATTACAAGCTACCTTAACGTTAATTCAAAAGTATTTAACGCAATATTTTGCTATTAAAGATCCGCGCATTGTAGTCTGCGGATTAAATCCGCATGCTGGTGAGAATGGTTATTTAGGACGAGAAGAAATTGATATTATGATCCCAGCGCTTGCGCAATTGCGTGATCAGGGTATGAAAGTTAGTGATCCACTGCCAGCCGATACGGTTTTTACGCCGCAGTCTTTACAACAAACTGATGTTGTATTAGCAATGTATCATGATCAAGGTTTGCCAGTGATTAAACATTATGGTTTTAGTGAAGCAGTGAATATGACACTAGGGTTACCGTTTATTCGTACCTCAGTAGATCATGGCACTGCTTTAGACATTGCTGGCAAAGGTATCGCTGATGTAAGTAGTTTGCAACATGCTACACAAATGGCAATACAATTAGTGGCGAATGTACATGGGTAAATCTCATCCGCATCATGCACGCAAACGCTTTGGACAACATTTTCTGGTTGATCCCAATATCATTGGTAACATTATTAATGCTATTGCGCCGCAGCCTTCTCAACATCTAGTTGAAATAGGGCCAGGCTTAGGCGCGTTGACGACGCAGATCCTACCGTTAGTTAATAAAATGGATGCGATAGAGTTTGATCGTGATGTTATTCCATATCTACGTAAGTACTGTGTCTTGTTAGGCGAACTAACCATTCATCAAGCCGATGCATTAAGTTTTGATTTTAATTGTTTGGTTAAAGATAAGCGGTCATTACGGGTCTTTGGTAATTTACCGTATAATATTTCAACGCCATTATTATTTCATTTATTAGAATATAAAACGATGATCAGTGACATGCATTTTATGTTACAAAAAGAAGTTGTTGAGCGGATTGTCGCTAAGCCAAATAGCTCAGCTTATAGTCGTTTAAGTGTAATGATCCAGTATCATTGTGAAGTTGAAGCATTGTTTGCAGTCAGCGCAAGTTGTTTTGATCCGCCGCCACAAGTTGGATCTGCTGTGATCCGTCTGGTGCCATTTATGCAGCCTAAGGATCTTGCTAAAGATATCAATGTGTTTGCCGAGTTAGTTAAAATGGCATTTAATCAGCGTCGCAAAACTATCCATAATAGCTTGCGGCAAGTCATTAGTAATGAACAATTGATCGCGCTTAATATTGATCCTAAAGCACGTCCGCAAAACTTACGGGTTGTTGATTTTGTTAAAATGAGTAACGTTATATCATTGCCAGAAGATACAAGGGGTAGTTGTTAGTTGTTGACTGCTAGTTGTTGGCTGTTGGTTGCTAGTCGCTGTCCTACTTCCCGTCATTGCGAGGACCCGAAGGGGACGAAGCAATCCAGTAGCATTAATTTAGAAATATTCTGGATTGCTTCGTCGTTACACTCCTCGCAATGACGGTAGTTTGCTTCATCGTCAGTAATTCTTCATTTTTTTGTCGCGTGATTTTATCGTTCGAAATTCAAAAGCCGGTGGCGTTACCTGCTGCATTTGCATAGTGTGTGGCATATGTTCTCGGGGCGAAGGATGATAATTATAAAGATAAACACCACCAGCAATGATGGCGCTAAATAGCAATAATAATATTAGCCATAACCATCGTGGAAATAACGTTATTATTGGAAAACGGTGTAATGATTTTTTGCGTTTGTAATTATTTTTAGCGTAATCTCTAGTCATGAACATTCCTTAATTTTACATTGCTTTTGGCGCGCTAACCCCAAGCAAGGTTAAACCATTTACAATAACTTGTTGGCACGCGGCAATTAATGTTAAGCGTGCTTGACATAATTCGTTATCATCAATAATAAACTGATGCGCATTATAATAAGAATGAAAATTATCAGCGAGTTCTCGCAGATAATGTGCGATCATGTGAGGATCATGATTGCGTGCGGCCGTACAAATCATGTCATCATAACGCGATAGAGTATTTAGTACATCACGTTCGTGCTCGGTATCTAAACGAGAAAATGCCGCAAGACCAATGTTTTGATCCCAAGTTAATTGTTTTTCAGCAAGTTGTCGAAACACACTGCAGATCCGCGCGTGCGCATATTGGATGTAATACACAGGATTATCGGTAGTTTGTGATTTTGCTAGCTCTAAATCAAAATCCATATGTTGATCAGGCTTGCGCATCACATAAAAAAAGCGCGCAGCATCTTTGCCGACTTCATTATATAAAGTTTTTAAAGTGACAAAAGAGCCACTACGTGTCGACATTTGCACTTTTTCTTTGCCACGATAAAGCACGGCAAATTGTACTAACAAAACATCAAAATCATCGGGATTTTTATCCAAGGCTTTAATGACGGCTTTTAACCGTGGTGCATAGCCATGATGATCTGCACCTAAAATATCAATAATTTGATCAAAGCCGCGTTCGTATTTATGCCAATGATAAGCAACATCTGCAGCGAAATAAGTTGGTTGACCATTATCACGAATTAATACTCGATCTTTATCATCACCAAAATCAGTGGAACGAAACCACAAAGCGCCATCACGCTCATAAGTATGTTTCGATGCTTTCAATTGTGCAATACCTTGTTCGATAAGGTTAGCAGCGTGTAAGTTTTTTTCACGAAACCATTCATCGAAAGTAACACCAAAGTCTGCTAAGTCTTGGCGAATATCTGTTAATATGCTGTTAAGTCCAGCATTAAAAACCTCTTGATAAGCATCCTGACCTAAAAGTTTTTTCGCCCGCGCAATTAAAGCATCCATATATTTTTCTTCATCATCAGCTTCAGGCAAATCATTAAAGACATGGTCAGCTGACTGATGATATGCTTTTTCTTTACTTTGTAATAATTGCTTAGCGATATCGATGACATAATCACCTTGATACGCATTGCTAGGAAAATTAATGTCTTCACCAGTTAATGCTAAATAACGCAACCAAACACTCAGTGCGAGAATATGCATTTGGCGACCAGCGTCGTTAACATAATATTCTTTATGAACCTTATGGCCAGCAGTTGTTAAAAGATCAGCAAGTGCAGCACCATAAGCTGCACCACGACCATGGCCTACATGCAAAGGTCCTGTTGGGTTAGCAGAAACAAATTCTAAATGGATCCGCAACGATTTAGCCGGAGTTTGCTTACCATAGTTTTCAGCTTGCGTTAAAATTTGTTGGATAATTTCTTGATAAGCATTTACATTAAGATAAAAATTAATAAATCCCGGGCCAGCAATATCAATTTTATTCACTAGATCAGACTGAGATAAATGATCAACGATTTGTTGAGCTAATTCTCGGGGATTACGCCCAAGTTGTTTCGCTAATATCAATGCAATATTGCAAGCAAGGTCGCCATGCTGTTTATTACGACAACGTTCTAACTGCACCGCAAAAGTCACATCCGTTGGGATCACATTGTGTCGTTGTAGTTCCACAAGTGCGTTGACAATCAGTTGTTGCAGTTCTTTTTTCATTTACCTTAAACTCTCTTTCGCAAAGTCACGATCTCAGCACCACTAAGTATTAACTCTTGAGTCTAGATTATCATCTATCCCAGTAAGCATGCCAAGAAAATTCTCAATCTTCGCTAACCATCTGTTTTATAAAGGCATTTTATCTCAAGAAAACCCCCCAAGCAAACTAAGCGGAACCTTCTTAAAACACAATGGTCTTAACTAATGGACGCTACCCTCAGCGAGTTTCCTGCTCGACTCTCCAAGTGGGAAACATCTCGGCCTCCCCCCAGGTCGAGTGATTGTTAGGCCCTGGAGCTTTTCATAGCTACTAGGGCCTTTTTTTACAAGCTGGCTAAAATTCTACTATCTTGAGCAGAAAATACAGATTTTTTGTGCTCCACTGCTCATTTACTTCAAATGTAAACTGCGCTGCGGTGCTCAAAAATCTGTGTTTTCTGCGTCAAGCTAGCGAATTTTAGCAAAGCTTGTCGTAGAAGCATTTACTACAAATGTAAACTGCGCTGCGGTGCTCAAAAATCTGTGTTTTCTGCGTCAAGCTAGCGAATTTTAGCAAAGCTTGTCGTAGAAGTATTTACTACAAATGCAAACTGCGCTGCGGTTCATTGAACCATTTTGTTAATTGTTGGCGTGCGAGATCGACACCAGTTTTTTTAAGTGATGAAAATAGTTGGATACTAAGTAGTTCGGGATCACTTTGCAGTGTGTGTTTTACTTGTTGCAATACATTCATGCCAGCGCCACGAGATAATTTATCTGCTTTAGTTAATAAAATATGCATAGGTAAATTTGCTTGTTGGCACCAGTTTATCATATGTTGATCTAAGGCTTTTAAGGGATGGCGGATATCCATGATCAACACTAGGCCACGCAAACATTGGCGTTGTTGTAAATAATCGCTTAAGGTTTGTTGCCATTGGCGCTGCGTGCTTGCTGCAACTTTCGCATAACCATAGCCAGGCAGATCAACTAAACGACGTTCATCATCTAATTTAAATAAATTGATCAATTGCGTTCGGCCTGGGGTTTTACTGGTTCGTGCTAAGCCGTTAATGTCAGTAATAGTGTTTAAAGCACTAGATTTGCCGGCGTTGGAGCGCCCGGCAAAAGCAATTTCATAACCTTGATCAGGTGGTAATTGTGCAAGTTTAGCGGCACTTAACATGAATGTAGCTTGGTTATAATGAATATTCATTTGTTTATATCACTTGCGCGAGATCACCTTTTTTTTCCAGCCAAGCTTTACGATCTGCAGCGCGTTTTTTCGCTAATAGCATATCCACCAAGCTATGAGTATTGTCATCAGCAGCAACAGTTAATTGTACTAAACGTCGAGTGTCTCTGGCCATGGTGGTTTCACGTAATTGTAATGGATTCATTTCGCCTAAGCCTTTAAAGCGTTGCACGTTGATTTTGCCTTTTTTCTTTTCTGCAGCGATCCTGTCGAGGATCCCTTGCTTTTCATCATCATCTAAAGCGTAAAAAACATCGTTGCCAATATCAATTCGATATAGTGGTGGCATTGCAACATATACATGTCCGGCACTGACTAATGCTTTAAAATGACGTAAGAATAAAGCGCATAACAACGTTGCAATATGCGCACCATCGGAATCGGCATCAGCTAAAATACAAATTTTACCATAACGTAGATTTTTGAATTGATCATCACCAGGCTCTACACCAATAGCCACAGAAATATCATGCACTTCTTGTGATGCAAGAATTTGATTGGGATCAACTTCCCACGTATTAAGAATTTTACCGCGCAATGGCATCACTGCTTGAAATTCGCGATCACGGGCTTGTTTCGCTGAACCACCTGCAGAATCACCTTCTACTAAGAATAATTCTGTTTGCTGTGGATCTTGGCTAGTACAATCAGCTAATTTGCCAGGCAATGCTGGTCCACTAGTGATTTTTTTTCGTGTGACTTTTTTACTAGAGCGTAACCGTTGTTGCGCATTGTTAATGACTAATTCTGCTAAGGCTTCACCCGCATGCACATGTTGATTTAACCACAAGCTAAAAGCATCTTTAACAACACCGGCGATGAATGTTGCAGCTTGGCGCGAAGCTAATCGTTCTTTAGTTTGCCCAGAAAATAATGGATCTTGCATTTTAAATGATAATACATATTGGCAATGGCTCCATATATCATCGGGTGTTAGTTTAACGCCGCGTGGTAATAAATTACGGATCTCACAGAATTCACGCATGGCATCTAACAAGCCGGTGCGTAAGCCGTTAATATGGGTGCCACCTTGAATCGTCGGAATTAAATTAACATAACTTTCAGTAAGCCCTTCACCACCTTCTGGTAGCCATGCTACTGCCCATTCCACAGCTTCGATATTACCAGAGAAATCACCAGCAAATGGCTCTGCTGGTAATAATTCAAAGCCTGTTAATGATGTCGTTAAATAATCGGTTAAGCCATTTTCATAACACCATTGTTCAGTTTTTTTGGTGTGTTCATCATAAAATTTAACTTTTAAACCTGAACATAATACGGCTTTTGCGCGTAGAACATGTTTAAGTTTGGCGACAGAAAATTTAACGTTATCAAAATATTTTGCATCAGGCCAAAAGCGAATAGCAGTGCCAGTTTCACGTGGTTTAGCATCACCGATAACTTTTAGTTTTTTACTAACTTCACCATTAGCAAAGCTAATCGCATATATCTTGCCATCGCGTTTGATATTAATGTCGACTTTAGTTGATAACGCGTTAACAACCGATACGCCGACACCATGTAAGCCACCAGAGAATTTATAATTTTTACCAGAGAATTTGCCACCAGCATGCAATTTCGTCATGATCAATTCAACCCCGCTAATTTTTTCTTGCGGGTGGATATCCACAGGCATGCCACGGCCATCATCGATGACTTCAAGCGAATTATCTTTATATAGAATGACTTGTAGATTTTTGGCAAAGCCAGCAATCGCTTCATCGACACTATTATCAATCGCTTCACGACCAATATGATCAGGGCGTGCAGGATCGGTAAACATTGCTGGCCGACGCCTTACAGGCTCTAGGCCAGTCAAGTATTCTATGGATTCTGCGGTGTATTTCTCTGTTACAGCCATGATTAGTTTAGCTACGCGGTAGCTGATATTATTTGTTCAATGTTTTTGCCAATTTGGATTATATTCAATTCAGCGCAATAAAACAAATCATGAATCTTGCTTAAGCCAATCGGGGTATTGTTTAACATGTTGCTTTAAGAGATCTAATTGTTTTAGCAAAATGCCAATGCGTTGATAAACTTGTGATGATGTTTTATACCCAGGAAAATAAGTTCGCGGTAAACGTTCTTCTGGGCTAACCTGGTTTTTAAAATATGCAAGCTCAGAAACAACTAATGTTGCCATATCGTAAACATCGCTAGGTTCAACATCTTTGATCTGCATCGTTGCTTGATTTAACGTTAAAGTTTTAACGTTTGAAAGTTTAGCAATCACTTTTATTTTATTAAAAACTTTTATCAGCAAGCGGTAAACATCAACAGGTTTCTTGTTGGCTTGTAGTGGTGGTTTATCAGGTAGCACATTAGCTCCAGGAAATTGATCAAGCAGCACCGCAGTGTAACTAATCGCTTTTTCAATTTGCTGATACACTGTGCTGGGTCTAAATGATTGGGTTAATAATGAATTAATTTGTTGGTTAGTTTGGATAATAGCATTAAAAACATCGGTAGGTGTTGTCGTGCTAGGCTGAGTTGCTATAGTGACGGATTGGGTTATTTCTAAAGAACGTTTTACCGCTAAAATTTGTTGTAAAGCATCATCGACAACTTGCCACACATCAGCCGGTTTAATTTGAGCTTTAACTAATTTAGGCGTGGCTTTAACTTGTTGGGTGTATTCAAAACATAAATGATTGGCTTTGTTAAATAAAGTGAGGGCTTGAAAGTAGACTTCTCTAGGTGCGACATTACTAACGACTAAAGTTCTGCGAAAAGTAGGCACGGCATTCTCTTTGCGTTGGATCAAACGTAATTCAGCTTGAACACGTTTAACATGTTCAAGAACATTTGCCGGCGTGATATTTTTTACTGGAGTTTTGGGCTCGACTTGACTAAGTGCAAAATTAGCCTGCAGACATAGTAAAGTAAATATTAGTAAATAAACCAATTTGCGCGTCATTTAACAGCCTCCATGCATGCTTATCTATTTGCATATCATTATATTCCAGAATGCCCAAAACCACCACTGCCGCGAGAACTAGTTGCAAATTCGGCAACAACATTGAATTGGGCTTGCACGATAGGCATAAAAACTAGTTGAGCAATGCGATCTCCAGGATTAATCGTAAAATGATCTTGGTTACGGTTCCATACAGAAATCATTAATGGGCCTTGATAATCAGAATCAATTAAGCCAACGAGATTTCCTAACACGATCCCATGTTTATGTCCAAGCCCCGAGCGCGGTAAAATAGTTGCAGCAAGTTTAGGATCGGCGATATGGATCGCGATGCCAGTGGGAATGAGTGCAGTTTGTTGCGAAGTTAATTGTAACGGTTCATCAAGGCAAGCACGTAAATCTAATCCTGCAGAACCGGGCGTTGCGTAAGTTGGCAATGGAAATTCTTTACCGATCCGTGAGTCAAGAATTTTTAATTGAATAGTTTGCATTTTTTTCCTCAAGTATTACGAGTATAATGTAGGCTATCAATAATAACATAAAAGGAAGCGATGTTATGGCAATTTCCGATTGGCCGGTAGATGAGCGTCCACGTGAAAAATTATTACAACACGGTGCAGCTAATTTATCAGATGCTGAGTTACTGGCAATTTTCTTACGCAGCGGGGTAGCAGGTAAATCTGCTGTAGATTTAGCACGTGATTTGTTGCAAGAGTATGGCAGTATAGCGAACATCTTGGTGGCGGATCGACAGCGTTTTTGTCGTTCAAAAGGCTTAGGCAAAAGTAAATATACTCAATTACAAGCAGTGTTGGAAATGATGCGTCGATATTTAAAAGGCAGTTTGCAACAAAAAGATGCGCTGCTAAATGCCGGTCAGACTAAACGATTTATCATGACGAAGTTGCAGCATTATCAGCATGAAGTATTTGCCTGTTTGTTTTTAGATAATAAACATCGGATCATTAAATTCGAAGAATTATTTCACGGCACGATCAATCAAGCTAGTGTGCATCCGCGGGAAGTCGTTAAACGAGTATTTGTACACAATGCTGCCGCTGTGATCTTTGCACATAATCATCCTTCAGGTATTGCAGAGCCAAGTGTGTCTGATGCTTACATTACTAAACAATTAGCGCAAGCATTAGCATTGCTTGACGTGCGTGTGTTGGATCACATTATTGTTGGTGATGGTTATGTCACATCATTATCTGATCGCGGATTAATTTAAACATCGCCGCGTAATGAATCTAAAATAGCTTGAGCACCTTGCACAAGTAGATCATCGGCTACAGCAATGCCTAATTGTGGTGGATCATTGATGTCAGCTTGGCGCGTGCTTTTATAAATAATGCTGCCATCGGGTTGCCCAACTAAGCCAGTTAAGTTGAGCATGTTGGCTTGAATATGAGCGTAACCCGCGATTGGAGTTTGACAACTTCCTTGTAAACGCTGTGTTAACGCCCGTTCTGCACTAACACAAACGGCGGTGGCAAAGTGATTGAGTGGCTTGATGAGTTGATTAACTTGACGATCATCGATGCGCGTTTGGATCCCAATAGCACCTTGGCCTACGGCAGGAATAAATTCAGGTGGCATGAGCATTTGCCTGATCCTATCTTTTAAATTTAGGCGTAATAAACCCGCGGCAGCAAGAATAATCGCATCGTACTCACCAGCATCAAGTTTACGTAAGCGAGTATCTAAGTTACCACGTAATAATTTGATTTGGATGTTCGGTAATAACGCGTATAGCTGACATTGACGACGTAAACTCGATGTGCCGATAACTGCGCCCGCGGGTAATGTCTGCAAATGTTGATAGCGTTTAGAAATAAAAACATCCCAGGCAGGTTCACGTTCGCAAATAGCAGCAATAGTTAATCCCGGTGTTAGATCGGGCGGCATATCTTTCATTGAATGCACGGCAAGATCAGCACGATTAGTCAATAAAGCTTGCTCTAATTCTTTAATAAATAAACCTTTGCCACCAATCTTTGCTAGAGACTGTGACAGTTCCTTGTCACCTTGTGTGGTCATCCCAATTAATTCAATAGTTAATTCTGGATGATGCTGTTGCAGCTGTTGTTTAACAATTTCAGCTTGACGTAAAGCGAGACGACTTTCGCGAGTCGCTATTCTTAGTTTGGTCTTCATAATGTTCCAAGTAATTTGTAATGAAGGTATCTTTGTGTTGCCATAGTTGGTTAATTCTGCGTTGAAAGTAAATACGAAATTGCGGATCATTTTGATAATCGCCAATGAGATCAGCGGTGATCTTTTGGCAATCAATATTAATGAAAATATGTTTCACCTTGCCACACAAGTAATCCCATATAGTAATTTTGCCTTGCGGATAAATGATAGTAACATCAAGTAGCAAATGTAAAATATCACTCATTGAGCCTAACATAAAAGCAATGCCCCCCGATTTTGGCACTAGCAAGTGTTTATAAGGCGATGATCGGTGTTGTTTTTTAGTGTCAGTAGCGCGCGTACCTTCGGCAAAGCTTACGATAGTCGTTGGAGTATATTTAAATTTTTCACATGCTTTGCGAGTAATTTCAAGATCTTTGCCTTTTAGTTTAGGATTTTTTTTGATGTCATTTTTACTGTGTCGATACATGAAAGGATAATCCATTACCCAACAAGCCCAGCCTAAAATAGGTAGCTTAAGTAATTCACGCTTAAGAAAAAATTTAGGTAACGGAATTTTGCCTAAAAAGATTTTTTGTAGCACTACAATATCTGTCCAGGATTGATGATTGGCAATAATTAAATACCATTCGCGACGCTTTAATGTATTAAGCCCACGGATCTCCCAAGTTGTTGGTAAGGTAAAGGTTAATACGGCTTGGTAACACCAATCCCACATATAGGCACAAAAATGTGCGCCATGTGACCAAAAACGACGCCAACTTGGGATCGGTAGAATAAATTTAAATACAGCAGGGATGATCAAACAACTTCCCCAGAAAATGGTGATAACGATAAAAAGAAATAAGTTGATGGAACCAAGAATTGGTCCGGATAACCAAGCAAACATTAGTGTGTCACCGTTCATGATCAGATTTAAAACACAGCGTATTGTAGTTATTATTGACGTAAATAACAACTAGTCGCAAAAATTTGCTACCTACGGTAGAACTGTTACTATACTATATAGCTTAAATTTACGATATGGAGATTTACAATGAGTAAACTGGAGCATTTAGAACAAGTCGCTAAACATCTTTATGAAGCACTGCCTGAATCACTACGCAAAACGGAAAAAAATTTAGAAAAAAAAATTCGTGAAGCATTACAATCGGTACTATCCAAATTAGATTTAATTACCCGTGAAGAATTTGATGTACAAAAAAATGTGCTTGAACGAACCCGTGCAAAATTAGCAAAATTAGAAAAACATATTAGTGAACTAGAAGCGAAGTATTTGCAAAAAAATAAAGATAAAAAATAATTAATTCATTGTCTAACTAAGACATTTGATTTAAATAGTAGTGTCATAATGCCAGTATTCACTGGCAATCAATGTCGAGATCTCCTCTATTTTTGTCACCGCTAGCTCAGTTATTATCATAATTTTAATAATGATTTAAAAGTAATATTATGTTAGCGATCACTTATAGTCGTGCAAGTTGTGGTATAGATGCACCGTTGGTTACAGTAGAAACGCACTTAACAAAAGGAATGCCTGGGTTAGCTATTGTTGGCTTACCAGAAACTGTAGTTAAAGAAAGTAAGCATCGTGTGCGCAGTGCAATTTTAAATGCTAATTTTGAATTTCCCATCAGCCGGATCGTTGTTAACTTGGCGCCAGCAGATCTACCTAAAGAAGGTGGGCGGTTTGATTTAGCGATTGCTTTGGGGATCTTAGCCGCATCAAAACAAATTCCCTTACCAACATTAACAGAGTATGAATTTGCTGGAGAATTAGCACTGTCTGGTGAATTGCGATCAGTGCGAGGGATGTTGCCATTTGCATTAGCAACCCAACACGATCAAAAACGTAAAATTATTGTTGCTGCCGATAATGCCGCTGAAGCGGCATTGATTGACGATATTGAAGTATTGTCAGCAAAACATTTATTAGATGTTTGTGCACATTTAACTGAACAACAAAAATTAACCGTTATTAACGTTAGTACGCAATTGCCAACCACAGTGCATTATCCTGATTTAACGGATGTACATGGGCAAAGCCAAGCAAAACGCGGTTTGGAAATTGCTGCTGCAGGTGGTCATAGCATGTTGATGGTAGGGCCGCCTGGTACTGGCAAAACTATGTTAGCACAACGGTTACCCGGTATTTTACCGCCACTAACAGAGCAGCAAGCCTTGGAAGTTGCTGCCATTGCATCCATCGCCCAAACTAAATTTAACACGTCATACTGGCGTAAACGACCATTTCGTGCACCACATCATACTGCTTCGAGTGTCGCTTTAGTCGGTGGTGGCAGCATTCCTCGTCCAGGAGAAATATCATTAGCTCATCAAGGTATTTTATTTTTAGATGAATTGCCAGAATTTAGTCGTCATGTTTTAGATTCTTTGCGTGAGCCTTTAGGATCAGGCTATATCAATGTCTCGCGCGCGGCACGACAAGTACAGTTTCCAGCAAAATTTCAATTGATTGCTGCAATGAATCCCTGCCCTTGTGGTAACTTAACTGATCAGCGCCAGCTTTGTCGTTGTACCGAGCAACAAGTGCAACGTTATCAAGCGCGGATCTCAGGGCCATTGTTCGATCGGATTGATTTGCATGTCAATGTTGATAAATTATCTGATGAAGTGTTGTTACAAACCCCCGTTAATAATGAATCAAGTGCGAAAGTGCGACAACGAGTATGCCAAGCGCGTGATAAACAATTACAACGTTGTGGTAAATTAAATAGTGAACTTGATAATGATGCGAGAAAGCGTTTTTGTGCATTAGGTGATCGAGAAAAAGCATTATTAGCACAAGCAATTAAACGTTTAGATCTTTCCGCTCGAGCTTGCCATCGATTGATAAAAGTAGCACGTACAATCGCTGATCTTGCTGAGCAAGATTCTATTAAAGCCGATCATTTAACGGAAGCTTTAAGCTATCGACAAAAAGTCTTGCGCGTATAGCTCAAATTCAGATAGTATAAGAATTTGTTGTCAAATTGTATTTTGGCTGAAGGATGAGCAACATGGAAACAGCTGTTGAGCAACGTTCTATCTTTAGTGTAATAGTTGAAGGTATTAGTTTATGGTTGCGAAGTTTTCCAAGATTACTATTTCTAGCAGTGATCCTTGTTGGCCTTACCACCTTATTTGCAATTATATTTTTTGCCGAAGTTGACCCCACCGCTGGCTTAATTGTTTCTTTTGATAAAGCTGATCAACATTGGTGGGCTTTACCTTTTTACTTTATTATTCCTTATATGTTTTTCGCTATAATGTTTCACCAAGTTAATCGTGTCGCTCATCGCGAAAAAAATATCACCATGAAAGCGAGCTTTGTTTGTCCTGCAGACATTTTTCTGACGTTATTGATGGCAATGATTTTTTCAGCTTTAGTGATTGTGGCGAGTTTCATCTTTTTTGTTATTCCGGGTATTATTTTTACTGTAATTTTACAATTCTACATACCAGTCATCGTGTTTGAAAAGCGTAAATGGTATGAAGGTTTCTGGCGCACGTGTGATTTAGTGTGGGGACGCTGGTGGCGTAGTACGTTGGTTTTATTTATACCGTTATTTATTTTCTTAACTATAATTTATTGGTTACATCGCTGGGCGCATGATTTTCTGATCACGAGCCATATAACGAATGTTTTAGCATATCAACTAACAGTGCATACTATCCTCTCAAGTGTTTACATTACTTTAATCATTAGCATGATCTACGTACAGTATTGTGATTTAGTTAAGCATGCTAACGATCCTGATGCTCCCATCGATCGATCATTAAAAAAATTATTTTCAGTTTGGTAATATTCGTCATTGCGAGGAGTGCAACGACGAAGCAATCCAGTGCCTAAGCAGTTTCAAGGTTAGCATACGCTGCTACTAACCATTTGCTACCATGTTCTGCAAAGTGTACCTGCACGCGCGCGTGTGCACCTTGGCCTTCACTACTTAAAACCACACCTTCACCAAAACTTTTATGTTTGACACGTTGGCCAATTGCCAAACCATGACTATCTGTACTGATCGTTTGAGGTTTTACTGAAGTTGCACGAGCACTAAGAGGACGTCGCACTTGACTACGCATGCGGATCTCATTAATACATTCAGCGGGCAATTCAGTGAGAAAACGTGAGGGTCGATGATATTCATCACGGCCATGTAAGCTGCGTCGTTCTGCATAACAGCAATATAATTTTTCCATTGCACGAGTGATCCCGACATAACACAAACGACGCTCTTCTTCTAATTTCACTGGATCTTGGCGTGACATTTCATGAGGGAATAATTTTTCTTCTAAGCCGCAGATAAATACGATTGGAAATTCTAAACCTTTAGCTGCATGCAATGTCATCATTTGTACGTAGTCGGTGAATTCTTCAGCTTGGCCTTCGCCAGATTCAAGCACAGCGTGCGCTAAAAATGCAGCTAAAATCGGTAATTCCTGATCTTCAGGTGTAAATTGTCGAGCGGCGCTGACTAATTCTTCTAAGTTTTCTAAACGCCCGCGGCCTTTTTCCGATTTATCACGCTCAAAATGTGCTTGTAAACCACTACCAGTGATCACATATTCCATTTGTTCTGCTAGCGATAATGCTCGACTATTTTCTGTTAATTCATCAATGAGTTTTAAAAATGCGACTAAAGCATTTTGAGTACGTGCGGCAAACGTTTGAGCGGCGATCATTTCACAACAAGCACGCCATAAAGATACGCCATGTTCACGATTATAAGCGCGGAGTTTATTTAATGTTTGTTGGCCGATCCCGCGTGTTGGCACATTAACAATACGTTCAAACGCTGCATCATCATCACGATTCACTAGCAAACGTAAATAAGCTAGAGAATCTTTAATTTCAGCGCGCTCAAAAAAGCGTAAGCCGCCGTATACACGATAAGGAATACTCATTTGCATTAATGCTTCTTCAAGCACACGTGATTGTGCATTCGATCGATAAACAATGGCAAAATCACTGCGTTGACGATCACCTTTTTCTAAGAAATGTTTAATTTGTTGGACCACAAACCGTGCTTCATCAATTTCATTGAATGCAGCATACACCGCAATGGGTTCACCATCACCGTGTTCAGTCCATAAGTCTTTACCTAAACGTTCACCATTATGTTGAATTAAAGCATTAGCGGCTTTTAAAATCGTGCCAGTAGAACGATAGTTTTGTTCTAAACGATATACTTTAGTGTTAGGGAGATCATGGCTAAGGCGATGAATATTTTCAATTTTGGCACCACGCCAACCATAGATTGATTGATCATCATCACCAACAGCCATCAAATGATTATGATCATGCATTAGCAAACATAACCAAGCGTATTGGATCGCGTTAGTATCTTGAAATTCATCAACTAATAGATAACGAAAACGTTGTTGGTAATGTGCTAATAACTCGGCATTGTCACGACATAATTCATACGCACGCAATAATAATTCTGCAAAATCAACTAAGCCAGCGAGCTGGCAAGCTTCTTCATACGCTTGATAAATTCGTACCATGTTACGGGCATACGGATCTTCGCCTGTTTTAATTTGATCGGGCCGCAAGCCTTCATCTTTTTTGCCGTTGATATACCATTGCGCTTGTTTTGGTGACCATTGCGAGTCATCAATATTGAGTGATTTAATTACTCGGCGAATTAAACGCTGTTGATCTTCAGAATCAAGAATTTGAAAATGTTCCGGCAAACCAGCATCTTGCCAATGCGCACGTAGCAATCGATGTGCTAAACCATGAAAAGTACCAACCCACATGCCTTGCACCGCATGGCCCAGTAATTGTTCTAAGCGGCCACGCATTTCTGCAGCTGCTTTATTGGTAAAAGTAACTGCCATAATACTGTATGGTGAATAATGTTCTGCTTCAAGTAACCAAGCAATTCGATGCACTAACACTCGAGTTTTACCGCTACCAGCACCGGCTAGCACTAACATATTATTAGGTGCGGCAGCCACGACTTCGCGCTGCGCACTATTTAATTCATTGAGAATATTCGAAACGTCCATTTGTGCTCCATGAGTTCGATTTGGCGACATTGTAACTGGAATCTAAATGAAATTCGACAGCAGTAAAGATTATTGACCAAAACTTAAATTTCTAATATAATAAAACTTACTTTTTAATAGAGTTTTCAATCATGCTAAGTTATGTAACATACAATCATCAAATTCCTGCAAGCGGTTGCATGGCTTATGCATACGGTAAAGATCCTCGTCTTTCAGTACGCACTTGTTAGCTACGCTAATCCAAGCGTATTTTTCATTTTTATTAGTGTATAACGTACTGAAGACAAAGGGTTTTTATCATGATTCAATTACATAATGTTGCTTTAGATCGCGACCAACAAACATTACTCAAAAATGTAAGCCTCAGTATTTTTGGCAAACAAAAAATTGGTTTAGTTGGTGCAAATGGTAGTGGCAAATCGAGTTTTTTTGCGGCTATTCTGGGTGAATTAGAAGTTTCAGCGGGTTCAATCGAAAAGCAAAATAAATTACGCATTGCTCACTTACAGCAAGAAACACCAGCGCTAGCGATCAGTGCTATTGATTATGTGTTACAAGGTGATCTTGAGTTGCAAGCAATTGAAGAACAACTTGTTATTGCCGAACAAACAAATGATATGGAAATGATCATGCGTTTACACATGCGCATGGCTGATATTGATGGCTATGCTGCGCCTGCTCGTGCTGCGAAAATTTTAGCAGGCTTAGGATTTTCTGCAATTTCGCAACAACAAGCGGTAAAAACATTTTCTGGTGGTTGGCGCATGCGTTTAAATTTAGCGAGATGCTTAATGTGTCCAGCTGATTTATTATTATTAGACGAGCCGACTAATCACCTTGACTTAGATGCTATTATTTGGCTGGAAAAATGGCTTAAGCATTATCCTGGAACATTGTTATTAATTTCTCACGACCGTGATTTTCTTGATGGTGTGGTGACTCATATAATTCACATTGAGCACAATAATATGAAAATCTATAGCGGTGATTATTCAGCATTTGAAGAACAACGTGCGCGAGCAATTGCTTTGCAAAATGCAACGCATAAAAAACAACAAGCTAAAATTGCCCATATGATGAAATTCGTCAATCGTTTTCGTGTTAAGGCAACCAAAGCCAAGCAAGCGCAAAGTCGTTTGAAAGCGATTTCACGCTTAGAGATCACTGCAGCGGCACAAGAAGATTCAGCGTTTTATTTTGAATTTCTGACGCCTGAACAACAGCCAAACCCATTGATCAAATTAGATCATGTCAATGTTGGTTATGAGCAACAATCGGTATTAAGCAATATTAATCAATCATTGTTTCATGGCGCGCGGATTGGTTTGCTTGGGCCAAATGGTGCGGGCAAATCGACGTTTGTGAAAACTTTAGCTGGGGAACTATCAGTGTTGGCCGGTGAATGTATTGTGCATCAGGCAACGAAGATTGGTTATTTTGCACAACATCAATTAGAGCAATTAGATCTTGCTGTTAGCGCGCTTGAACATATGCTAAAACTTGCACCGAATAAAAAACCGCAAGAACTAAGAAGTTTTTTAGGTGGTTTTGCTTTTAGCGGCGATAAAGTATTAAACCCAGTGAGCAAATTTTCTGGTGGAGAAAAAGCACGGTTAGCATTGGCATTAATCGTTTGGCAACGACCAAATTTGTTATTGCTTGATGAACCGACTAACCATCTTGACCTCGATATGCGCGAAGCGTTAATGATGGCGTTACAAAGTTATCAAGGCACTTTAGTCGTGATCACCCATGATCGGCATTTGCTACGCAGCACAGTCAATGAATTTTGGTTAGTTGCAGATAATAAAGTAACGGATTTCGATGGTGATCTTAACGATTATCAACGGTGGTTAAGCCAGCGGAAATTATAAATATTCAGCATAAGCCTGGTAATACCAAGCCAACGCATTTTTTATTTTTTCAGGTTCTATGCCGAAATCTTCTAAATGATCATTAGAAGTTTTCGGTTCGTTTTTACTTATGTTATTTGATACCTTTTGTAAAATTTTAAGATTTTGCGGTTGCCATTGTAAGTCAAATGTGTGATATAAATTTTTGAATACGGCCTCCGGATTTTGTTTTAATTCTTTTTGTGAAATATTAATAATTCTGTCAGGTTGTTTTTTTTGTATTTCGCTACTAAAGGTAAACCATTTTTGCAGTAATAAATTGATAAGTTGTAACATTTCAGCACCGAAATGTTTTTTATTATGTTGATTGTAAGTCTTATTCATAGTGAATTTACGTAAATAATACGCCAACCGACAAGTAGAATAAACAGTTTGCAAAGGATCACGATGCGTACAGATAAAAATAGCATCGGGATAAACATGATTAATTGAAGTAAGAAAATTAGCGTGATGTGGATCTTTGAAGATCATTCTAGTGTTATTGGCAGTTGTTATTTTTTGATTGAATAAAATATATTGTGAATGTTTTTTGTGATACTGATACGCAGCAGTTGCATCTAATACAGAATATAAGTCAATAGCATGTGATAGCGGGAAAGCAGTAAATATCGAAGGTAAAATACCCGCATTTTGTAACATAAACGTGCATTCTTGTGGCCTCATAAGAGACATGGGGTGAAAATCAAGAAACTCTTTTCCCATAATTTGTTTAAGTATGAAGAAAGTAAAATAAGCAGAAGTTATTGCTAGATCTTTTGCAAGCCAGCTTTGTTGTTTGGGTGGGTTAGTCATTTCCCAATGTGATAAGGTGTTAAATTCAGGTAATGCACCAAACATATGGTGTAAAATTGTTGTGCCAGTACGAGGTGGCCCAACAATAAAAACGGGTTTTACCATAGTAATATTTTGGATCTGCGGATGTTTGTGAAAGCCATCATTAATGATGGCGTTGGTGCGTAATGCACTTTTAACTATATTCGCTAAAAATAATGTTATTAAATATTTTTTTCTTTCTTTTATATTTTTAAGAGTATTTATTAATTGTAAAAAAAATTGTTTGCATGCAGGCTCAACCCAGTCTTCAGGTTTGCTTTTTATAATAAGTTTTTCAAAGCTAATAATTGTCACTAATATACCCTAATTTTTTTATTGCTGATATGATTTGCTCTGTGGCGTGTTCTATAGAACATTCAGCTGTGTTTATTATCACTTCAGGATTAAGTGGTGTTTCATAAGGATCGGATATTCCAGTTACATTTGCAATCGTGCCATCCATAGCTTTTTTATATAAGCCTTTATAATCGCGTTTGATACATATTTCTAGAGGTGTAGCAACGTATACTTCAATAAAACCACCCACTGCAGCGATCATTTTACGGACCTTATCACGAGTCTCGCGATAAGGTGCAATAAAAGCACAAATGGTTATGCCTTTATGAAAATTTATTTGTTTGGCGATATAACCAACGCGAAGAATATTAAGGTCACGATCAGTTTTATTAAACCCAAGTTCGGGCGATAAATAGTTACGAATAACATCACCATCAAGCAGAGTTATATTGCGTCTACCTATAGCTAATAATTTCGTTTGAAGTGCTTGCGCAATTGTGGATTTGCCTGCAGCAGGTAATCCTGTTAACAATACAGTAAATCCTTGTTGATGAAGTGGTGGATAAACGTATTGTAATTCTTTGATAACTTCTGGATAGGAAACCCAAGCTGGAATATCGCGTCCTTTTTGTAAATACTCTCTGACAGTAGTGCCACTCATTTTTAAGGTTTTCTGATCACGTGAAACTTCATTAATTGGCATATAAGTAGCGAGATCGTTAACATACACGACTTCTTGAAAAGGTAGCATATGAATTTGTAGTTCTTTTGCAAATTGAGCAACTAGTTTTTGTGCAGCATAAGGTGGGTAAAAGTCTTGATTATTTTTATCTTTACCTATTCCTGCATGATCGCGTCCAATAATGATATTATTACAGCCATAATTTTTACGAATGATGGCATGCCACACTGCTTCTTTTGCCCCAGCCATTCTCATGGCTAATTGCAGTAAAGAAAGTTTAGCAAGACCTTCGGGATAGTGGGGCATAATGTGTTGATAACATCGTACTCTAGTAAATGGATCAACATCACCAACTTTAGTATCACCAACTACCGGATGGATCAGCAGATTTGCATGTAAGGTTTTAGCTGCTCGCAAAGTAATTTCATAATGAGCACGGTGAATAGGATTTCTAGTTTGAAAAGCAACAATATTAATCCACTTGTGTTGGGTAAAGTAATCACGTAATTGTTGCGGCGTATGCCTTAAATGAGTGAAATCATAATGTTGTGGCGATTGAATCCCAAGTATTTTACCGCCCAAATAAACACTACCAGCTTGTTCACAAAGATATTTTACATTTGGATGATACCGATCAGTAGTGTTATAAACTTGTTGCGCTTCATATTGCTTATCTGGCCGCCATTTGTCTTCAATTTGCAGGACCGCAATCATCAATCCTTGTTGATCTAATAACGATATTTCATCACCAATGTTAATAACATTGGCTTGTTGTTCGGTGATATCTAACGTTACCGGTATTGGCCAAATGGTACCATTACGCAAGCGCATAGTTTTGATCACAGAATCATAATCTTGTTTTGTTATAAATCCATTAAGTGGGGAGAATGCGCCATTCATTAATAATTCAAGGTCACATAATTGGCGATGATTCAATGTTAATGGATAGAGTTGCTGGCATTTGTTATTAAGGTATTTTAAAGATTGATTTTTTGGGAGCAATAAATTTTTCAGCTGACCTCCGTGTGCTTGTATTAGCGTCATGCTTATCATCCTGCAGCTTATTAAATCCGTCATCCCGCGGCTTGACCGCGGGATCAAGAAAATTATTATCATAAAACGCTATTAATTGAATCTGCAAAATTAGAGTCAACATGCGTTTAGAATAATTCTACAATTTTCTATTAAAATTTCTTTTCCTCTATTCACATTAAAGTATACCTCAATTTGAAATCAGCTAGGGAATAATTTTGAGGACAAGCTTGCATTTGTGAAAAATATTGCACAAAATTAGATAGAACCATAAACAAATTTTGCTATTAAGCGCGATGTTTCGCACTCAAGCCGCGGAATTAGGATCATCCGTGTTCGTTGACAACAAGCCAAATAATTTTAAAATTGCAAATGCAGATTTTAAGGTAATATTTTGTTGACGTTTTTCAAAACGCACCATAGTTGGTTTGCTCACACCAGCTAAAACTGCGACTTGCTGTTGTGTTAGTCGAGATTCTTTTCGTCGTTTTATCGCTTCTTCGACAATAGCTGACCAATCGAGCTGAATGTTTCTTGCCATCGTTTCTCCATAAAGTTAATAATGTTATCACGCATTAACGTATGATGTTGATTTGCATCAACTACAGCTTGTTTTGCTGCTCCTAAGCGATTTTGTATTTCGGATATTGCCATCATTATGACTTCATCGTTCAAACCAAATTCTTGTCCTAATGCTATGATGTTCTTAGCTTTAAGTTGTTTGATAATTCTGTCTGCAACATTATCTATGCGTAATGCAACATATTGATAGGGCTTATAGATAGCCGCTGAAACTTGATCGTAATTTGGAGTTAAGCGTAATCCTTGTTCATTATTAAACATGGCAAAATTTTTAAAATGCATATCAGTATTACCAGTTAATAAACCAGCTAAAATACGTTTAAATAAACGATAAACATCTGATCTCAAACAGAGTTTGTTTTGATAAATAAAATCAGCCATATCTTTATATGCACCATCATACTTTTCGATAGTATCTAGATTAAGTAATTGATTAAATTCTTCAAAATGTATTTTTTGTGAATCTTCAGCGCGGTCAAACCTTTTGATTATTAGTGCTTGTTCACAAATACCAGGTAATTCAGTTAAATCTGCAACAACAAAATCATCATTTGGTAGTAATGCTTGACAGGCATGCAACGTCAACCATTCATTGTAAACAATATCACTGATATTCAATGAGGGTAGTTTTGCTATATGAGTACTAATTTCGCCAAGCTGAGCAAGGCGAAATTTTTGTTTTTCTTTAATTAATAATAATTTTGGCTGAATACCTGATAACGATGCCCGATTTTGCATAATGGCTAAGTTGGCTTGATCACTTTTTTCAATCTTGTCAGTATGTAATTGTGCTGGTTCTGGATCAATAATACTAACTGCCCCGGCACAATCATTACCAAATGCCAGTAATAATTCGAAACGGCTAGCGGTCCGTTTTCCTAGTAATCGTCTTTGAGCTGTTTCAAGCCAACCTTCTGCTACTAGGTTGTCAAAAAATGGATGTAATGCTTGTTCGCTAATATGTGGTGTTTTTTGCAATGGTAAGGTATAGGCAATGGCTGGACTACTAGATGTTAAATAACTCTGGTCATAAGTGAACACATAACGTTGCCCCGGTTCTTGTTGCAAATAACCAGCAAATTTATCTTGATAGTAAACTTTAGCCCACAATAATTTTGACATGAAAATCAACTTGTATAGTAAAACATATTTTACTATTATAGCAGAAGTCATAATTCTGTAAAATATATTTTACTATTTCAATAAATTTTGTTTGTTAGTAAAATATATTGAACTTTTAACATGTGATGGTGGGCGATACTGGGATTGAACCAGTGACCCCTGCCGTGTGAAGGCAGTGCTCTCCCGCTGAGCTAATCGCCCGAAGAGCCTGCCTACAAATTATCTTCTTAATTTGTAGGCAGGTTCTGAGAAAATATCAGGAAAATCAAGTTCGACATTCTAAGTAATTCATGTCATCAACGTCAAGCGAGATTATTAGCGAGTGCTTATGGTACAATTTTGCTAATTTTATTGATTACTGATTTTATACAAGGACCGACTATGAAAGTTCGTACTCGATTTGCCCCATCACCTACAGGCTATTTACACGTTGGTGGTGCCCGCACAGCATTGTACGCTTGGCTATTTGCACATAAACATCAAGGTGATTTTATTTTGCGCATTGAAGATACGGATGTTGAACGCTCGACTGATGAGTCAGTACAAGCAATTTTAGATGGCATGGCATGGTTAAATTTAGATTATGAAGGTCCGTATTATCAGTCGCAGCATACTCAGCGTTATCAAGAAGTCACTGAGCAATTACTGCAAGAAAATAAAGCCTATCGTTGTTATTGTTCAAAATTACGCTTAGAACAATTGCGTCAACAACAAATCGCTAACAAACAGAAACCACGTTACGATGGTCATTGTCGCGATCTAAAAGAATGTCCTGATGATCAACCGTATGTCGTGCGATTTCGTAATCCACAAGATGGGGTGGTGCGTTTCGATGATCAAATTCGTGGAATTATTGAAGTTCAAAATAGTGAGTTAGATGATTTAATTATTACTCGTAGTGATGGCACTCCAACGTATAATTTTACTGTTGTTGTGGATGATTTCGATATGCGAATTACTCATGTGATCCGTGGTGATGATCACATTAATAATACTCCACGCCAAATTAACATTTTGCACGCGCTTGGCATGGAAGCACCATTGTATGCTCACTTGCCGATGATCTTAGGTGATGATGGCAAACGTTTATCAAAACGTCATGGTGCCGTAAGCGTGATGCAATTTCGCGATGATGGTTTGTTGCCGCAAGCGCTATTAAATTATTTAGTACGTTTAGGTTGGGCGCATGGTGATCAAGAAATTTTTTCTGTCGATGATATGAAATCGATGTTTGATATTAAAGCTGTGCATAAGGCTCCAGCGATATTTAATACTGAAAAATTGTTATGGCTAAATCAACATTATATTAAAACTATGCAACCAGAAGATGTTGCTAAGCATTTAGCGTGGCATATGCAGCAATTAAATCTAGATGTTACTCAAGGGCCGTCTTTAACCGAAGTAGTCAAAGCGCAAAGTGAGCGCTGCAAAACCTTAAAAGAAATGGCTGAAAAAAGTCAATATTTTTATGTAGACATTACTGAATATGATGAGAAAGTAGCAAAAAAACATTTAACGCAAGCACTCGTTGAACCACTAACATCAATTAAAAATGAATTGGCAACATTAACTGAATGGACACAAACAGCTATTCATGATGTGTTACATAAAGTTGTCGACCAATATCAATTAAAATTCGGTAAAATCGCGCAGCCATTGCGAGTCGCAATGACTGGCAATACGGTGTCGCCATCAATTGATATAACATTATTGTTGATCGGTAAAGATCGAGTAATTAAGCGCATCGAACGTGCTATCGCTAAATGTCAATAAAATAGTAAAGCGTTACAATACCGGCGAACGAAACACTACAAGTTTTTCAGCACTCATGTCATGCATCGAATACGGAATGCCGCCCATGTTCATGCCGGAATCTTTACGCCCACCAAATGGCATCCAATCAACTCTAAAGGCAGTATGATCGTTTACCATCACTGCTGTTGCCGATAAACGTTTTACAGTGTCTAAAGCAACATCGAGGTTTTTAGTAAAGACAGCGGATTGAAAACAGAAAGGCAATTGATTAGCACGGCGAATTGCTTCGTGTCGATCTTTATAAGAGTAAACACAAACTACCGGACCAAAAATTTCTTTTTGTGACACGTTGCTATCTTCTGATGGATTTAAGATCACTGTTGGTTCAAAGCAGCTTTCAGAGATCCGTTTACCGCCACAAAGAATTTCACCACCGTTACTTTTTGCTTGTTTGACCCATTCTTCAACTCGATCAACTTCAGCATGCCGAATAAGCGGGCCAACTTCAGTTTTTGGATCAACTGGATCACCGACAATTAATTTTTTGGCACCTGCGCTAATACCTTGGGCGACTTGCTGACAAATATCTTCATGTACAAATACACGTTGCACCGACACACACACTTGGCCAGCATGATAAAAACCACCTTTGACTAATAAGGGGATCATATCATCAATGTCAGCATCGTTTTCAACGATGACTGGTGCAGCGCCGCCGTGTTCTAGCGCACATGAAGCACCCGGTGGTAATTTTGAACGTAACATCCAACCAACTTTTGCGGAACCAATAAACGATAGAAAACTAATGCGCGGATCAGCGACAACTTTACCTGTTGTGTCGTTATCACAGATCACCACTTGCGCCCATTCTTTTGGTAATCCAGCTTCATGTAAAATATTCACTAAGTTATAGCATGAAATGGGTGTTGCTGTTGCTGGCTTAACGATAACAGGGCAACCCACCGCAATAGCAGGAATAACTTGGTGGGTGATTAAATTAATTGGATGATTGAAGGCACTAATAGCAAATACTACGCCGATAGGTTCGCGCATGGTATATGCAATACGATTCATAGAAGTTAACGTTGTTTGCATTGGGATTTGCGTACCCGTTATATGTGGGATCGTATCCAATGCAGTTTTAAGTCCTTCAGCGGTGCGCTTTGCTTCAACGATAGAATCCATTAAAGGTTTGCCACCTTCTTCAGCTGATTGTTTTGCCAAGTCTTCACAACGTTTGGTTATGATAGCTAAGGCTTTTTCTAAAATGGCAATGCGTTCTGGCAATGGCAAATGACGTTTGCGGTCATGAAATAACTTATATGCGGTATCGAGTGCTTTTTCAACTTCCGCTGGAGTGTGTGCAGGCACACTTTTAATTAAATGATTATCATAGGGTGAATACACATCAACTTTATTTGCCGCCATGAATATTTCCTCAAATTAATTAGTATTAAATAACACAAGCCTTTTCTTTTAAATCAGTCACTAAAGCTTTGACATTTTCTGAGTAATCTACTGGCACATCAATTAAATGTACGCCTTTACTATTAATGCAATTTTTAAGTAGTTTACCAAAGCCTTCAGTGTTTTCTACTAAATGGCCATGAGCACCATGGCATTCTGCCAGTTTAACAAAGTCAGGATTACCAAAATCTAAACCATATTCTTTAAAACCAGCGGCTTCCTGTTTCCATTTAATCATGCCATAAGCATCATCGTGTAATAGTAAAATAACTAAATCGAGCTTCAAACGCACTGCAGTTTCAAGTTCTTGTACATTCATCATAAAACCACCATCGCCACAAATTGCTACGACTTTACGATGTGGATGTACCATTTTTGCCGCCATAGCTGACGGTAAACCCGCACCCATGGTTGCTAATGCATTATCAAGTAACACAGTGTTTGGTTGATGAGCGCGATAATTACGCGCAAACCAAATTTTATAAATGCCATTATCTAATGCGATAATACCGTCATCCGGCACTGCCTTACGAACTTCTCGCACGAGACGTTGAGGGATAATTGGAAATCGTGGATCGTCAGCATGATCTTGATTAATGTGAATATCCATTTCTTTTTTAACGCGTTGGAAATAACTTAAATCCCAGTTGCAATGATCACCAACAAGTTTTGCTAAGTTACATAAAGAGTCATTTATATCGCCGACAACTTCAACATTAGGAAAATAAACTTCATCAATATACGCAGGAAAATAGTTAACATGAATAACTTTGGTGCCACCTTCATGCATAAAGAAAGGTGGTTTTTCAACGACGTCATGACCAACGTTGATGATCAAATCGGCACGATTGATAGCACAATGAATGTAATCGTTATCAGATAATGCCGCGGTGCCTAAACATAATTCGTGGCGACCATCGATCACACCTTTGCCCATTTGCGTAGTAAAAAATGGCATGCCTAAGGTATTAACAAAATTCGTTAATGCTTCCACACAATGTTTACGGTTAGCACCAGCACCAATCAATAATAATGGCATTTTGGCTTTTTTAATAACCTCGGCAGCGCGTTTAAGATCTTCATTATTTGCTGTCGGTCTAGCAGGGTTGCTCGATTTAATAATATGCGTCTCAGTATCTTCAGGTGCAATATCTTCAGGTAATTCAAGATGCACCGCACCAGGGCGTTCTTCTTCAGCTAAACGAAACGCTTCCCGCACTAATGTTGGAATTAGATTACCATTAACAATTTGTTTAGTGAATTTAGTGATCGGGCGCATCATTTCAACCACATCAACTATTTGAAAGCGGCCTTGTTTGCTTTTTTTAATTGGCTTTTGCCCAGTGATCATCATCATTGGCATGCCACCGAGTTGAGCATAAGCGGCAGCCGTAACAAAGTTAGTCGCACCAGGGCCTAGGGTTGAAAGACAAACTCCGGTCTTGCCAGTTAAACGGCCATAAGTCGCTGCCATAAAACCAGCGCCTTGTTCGTGGCGAGTTAACACCAATTCAATGGACGAGTTTCTCACAGATTCTAGAAAGTCTAAATTCTCTTCACCTGGAACGCCAAAGATGTGTTTAACACCCTCGCTTTCTAGGGCTTTAACAAATAAATCAGATGCTTTCACAGTGCTCTCCTTGTTGTTATTAAAGTATGGATCTACCCTAACCTTAATTAAAATCCAATGCAATGGTGAAAATAAATGAGCAGTGTAGAGGTAAAAATCAGCTTGACAGAATCATAGTCCCTGCTTAAAATCTCGCCTTCACAATTATAATTTGTGGGGCTATAGCTCAGCTGGGAGAGCACTTGCATGGCATGCAAGGGGTCGGCGGTTCGATCCCGCCTAGCTCCATATGATAGTAATTGGTATTACATTGTTGTTTGTCCCCATCGTCTAGAGGCCTAGGACTTCGCCCTTTCACGGCGGCAACAGGGGTTCGAATCCCCTTGGGGACGCCATCCACAAATATGCATCTTCCTTGGTTTTCTGGGTTTTTATAATCCCAATGTTATCAAAGTTAAATTTGCTAACGTCGATAACGTTAGCTATACTAACGTTATCGACGTTAGTTGAGTTGCGCCAATGGATATTACCCAAATTAACAAAAATCTAAGTCAAGGCAATCTTGATGATCCTAAAATATTTCCTCATCTATATCGCTTAACGTTATCCCCTTATGTTTTTGAATATGAGTTTGGTTTAGATAACTTGCCTCTGGAGCCTGGAATTTTGTTGATCAGAGGAGCAAGACAGTATGGCAAAAGCACATGGTTGGAACAGCAAATTGTACAAACGATTAAAGAATTCGGTGCGGGAAGTGCGTTTTATCTCAATGGTGATTATCTTGCAGATCTCAATGCGCTGGCAACACAATTAGAAATTCTTGCGGTTTCATTTGCAAAAAATACTAAAGTTAGAAGAATATTCATTGATGAGATCACAACAATTAGCGGATGGGAAACCGTATTAAAACGACTTGTTGATAGTGGCATATTAACAGATGTTTTAGTAGTAACAACGGGTTCAAAAGCCACTGATCTGCGTCGTGGTGCTGAACGTTTACCAGGAAGAAAAGGTAAGCTTGCGCGTACAAATTATCTTTTTACGCCCGTATCATACAAAAGTTTTTACAAAGCATGTCACAAAAAGTTGAAGGCAAAAACTTTATTTGCTTATTTGCTCTCAGGTGGTTCACCAATTGCTTGTACTGAATTGGCTACTCAAGGCGTATTGCCAGAGTATGTTATTCAACTTGTGCGCGACTGGATTGAAGGTGAAATCGCAAAAGAAGGACGACAGCGTAGTGCCTTAATCAATATCTTTAATGTACTATTTCGTTTTGGTGGCAACCCTGTTGGCCAAGCCAAATTAGCACGCGAAGCTAACCTTGCTAATAACACAGTGGCGCATGGCTATATTGAAATTCTTCATGATTTAGGTTGTGTGATCCCAGCCTATCCTTTTGATATGAGTAAACGAAATTTAATTTTACGCAAACCCTGTAAATATCATTATATGAATGTCTTAGCTGCTACAGCGTATCATCCTGCACAAATACGTTCAGTAGATGATTTTATGAAATTAAGTGAAGCTGAACAAGGAATTTGGTATGAGTGGTTAGTCGCGCAAGAGTTACAGCGTCGTACCGCTATTCGTGGTCAGGAGTTACTTAAGCCTTTAGCATTTTGGCAAAGTAAACAACATGAAATTGATTTCTATGATGCCACGGAGCAATTTATTGAAGTAAAAAAAGGAAAATGTACCGCGCTTGAATTCGCTTGGTTTGTTAAACAATTTAAGCGATCAAAATTAAGAATCATTAATAAAAATAATTTTGAAACTAAAGCTATTAAAGGCTTGTCATTAGAGAATTTTTTGTTAGAGAATATATAAAACTAAGTAACATTGGCTACTTTAGCCCATTGACTAACCTTAATCATTTGTCGCAAATAAAACATTATGGTAACAGTAACCTGGCGCAATAATTCTGGTGAATCATCAATAAGATTGTCGAACGTTGGCTTACTCAAAAACAACAATAAACAATCGGTTTTAGCAACTGCTTGCATCACTCGAGGAGCATTGTCTAACAATGCTAACACGCCAAAAACTTCATGCTCTTTAGCCTCATGCAAATGAACGCCTTGTTCAGAAAGTTCTATAGCGCCTTTATTGACGATGTAAAAGCCTTCAGCGTTATCTTTTTCTTTAAAAATAATCTCACCTTGGCTAACTTGTTTTGGTATAAGTTCTTTAGCAATCGCCAGCAGTATTTCAGCCGATAATGTTTTGAAAATATCAACTTTACGTAAAACCAGCATTCTTTCCATAATATTCATAATAGGTTTCTCTTGTTTGGGTGAATGGGAATAAGTAAATACTTGTTTCAGCCAAGGATCATTAGCAATAACGTCGATTTCAATGGCTTTTGCTAATGTAATATTTTTCTCAAAAGCTTCAGTGACACTTTTTGCTAATTGTTTATCAACCATTGAGTATGTTAGATATTCGATTGCTTTAGCATAATCATTTTCGCTTAGCGTAGGTGATTGCGTAGTAGGAAAAAGCTTAGGGATTAAATTGAGAATATCTTTAATACCCGATCTCACCACAATCCAATGTAATAAGCGATAACGTGCCAGATATAATCGTGAGTTAACTTCAATGTGTGCTAATTCAGTTAATTCTTGTTGTAGTAATTGACGATAGCCAGCAATCAATTCAATTTCTTGATAAATTTTCATAGTGGCAAACGGTTTGAGGTTTGCTGTTGAAGTATTTTTTAGTGACCATATTGAGATGTTAGCAGCAAATTGAGTGATTAAAGTAATATTTGCGTTACTTGTTAAGTTCATCAAAATATCAACTAAAGAAGTCGGGTTAATTGCCAGGAGAATTTTAATTAGGATCTTGGCTGCTGCCAAAGGAGCTGTAGTAATAGCAGCAGACAATTGTGGTATCGCTTTATCACCAAACGCAACGATAGCTTTCGCAATAGAGTAGTGATGTTTTCGGTTAATAATTTTATGAATTAACACTGGCAACAAACTATCAATTTTCAATAATGCAATAGTTTCAATAGCGGTTTGTGCAACTTGATCATTCTTATCTTCAAGCAAACATTTTAAATATTCAACCGGATAACCAACTCTAATATTTGCTAAAGACTTTGCAGCCCATTTACGCATATCAGGATTACTATGATTGATCATGTTATTTAATAGCTGGAGTTTATTGGCTATGGTATCGAGATCAGAACACCGCAAACTAATTAATATTCGTGCGGCAAGGTTAATAGGAGTATCTTGCTTAAATAAATGTAGTTGTTGTTCAAGTTCATCAGCAGTGGCGTATTTAAGTAAATGCTGAATAATATTCCATTTGATATCAGCAACTTGTTCTTTAGGTAATTGCTGCATAAGCAACTCATAACCCATGCTGTTGCCGTGTTTACAAATGTATTCAATAGCAGCTAAGCGAATT
Organism: Gammaproteobacteria bacterium; assembly: GCA_028284465.1. Classification (GTDB taxonomy): domain Bacteria; phylum Pseudomonadota; class Gammaproteobacteria; order JAJFKO01; family JAJFKO01; genus JANQRR01. Next base: position 118,507 of record JANQRR010000017.1, on the reverse strand, counting down.
GTATCATTGTCGGCATTGATGAGTTTAAAAAGTTGTGGTGGGATGTTGTCTGGTTTAATTTGAGTTAGTAATTCTATTGCAAATAAAACGTCTTCTGGTTCATCATGGGTTAATAAATCCAAGCTAATTTCTTTAAAAATCTTGATAGTTTGTTTATCTTCAATTTTAAAATCAACGGAAAAATGTTTATTTTGAATAACATCACCCAAAGTATTTTTATAATCGCGATTAACTCTTCGGCTCATTAATAATAGAACCACACTGAATATTAATACTATCAATGCATGAGGGCGAATGCTCGGGTAATGGTTTAAAAACCATAGCACAATTGCGGCAATGCCAATACCAATAGGAATGGCAATTGCTTTGATATGAAATAAACCTAGATTGCGCACGTTAATTGGCAGCGCATTTAACGCAATTTCTCGGCCAATATTATTAAAATTGTAATAAAAAATAGTCCAGCCGCTAGCAGCAAGAGTAACGGTGAGCAAGTTTGGAAAAGCAAATACGAAGATCATAATGATGATGCAAAAAATAGGTAATGTAGATATAAGCCCGCGCATGCCATAACGCTCAAGTACTCTGGTAGCGACACCTAATTGAAATATCAAGGCAAGCAAGCTGGTTATCGCTAAGTAAATTGCCATAAAGCGACCGATTTGAATTTCATTAAAGTTTGCGCCTAGTTTATCTTTTAATAAAAAATCGACTAATGTTAATAAAATGGCAGCGATAATAGAAAAGATAAATAGTTGACGATAAAGTATGTAATTACGTGGGCGGATGCCTGTCGGTTTTTTTTCAGCCGCTTTACTTGTTGGATTGAGTAAACATATAAATGCGGTCATGAACATAATACTTATTAGCAATAAATAAAAAATACTTTGCGTGCCAATAATATCGAGACCATAGATCAACAAAAGGCCGATAATGGCACTACTGATAGCGCCAGCGATTCCAAGCCATTTGCTAATGGTTTTAAATTCTAGAATATTAAATTTATTGGCAATTGCATTTGGCCCAATGATTCCAGCGAGCAGGCCGATCTGCATTAATACTAGGGAAAAAACAAATGCTACCCATGAATAATGTTGGTTAAGCAACAATTTACAAATGACGAGGATAACGATTAATGCCAATTGCGTGCTAGCTATCATAGTCATTGAAGTGTTGATGATAATAGGCACTAAGCTTAACGAAATCAGGGCCACAATGATACTTAAAGCAAAATAGAAATAACTTAACATGGAAGGTGGGTAATTAGATAAAAATACCATATTGACATAAGCAGCACATAAAACCACAACAGCAGTATAGGTAAATTGTACAGCAATAGCTAATGGCACATTAAGTTTTGCAGAGAATGAGTTTTGCTGCACAAGTGTTACCTTATCCAAAATAATACGCTAGGCTTAAAGTATATTCATCGATCTCAGGTCTAACATCCAATTCGCCAGTTCGTCTACCTAGCACATCACCAACAAACACTGGGTTAGCAACATCTTGTGAAAGTTCTTCATAGTATTCTCGATCATATTCTAATCGAATAGCAAAGCATGGATCAAAGAAGTATTGCAAACCAATTCCTAATACATAGCCATTACGATTTTGTTTAATATTAAATAAAGTACGAGCAGGCGGCGGGTTGGGGATACGATTTTCTTCTAAGAAAAAGCGGGCACGTGAATAGCCAATTCGTAAATATAATAATGCGACGTGCTTGAAAATATATCCAGGCAGCAAGCTAACACCATAACTATAATCTTTACCGACTTTTGAGCGTACCACAAGATTTTGTGCAGCATTTGTAAATAAAAAATCTCCGCGATTTGAAGTTTCAGTGCCGGAGACTTCAAGTGCGATTTGAAATTGCTTAGGCAATAATAAACGGTAACCAATAAATAATTCTCCGTTTGTACCATCAGCACTCCAATCAAAGTCTAAGCGTTCAGTGTTTACAGGAGTAGTTTGTCCAGGTAGAAAAGTTAAGTCTGTTTCTTCTTGTACAAAGTGACCGGCATCTCGACTAATACCAATACCAACATAAAAAGGATGTTCGATAGGCTCTGGTGGTATTGTATACATTGCTGCGTTTGTGGCACAATTTATCAATAGTAAAAATACACAAAGGAAAGTAAGTGTGAAAAGTCGAAACATCCGTGCCTCCTTTTGGTGGCGTTTAATTCTTATCTTTCAAACAGGCATTGCAGTAACATGTTATGCCTATCAGCCCAATAAACTATACCATTTAACAATTCTTTTTACTAATGACCATCACGGTCATTTTTGGTCTGATAGCAATAATGATTATGGCATGGCCGCACGTAAAACTTTGATTGATCAAATTCGTAAGCAAGTTAAACAACAAGGCGGGTATGTATTATTGTTATCAGGTGGTGATGTTAATACTGGCGTTCCAGAGTCAGATCTACTGCATGCAGAACCTGATTTTAAAGCAATGTCACAAATGAAATATGATACAATGGTGTTAGGTAATCATGAATTTGATAATCCAATTAAAGTATTACGCAAGCAGCAAAGCTGGGCTAATTTCCCATTTTTATCAGCCAATATTTATGATAAAAAAACCGGTAAACGAATATTTAAACCCTACCTGTTAAAAAATTTTTCTGGACTTAAAGTAGCAATTATTGGATTAACGACTGAGAGTACAGCGCAATTAACCTTTCACCATAATAATTTAATCTTTAAACCAGCGATTCAAGCAGCAAAAAAATTGGTGGCATCACTGCAAGGAAAAACTGATCTGATCATTGCCTTGACACACTTAGGGTTTTATCCACAAGGCAACTATCCAACGACACCTGGTGATATAACATTAGCACGCAAAGTGCCTTTAATTGATATTATTATCGGTGGACACAGTCATACAGCATTGTTTAAACCACACATTGAAAATGGTGTGATCATTGCGCAGGCATTTCATTATGGACAATATCTAGGACGTATGGATCTTACTTTTAAAAATGGTCATGTGCGCGTCGTGAATTATAAATTGATCCCAATCACTAAAAACATTCCACCGGATCAAAAATTAAAACATATGTTATCTCAGTATCGTCAACATGGTCGGGCAGTCATGCAAAAGATTGTCGGTCGAGCGTTACAGACATTTTCAGGCAGTCGCTTATTAGTGCGTTATCGACAAACTGCTATCGGACAATTGATTGGGCGAGTACAAGCACAAGAAACTCAGTCTGATATTGGGATCATTAATGGTGGTTCGATCCGTGCGGGTATTCCTGCAGGAAACATCACTTATCGAACATTATTAAAAGTTTTTCCTTTCGGTAATACTATTGTTACTTTTAAACGCACGGGCAAACAATTAAAGGCTTATTTGCAAACTATTATTAGCATGCGTCAAGGTTCTGGCGGTTATCCGCAGATTTATGGAGTTAGTATCACATTAAAAAATAATAAAATTATAACTATCAAAGTTCATCATAAAAAACTAATCAATAATCATGAATATTCATTGAGTATAACCAGCGCGATGGCTAAAGGTTTGAATGGTTACCCCATCGTAACGAGTTTACCTTCATATGTTAATACGTATTATACTGACATTGAATTATTCGTTAACTATTTAACAAAACATTCACCGTTGAATATCAAAGATTATTCACCACAAAATGTTATAATTGTTAAAGAAAAATAATTAAAGCATGTTGGTATATTTTAGCATTTAAGCACAATACTAACATTACTAAAGTTAGATAAATAAAAAAATCATCATACCAGAAATAGGTATTATGATGCCTATTTTGGGTATTTTTTGTTTGAAGATCCTCAAAATAGATATTATAATCTAGATGCATTTAATAAGACTAAACTTCATCCCATGAATAAAAACTTAATTGCCGTTGCGCCAATGATGGATTGGACTGATCGTCATTGTCGTTACTTTCATCGATTGTGTTCAGCGCATGTGTTGCTTTATACGGAAATGATCACCACAGCGGCGATCATTCATGGTGATCGCCAGCGTTTATTAGCTTATGATCCAGCAGAGCATCCGTTGGCATTACAATTAGGCGGCAGTTGCCCGCAAGAATTAGCGCAATGTGCTAAGCTAGCAGCTGATCTCGGATATGATGAAATCAATTTGAATGTCGGTTGCCCCAGTGGCCGAGTGCAGTCAGGGCGTTTTGGCGCTTGTCTAATGGCCGAGCCTGATCTAGTTGCTGCTGGTGTTGCGGCTATGCAAGCCGCGGTTGATATTCCAGTAACCGTTAAAACGCGGATCGGCATCGACCGGCATGAGTCATATGAATTCTTGCAGCAATTTATTGATATTGTGGCTGCCACAGGTTGCCAGAAGTTTATCATTCATGCTCGCAATGCCTGGCTTGATGGTTTAAGCCCTAAACAAAATCGCACTATTCCACCTTTGCGCTATGACATTGTGCATCGTTTAAAAGCGCAATATCCACAGTTGACCATCATCATTAACGGTGGGATCAAGTCATTAACTGATGTGGCAGGACATTTATCACAAGTGGATGGGGTCATGATTGGTCGTGAAAGCTATCATAATCCCTATGTGTTAACTGAATTAGACCAAAAATATTTCAGCACTGCAGCTTCAAAACCGACTCGCCAAGCTATTTTAACAGCTTTATTGCCTTATTTAGCTAAGCAAGTTGCAACCGGTGTGCCACTATCTCGAATGACGCGACATATTACTGGCCTATTTCAAGGCATACCAGGAGCACGTCAGTGGCGTCGGTATTTAAGTGAACATACGCATTTGCCTGGTGCTGGAATTGAGGTTGTTGAACGAGCAGCAAACTATATAATAGACTAAGTTCAAAGAGCCTGTCGTCAAGTTAGGATTTTTGTTCAAAGACAAGGCGAATTAGCTTCGCATAGCGCAGTTTATACATAATAAATAAGCAGCGAAGAAGTTAATTCAACACAGTATCTGAGCAAAAAGACAATGTGACAACAGGTTCTGAGGTTGAATATGAGGATGAGCATCCCCATATAATGAATCCACAGTTAATGTCTTAATTTAAGGATAACAACATTGGAACAATATCATGGCACTACCATCGTCGCCGTTCGCCGCAGTGGCAAAGTGGTGATTGGCGGTGATGGTCAAGTATCGATGGGTAATACCATCATGAAGGGTAATGCGCGCAAAGTTCGGCGCTTGTACAATGAAAAAGTGATCGCTGGGTTTGCTGGCGGTACAGCTGATGCTTTTACGTTGTTTGAACGTTTTGAGGCTAAGTTAGAAATGTATCAAGGCCATTTAACGCGAGCGGCAGTCGAGCTTGCTAAAGATTGGCGCATGGATAAAGCATTGCGACGTTTAGAAGCATTATTAGCCGTTGCTGATAAAAAAGCATCGTTGCTGATCACGGGGAATGGTGATGTGATTGAGCCTGAAGGTGGTTTAATAGCTATGGGTTCCGGTGGGCCGTTTGCCCAAGCAGCTGCGCGTGCGTTAACGGAAAATACTAAATTAAGTGCGCGTGCAATCGTTGAGAAGAGTTTACGGATCGCCGCTGACATTTGTGTGTATACCAATCACCAACATACGATTGAAGAATTGGATAGTGAAACTTAATTGAATTTAATTAGCAAAATAGAGAAAGAATTATGCCTGCAGTAATGACACCGAAAGAAATTGTTGATGAATTAAATAAATTTATTATTGGCCAAGATGATGCAAAGCGTGCAGTGGCCATTGCTTTGCGTAATCGTTGGCGCCGAATGCAACTTGACGCAGAATTGCGAGCGGAAATTACGCCTAAAAATATTTTAATGATTGGTCCAACTGGGGTTGGTAAAACTGAAATTGCTCGGCGTTTAGCAAAGTTGGCGAATGCACCATTTATTAAAGTCGAAGCAACTAAATTTACCGAAGTTGGTTATGTGGGGCGTGATGTTGAATCTATTATTCGTGATTTAGTCGATAGCGCTGTGAAAATGATGCGCGAATCAGAAAAAATCAAGGTTAAACATCAGGCTGAAGAAGCTGCTGAAGAACGTATTCTTGATGCGTTATTGCCACCGGCACGCGATGAGGATTTTAAATCTGCAGAAGCGGGAACAGCAGTTAAACCAAAAGAAAAACACACGGATTCTGCCACTCGCCAATTGTTCCGTAAAAAATTACGCAATAAAGAATTGGATGATAAAGAAATTGAAATTGATTTATTGACCGGGCAAATTGGCGTAGAAATCATGGCACCACCTGGCATGGAAGAAATGACAAGCCAGTTAACCAGTATGTTGCAAAACATTGGCTCGGAAAAATCAAAAACTCGTAAGTTAAAAGTTAAAGATGCACTTAAAGTAGTGCAAGAGGAAGAAGCATCAAAATTAATTGATGATGATGAATTAAAAGCAAATGCGTTAACCAATGTCGAACAAAATGGTATTGTCTTTATCGATGAAATTGATAAAGTAGCACGCCGCGCTGAACATGGCGGGGGCGCGGATGTTTCGCGCGAAGGTGTGCAACGTGATCTATTACCATTAGTTGAAGGTAGCACGGTGTCAACGCGTTATGGCATGGTAAAAACCGATCATATCTTATTTATTGCCTCAGGCGCGTTTCATGTTGCAAAACCATCGGATTTAATTCCTGAGTTACAAGGCCGTTTGCCAATCCGAGTGGAGTTAAAATCATTGGGAGTCGAAGATTTCGTGCGCATTTTAACAGAGCCGACAGCTTCGTTAACTGAACAATATCGAGCGTTAATGTCAACCGAAGGATTTAATTTAGATTTTGCCGAAGGTGGAGTTAAACGGGTTGCTGAAATCGCTTGGCATGTTAACGATCGCACTGAAAATATTGGTGCACGACGACTACATACGGTGATGGAGCGATTATTAGAAAAGATTTCATTTGAAGCATGTGATCGTAAAGATGAGCAAGTTACTATTGATGCTAAGTATGTTGATAAGCAGTTAGATGAACTTGCTAAAGATCAAGATCTCAGTCAGTATATTTTATAATAAACGCTATGCAACAACCGCCAAGTGAAATTAAACTACATAAACAATCGCGGATCTTAGAAGTGCGATTTGTTGATCGCACGTTTAAATTTCCTTGTGAGTATCTGCGTGTCTATTCACCTTCAGCAGAGGTGCGCGGGCATGGTGTTGGGGAAACAAAATTAGAAATCAATAAGCAGAATGTGGGAATTACAGCAGTCGAACCTGTTGGTAATTACGCAGTGAAATTAATTTTTGATGATGGCCACAACACGGGTTTGTACTCTTGGGAAACATTATATGATCTGGGCGTTAATCAAGCGCGTAATTGGCAACATTATCTCGAACGATTAGCTGCAGCAGGTTATGCTCGCTAATCGTGCTGTCGATACCATTTAGTAATACGTTTATCAACTAGCTTACGTTTTAATGACGACAATCTGTCGAGAAAAATACGACCGTCGAGATGATCAAGTTCGTGCTGAACACATTTGGCAAGGTAGCCTTCAGCTTCAAATTCTTGTGGCTTGCCTTCTTGATCTAACGCACGCACTTTAATTTTATGCGAACGTTTAACTTTTTCGAAAGTAGATGCAGGCACAGACATACACCCTTCTTCTTCATGCATTTCCCCTTCACGCGCGATAATTTCACCGTTAACTAAGCACATTGGCTGAGTTTTATCAGGAGAAAGATCAATAACGGTGATGTGAGGAGGATCAGCTAAATCCAATTGGCAGGCGGCGAGCGCAGCGCAGTTTTCTGAGTTATAAAGAGTCTCGAACATATCGGCGATAATTTTACGGATATTATCGTCAATCTTTGCAACTTTTTTCCCACGTCTTTTCAATTTTGGATTGGGATATTGAAGAATTTTAAGCATTGCCATTTCAGTTAGCTGCCTTATGATGATTTTAATTAGGAAGAGAATTATACCATAGCGAAACTCAAAAGTGTTATTTTGCTAGGTTTTAGTTAACAGGCAATAATAAAAGCCATCTGTTTGTTTGGCTTGCGGAAGAAGCTGGCAGCCAAATTCAGTGGCAATACTTTGAGAAATGTTGATGGGTTCAATTTTTATGTGAGCAAGCTTTTTTAGCGCAGCTGCAATAACTTGGTCGTTTTCCGCTGGTAATAGCGAACAAGTCGCATAAAGTAATTTGCCATGGTTTGCTAAAGTTTGCCAAAGTTGAGTTAATAGTTGCAATTGGGTGGCAGCAAGTTGCGTAATGTCAGTTTCACGGCGCAGTAATTTAATATCAGGATGACGGCGGATCACGCCGGTTGCTGAACATGGCGCATCTAATAGTATTCGATTAAACGGCTTTCCATCCCACCAACTATCGAGCTTGCGAGCATCAGCACAAATAGTCGTTGCAGTTAAATTTAAACGCTGTAAATTATTATTGATCAATTGCAAACGCTGTTGATCATGATCAATAGCAACAAGTTCATTAAGTTGTGGTTGCGTTTCTAAAATGTGAGCACTTTTACCGCCGGGTGCGGCGCAAGCATCTAATACCCGTTGTTGTGGTTGAAGATCTAATAAATATGCAGCGCATTGAGCAGCTTCATCTTGAACGGATCCCAAACCATCAATAAACCCAGGTAATTGAGTAACGTCAATCGCTTTAGTTAACGTGATCCCGACAGATGATATCTTTGTTGGTTCCGCGGTGATACCAGCAGCTTGCAGTTGTGTTAAGTATTTATTACGATTTATCTTTTGTTGGTTTACTCTTAAAGTTAACGGCGGATAACTATTATTAGCATTTAGTATCGTTTGCCAATGTTGCGGCCACGCGTGTTTAATATAGTGGATTAACCAAGCTGGATGCGCATAATGCGCAACTTCATCAGTGATTAATGTCGCTTGGAGGTTTTGTTGTTGTCTTAGGTAAGTTCGTAACACGCCATTAACTAATCCTTTAGCCCAAGGTTTTTTTAGTTGCGTTACGGCATTCACAGTTTCAGTGACACTAGCATGATCAGGGGTTTGCATATAGTTTAATTGATACAAGCCAATTAAAATAATGATATCAATAATTGCATCTTTAGCTTTGAGAGGTTTAGTTAATAATTGCTGTTTGATCCAGGTTAATTGATAATACCAACGGCACACACCGTAACACACTTCTTTGATCCAACTAAGTTGTGTTATTTCAGCATGTTGTTGCTGGTAATGGGTGATGGCAGTGGCTAATGACCGTTGTTGATGGATCACCTGGTGAAGGATCCGAGCAGCATGAGTTCGTGGATTCATGATTTATTTGTTTTACTAGCAAATTGTTTGTTAATCGTAAACATATCGTGATGACCATTTAAAATATCAGTGACAGGCAAAGGTTTTTTCCCTGGTAATTGTAACGTTAATAAACGTAGTATACCCGCACCTGTAGCAACATCAATGCCATGCGGATAGGTTTGCATAATTGTGCCGGGAGCTTGAGGTGCTGGCTTGTCATCAACAATCATTGCTTGCCAGACACGTATAGTTTGCGCATCTATTGTAGTAAAAGCTACCGGATAAGCATTATACGCACGAATACAACGATCAATTTGAGCAGCTGGTAATGTCCAATCAATTTCAGCTTCTGCTTTAGTAAGCTTATGGGCATAAGTTACTAAAGCTTCATCTTGTGTTTGTGCAGTGATCGTATTATCAAGAATTTTTGTTAGCGATGTTAATACTGCTTGCGCACCAAGTATAGCAAGTTTATCGTGAATGCTTTTGCCAGTATCAGCCGTGGTGATCGGGCAACTGAGTTTTGTTAACATATCACCGCTATCAAGTTTTTCCGCTATGCGGATAATGGTAACACCGGTTTCCTTATCGTTAGCTAAAATAGCACGTTGAATGGGTGCTGCGCCGCGCCATCGTGGTAACAATGACGCATGAACGTTAATGCAGCCAAATGGGAAAGCCGCAAGCACTGCATTTGGTAACATTAAACCATATGCTGCTACGACCATAATATCTGCTTGAAATGCAGTTAATTCAGTGAAAGTTTCTGGTGCTTTAAAATTTTTAGGTTGCAATACGGGAATGTGATGTTGCAATGCTAATTGTTTAACAGGGCTAGCGGTAAGTTTCTGCCCGCGGCCTGCAGGTCGATCAGGCTGAGTGTACACCGCACACACTTGGTGGGGCGAATCAAGCAATGCTTGCAAACTTGGCACAGCAAATTCAGGTGTGCCAGCGAAAATGATTTTACATGATGTATTTGACATGGTTGCGTATCTCTAATTTTACCCTGCGACATTATGTAATTAGCAATTGTTTCCCAATATTTTTTCTAAGATTATACCCTTTACGTTTCATAATGAAAATTAAGAGCCACAATTAATATGCATAAAGAATTACGTTATTGGTTAGCTTTGTTGCGCGTACCAGGGTTAGGTAGTGCGAAAGCACAACTATTGATTGAACATTTTGGTTCATTAACCGCGTTTTTTGCGTTATCGGCATCACAATGGCGCGCTGAGGGTGTGCCAGAAACGTTTATTGAGTCATTAACGAATATGAACTGGGAGTTAATTGATAGAGATTTAGCATGGGCAGAACAAACTGATCAGCATATTATTTGTATTGATGATCCAGTGTATCCGCCTTTATTACGTGAAATTTTAACGGCACCGATGGCATTGTTTATCAAAGGTGATCTTAATAAATTAACTTTGCCGCAATTAGCTATTGTTGGCAGTCGTAACCCAACACCAGCAGGTATTGAAATCGCCAACAATTTTGCGGCAGCGTTAGCTAGTGTCGGCTATACGATCACCAGCGGGTTAGCATTGGGCATTGATGCAGCCAGTCATCGTGGTGCATTGCAGGCAAAGGGCCAAACTATTGCAGTGCTTGGTGCTAGCATGGATCATATTTACCCGCGTCGACATCGCAAACTGGCAACACAAATTTGCCAAAATGGTGCTTTAGTTTCTGAGTTTTTTCTTGATACGCAACCTCGTGCTGATCATTTTCCGCGCCGCAACCGGATCATTAGTGGTTTAAGTTTGGGGGTGTTGGTAGTTGAAGCAAATATTCGCAGTGGCTCGTTGATCACTGCGCGTTATGCCAATGAGCAATGTCGAGAAGTGTTTGCGATTCCTGGATCGATTCACAATCCATTGGCTAAAGGTTGCCATTATTTGCTCAGCCAAGGTGCGAAACTCGTTGAAAATATTGAAGATATTATTAATGAGCTACCACCATTGGCGGAATTAAACAATGATGTTAAAATATTGTCCAAGGAAGTGACAACTCAAGAAACCATGAGCAGAGGAGAACGCAAGTTGTTGGCATGCATTGATTATGGATTAACATCGACCACTCAAATTATCAAACGTAGTGGATTGACGGCTACAGTGGTTTCCTCCATGCTAGTAGCCTTAGAATTACAAGGCGCGATCAAAGCAATTCACGGCGGTTATTGCCGAATAAAAGGAAGTCAATCATGAAACAAGGCCACATGCTTGATGTTTTTGAATATTTATACAAGCAGCATGCAAGTTGTAGTGAGGCATTATCACCAACGTCAACTGAGCTAAAAACCAAATTACATCATGCTGGGTTTTCAGGATTTGAAATTGATTGTGCATTTAATTGGTTGGCAAATGCTGAAATCAAGCCTTGGCCTGATCTGCCGGTTGCGCAAAGTGATTGGCCAATCCGTATTTACACGGCAGAAGAACGTAAAGTATTGGATACAGAAAGCCAAGGATTTTTATTATTTTTAGAGCAAATTGGCGTATTGACGCCTGTGATCCGTGAATTAGTGCTTCATCGGATTTTATTACATGCTAATATTCCGGTTTCAGTGAAGCTGTTAAAAAGAGTGATTATTTATATTATATTAACGTTGCCTGGTCCAAACGAGCATTTGACCTGGAAAAATTATTGGATTAGTGACATAGCAGAAGGTTATTTCCATTGAGCAATCGTAATCATTTAGTCATAGTTGAATCGCCCGCCAAGGCAAAAACAATTGAAAAATATCTTGGCAAAGATTTTCAAGTGTTAGCATCGTTTGGTCATGTGCGTGATTTAGTTGCCAAAGATGGTGCAGTTGATACGGCCAATAATTTCGCGATGAAATATCAGCCGATCGAAAAAAATAGTAAGCACATGGATGCGATCAAGAAAGCAATGAAAAAAGCTAATACGCTTATTCTAGCAACTGATCCGGATCGCGAAGGTGAAGCGATTTCTTGGCATGTTAAAGAATTATTAGAAGCTGATAAAATTTTAAAAGATAAAAATGTACAGCGTGTCGTGTTTTATGAAATTACCAAAAAAGCGGTAAAAGATGCTATTGCCAATCCGCGCGAACTTTCCGAAAACTTAATCAATGCACAGCAAGCCCGCCGCGCGTTAGATTTTCTGGTTGGCTTTAATTTATCACCGCTGTTGTGGAAAAAGGTCCGTCGCGGTTTATCAGCTGGGCGTGTGCAAAGCCCAGCATTGCGGTTGATCGTTGAACGTGAAGAAGAAATTGAAAAATTTAAGCCGCAAGAATACTGGACCTTGCGGGCACAAGCGCAAGCTGAAAGCCAAACCAAAGATCAAGATTTTTTCGCGAAACTGGCTGAATATAAAGGCGATAAACTCAAGCAATTTAGTGTTACTAATGCTGAGCAAGCCAAGCAAATTAAAGTTGATTTATTGCAGCAAGCTAATGGTATTTTAACCGTTAGTAAAGTTGAAAAGAAAAAACGTAAACGTAATCCTACAGCGCCATTTATAACTTCAACATTACAACAAGAAGCGGCACGCAAACTAGGTTTTACTGCACAACGTACTATGCGGATTGCGCAGCAATTATATGAAGGGATTGATACAGGCGATGGCGCAGTTGGTTTGATCACTTATATGCGTACCGACTCGGTGAATTTAGCCGATGATGCAGTAAATGAAATTCGTGAATATATTACTGAACAATATGGCAAACAAAACTTGCCAGGTAAGCCACGCATTTATAAAACTAAAACTAAAAATGCTCAAGAAGCCCATGAAGCTATTCGTCCGACTTCTGCCAAACGACATCCAGACACAATTAAATCAGCCTTATCGGCAGAACAATTTAAATTATATTCCTTAATTTGGAAACGTACCGTGGCGAGCCAAATGATCCACGCCACGATTAACATGGTCGCGGTTGATTTAATTTGTGGCGATGTTGGTAATCGTTTTCGTGCCAATGGTTCTTCGATTGCTGATCCAGGCTTTATGACGGTATACCTTGAAGGGGTTGATGATAGTAAAGCGCAAGAAAATGATGAAAAATTCTTGCCTGAAATGAAAGAAGGCGATGAAGTTAAGTTATTGCAAATTTTAGATGAACAGCATTTTACTGAGCCACCACCACGTTATAGTGAAGCGAGTTTAATTAAAACGCTAGAAGAACATGGCATTGGGCGGCCTTCAACGTACGCTGCAATTATTAGCACATTGCTAAATCGTGAATATGTCGTGCTTGATGCTAAACGTTTTAAACCCACCGATGTTGGTCGCGTCGTCAATCGATTTTTAACCCAGCATTTTACCAATTATGTTGATTACGATTTTACGGCACGTTTAGAAGATCAATTAGATGAAGTTTCTCGCGGAGAAAAAGGTTGGGTGCCACTGCTTGAAGAATTTTGGCAGCCCTTCACTACGCAAGTGACCACAATTGATGAAACCGTCGAACGCAAAGACGTGGTGCAAGAAAAAATGGATGAAGCGTGTCCTGAATGTGGCAAGCCACTATCAATTCGCCTAGGGCGGCGTGGTCGTTTTATTGGTTGTACCGGTTACCCTGATTGTAAATATACTCGTAATCTCGATGGCGATGCTAGCGAAAGCACTGCTCCGGAAGTGATTGAAGGTCGCCAATGCCCAGAATGTAATTCCGATCTACAAATTAAAATGGGACGCTATGGCAAATTCATTGGTTGTAGCAATTATCCTAATTGTAAATTCATGGAACCACTAGAAAAACCCCGGGACACAGGAGTCAGTTGCCCGGAATGTAATAAAGGGACTTTACTGCAACGTAAATCACGGCGTGGCAAAGTTTTCTTTTCATGTTCGACTTATCCAGATTGTAAGTATGCAGTATGGAATGAACCTATTGCAGAACCTTGCCCTACCTGTAGTTGGCCTGTGCTAACTATCAAAGTGACGAAGCGTCGCGGTAAAGAAAAAGTATGTCCGCGCAAAACATGTGATTTCAGTGAGCAGATTGCTGAAGAATAGTATTGCGTGTGTCATACGTGGATCTAAATTTAAGTGACTGAATTATAAGTTGGCTTGTGTTGTTGCAAAAATCCGAAGGAGATGAAGCAATGATGTTGCATCGTCATTGCGAGGAGTGTAACGACGAAGCAATCCAGAAAAGCACTATGAATTCACTATAATTAACAGGTAGAAAATATTATGTTAAAGACTGAAGTGGAAAAAAATCAAACTAAAAAAACAAAAGCCGAAGAAAATCGACAAGAAGCAACTAGACGTGTAAAAAAAGCTAAACAGGCGTTAGCAAAATATGAGTTTTTAGCAGGGAAACGCGAAGAAGGAGCTAAATTAACTGATGAAGCAAGTATCTTGGGAGATTTTGATTTTGTATATCAATCTATTAGTAGGTCTTTAAAAGTTGCAACAGACTGGCATAATTCATTTGAAGCAGCTTATATGTTAGCTGAGCTATATTACAAAATACTCAAAGGTTTTTACCCTGCCCCGAAATCTTTAAAAGATTTTAATCAAGAATGTCCGAAAGAGTTAGCATTATATCTATCAAAAGCCATTTATCTCGCTAATTTACCAGATGACAAAATTGTTACTTGTGAGCGCAATGCAGCAGAAGTTATTAAATTAGTTAGCGACCTATTTATTAAAGCATTCAAACCTAATATAAGGATAGCAGAAAACGTTATTGCAACTTGGTCTGTTTTAGAACGCAAACTAAAGGTCGTATCAGTATTATTGCTTAGTGAAATTAAAATAAAAGAAAACAATGTTAACTTAAAGAGACAAGGCGCAATCGCATTAGTCGAAATTTTAAATACTGATTTATTTATAAAGCTAAAGCCAGAACATGTTAAATTTTTACAGTTTTTAGGGAATAAAGTCATTGAATTATTAGCAGGTTTTTCAATAGAATATGAAGAAAACTATTTAGTAAAAAGGGCTAAAAGCACTATTAGTGATTCTTCATCAGGTAAAAACAAAGGCAAAGAAATTGATAGTAGAACTCAATCAACAGATGTCTTTACAGAATTATCTAGTAAAGCCAGTGAAATTCTAATTAATAAAAATTGGTTGGACTATTATCTCCTTTTAATCCAGTTATACGTAGCTCAATATCAGTTCTTAGGTGGAAATAGATCCATTGAAAAAAGCGAAGTATATTTATTCAAAGCACTCGAAGGCATCACTAAAGTTGTTCGTTTACAATCGAGAAGTCCTAGAAGCACAAGTAAAAAAACAACTTTAGTACAGGCAAAAGAAGAAGCCTTGGTTACATTAAGAAAATTAATGATGGGACTAACAACGATATATTTTCGTCAAAGTGCAAGAGTAAGAAATAAACTGACAAAACCTACAGTGAATTTTTTAAGTCGATTCATGGATTACAGTGATGATAACAAAGATGTTGAAAAAAGAATTAATGTATATATCTCTATGCTTAAGAGAGAAACGGAAGCTAAGCAAAGAATTGATAAATTAAGAAATTCATGTGCAATAATGACTGAGAAAAAAGATGCGGAGGCTATAAAAAATTTTGATGATGAAAGGAAATTATTGCGTAAACTTGCACATAATAACTCGCTGTTAGCTTGTTCAGAAATTATAGGAATTCATGAGAATATAATTACGGTACAACCTGATAAAGAAGCTGGAACAAGGCAACATTATATATATTTACTATTAATGAAGTTTTTTGCGCTATTCACAGAAAAAGTTCAAGTTTATTATGATACAGGATTTGTTGATCAAGAATTAGAGAATACAATAAATAAAATAAGATCTCAGATAAAGTTAATAGAATACGAAGACATTAATTCTATTACGAAGATATTTCCAAATTCATATAAGGCAGTTCTCTATTATTTTCTAGCAGAGAGTTATTTGGCGAACGGTTCTCCGGGTATATCGGGTGATGTGAGTGATCTACAAATTGTTACATGGTTAACTGAAACCATTATCTTATTTAAAGAATCAAAAAAAGAGGACGGGTTAGATGGTATCAAGGAATATATCGAGAATTCGGTTGTTGAATTAATAAAAAATAAATTCTGTGATAGCCAGGATGATCAAATTAATTTTCTTTTGGGTGAATATTTTTATGCTCTTGAGTGTGAGAATGGAAATCAGATAAGTAATGGTGATGAATACTATATATTCTTGAGCTTAGAATATTTTGCTAGAGCATATTTTTTAGCAAGCAACAGTGCTGCTTACCAACAATCTTGTGCTAAGCAGTGTATAGATTATCTAAGTAAAATTCTTAAAAAAATTGATGTTATGTCAAGAAGTAGGTTTTTGCAAGGTCTAACTCAAGAGTTGCATTCTTTAATAAATTTATTAGTGCTGAATAACCAAGTTAATGAATCGATAAATGTGAATAGTTCATTAATTTTAAGTGATTTGGAGGCCCAAGCAAAAGTAGTGACAAGATTAGAAAATTCAAAATATAAATCAGCGTTAACCGAGATGGTCAGAGAAATACGAGAAAAAATTCCTAAAAAAGCAAAAAATAGAAGGAGAGGATCTAGGCGAGCTTTTACAAAAAAGAAAAATACAGGTAGACAGCGACGAAGAACAAGACCGAAGCGTCAACAGCGTAACCAAAAACCAAAAGGTTCTCAAAATCGAAAAGGTAAACGCAAACAAGGAGAAAACAAACAAAAGCAAGGAAGAATCAAAAAAACACAGGTTAAAAATACTAAAAAAACTGATAGATTAAAGAAAACAATATGTGGTGATAGAAAATTAGATAATTACCTTAAAAAAATTGATTTGAGTGTGCGTCAGTATAAAGCTAAAAATAAAGGTGGTGAACAAGCACAATTATGTTTTGCTAAAGCTCGAGCAAATATCGATGAAGTTTTCAACTTTAAACCAAGCGATTTTAAAAGCAAAAGTAACAAAGCTGCGTTAATAAAAGCAAAACAATATGCAGAACAAAAATTCAAAGAATTAATGCAAAGTAACAAAGCTGTGATAGCAAACTGGGATTTATTTTTTTCTACATATCAAAAAGATAATCAAGCTCAATTTGCAATTATTGATTTGGATAGATGTATCAAAAAAATTATACCTGGCTCAATTGTTTTACCTCAATGTGAAGAAACTCCATTTAATGAAATCTTTAAACTTGCTTATGAACAAGATTCGTTAATCGCTTGTTTAAAATGTATAAAAGTCATTGGTAAAAATGATAGTATCATCAAAGACGAATCAGGCTATTGGATTCTATTCTTTTTAGTAAAAAGCGTTTGTTTATTGCATACTGCAGGAACAAGATTATTTCACACTGAAACATGGTGCGATCTTGAATTACAAAAGATTATGGGTTTTATCTTTGAACAGTTGGCGAAGATGCAATTTAACGAGGTTCAGTCTGTTATCGAAAGATTACCAGCGACTTTTAAAGCAGTTTTATGTTTTTTTACCGCTAAACATTATCTAGAAAATAATACAAGAAGCGAAACACAAATAAGTGAGCAACATCAAAAAGAGCAACGTCAATTAGTTAACTATTTAATTCAAGCAATTAGATTAGTTAGAGAAATAAAGCCCCAAGATCAATATTACCCAGTTCGTTCCCGTAATATAAATGATATGGAAGGCATATTGAAACATGATTTCGGTCATAATGAAGATCATAAAATTAATTTAGTCCTTGGTAAATATTTTTATCATAGATATAATCATAATCAAGATCCAGCGCTTAAAAATGGTTATATGTACTTAACTTTGCATTATTTATCACGAGCATGCTATTTGATTGATAATAGTAAAGAGAAATCGAGAGAATTAAATCAGTGTAAACAAGAATCAGAAAAGCATCTCAAGGATTTTATTGGAAAAATAGATCCAAAAGACTTGCGTATACAACAAAATAAATTACCTGAAAATTTACGTGGATATATGGTGCCTTTGAATAAAAAAGAAAAGGGAAAACAGAGATTTAACGTACAGGAAGTATTAGGTATGTTTATTCAATTTTCAGATAGAGAGGCGAAAGTTGAAACAACACCAGCGGTAGAAAAAAAAGAAGCCGCAGCAGCATGCGCAACTGCTTTATTAAATTCATTAAAATCTGACACGTTGTTAAAATTAGGAGAAATAGCAAGACAACAAAACTCACTAGATTATTATATTACACAACACTCCGCATTTATTCACAAATATAATTCGGCTGCAACTGAAAACAGTCGTAATGAATTTTTATTTGAAATATTAAATCTTATTGCCAAAGTATATTACTTGCGAGAAAAAAAACTTAAATGGAAAACTGATAATATAACTTTAGAAAATGCTAAAGAAGTTGTTACACATAATTTTGTGGTTCTCATGCATATAAACTATGAGATCGTAGATCAAAACAAAAATAAATTAAGTGAAAATGCTAAGAAAATGGTTAAAAAATTCATGTTCATACACAATCAGAAAAGAGCTGCTAAAATATTGTGCGCAAATATTAAAAAATGTTTGCCATCTACTGAGCATGATCCTAAAACTTCTGACAATCAAGTGAATAACCCAAAAGACTTGATAGAAAATACTTGGAAGATTGCTGTTGAGAAAGATTCACTACCTCTTTGTTTAGAATGCCTCAGTGTTTATCAGCAAGGAAACATATCGGCCTATTTTAAAAAGGACATTTTATTATATAGACGTTTATATTTAAGTATAAAAATCTTATGTCTATCAAACAGTCAAGATGCACAATTATATTACTGTATAGAAGAACAAAAAGGAATTTTAACTAGAGCTAAAAATGTAATTCAATTCAGGTTAAAGAAAGTTAAATATGAAGAAGTAGACGACATCGCTATAAATCTTTCCGAACATTCTAAAAATACTACAATTTTTCCAGTAATTTTATATTATTTTGTGGCTGTAAAATATTTAGAGGATAATCCGCGAAGAGCAGTTGGATTGCTAGTTGAAACAGCTGATAAAATACAATCAATGATAGATCAAGAAAGATATTATGAAACTAAAATTTATATAGAGATTTCAATAAATTTAGCACTACAAGATTTTTTTAAGAACAATCAAGATCCTGTGGTTAATTATTTTATTGGCAATTATTTTTATAAAAAATGTATAAATTTAATAAAAAGTAATTCTAATTGTGAGTCAGAATATTTATATTCGAGTTTGCTTTATTTAGCAAAATCTTATAATTTAGCTATTAAATCAATTGAACCGGCTAAACCAACTAATGCTTTTTTTAAGCCTGAAGAAAAAAACTCTAAACATATAGGATTTCATAAAAAACAAACAGCGCACTACTTAACAACATTGATGGACAAAATAACCGCTCAAGAATTAAATCAAGTAATAGAAAAAATGCCAGGCGATTTACAAACAATTCTTAAGTCATTAATTTCAGAATATCATGAATTTCAGAATTACGTGCAACGCATTCCCTTACCTCCAGAAGAAAAAACAACAAAAAATCAGGACCAAGTTAAAGGATGTTCATACTAATTTATATGGTTATAAATAGATCTAATGATACAGAATATAGAAGATAATAGATAAATAAAAAATCAACTAATGTTTATAATCAAACCATCATGAATATGATTTAACCACTCATTACAAAAAGTTTGCAGAAGGTGTAAAAAGCTTTTGACATAGTTTTATCCTGCCATATAATTGCACGGTCAATTATTATCTTAGTAAAAATTTATTTTTTCTAAGTTAGTACTCCATTTTTATAACAAGTAAAAGGGGACTTACCCATGTCAATTAAATCAACATTTAGTAAGACGGCAATTGCAACTGCATTGCTTTGCGCCAGTGGTGCAAGTTTTGCGGCAATGGGGCCTGATTATTATATGCCAAGTTATCAAGATCACAGCGGAGTTTATATCAGTGGTCAAATTGGGTATGGACGCCAAGTTATTGATAGTGATACAGAGACTGTTACTGATCCACTGCTCGGCACAGTCACCGTCAGAGGTGAAGGTGATGATGAAGGTGGAGTCGCTGGTCGTCTCGCTATAGGTTATGATTTCAATGAAAATTTTGGCATTGAATTAGGCGGTATGAAATTCAGTAATGCCGATGTAAAACTTTCATTTTCAAGACCTATTATGGGAAGCACAGTTAGGGCTAGAACTCAATTAAAAGCTTTTGCTATCGATTTATTAGCCAAAGGTGTGTTGCCATTAACAAGTGATTTTTATGTTTATGCTAAAGGTGGTGTTGCTTACGTGAATCTAGAAGCTGATTCTAAAGCGACGGTAACTCTACCAAGTGGTAGAACCGCTACTATCAAAGATGATGATTCTGAAAATAAATTTCGACCTGAATTAGCCGTAGGTGTAGGTTACAACATCACTGATAACGTTATGATTGATGTATCAGTATCACGGATCTTTGGTAAGAGTAAACTCTTCTCCAGTGATTACATTCCTGATTTAGACACTGCAATGGTAGGATTAACCTATCGTTTCAGCTAAATCGGATATTAAATAACATTTATCACAATTTAGCTGCGTACAATGCTCGATGATTTAAATCATTGAGATTTTGTGTGCGGCTAAATAATAATTATAAATAGGAGTTTTTCCATGTCTATTAAATCAAAAAAATTAATTAGTATTGCAGTTGCAGCAACTTTGTTAGGTGCCAGTGGCGCCAGTTTTGCAGCAATGGCCCCAGATTTTGGCAAATATCAACAAGATCAAATGGATTACAGTGGTTTTAATATTAGCGGCCAGTTTGGTTATAGTACCCAAGAAGTCAATGAAGTTATTTCTGGCCAAGATGGGATTGGTGGTCGACTTGCAGTGGGTTACGATTTCAATCGATACTTTGGGCTTGAATTAGGTGGCACAAGATATAATGATATCGATTTCGTAAGTCGTTATTATAATAGTTTTGCTATTTCTTTTGATACGATTCAAACATATGCTATCGATTTGTTAGCAAAAGGCACTTTGCCGCTTGCTCATAGTAACGTTAATCTTTTCCTAAAAGCTGGGGTAGCAGAGGTATTTCAGCATTTTCGCGGTAGCACCGATTCTAGCACTCGACCTAAAGTTGCGATTGGGTTTGGTTATCGTGCAACACCAAATATTGGTTTTAATTTCACGTTAGCAAGAATATTTAATACGCGTTTTGGTAGCACGGATCTTGATAGCTTCTTCGCTGGTGTGACGTATCACTTCATCTAAATAAAAAATAAAGAGGTCAAATAAAGGGGTCAAGTCTTGATATTTAACTTAATTATCTTTAAGTTGAATATCGAGACTTGACCCCTTTAACTTTAATTTTGGACTAAATTGTGATGATTAAAAATTCATTTCCATTAGTATTAGAATGGGCTAAACAAATTACTCCACGAGTGCGCCATCTTGCTTTTAGCCGTGAAGATCAAGCAGATCTTGCATTTACACCTGGGCAATTCATTACGATTCATATCGATGTTGATGGTAAAGTATTACGCCGTAGTTATAGTATTGCCACCATTCCAGGCAAGAGTGAATTGATTGAAATTGCGGCTGGCCGAGTTGAAGGTGGAATTGCCACGACGTTATTATATGGTCTCAAACCAGGCGAAAAAATCACAGTAACGGGCCCTTTTGGGCGTTTGATTTTACGTGATGAACAACCATCACGTTATGTGTTAGTTGCAACAGGCACAGGAGTTACGCCGTATCGATCAATGATGCCAATGCTAGCTGAGCGTTTAGCAGATCAGCAACTTGAAGTTATGGTGCTTCTCGGTGTTAGAAACCGTGATGAATTATTATATGCCGATGAGTTTTTATCTTATGCTCAACAGTATCCAAATTTTCATTTTCGGGCTTATTACAGTCGCAAACTGCCTGAGCAAGCGCAAGATTTTGAGCATCAAGGTTATGTGCAAACCAGTTTTGCTGATCTCAATCTTGAACCTAGCCGTGATATCGTTTTTCTTTGTGGTAACCCGGATATGATCGATGATGCTTTTACGGTGCTTAAAGACAAAGGTTTTGATGCCAAAACTGTGCGTCGTGAAAAGTATATTTCTTCGGGGTTTTAGTTTGTCGATTCATTAATTAGAGTAGGTGTGTAAATTAAGCTTGATCAGCTGGCCACTCGCGTTCTAAATATTGTAATTTATTTTTTACATCTTTCCATTTATCCGCATCGGGTGGTGGATCTTTTTTTTCAGAAATATTAGGCCACTGCTGGGAAAGTTCTGCATTAATTTGGATAAAATGACGTAATTCATCGGGCAAGTCGTCTTCAGAAAAAATAGCATCGACAGGACATTCAGACACACATAAATCACAATCGATACATTCATCAGGATTGATCGCCAGAAAATTCGGGCCTTCATAAAAACAATCAACTGGGCACACTTCGACACAATCGGTGTATTTACATTTGATGCAACTATCAGTGATTATATAAGCCATTGTTGTCCTTTCAGATCCAGTAAGCTGTTTGGGTCATTACTTTAGCACAAGTAGCCATTAAACGTTTAATTGGTTTGGGTAATTCAGCTGCGCCAGCATTATGAGCTTGCACTGCATGTTGTTGTTCATCAGTTTGCATTTGCGCCAAGATCAAACGGCTTTTTTGATCTTGATCAGGCAAGCGTTGCAAATGTTTACCTAAATGTTGAGTGACTTGGCGCTCTGTTTCAGCAAGAAAACCTAAGCTCCATTTATCGCCAGCGATCCCTGCGGCAATGCCAATCATTAAGGCGCCGCTATACCATAAAGGATTTAAATAACTGCGATGACTATGCAATTCTTGCAAGCGTTGTTCACACCAAGCAAGATGATCATTTTCTTCATCAGCCGCAGTTTGCATTTGTTGTTTAGTGTCAGCTTTTCTAGCTGTTAATGCTTGACCTTGATATAAAGCTTGCGCGCAGATCTCGCCAGTATGATTAACTCGCATCATTCGCCCTACACGCTTTTCCTCAGTTGTTGGCAAAGCATGCATCGCAACCACGTCTTTGTCAGGTCGTTCACGACTTGCTTGACGCGGCTTGCCAAAGAGTGTTTTGAGCCCAGCATCGAACTGCATACACAGTTGATCAAAAGCTGAATATTGGCGTGGCTCGGTTATCATTGGCAAACATCTCATATAAATTTATTTAATCTTAAGCAATTATAAAGGATCAGACGCACGTTGACGACTTGCAAAAAGTGTAGATTTATCACATTTTTTGCTAGAAAAGAACTGGTGTGAAAAATATTAGAGCAAATAGTATGTTGAAATATTGCTGATATTTTTTTGTGCCAAGCTTTGTATTAGCACGATAATCAGTCTAAAATGCTCTTCTTATGATCTGAACAGGTAGAATGAATGAGTTTTTCGGTCAATGAATTAGCAGATGGTAAATGGCAGTTTACTGATGATGCTGGCTTTGAGTTTGAATCAGGCGATCATATTACGCCGTTGACCTTAGTTTACGAAACATATGGTGAGCTTGCGCCAAACAAAGACAATGTTGTAGTGATCCATCATGCGCTTTCGACTAGTAGTCATGTGAGTTCACAGCCAAAAAATACTACGCCAGGATGGTGGGAAAATATGGTTGGCCCTGGCAAGCCCATCGATAGCAACAAATACTTTATCATTTGTATTAACAATCTAGGAAGTTGTTTTGGTTCTTTAGGGCCGGCTTCACATAATCGTGCAACTGACAAACCTTATGGCCACAAGTTTCCGTCAACCACAATTACTGACATGGTGAATTCTCAACGCCAACTATTGCAAGCATTGAAAATAAAGACAGTGCATGCAATGATTGGTAATTCGATGGGAGCCATGATGTCGTTAACTTGGGCGATATTGTATCCAGATGAAGTTAAACATTTAGTGTCAGTATCATCGTGTTATAAAATTTATCCAGCCAATCAAGCTAATCGTGTTCTGCAACAAGATATCATTGCGTTAACGCCGGGCGAAGAAGGTTTTATTGTCGCCCGTAAACATGCATTGTTAACTTATCGCAATTGGCATCAGCTAAATAAACGTTTTGCTGATAAAAGCGGCGAGGAATCGATAATAAATTATTTAGATTATAATGCTAAAAAATTTGTTAGAAACTTTGATCTGCAAGCGTATTTAACCTTGTTAGCGGCGATGGATACATTTAATATTTGTCGTTATTTTGCTGATGAAGCGACAACGTTTCGTCGATTGCAAGCAAATGTGTTAATTGTTACGGTTGATTCTGATGTATTATACACGCCTGATCAGCAAGATGATTTATATCAAGCTATTAAAGCTGTTAGTGGTAAGGTAAAATTGATTGAGCATCATTCGGATTATGGTCATGATGCATTTTTAGTAGAAACAGACGCTTTTGGGCGTTATATCAGTGAATTTATTGGGAGCACTCATGAATAAAACATGGCAAATTGCATTATTAGGGTTATTCTCTTTTATAGCTTTATTAGCGTCACCATTCGCAATCGCCGATATGCATAACACACATGAATTTGTGTTGCCGAATAAACTTAAATTAATTGTGAAAGAAGATCATCGGGCGCCAGTGGTGATCAATCAAGTTTGGTATAAAGTTGGTAGCAGTTATGAACCTAATGGGATCACCGGTATTTCTCACTTGCTTGAACACATGATGTTTGATGGTACGACGAAACATCCTGCTGGCGAATTTGATCGGATCATTGCGGAAAATGGTGGTAAACAAAATGCGACAACAACCACCGATTACACTATGTATTATGAAGAATTAGCTGCTGATAAATTACCAATTGCATTTGAATTAGAAGCTGATCGCATGCAAAATTTAGCTTTGACGCAACAACAGTTTAATAAAGAAATTAAAGTAGTGCGAGAAGAACGTCGTTTACGTACGGACGATAATCCACAAGCTATGACTTATGAGCGCTTATCAGCAAGTGCTTTTATTTCTAATCCGTATCATCATCCAGTGGTTGGATGGATGAGTGATCTGAAACACATGACATTAGCCGATGTGCGTTCTTGGTATAATAAATGGTATGCACCAAATAATGCTATCTTAGTCGTCGTTGGCGATGTTGATCCACAAAAAGTCTTAGCGCTTGCCCAACAATATTTCGGCAACATACCTATGAAAACATTGCCAACGGTGAAACCACATGGCTCGCAGCGACCATTAGGAGTGCGAACGGTTAACGTCAATATGCCTGCTAAATTGCCTTGGTTAGTGTTTGCTTTCAACGTGCCGGTAGTAAAAACTGCACGAACTCCTTGGGAACCGTATGCGCTTGAAGTGTTAGATGGCATTTTAACAGTGGGCGATAGTGGGCGCTTGCAAAAGAATATAGTGCGTGGCCAACAAATTGTTAGTGCAGCGAGTTCTGGCTATGACCCATTTACGTTATATTCCAATTTATTTTATATCGCCGCAGTGCCTACGCCAAATCACACCATTAAAGCAACCACCGCTGCGCTATTACAACAAATTCAACAATTACAACAGCAACCGATCAGCCAAGCAGAATTGCAAAAAATTATTAATCAAGTGGTTGCTAGCAAAGTATTTGGCAAAGATTCACTCGCTAATCAAGCGTTTGAGTTAGGTAGTCTAGAAGCAATAGGCTTGCCATGGCAATTAGCCGATCAATATGTTGAACGAATTAAGCAAGTAACACCGCAACAAGTGCAAGCAGTTGCTAACAAGTATTTAGTTAAAAAACGTTTAACCATTGCTACGTTAAAGCCGTTACCAATTAAGCAACAGGAGAAGCCTCATGCGCATGATCAAAGCCAGTAAGCGTGTTATTAGCTTACTAATATTATTAGGTGTTGTTGCAACTGCTGTTGCGAGTGAAACTAAAGTTATTAATATTCAACACTGGCGGACGGCAAATGGTGCGCGCGTGTATTATGTTTTTGCTAAGCAATTACCAATGGTTGATGTGGTTATTGCATTCGATGCAGGATCAGCGCGCGATGGTAAACAGTTTGGTTTAGCTGCATTGACCAATGGTTTATTATTCACAGGCACTGCAACCCGTAACGAAGATCAGATCGCTGAAAGTTTAGAAAGCATGGGAGTACAATCTGGTACTGATGTTGATCGTGATATGGGATTAATAAAATTACGCAGTGTTATCGATCCGCAAGTGTTAACACCAGGGTTGAGCATTTTTGTTGATGCCTTTACTCATCCGACCTTTCCAGAAGCAGCATTCACGCGGGTACGCGCTCAGCAAATTGCTGCGATTAAAGCCCGACAGCAATCACCTTCAAGCATTGCTAATCAAGTGTTGATGCGCACATTATATCGTAATCATCCGTATGGCCATTCATCATTAGGTGATATTAATACCGTCAAAGCGATTAAACTTGCTGACGTTAAAGCGTTTTACCAACGTTATTATGTTGCTAATAATGCTGTTATTGCCATCGTGGGTAAAGTATCAAAAGCGCAAGCAGAACATATGGCAGAATTAATTAGTAAGAATTTACCTGCGGGTAAAGCTGCGAAAAAATTACCGCCAGTAAAACCAATATCGCGTGCAATAATTAAGAAAGTTAATTATCCTTCTGAACAAAGCCATATTCGCATCGGTGCCATTGGGATCACGTATCATAACCCTAATTATTTTCCATTATATGTCGGCAACTACACTTTAGGTGGTGGCAGCTTAGTATCGCGGTTATTTAAACAAGTGCGTGAAAAGCGTGGTTTATCTTATGGAGTATATAGTTATTTTCTGCCACTTGAAGATAGAGGACCGTTTATCATAAGTTTGCAAACTCAGAATGTGACTAGCCAACAAGCATTAAAAGTCACGGATAAAGTATTACAGAATTTTGTTAGCAATGGGCCAAGTGAGCAAGAAGTGATTCTTGCTAAGAAAAACATTATTGGTAGTTTTCCATTACAGATTGATAGCAACAGTGCGGTGATCACTAATGTGGTGACCATTGGTTTTTATCGTTTACCGTTAACGTATTTTGATACTTTTCGCGATAAAATTAAAGCGGTGACTGTGAGTGAAATCCAGCGTGCGTTCAAACGTCAAATAAAGCCACAGCAAACTGCTACAGTCATTGTTGGCAGACAAGCTAAGCAAAATGCCAGCTAAACGAGGCCAGTTGCGCATAATCACTGGGAAATGGCGGGGGCGCAAAATTAACTTTGTGGATCGGCCACAGCTGCGCCCTACTTCTGACAGAATTCGGGAAACTTTATTCAATTGGCTGCAACCATATGTGCAAAATGCAAATTGTTTAGATCTATTTGCAGGCAGTGGCGCGCTAAGCTTTGAAGCGTTATCACGTGGAGCCAAGCATGCGGTGATGATCGATCGCGATCCACAAGTGATCACGGCGCTGAAAATGAATATTGAGAAACTCGCAGCAGCTGAGCAAGTGACTTTAATTCAAACTGATCCATTAACGCAGCCAATTAAACTTGCACAAACGTTTGATCTGGTATTTCTTGATCCGCCCTTTCAGCAAAAATTACTTGCGCCGAGTATCGCTTGGCTTATTGACAATAATTTGTTAGCACAGCATAGTAAAATTTATATCGAAGCAGAAAAAAACTTATTAGAGCTGCCAATACCAGCGAAATGGCATATAATGCGAGATAACATTGCTGGTGATGTGAGATATAGTTTAATCGATGTTATTTAAAACGCGTCATTATGATCAACTTGGGATCATCAAAGCTTTAATTGCGTGGCTCGCATTGCTTGCTGTGCTTGCATTAGCAATTTGGTTGCGTTGGTATTATATCAATATTATTCCTCGCGGCGATTATTTAGCTTGGGCTAAAACGCGTTACCTAGGTACCATTGCACAAACTTATTTGCAATGGGCAGTGGCAATCAGTCAACAACAAGTGATCACCGGGCCAACATCACCACCGGGTTATGTCACTTTCATTGTGCTAATGAAAGTATTCGGCGTCGATAGCATCACCCAATTACGTTTTATTCAAGCAGTGATCGATAGTACGGCTGTTATTCCCTTATATTTGTTATTACGCTGGCTTGGCACGGTACGTTGGGTGGCAGTTGCTACTGGTTTTATTTATGCTATTTTCCCAGCTTGGGCAATTGGTAGTGGATTAATTTTTCCAGATTGGATCACTTCATTTTTAATTTTGTGGACCTTGGTATTATTAGCATACACATCAAGCTATCGTTATTATGCGAGCATGCTAGCGGCATTTTTTGGCGGGGTCTGCATTGCTATTGGGACGTTGTTTAGTCCGGATTTTATTGTATGGCTTGTACCTTTCATTATTTGGATCATTCTTACTGCTAGAGTATGGTCTAAGTTGTTGTGCTTGATCACATTAAGTTTAGGTATTCTGTTGGTTAAGTTTAGCTGGGAATACTATGGTTATCTTTTGCATTCGCATTGGATATCGGTAACTTACATAAAACAATATTATGCGCAATGGCAGCGTTATCCTGAGAAAGTGTTCAATGTGATCTTAGTTCGATGGAAACGATTGATATTTACCTCAGCGCGCATTCCTGGCAATAAGTTATATTTTCATGCATTAGTAACAACGCTGCAGCATTATGGTATTTTTATTTATATCGCCATGATCATTGCGTATCGAAAAAATGCTAAAGTGTTAGCATTAGTATCATTACCGTTTGTTTATGGTATGTTAATCGTTGCATTTAGTTTCCATCAACAGTTTTTACATACCCGAGACATTATTTTAACGTATTTGTTAGCGAGCGGTATGTGTTTACATTGGTTTAAGCAATATGCCGATGAAGTGCCGACAAAAACTAATATAATGACTTTTCGCATTATCGTTGCAATTTTAGCGCTTTACTTATTATACGCAACCGTTAAAATTTTGCTGGCGAGTATGTTATTGATAAGATAAGTGCTAAGTGTCGTGCGAGGAGCTATTAATTTAAATTCTAGATTGCTTCTCAATGCTTATCGAGGCTACAATTATTCTATACTCGTCAATTATAAGGACATAGCATGGACACAATGGCGTTTCTACAAAAAGTGCCAATCTTTGCCAAACTCAGCAAACAAGCATTATGGCGATTATCTGGCTTAGCACATACCGTCAGTTTTAATGCTGGCGACACTATCATGCAAGAAGGTGATGAGGGAGACAGCTGTTACATTATTGTCAATGGCGAAGTTGAAGTGAGCAAAGCAACCCAGACCGAATTGCCTAAAATAGTTGCTAAGCTAGGCACGGGTGAAATCATTGGTGAGATGGCAGTCATTGATAACGAACCTCGATCAGCAACTGTTAAAGCATTGCAAGTGACTGAATGTTTGATGATAAAACAATGGGATTTTATGGCGCAGATGCAGGCTTATCCAGAAATTGCCTTGCAATTAGTCCCAGTATTAGTGCGTCGTTTGCGAAAAATGCAGAAGAATCAATAAATTATAAAAATAAGGTGATTTATTGGGCTATAATTCTATAAGAACCTAAATAAGTAGGATTACAGCCTTGAACGACGACACTGAATCATTTCGAAAACGCGCCCTCGAGCATATCACCGTGCCCAAGGAGCTTAATGATCTTATTAAGATCACATCTCCGCAAGCGTGGATATTTTTGTCTGCAGTCACAATTATTATTATTGCTTTAATCTTTTGGTTGTTTTTCGGAACTGTGATCAGTCGAGTTGAAGGCAAAGGCATTTTATTTGCAGAAAGTGGCAGTCTCGTTAACGTTGTCACCCCTGAACCTGGTGGCTATGTTACTAAGCTTTATGTCAGTTCAGGTGTGAAAGTTAAGAAAGGCCAAGTCATAGCGGAATTCAATAATCCCAAAATTAAAAATGAAATTGCAGCGACTCAGGAATATATTAAGAAATTACGCAAATCTTACCAAGACTTAAGCAAAACATCGAAATCAATGATCCAAGAAAAAACTAAACACCTTGATGAAAAAACCCAAGAATTAATTGAGACTATTGATGTTAGCAAGAAAAAATTAGCAGAGCTGAAACGTTTGTTAGATATCAAAACAAAAGTATTAAAAAAAGGTATTATTACGCGGATAAATTGGGCAGAGACTTATCTCATGCACTCAGACTTATTAAAGGAAATTTCTAAGCATGAGAATGAGTTAACCAACATGAAGTTGGAAAAAGTCAATGTATTAGATACCTGGCGAGAGCGTCTACGAAAGTTACAATTAACGATTAATGAACAAGTCCACAATCTGGCAAAGTTGCGTGCGCAACAACAAGCATTGAAAAGTGTTAAAAGTCCAGGAGCAGGCACAGTCATTGGGATCCACGCTGCAGTTGGCGATTATCTCGATAAAAGCAAAGTGATCATCAATTTGGCAACTCGCAAAGAAGGCTTAGAAGCTATTGTGTTTGTTAAAGCGTTGGATGGTAAACGGATCAAACCAGGAATGCGTGTTAAAGTTACCCCGACTGTGATCAAAAAAGCTGAATTTGGTAGCATTGTTGGTCAAGTGTTTACAGTCTCGAGTTATCCATCCACCGAAGCTAGTATGTTATTTGTACTGCGCAATAAAACTTTAGTTAAAGATTTTCTCAAGCACGGGCCCGTGATCACAACAAGAATTTTATTAGTTAAAGATCCAACGACCTACAGTGGCTATGAATGGACCTCTTCAAAAGGCCCGCAACAAGTCATATCACCAGGCACTTTAGTGAATGTTGGTATTATTACGAAAAAGCAAAGTCCGATTTCATTAATTGTTCCAGCGTTAAAAAATCTCTTTAAATGATCTAGCCTTACACGTTAATATATACTTTACAACGATCAAAGGCTAAATCAGGGATATGCAATTATTTAAACGCCAGCGAATCCGCACCCCAACAATTATTCAGATGGAAGCAACGGAATGTGGTGCGGTATCATTAGCTATTATCATGAGCTATTACAAGCATTTTCCACTGATTGAAGAAGTGCGCAGTGCGTGTGGCGTGTCGCGCGATGGTAGTAAAGCAATTAATATCGTTAAGGCTGCGCGTGATTACGGCATGATCTCAGACGGTTATATCCTTGAGCTTGATGAATTAGAAGGCTTCAGTGTGCCGTGCATTCTGCATTGGGAATTTAATCATTTTTTAGTATTAGAAGGTATTCATAAGGGTAAAGCTTATCTTAATGATCCAGCAACTGGCCCACGAGTAGTGAGCATGGATGAAGTTGATCGTTGCTTTACTGGTTTAGCAATAACATTTGAGCCTGGACCTAACTTTGTTAAAAAAGGCAAACCAGAAGCTTCGATCCTTACTATGCTATGGGAACGTTTACGCAAATCAGAGCTGGATTTTTGTTACATTGTGTTAGTAACAATGTTGTTAGCGATACCAAGCATTGCAATTCCAGGCTTTACTAAAATTTTTATTGATAACATTTTAATTCGTGACCAACACAATTGGATTATACCATTGCTTGGAGGCATGTTATTTACGGCAGTGCTTACTAGTGTATTGACATGGCTACAACAACATTACATGTTGCGGTTTAAAATGAAATTACAATTACATGGTTCTTCACAATTCTTTTGGCATTTACTGCATTTGCCGATGCGGTTTTTTCAACAGCGTTCTAGCGGTGATTTGATTGAGCGTGTCGAAACTAATGATAGTGTCGCTAGTTTAATTTCTTCGGAAATCACCACAGGTGTGATTGGTGCATTAACCATGGTGTTATATGCATTAGCTATTTTAGTATTAAGTTGGCAATTAGGGGTCATTAGTATTTTTATAACCGTGATCAATTTTTTCATCTTAATATATGTTCAGCGTTATTGTATTGACCTTGGTAGAAGAGCAGCGCAGACTCAGGGCACGCTTACCGGGGTTGAAATGAATGCTATGCAGATCATTGAAACACTAAAAGCGAGTATGATGGAGAATCACTTTTTTGATCGTTGGTCAGGTTACCATGCCAAACTTATCAATAATGAGCAGCGTATCGAATATTTATCGATAATATTAGAAGTCATGCCGGGGTTTTTGAATGGGCTTAATATGGTTATCTTATTATGCCTGGGTAGCTGGTATATCATGTCAGGTACTCTGACAGTAGGTACATTAGTAGCACTGCAAGGTTTATTAGTATTGTTTAATGCACCACTAGATGATTTGATTGAGTTGGCAAATAAAATCCAAGGTATTAAGGGTGAAGTTGTGCGGCTTAACGATGTTTTGAAAAGCCCTGCAGAACATATTATGGGGACTGAAAATGCAGCTGATTCCATTGAAATAGCGCCGAGTGAGCCTGTATTACACATGGATTCAATCACTTTTGGTTATTCAAATTTAGAAGCTCCTATTTTCATGAATTTTTCATTATCAATAAAACCAGGTGAAAGAATTGCAGTGATCGGTGCTTTAGGTAGTGGTAAATCTAGTTTATCGCGTTTGATCTGTGGGCTTTATAAACCTTGGTCAGGCAATTTATTAATTTGCGGTAAGCCATTGTCAGCATATAAACGCTCGGCATTAGCAAATTTTATTGCAATGGTTGATCAAGAAGTATTTTTGTTTGAAGGCACAGTGCGTGATAATTTAAGTTTATGGGATTCTACAGTTTCTGATCAAGCAATGCTTGCTGCCTTAAAAGATGCTTGCATAGACGATATTATCAACGAACGTGGCGGTTTAAATTGTTATATTGCCGAAGCAGGTAGAAACTTTAGTGGTGGCCAACGGCAACGTTTGGAGATCGCGCGCGCGTTAGTTAAAAATCCGCAATTCATCATATTAGATGAGGCTACTTCGGCGTTAGATCCTATTTTAGAAAAACGAATTTATAGTAATTTATATCATCGTAACTGTGCGATTTTGGTGATTGCTCACCGACTAAGTGCGATCCGTGATTGTGATCACATTTACGTATTCGATGAAGGGGAGATTATTGAAAATGGCACTCACGATGAATTAGTAGCTCAGGGTAAAGTTTATCAACGGTTAGTTTCGATGGAATAATGTTTTATGACAGATATTGATGAAAGCATGCCGTTACAATCAATGGAAATGATCCAATCAGTATTGGATCGTAAATTATTTACCGAAAGCCAGTCACAATCCTATTTAGACGTTTTTTTTGAAACTTGCAAGCTAGTTTGTCATGAGCTTCATATCAAAGCGCAACAACCGCAGCTTAAAACTACCGAACCAAAATTAATTAATCATTTATACGCAATTGCGCGCGCTTCACATTTTCGGGTGCGCAAAGTTAGGCTAACGAGCAAGTGGTGGCTTAACGATAATGGGCCATTATTTGGTTTTTATAAGGGCAATGCTTGCGCCCTATTGCCGCGTAAACAAGGTAAGTACGATTACATTAATCTTTATACTAATGAAAAAATGGTGGTAAATGCTAATTTAGCAAAAGACTTAGCAAAAGAAGCCTATGGTTTTTATGCGAGTTTGCCCATCAAGATCACTAGTGTTATGCAAGTTGTTAAATTTGCTTTGCGGCAAGCCTATGATGATTACAAACGAATGATGGTAATGCAATTTGGTATGAGCTTGTTATTATTAATTATTCCAGTAGCGACTGGATTTTTGTTCGATACGGTTATTCCTAATGCCAATATCAATTTACTGGTGCAAATAACATGTTTGTTAGTGCTAAATATCGTTATTATAGCATTATTTAAATTAGTAAAAATGATTGCGTTGATGCGCATTCGTTTTAAAACCACAGTGAGATTACAATCAGCAGTGTGGGATCGGATCATGCGCTTGCCAGTTAAGTTTTTCCGCAAATTTGGTGCAGGTGAATTAGCATTTCGCGCTAGCCGGATCAGTGAAATAGAAGAAGTATTAACGAATACCGCAGTTTTATCGGTATTAAGTGGTGTTATGTCATTGTTAACTTTAGGTTTGATGTTTTATGTCAACGTGCGCTTAGCGTTAGCATCGATTGCGTTGATCTTGATAATTGCAGTGGTGACGATTGCTTATGGTCTTGCTCGCTTGTTTCACGAAAAAGCCATGTATGACCATTACACCACATTATCAGGTATTGTATTGCAATTATTAACTGGGATCAGTAAGTTACGAGTCGCTAATAGTGAAGCTCGTGCTTTCAATGTATGGTCGAAATGGTTTGTAAAGAAATCGCGACAAGAATTATTAGCTGATAAAGTATTAGTAAGATTAGATGTTTTCAATGCTGCCGTCGCGATATTTAATGTCGTGGTTTTATATGGTTTGGTGTACTTAAGTGGTGATTCATTATCATTTGGTTCATTCATCATTTTTAATGCTGCATTTACCTTATTTTTCGCTGCCATCTTGGAAATGACTGATGAGGTCAGTGAAATTATTGAAGTTGTACCACTGTATCAAAAAGTAAAACCGATTTTTGATGCCATTCCCGAGGTTAGCAAGTTTGCAACTGATCCCGGCGAATTAACGGGAGCCATTAATGTCGATCATTTGGTGTTTCGCTATGATCCAAAACAGCCACCATTATTTAAAAATTTATCGCTATCAGCGAAGCCAGGTGAATTCGTTGCTTTGGTTGGCCCTTCAGGCGCGGGAAAATCTACTTTATTTAGGTTATTGTTGGGTTTTGAAGATGTTGAAGGGGGTGAAATTCTCTATGATGGCATTAACTTCAATACCTTAGACGTCGATTTGGTGCGTAAACAGGTCGGGGTAGTATTGCAAAATAGCTCACTTATTCCAGGGACTATATTAACAAATATTGTCGGTGGTGATTTGCATCTAACTCGCGAGCAAGCCTGGGATATAGCACGCGAAATGGGGATTGAACAATTTATTCGGGATCTACCGATGGGTATGGATACACTTATTGGTGAAGGTTCTGATAATTTATCGGGTGGTCAACGGCAATTGTTAATGCTCGCGCGCGCTTTAACTAAAAAACCAAAAATTATTTATTTAGATGAAGCCACGAGCGCATTAGATAATGCAGCACAGGCGAAAATTCAAGAATTTTTAGATACTTACAAAATCACGCGGATTGTGGCGGCACATCGCTTGAGTACCATCAAAAGTGCAGACCGAATTTATGTGATTGACCAGGGCCAGGTAGTCCAAGAAGGCACTTATGATGAACTGCTGAGATCAGCAGGCATGTTTACTCAATTAGTGAAAAGACAACTGATTTAGGCTTGCAAAACTGGTCACTTTTACTACAATTTAATCATGACCTCAACTCTGAGGCGACTTTACATTCATTATTTTAGGAGCAGAGCAATGGCTAAGAAATTGTCTGAAAAGAGATTTGAAAATGTAAGTGGTGGCAAAAGAAGACCAAGTAGAAGGAGTCCTTCTAGATCGACAGCTAGGAGACGACCGGCAAGGAGACCCTCTAGAGCAAGAGGACGACGTTAATGGTCAAATTCTTATAGAGGAGTAAATATTATGGTAGACAAATCAAAGAAACGTTCAAACCCAAAAAAACTAAAAAAAGCAGGGAAGGGAACGATGGATAGAACGAAAGGAGGGCTCTATAAGGCTAGTAGTGGAAGCACTAGCTACAAAAAACCAAGTAGTTCTAAAAGTGGTTTGCTTAGAAGATACTAATAGTGCTTAGAGCTATTTCTTCTTTCTCGCACATGATGGTTAATCCCATGTGCGAGAGAGGGAGGTTAATCTGCAAAATTTCGCCATAACCAAGCAAACCCAATTGATAGGATCCCAAACCCACCGACTCCCCAGACCAAGCCATTATACACATTATCTTGCATCGTAATATCAGCAAGCGCAAAAAAGTTAATGACTGCGATGATCACTAATCCAAACCCAAGCCCGAACCAAAACCCTGATGTTTTAGTTTTGCTAACATTTGCCTCATGATTATTATTAGTTAATTTAGTCATCACATTTTGTTGTTGATTGGCATTCACTAAGAATTTATACATAAGTTCAGGGATATCGGGCATTTTTTCTAGCCAAATGGGTAATTGCTCGCGAGTTTTGCGGATAAATGCTTGCGGCCCAATCTGTTGCCTGACCCATTTTTCCAAAAATGGTTTTCCCGTGCTCCATAAATCAAGCTCTGGATACAATTGACGCCCTAGCCCTTCAACGTTAAACAAGGTTTTTTGTAATAATAATAATTGTGGTTGTAATTCCATGTTGAAACGTTTTGCAGTTTGAAATAAACGAATAACTAAATAAGCAAAAGAGATTTCTTTCAGTGGTCTTTCAAAGGCAGGCTCACACACGGTGCGGATGGAAGCTTCGAATTCATCAATGCGTACCCATGATGGTACCCAACCGGATTCAACATGTAAAATCGCAACGCGGCGATAATCACGTTGAAAAAAGGCTAATAAATTTTCGGCTAAATAGCGTTGGTCTTCTGGGCTTAATGTTCCCATAATGCCAAAGTCGACAGCGATATATTGCGGATCATGTGGATTAAGTGGCGACACAAAAATGTTACCAGGATGCATATCGGCATGAAAAAAACAATCTTGAAAAACTTGTGTAAAGAAGATTTCTACGCCACGTTCAGCCAATTTTTTTAAGTTGACTCCGTGGCGTTTTAATGTAGCGATATCGGAAACAGGAATACCGCTAATTTTTTCCATCACTAAAACATTTTGCTTGGCGTATTGCCAGTAAATTTCAGGAATTTGTAATTTATTGTTATGAGCGAAGTTACGGCGTAGTTGGGATGCATTAGCCGCTTCGCGCATTAAATCTAATTCATCATACAACGTGTGTTCAAATTCACGCACGATATCGCGAGGATGTAAGCGTTTACTACCGGACCAATAACGGCTAACAAGGTCAGCTAAAGTGTATAATATACTTAAGTCACTTCTGATCACTTTTTTTATGCCAGGCCGTAATACTTTAATCACCACTTCTCGTTGATCAGGTAAGCGTGCTGTATGCACTTGTGCAATGGAGGCAGATGCTAATGGCGTTGGATCAAATTCAGCAAATACATCAGTTAATGGTTTAGCATAAGCTGCTTCAATAATTTTAATAACTTCATTACTAGCAAACGGCGGCACTTTATCTTGCAGCTTAGCTAATTCATTCGCGATATCATCAGGTAATAAGTCACGCCGAGTTGATAGCACTTGGCCAAATTTCACAAAGATGGGGCCTAATGCTTCAAGCGCTAGCCTGATCCGTTCGCCGCGACTTTTGTTTTTATTAGCAGTCCAGTTCCAGGGGTTAACATATGCTAGAAAACGAATGGGATAAAACCATGGGATAGTCAGCACAACTTGATCCAAACCACAACGGATCAACACAAATTGAATGTGGATGATGCGAAAGATTTGTCGTAAATAATGCACGTTTATATCCTTAGCTGTTTTCTAAATGTTGCTTAAGTCGCTGTACTCTTGCAGCGATCCGATCAGTGTCAGCAACAAGCGTTTGAATGTCAGTAATAAAATCTTCAACTTCAGCACGTGGTGGTATGCAACGTGCTTCTTCTTGCATAAATTCGGTAATATTTTCTTGCACGCTTTGACACGTCGACTTACCCCATTTTAAACCGCCGCGTAACAGTTTCGATAAGCCGTGCGCCACTGTATCGCCGGTAAATTTTGCTAATTGCTCTTCCCAATCAATGTCTAAATCATCGAGAACTTCATTAAATGCTTTAGCAACATGAATATCACCTTCAATGTTAATTCCTGCAGGTGCTTTGGATGTTGGATCAGCAGTGGGTAAACGAGATTTGATAAATGCTATCGGTGTGCCAGTTATAGTTGCATCAGGTTTTTCATGATGATTGAGTACGAGGATTTTATAATGTTGCTGCGGATCAGGTGTGAATTGTAAATAAAACCTTATCGGTGAACGTTGCAGTTTAATACCGATCACTTT
Source organism: Gammaproteobacteria bacterium (assembly GCA_028284465.1). Classification (GTDB taxonomy): domain Bacteria; phylum Pseudomonadota; class Gammaproteobacteria; order JAJFKO01; family JAJFKO01; genus JANQRR01. Next base: position 80,554 of record JANQRR010000017.1, on the reverse strand, counting down.
ATTTTCTAACGCCGCACAATTTGTAAGACTTTCAGGATCTAATTGAAAGTAACGGTTAATCGCTGACTGCAATAAATTAGCAAAAATCATTAGAATTTATATCCTCGATGTAAAGCTACGATGCCGCCAGTTAAATTGAAATATTGGCATTGTTCAAAACCTGCGGTTTCCATCATTTGTTTTAATGTTTGTTGATCAGGATGCATGCGAATAGATTCTGCTAAATAACGATAACTCGCTTCATCTTTGGCAACCAGCTTGCCGAGCAAAGGTAGCAATTTAAAGGAATATGCATCATAAATAGGTTTTAAGCCAGGAAAGTTTGGCTTGGAGAATTCAAGAATAATTAATTTACCACCAGGTTTTAACACCCGAAACATTGAACGTAATGCACTCGCTTGATCAGTAACATTGCGCAACCCAAAGCCAATGCTAATGCAATCAAAGTGATCATCAGGAAAAGGTAGATTTTCAGCATCAGCTTGGCAATAAACCACATTGCTGACAACGCCGGCATCGACTAAACGATCGCGACCAACCTCTAGCATATCTCGATTAATATCTAGTGATACCACTAAACCATCATCACCGACTAAGTTGGCATATTTCTTACTCAGATCACCACTGCCAGCAGCAACATCCAGTACCTTTTGACCTTTTCTAATACTACTGAGCTCAATTGCCACTTTTTTCCACAGACGATGAATGCCTAATGACATTAAGTCATTCATTAAATCGTACTTGTTTGCTACAGAATGAAATACGTCACCCACTTTAGCAGTCTTTTCGTGTTTAGGGATTTGTTTAAATCCAAAATGCGTGGTTTCAGTGTGCTTTTGTTGATCAGACTGTGGCATTAGCTTACACCTTATTGACAATTTAATAGATTATAACCTAAAGTAGAAAGAAAACTCGAATATCTCAACGATTCGATGTAAGCCGAGTAAAGGGAGTTACGGATGCTGCATCACTGTAAGCAAGCTGTTTCATTATTTGTATTGCTGATCATTGTGCTGATGAGCAGCGCTACTGCTTATGCCCAAATTAGTCCTACCATCTCTGCCGAACCTGAAAATTTATATTTTACTAAACAACGTTTAGTGCAATATCACGATTCTGGAAATTATTCACGCGAGCAAACAGCCGTGGTTGATAAAGCCATAGCATATCTAAAGCAGCAATTAGCGGCGAATGCAAAAGCTGGTAATAAGAAAAAACTAGCGATTGTGTTAGATATCGATGATACCGCAATATCAAATTATAAGAGTTTGCATAAATTACGTTTTGGCGGCTCGCCAGAAGAAATAGTTAAGTTAAAAGCGTTAGGCAATGATCCAGTGATCTCACCAACATTAAAATTATTTAATTTTGCTAAGCAACATAATGTTGCAATCTTCTTTGTAACCGGGCGACCTGAAAAATTACGCGAAGCAACCATTAGGAATTTACACCATGCTGGTTATAAAGATTGGACTAAATTGTTTATGAAACCAGAGTCGTACCATTTAGCTTCGGTTGTACCATTTAAATCAGGTGTTAGAAATCGTTTACAAAAGCAAAGCTATGATATTGTGATCAATTTAGGTGACCAGTTCAGTGATCTAATTGGTGGTGCGGCACAGCGAGCATTCAAAATGCCAAATCCGTATTATTATATAATGTGATGAGTGAGAGAAAGAAAAATGGCAGTACAAATACAACAAGCAAATTTAATTTCTGAGCCAGTTGAAACGACATTTACAGATGTTGCAGAGTCCGGCTTAACCGATAAGCAACAAAAATATGATGAAATAATGCAGAAAGTAGCTAATGGCAATTATGGCAATGTAAAGCCAAAAGACATCGTGTTTATAGCTAAAAGTGTTGCTTATCAGAGTCCTCTCCAAGATGATGGCGCTCATGTAAAGAAGCAAATTAATGCTGTCGTTACGGCAATAAGGTTAGCAGTTAATTGGTATAGACATCGTTGTGGAGAGCAACGTCAACAAGATAGAAAGAATCCAATTCGTGGCTGTGGTATGTTTGGCAAAAACCGATCTCATTCTAAAGTATATTTACGTGAAGTTGCTGAAATTGAAAATATGACTCATGAAGAAGGCAACCTTGAGAAGCTTGTTGTGGGGCTTCATCGAATTAATCAAAAAATTGGTAGAGGTGATCTGCATAAGCTTTTCAATATTCTAGAAGTAACAACCTTAAGTCACAAAAAGGGAAAGGAAGTATCTGCTAATAGTGATAAAGAAATAGCAGATGAAGTGATGCAATTGCCGTCAGCAAATGCACGTCAACCTCAAACTGCACATTCAAGATATAGCGATTATCATCATAGCTTTAATTCATAGCTTTAATGAGTTATTCAGCGATGCGCTGCCAGCCAGCTACCACGCGGTGCTTTGTGAGCGAAATACTGGTTAATACCATTCACGATTGCTTGCGCAATTCGGCGCTGATAATAAGGATCACGTAACTTACGTTCTTCTTTGGGATTAGACAAAAATCCCGTTTCAATCAAAATTGAAGGAATATCCGGAGATTTTAATACCACAAAGCCTGCTTGCTCAACTCGTTCGTGATGTAACCGTGCAATTGCATGCAGCGAATGTAATACGTTATCACCAAGTTGCAAACTAGCACTAATCGTTGCTGTTTGTGATAAATCTAATAGTACGGATTGTAACGTTTGACTCTTACCATGCAAAGCGACACCACCTAACAGTTCAGATTGGTTTTCTTTTTCAGCCAGCCAACGTGCTGCTTCACTGCTTGCACCACCTAGCGATAAGGCAAATACTGAAGCACCATGTGAAGAACGTTTATTAAACGCATCGGCATGGATTGAAATAAAAATATCAGCTTTGTTGCGACGTGCAATGCGTAATCGTTGCCGCAAACCGATGTAATAATTACCACGACGAGTTAATATTGCAGTGATCCCGGGTTCTTGATCTAAACGACGTTTTAGTTTTTTGGCAATTGCCAGCACAATATCTTTTTCATGCGTGCCACGCTTGCCAGTAGCGCCAGGATCTTTGCCGCCATGGCCAGGATCAATGATCACCACGACATTGCGTAGCTTTTTAGGTATTTTTACTTGTTGAGCTGAGTGATGTAAATCAACCACTAAGCGCCAAGGATAATGCTTATTTGGCGCGAGAATAAAATGTTTATAATTTGCTGGATGTTTTAATTCGATCACTATGCGACTGTGATCAGGCGGGCGTTTACTGCTGCGAATTTCTGTAATGAACGTATTATTATTAGCAATTTTAGGTAAATGTTGCGGCGGTGATGCAGTTTCTAGATCAAGTACGATGCGATCAGGATGTTTGAGCATAAAAATGTGATACACCGGTTCTTGATCAAATTCGATCACTAAACGAAGATCAGTATGCGATGCAGTAAGTCGTGTCGCAATAATATTAATGGGTTTAGCAACACTAGCTAACGGCAATAAGAGTAAAGTGATCAGTAAGTTTTTAATTAATTTGGTCATTAATCCGCGGAAAGTTGTGTTAATAATTGTTCTCCCGTGGCACTGGTTGCGCAGATCCGCACATTTCTATGGTTTTGGTCAATCTCAAAATAACAATGTAGGTCAGGTTTTGGTAAGCTATGTGAACCGCGCTCTGGCCATTCAATTAAGCTAATAGCGTTTTTGTCAAAATAATCGCGAATGCCAATGTTAGCGAGTTCATCTCTATTGACGAGACGATAAAGATCAAAGTGATAAATTGTTTGATCATTAACTTTGTATGGTTCAACTAAAGTAAAGGTTGGGCTTTTGACGATGCCTTGATAACCATAACCGCGTAAAAATCCACGCACCAAGGTGGTTTTACCTGAGCCGAGTTCGCCATAGAGAAAATAAGTCATCCCCGGTTGACACAGTTTAGCAAGCTTGCCGCCAAGTTGTTCCATGGCGGCAGCGTCAGCAATAGTGATGGTTGTTTCTTGCATCTATTAAAGCCCGTTATTTAAGTAATTATGACAACAAAATTTGATGTTGTTGTTTTGGTGCACGTTTCAACAGCAGGCTTAATTGTTGTTGATTTGGATTTTGTGCCGGCAAGCCTTTTTGTTTGCGTATTTTATTAAGCAAGAAATTAACAACTTGGATCATCCGATCGGTGTTGCCTTTAGTCATGCCAGGATCGATTTTATATTTACCGTCAATAACAATCGTGGGGATCTCATATACTCGATATAGACGCAACAATGCATTGCCTTGAGTGACTCGTGCAGCCATCACTGGCGCGAAATCAAATGCTGCATTAAATTGCTGCGGCGTAACCCCGCCTTTTTCCACAAATAGTTTTTGCATGACACCCTTTCTATTAAAATCTAGACCTTGCCTTTGCACCGCTTCAAATAATATTGGCATCATTTTATTTTCAATATTTAATTGTTTAGCCACATAAAAAGCTTTAGCGTAGATCTGCCATTGCGTGTTGAAGATAACTGGAATGCGCACGAACTTTACATCTCTGGGTTTAGTTCTCAACCAGTTTTCAATCACCGATTCAAAGCGATAACACGCTGGACAACCAAAGCTGAAAAATTCAATCACTGCTATTTGCCCAGGTTTAGTATCAATTTTATCGATTAAAATTTTAGTGCCTGGAAAACGTTGAGGTTTTACATGGATAGCTTGATAATCGATGCCTTCTTGAAATTCTGCGGCAAACGTCAAGCAGGGGATCAATAATAAAATTATCCATAAGTAACGTAGTTTTGATCGCATAATTTACTCTCCTAATTAAAATTCTGCATTACCGGGAGTGCGTGGAAAGGGAATAACATCCCGAATATTACTCATCCCTGATATATAACTTAGTAAACGTTCAAAGCCTAACCCAAAACCAGCATGAGGTACAGTCCCATACTTTCTTAATTCACGATACCACCAAAAAGCGTCTTTGTTGAGCCCCATGGCGGCAATTCGTTCATCTAATGCCGTTAAACGCTCCTCTCGTTGGCTACCACCAATGATCTCACCTATCCCCGGGACTAACACATCCATGGCTGCAACTGTCTTGCCATCGGCGTTATTGCGCATATAAAAGGCTTTGACGTCTTTGGGATAATTCTTTACAACGAGTGGACCGCCAATTAATTCTTCACATAAGAAACGTTCATGTTCGGTGTGCAGATCCACACCCCAGCGCACTGGGAATTCAAATTTTTTAGCGGATTTTTCTAATTCCTTAATCGCATCGCTGTATTCCATATGCACAAAATCCGCTGCGATAATATTTTCTAAACGCTGAATACACGTTTTATCAATGCGTTCGGCAAAAAATGCCATATCATCAGCGCGTTCTTTGAGAATGGTGGTAAACACTGATTTCAGCATAGTTTCTGCAAGTTGAATGATCGTGGTTAAATCAGCAAATGCCATTTCGGGTTCCACCATCCAAAATTCAGCAAGATGGCGACTAGTATTAGAATTTTCAGCGCGGAATGTCGGGCCAAAGGTATAAACTTTACTGAGCGCTAAGCAATAACATTCAACATTTAACTGGCCTGATACTGTTAAAAATGTTTCACGACCAAAAAAATCTTCATTAAAATTAATGTTACCGTTATCTTGGCGCGGCAAGTTAAGTAAATCTAAAGTGCTAACGCGAAATAATTCGCCCGCGCCTTCACAATCGTTAGCAGTGATTAAAGGCGTATTTACCCAGAAAAAACCTTGTTGATGAAAAAATTGATGAATAGCTTGCGCGAGATGATGGCGCAAGCGCGTGACTGCACCGATCACATTAGTGCGCGGACGCAGATGAGCATATTCGCGTAAATATTCTAGCGAATGGTGCTTTGGTGAAATTGGATACGTATCTGGGTTTTCGACCCAGCCGATCACTTCAACTTGCTCTGCTTGAATTTCAAAGCGTTGGCCTTTACCGGGTGATTCAACTAATTTACCGCTAACTTTAATCGCGCAACCAGCAGTTAGCTTTAAGATTTCAGAGTGATAATTAGCAATGTTGTTAGCTACCACAGCTTGAATTGGATGGTAACATGAACCATCATGGATGTTAATAAATGAAATTCCCGCTTTAGAGTCTCGGCGTGTGCGCACCCATCCTTGCACGCTAACGCTGGTGTCTGATGGTAATTTCCCTGCAAGACAATCGGCTATCATGGCTACTGACATTATTGGCTGACCTCGTTACAATGAACTATTAAGTGCTACGCATTCTAGCAAAAATAACCTATGGATATAACCGGTTTTTTCGCTATTTGGATGAATAAAAGGACAGATCGATGTTAAGAGCAATTGCTATCATTGTTGGGTTTTACCTGATCTTCATAGCAGTATTTTATGTTATGCAGCGCCAATTTATTTATTTCCCCAAAAAAAGCAGCAAAGCAACGCCAACGGATGCCGGTGTTAGCACCATGAAGATTGTATCTTTGCAAACAGCCGATGGTTTAAAACTGCAAGCTTGGTATCAGCCAGCAAAAACTGGCAAACCAACATTAATATATTTTCATGGCAATGCTGGTGCAATTAGTGATCGTGCAGCTTTGATCAAGCCGTATTTGGATCAAGGTTATGGGGTATTGTTAGTAACGTATCGTGGCTACAGTAATAATCCTGGTAGGCCGAGTGAACAAGGCTTATATCGTGATGGTGCAGCAGCTATGAAATTTATTCAACAACAAAACATTTCAGCACAATGTTTAGTATTATTTGGTGCATCGTTGGGTAGCGGTGTGGCAGTAGAATTAGCAACTAAATATAAAATTGCAGCATTGATTTTACAATCGCCATACTCATCATTAGCTGATGTTGGGCGCCATCATTATCCGTATTTGCCGGTGCGAACGCTGCTAAAGGATAGATTTAATTCCATTAAAAAGATCAAACAAATTCATGTGCCTTTGTTCATCGTCCATGGCGAGAATGACCGGGTGATCCCAGCTAAATTTGGTTATAAGCTTCATGCCGCTGCTAATGAACCTAAACAAATGCATACTTATGCTTGGAAAGGCCATAATAATATGTTTCCAGCAAGTGAAGTTATTCGTTTTATCGATAAAAATGTGACGTGTCGCGAACATAAGAATACTTGAATATCAATCTTATCAAAGGTAGTGCTACTTAATAAATACGCATCGACAGATAGCTGATCAGAATGCCGAAAAAAATCGTTAAGCCAAACCAATTGTTATTTAAAAAAGCTTGGAAGCATTTTTCAGGCTCACGATTAATGATCAACACTTGTTGATAAATCGCAAGCCCAGCAGCGATAGCTAAACTTAAAAAATACCAAAAGTTAAATTGCAATAAATTTCCGATCAGTACTAGCAAGCCTAACAAACTAAATTGTAGACAAGCGATAATAAGGCGGTCTTGTTTGCCAAACAAAATCGCTGAAGATTTAACACCAATTTTGATATCATCATCGCGATCAACCATTGCATACATTGTGTCGTAAGCAATTGACCATAATCCTGCTGTGGCAAATAACAGCCAAGCAATCAATGGTACCTGGTTAGTTTGCGCCGCAAACGCCATCGGAATTCCCCAACTGTAAGCCAGCCCAAGAATGGCTTGCGGTAAGTGAATAAAGCGTTTCATAAATGGATAAATAATCATGAGCACTGCGCCAATAAAGGCGAGTTCGAGCGTTAGTATATTGAGTAATAATACTAAATTAAAAGCCATTAAGAGAAAAAACGCGGCTAAAGAATACGCTTCAAAACGTGAAACCTGACCTGTGGCTAGCGGTCGTTGTTGCGTGCGTTTTACATGGCCATCGTATCGCTGATCGGCAAGATCATTAAAAATACAACCTGCAGATCGAGTTAACACGACACCTGCAATAAAGATCAATAATAGGGAAAGCTGTGGAAAGCCATCACTGGCAATCCACAAAGCCCATAATGTTGGCCATAATAGCAAAAAAATTCCAATGGGCTTGTCTAACCGTATGAGACGCCCGTAATCTTTTAACCGAGCAACTGCATCCATATTATTGTGGGCCTACCATATCCTTTGGTTTAACGTGTTTATCAAATTCTTCTGATGTCAACATCCCTAATTCTAAACAAGCCTCGCGTAAGGTCAAGCCCTTAACGTGGGCATGATGGGCAATTTTAGCCGCTTTGTCATAGCCAATCACGGGACTTAACGCTGTCACCAGCATTAATGAATTTTCTAGGTAATAAGAAATTTTTTCTTTATTAGCTTCTAAACCTTCAACACAAAATTCAGTGAACGTGTGGCAAACATCACTAATTATAGTAATAGAATGTAATAAGTTATGGATCATCACAGGTTTAAAGACGTTTAATTCAAAATTACCTTGTGAACCAGCAACACTAATAGCAGTGTCGTTGCCGATCACTTGTACGCACACCATGGTCATGGCTTCACATTGCGTTGGGTTCACTTTGCCTGGCATGATCGAAGAACCGGGTTCATTTTCTGGTAAATGAATTTCACCTAAGCCACAACGTGGGCCAGAACCCAGCCAGCGAATGTCATTAGCGATTTTCATTAATGAGCAAGCTAGCGTTTTTAATGTGCCGCTTGCCATCACAATAGCATCATGCGCGGCTAAAGCAGCAAATTTATTCGGTGCTGAAACAAAAGGTAATTTAGTTTCAGTAGCAATTTCTGCAGCGACTTTAGGCGCAAATTGTGGATCGGAATTTAAGCCGGTGCCGACTGCAGTGCCGCCTAAGGCTAATTCATATAAATGTGGTAAAGCATTGTTAATGTTAGTTAGATCAGCGTCGAGTTGAGCAACATAACCCGAAAATTCTTGCCCAAGAGTTAGTGGCACCGCATCTTGCAAATGAGTCCGGCCAATTTTGACAATGTCTTTAAAGCTATTTGATTTTTTTGCCAATGCTTCTTTTAGTAGTGTGACTGCAGGGATCAATTTATGTTTGATCATTTGTGCACTTGCAATGTGCATGGCAGTAGGAAAAGTATCGTTAGACGATTGTGACATGTTAACGTGATCATTAGGATGAATAGGATCTTTGCTACCCATCTCACCGCCAGCAATTTCAATGGCGCGATTCGCAATGACCTCGTTGACATTCATATTGGTTTGAGTGCCACTACCTGTTTGCCAAATGCGTAATGGAAAATTACCAGTGAGCTTATTGTTGATCACATCATCGGCGGCTTGAGTAATTAACGTCATTTTATCTTTAGGTAGCTTACCTAACGCATGATTAGTTTTAGCGGCAGATTTTTTTAAGATCCCAAATGCTGTGATTAATTCTTTGGGCATGACATCATGACCAATCGGAAAGTGATGCAAAGAGCGTTCAGTTTGCGCGCCCCAATAATGATCAGCAGGGACTTCAATGGCACCCATACTATCTGTTTCGCGTCGAGTTTTATTATTTGGCATAAGTGTCTCCAAGAAAGTTAATTTTTGTTAGGTAAAGTAAATATTTTGAGTATATACACCGTCATTGCGAGGAGCACAGCGACGAAGCAATCCAGAAACGCTACGAATATATTCAATAATATTAAGATATTTTAATGAGATGAACTAACAAAGCAAGAGGAGTTTGATAAATTTTTGCTGATTATGCTCGTTATTTCGTAAATTACGTTTGCAACTTTATGAGTTGTTTTTGTTATCCCGGTTCTACAGTTGTCATCCCGCGGCTTGACCGCGGGATCCAGAGAAATTTCTAGCTTTTTTCTTATAAAGTATTATACAAGCTACTGGCCGACGCTGGAGCATCACTTGAATCTGTTGATTGAGTGGCTGTAGTGGGATTCCGAAATAATGGTAATTTTTGTGGTAGCTTATCTGTTGAAGTAAATATGCGACCCTTACGAGCCGGAGTAGCAGCAGCTTTAGCGTTGAATTTTTTATATTGCTCAAGATAGAGCTCAAGATGATTTAGCATGTGTAAAGCAGAAATGGCAAATGCTATTTTAGGTTTGCTTTGAGTATCATTGGTTTGTTGTTTTTGTAAAAATTCAATTATCGCACTTCTAGGCCTTTCTTTAGTAATAGTTTGTGTAGATTGTATGTTTCTTACAAGGTTAAGATCGTCAGCGGGCGCTTTCCAAAACATACTTTGAGACATTTGTAATAATGCTAGTAATGCGTCATAACCATTATCATCTACGATGCTTACCTTAGTTTTATTACACCAAGTATCGATATAACCACTTTTTGGATATTTATTTTGTAGGCTAGCACGTAACGTTTCTCTACGAGATTCACGTAGTGTGAGTTCTGATAGAGCATTCACAAGACCATGCCATGGTACGTTTGCCATAAAGTCAATCCAAGTAGCAGCTTTTGGGCAACCAACTACTTGAGCAGTGATATCTTGGATCACACTTAATATGTTAGCACCGCCAACTTTACATACAATCTTAAATGTATCAAAAATAGCGGTATCATCACCTTGTTGTATTTTTTCAATTAACATTCTTCTGTAAATGTAATAAATGCTCCTGTCGAGCAGCGAAGGTTTTTTGGTTGTGGTTTCTCTTAATATAGGTGTTTTTATTAATGTTCGAACAATTGCACTCAATGGTTTTTTAGTTTCGGACAATCTAGCATTCATGACAATAATCTTGTGAAATTCACGTTTGTAGAGAGGAGGAATGCTAGCTTCACTCAAAGCCTGTAACAATTTTATAAACTGATCATTGGTTAAAGAAACTGATGCTAAGATATGGATAATTGCTTTAACAGTTGCTTGGATGAGCGCAATTTTTGTTTTAAGTGCTGCATGAGATTGAATAATATAGGAGCAATCAGAAAGACCATAACTAATGATGGCCTCACGTTCTGCTTGGTTAATCTCTCCAATTTCCTGTGTAATATTATCGTAAATATTTATGGCTGTATTACTGATAATAGATTTTAAAATACTAATAATACCTTCGTCTTTAAATGCTATCATGTTTTTTTGAGCTAATATATCCATGAATTCAAGAATTTTTATTTTTGTTTCTTTGTTGCAAACACTTAATAAATTAATTAGTAAATTTTCTTGTAAATTGATAGAAACGTCATGTTGGTTTTGCACAGCTAAACATAACATTTTAACTGATAATAAGCGAGTGGTTAGCAGATATTTTTTATAAAGTAAATTTTGTAATGTGCTAATATGTTCTTTTGTTAAGAGACCTTTTTCTGCAATGGCTAATAGCACTTCTTTCGGATTGAACAAAAAGGAAGAGTCGCTATTGTTTGATCTGGAATTAGTTTGCAATAATTCAAGTTCAATAGTGGTAAAAGTTTTTAGAAATTCAGCAATAGCGTTGTCAATGTCTAATTTAGGGATTAATAGAGTTATTGTGCTTGCTACAGTTATGTAAGCATGATGATCTGGCTCTACTTTTTTAAGTTTTTCTACAGAAGTGCTGGCAATACTTTTTTCTTTTGTATTTGTAGACGCTTTTTTGACTGGTAATAGTGAGATTAATTCATTAACAAAATCTTGGATCTGAAGAGGATTTATAGCTTTGATCATTTCTTTGGCAGAATCTCTAATAGTATCATAGCATGCTTTTTTAGGATGGCTTATTAGTAAAAGTAGTTTAGCTAGAGCGTTCAATTGCTCATTTGTTAATATATAATATTTAACATATTTAATTAAAGCATTCAAAAAAGTAGGTCTCGTCAGAAAACTCGTATTTTTATCGCTAAATAGCTCAATTAACTTGTCGAAAAAATTATCACTAAATCGATAATTTTCCATAGTTGGGTGGAGAATATAGTGTATGGTATATTTTCCAGAAATAAATAATTTTTCACATTGTTGAATGTGCTTTGGTTCTAATTGATTGTTTTGAGCATATGTTGTGATAATGTCGCGAGGTTCTGAAATAGATGATCCTAATAGTTTCTGGATGATCTCAGGAATATATTCAGGTGCAAAATGACCTTTGGACATTAATATTTTTATCAAATGATAGTAGCACTTGGAGTATATATTATTAGTAGCAAGAAATGATTCATATATATATTTGACAAATTTAGAGGGTAATGGATTTTGCTCTGTTACAGCTACGCTAGTAAATTTTAACATAGCGTAGCTAGGTGAGTTATACCTAGAAGAATATCCTTTACTAGGTATTTCTTCAATTAACCTTGTGATATCTTCGTTTTTTAATGGGTTGTTTTTGAATAATGTTTGCAAACAATTAATAATAAGAATCGTGATATTGTAAAAATCATCATTTGGAACACGGACACCTGAACCAGGAGAACCTATAAGCCATTCAAATTTTCTTTGAAGTAAGTTTTCAATTGTTGTGATTTGAGTACTTGTCAATGTGTATGAAGCAGATAAATTCTTTATTAATTCAAATAAGTTATGGACATTAAGTTTTTCAATGTCAACTGTAGCCTGAGATAGGCTTTCTACAATTTTATTAATTTGTGTTTGTGTAAGTTCTAAGCTTATTCTTAAAGGAGCATAAATATGTAACCATTTTAAAATAATCTTGTTAGCCATTGAAATAGAGCAAGTGGATAAAATTGATGATAATGAATCTTCGAAAATAGATTTGTTATAAGCACTAGGAATTCTAAGTTTTTCATAGTGAGTAATTAATATTAAAGCATGCTTATCCGCAATTTTTTCAGATAATTTTAGTTTGACATGTGATAAAAATCTTAATTCGTACATAGGGATGGTAGTGGAATCTTGTTGCATATTTTTAAGCAACGATTCATATAATTGGTTGTTAAAATCATTATCGTTTATTAATTCAATGGCAAGTAATATTTCTTTAAATTTAAAATTATATGTTAATGGATACAATGATAGACGAAGATCCATTGACTTAGGCGGTAATTTAAATGGAAATTCAGGTAAATAAGCCTTTTCCAACTCTTTGGTAATAGTATCAATAGCGTTTTCAGTAGCTTCTTGACTTCTAGCTTTTTGCTTATATCGTGATACAGCAATTCTTAGTGCAATAGATATTGAATTTAAATCATTAGTCAGTAACTTTAAAGTATGATTGAACGTAGTGCTGACAGTCGTAGTTGTGGTTGTTATATCAGCCTCATCTTCTCTTTCTTTGCCTTTATTTTTACCCTTGCCTTTGTTTTTACTTTTTCGATCAGCAACTGTTATAGGGGTTAAAATTTCTGTAACAGCTAAACATGCGACCGCCAGTTTTTTTTCAGTTAAACTAATATCAGTACGACATAAAAATTTTGGTAAGCAATTTTTCCAGAAATCATTAAATTTATGCTCAATAAAATCTTGATGAGTAGCAGCTTGCAGATAAAGCAACATGAGAGATTTTCTTTTAGGGATAAATTCAGGATCAAGACCGAAAAATAGTTGCTTAATGTCACTAAATATTAATCCAGTAGGAGTAAGATTGTCTCGGAGTATAATTTGAATTCTCGGTAATATACTTTCAATAACTGGTCTTCTAGTTACATGCTCAAGCCAGAATTTTGCATGTTTATTTAATGCAATATGTACAGCAGTTGTTTGAAGTATATATGCCACATGGCGGTTGGTATTATGTTTTGTGCTGCTTGCTGGGAATGATAGTTGGCTGAGAATTTTATCAGTATATTCTATTATTTTACGTTTAATTGATTCAGGAGTTTGAGGATCTCCAAATTCTAGCTCTTGTTGGCCAGAATCAAGAGCACAATATGTTGATAACATGGTTTGAATTATATGAGCAATTACTTTTGCTGCAGCAATTCTAGTTGTTGATGAATGATGGCTTAATTGTAATAGTAATGTATCAAACACCGTACGTTGTTCCGCCACGTAAAATTTTTCTACATTGATTAATGTAAGAGTTTTGTGAGGAAAATATTTAATAAGGTATTCAAGCGTATTTAATCCGTTTTTTATAGCTTTAGGATTATCGATTTCTTTAATAGCGCCTGTAAATATGTCTATTAAACTAATTTCGCTGCTAACTATAATATTTCTAATGTTATGAAAACTACTGATATCTATATTTTTATTAATTAGAGTAGTAAGTAATTCTTTAGGTAGGTTATCTAGCGTCTCTGATGACAAAATAGGTAAGACTTTATCAATAGCATTGAGCATATTTTTACAATAAGACAATTGAGGAACAACAAAACTAGTGAGAATTTCCAAAATCTGACGAAGCCTATTTGTTGGTAATTTTTTCTTTTCAGCCAATATTGCTATTAAATCTGCAGCTTGAGTTCTGATCATGAAATTACATTTGAGCTTGATGAAGTCAAATTCAAAATCATAAAAAAACGTCGGAACTGTCTGTTCTGCTTCTGCTATTCTTAATAATTCATTGATTGCAACTTTACGTTCTAATGGAGTGGCATCTGTATTTTTAAGTAGTAATGCAATAGAATTTTTATTATATTTTTTGAAATCGGATTGCATAGATCTAATTGGTTTAGTGAAATAGTTATATGCAATTTGCTCTTTTTGAGGGCATCTTATTATGAGTGAAAATAAATTATCAGCTAACACTAATAATAGTGTTTTGCGATCAGGTTTTTGCTTGACGATAAGCTTTAGAGCACTATGTGGGTCTTTTAAATGAGAGATAACTCCCCAACCTTGTTGAGACTGATAAGTAAGAATAGCTTGAATTTCGACAATAGCATTATTGATAATGTTATCAATACATTCATCGGGTATTTGTTCTTTATTTGAAGCGATTCTCATGATATTGATGATAGCTTTTTTATTTTTATTGACTTCATAATCCTCAAGTTCTTCTTCGTCTTCAAGCTCTCCCTCACTATCACTACTAAGCTCTTCCTTGTCCTCGGATCCTTCAGTATTTTTATCATCTTCAGTTTGATTGTTAAATATTTTACTGAGCTGTTCAAAATGTTTTTTTGTTAATAACCCGCGATCAGCTAATATTTCTAGAATTTTAATATAAGGTTCAAAATAAGAATCAGATATGTCAAGCATTCTATTAATTATAGATGTAATGGTTTTAGGAAGAATAGTATTTTTCTTGTCTTTTACGATACTTAATATTAATTCCAAGCAGCTTGGTTTAGAAATTTTATCATTTCTTGTTTTAAAAAATTTATGGATTCGATTTTCATTTAATTGTCGTGTCTTATTTAGAGTTACATATATAGAGAGAAGTTCCTTGCTTTTCCCGCATTCCTCTAATGTATCCCATTGAGGTTCTGTGAATTGATAACCATCAAGCAGTAATTGATTGATCCGTTCTATCCTGTGCCAGTTATATCGATCCGACTCACAAACTTCAAATCGTGTAGGTAATTTTTTCAAAAAACGGTCAACGATAGAAGTTTTTTCTTTAGGGCGCACACTATGACACAGTAATAAATCAAAGACTTCGGGAGCATGACTTAGCTGATTGGATTTTATTATTTCGTCAATTTGTTTGGGTGTGACTATTATAATAGGAAGCGGTCTTGAATCTAAAAATATGTTTTGCAATTCACTTATTTTACGAATTAAATACGGTGTGCCACAAGCAGTCAAAACACATTCTGTGAAGACACTCATGGCTTTTGCGGAGATTTCTTGATGGGTGTCATATTTTAGAATTAAACCACACAACCAATTTGCATATTCTTCAGCACTCCCCGTTCTACCAAAATCAGGTGCTATGTATTCTATTAGCGATAGAATTTTTAATGATTCACCATATGTAAATTTAGGTCTATGTGTATAATTGCAAATTTTAGCAAGTAAAGTGTTATTTAAAGTGGTAATAAGCTCTTTATTATCGATTAATTGCATTACTAGGATCAGCTGATCAACAGAAAGATCAAATAGTTTATCGAACTTCACAAGTTGATGGATTTTATTAATAATTTTTTCAGCTTGAGACGGTTTTATATGGCGTATGATCGCAGCATGTAATGCATCGAATAGTATTTGTGATCCAGGATTATAAGTTAATGCTTGCAATAAATGATCAGTATCATTTATTTCTGTTTCTGTTTCTGTTTCTTTCTCTTTGCCTTTTTCTCTTTTTCTTTCTTGTGGAACATCGTGTTCACCTACGAGAGAGTATGCCAATGCGAGACAAGCAGTAGCTAATGTTTTTTCTATTAAGCTAATGTCATTACGTTGTAAAAAATGTTTTAAAATGCTTTGCATGCCGATGTTAGTTTTATGAGAACTAAATACATTTTTAGGTTGGGTTAAGTAAAAAAGCATAAAATCTTTTCTGCGGCAAGAATACCGCGGATCATCGTCAGCAGTAGCGGTAAATAACTGGCTAACAGCTGCCAACGGAAGTTCGTCCTTAAGTAGCTGTTTTTCAGTTAATTTAAGGATGGCTTCAAATAGATTTTTTCGTGACATTGGACGGGGCATAAGGATCTCATCATTATCAAATTATATTAATCTGCGCATTTTATCACCATTTGTGGCTGAGGTAAAGGAGATCTATAATGGCCGCGATTAGCTATTTAAATTGAAATCGAAAAGGTAATAACTATGCAAAATGATCCAGTCGTCATCGTTGGGATGGCACGCACACCACAAGGTAATTTACAAGGAGTTTTGAAAGACGCACAAGCTTGGCAACTCGGTGCCACTGTGATTGAAGCAGCGATTGAGCGAGCAAGTCTTAAAGGTAAAGATGTTAATGAAGTATTAATGGGTTGCGTATTGCCAGCAGGCCAGGGACAAGCACCAGCGCGGCAAGCGGCTATTGCTGCAGGCGTGCCGAAAAGTGCGGGTTGCACTACCATTAACAAAATGTGTGGTTCGGGGATGAAAGCGGTGATGTTAGCGCATGATGTGTTGCTAGCAGATAGTAATGAATTTGTAGTTGCAGGTGGTATGGAAAGTATGACGAATGCACCTTATT
Organism: Gammaproteobacteria bacterium; assembly: GCA_028284465.1. Classification (GTDB taxonomy): domain Bacteria; phylum Pseudomonadota; class Gammaproteobacteria; order JAJFKO01; family JAJFKO01; genus JANQRR01. The sequence continues at coordinate 63,759 of JANQRR010000017.1, read as the reverse complement.
TATTGCCACGTGCACGTTCAGGTTATCGGTTAGGCCATCAAGTCGTGATCGATCATATGTTTTATGATGGTTTAGAAGATGCGTATGATAAAGGTAAATTAATGGGAGTATTCGCGGAGAATTGTGCTGAGAAATATAATTTTACCCGCGAAGCGCAAGATCAATTTGCCATTACCTCATTGCAGCGCGCGCAAAAAGCGATTGCTGATGGTAGTTTTAGTGAAGAAATCGAACCGGTTACGGTTAAAGGCCGCAAAGGTGAGATGATCGTGGTTGAAGTAGATGAACAACCAGGGCGTGCCAATATTGAAAAAATTCCAACGTTGCGACCAGCATTTAAACCAGATGGCACAGTTACCGCTGCAAATTCAAGTTCGATATCTGATGGTGCTGCAGCATTAGTGTTAACACGATTATCAATTGCTGAAAAACATGGTTTAACACCGCTTGCCAAAATTATTGCGCATAGTGGTTTTGCGCAAGAGCCTAGTTGGTTTACTACCGCGCCGATCGGTGCGATTGAAAAATTATTTTCACGCACAGGTTGGTCAGTGAGTGATGTTGATTTATTTGAAATTAATGAAGCGTTTGCGGTCGTCACTATGGCAGCGATGCATGATTTAAAAATTCCACATGATAAAGTCAATGTGCATGGTGGTGCCTGTGCTTTAGGTCATCCAATCGGTGCTTCTGGTGCGCGTTTATTAGTAACGTTGATCGCAGCATTACGTAAACACCAACTCAAACGCGGGGTCGCGAGTTTGTGTATTGGTGGTGGCGAAGCGGTGGCGATGGCAGTGGAATTGTTCGCACCCTAAAAGGTGGTGCGACTATAAGGTTATCTTGTTGCTGCACCCTAAAAAGTGGTGTATACTATGGGGTATACATGGAGCACTAGTCAATGACCCCAGAAAATGTCTACTTTACAACTAAAACAGCTTATGGTCGCGCTTTTTGTAATCGACTCAAAGAGCGAGACAAGCTTAAAAGCAATATTAAAAAAGGTCAACATACCGTAGTAGTGGCGCCACGACGCTATGGTAAAACGAGTTTGGTATGCCAAGTTTTAGAAGAGTCTAAAGTAGATCATGCAGTGGTTGATCTATTTTGTACGATTTATGCTGATGCAGTTTGTGAAAAATTAATAGATGGTGTTTCTGATCTTATTAATAAGCTTATGCCCTTTTCTACTAAAACTATTCATTTTATTGAGCAATGCTTCAAGAGTGCTTTTGTTGCAATTAAAGCAGGTAAGATAGAAATCAAAGTTGAATTTTCTAAACCGAAATTTGACCCGGTTGCAGGCATTATTGATGTGCTGACAGGGTTAGAAAAGATTGCGAGCAAGCAGAATAAACGTGTCGTAATATTTATTGATGAATTCCAAGATTTATTAAAAGCAGATAATTCAGATCAGATCCAAGCAGCGCTGCGCTCGGTTGCACAAAAAGCAAAATACCTTTGCTTTGTTTTTTCGGGAAGTTCACGTTATATGTTGAAGAAAATTTTTGATGATCGTAATCAGCCATTATATATGCTTTGTCATAAAATTCAGCTTGAACGAATTAATGAAGTTGATTTTACTAAGCATATACAAACAGCTGCAAAAGAAAAATGGAAAAAACAATTGCCAACAAATACTATCAAGACAATTTTTGCAGTCAGTGAATTACATCCTTATTATGTTAATTTATTGTGTTATAAGCTTTGGTCTCAAAAAAATTTACCAACAGAAAGAGCTGTATTTATTGCCTGGGATGACTGTTTGCAAGGACAACAGCATAAACTAATTGCTGATTTAGAATATCTTAATGCTAATCGGATAAAAGTATTGAATATGGTAGCATTGTTAGATGAAGTTGCTGAACCTAATAGCAAAAATTTTATAGATAAAGTCGGAATTCCATTAAGTAGCATTCAAAACTCTGTAAGTTATTTGCTTGATCAAGACTATTTAATGACTAGTCAATCTAAATCGATAACGCTAGTTGATCCCTTGTTAAAAAAGTTTATCTGTGAACGGGTTCATAAATGACGTATTTATTAAGTCATTTAATATTAGTGTTTGCAGCGCTGATCATTATATAATTCATAACCTTGCGTGAGTGGCACTCGAAAGTCTTTTTTACCATATAATAATAAGGTTGGCGTTTTAATATTCTTTACGTGCATAATAGGCGATTGTGAAAGATATACTTTTGGAATTTGCCAATATCAGTGTGAATATGTTTGGTAATTGTATAAGCAACGAGCTTACCATCAGGAGAGACACTGGGATGCTGAACATTATTAACTAGCATCATGTTATCGGTAGTCCAAGGTTTAGCATAGGCTGGAAGACACATGCTTAGCATGAAAGCAAAAATCAGGGTAAAGCGTAGTATATAATTCACGTTTGATTCTCAGATAATGGATTTATTTAGTTTTATTGTATCCTTTAGTAGCGTTATACTCAAAACGTCGCTAATTAAGGTCTATCATAACCATGATCTCGAAAAAATCATTATCTAATATACGGGTGTTGGTGACTCGCCCTATTGCGCAGGCTGAAAAGCTTTGTCAGCGTATTACTCAGCATGACGGTAACGCTATTGCGTTGCCTACGGTGATGATCACACCTATTGAGCCGGACACTGATCTTAAGCAAACAATACAAACGCTTGATGAAATCGATTTTCTTATTTTTGTCAGCCCCAATGCAGTAACAATGACTGCGCCACTGATCCATGATCTTTGGCCTCAGTTACCACCGCAGCTTACATGTATTGCGTTGGGGCCAGGCACTCGTGATGCGCTATTACAACATAATTTTTCAGTTGTGCTTATGCCAGAGGCACCTTTTAATAGCGAAAGCGTATTAAAATTAACACAATTGCAGCCGCCGCAAATTCATGGCAAAAAAGTGATTATTGTCTGCGCCCCTGATGGTCGTAATTTGTTAGTCGAACAACTGAGTGCCAGAGGTGCTGAAGTTAAATGTAGCTATGCTTATCGGCGAATGTTGCCACAGTATGATCCTGCGTTGGTGCGTCAATATTTTACTACTGGGATCGATGTTATCTTGTGCACTAGTGTAAGTTGTATGCAAAATCTGCAAAAATTAGTCGCGCCTGATCTACATAGTGTATTATATCAAACACCAATTTTAGTCATAAGTCGGCGTATGGTTACGGTCGCTGCTGAACTAGGCTATAGTAAAGTATTGCTTGCTGATGGCGCTAGCGATGATGCCATCATTGCAACATTGTTAGAGGAATATGGAACATGAGTGAACCAACGACAACTGCCAATAAACAGCCAGAAAAATCACTGGATAAACAACAGCGCGGGCAACGTAGCTTGATCCGCACGATTTCTTTCGTCGCAGGGCTTGCAGTGCTTGTCAGTTTAATTGCATGCGGCATTGGTGTGTTGAATTGGTTGATGTTGAAAAAGAATGTTACCGATCAACGAAGTTTGTTAACGGGGCAAAAGAGTACGTTTGCACGCATAGTTACGCAACAACAACAATTGCAACAACAAATTAAAATGAATAAACAGCAAATGGTTCAGGTATTACAGCATCAACAGCGCGATGTTGGTGATGGATGGAAAATAGCAGCGGCGCATTATTTAGTGCAGTTAGCGTCTTATAATGTGGATATCCAACATAATCCGCAGCTTGCCGTTAAATTATTAGAAGCTGCGAAACAACAATTAGCAGGCTTAGTTGGTGCCGATGTCGTGCATGCCGCACAAGCGATTACTAACGATATTGCGGCATTAAATGCTGTGCCTAAAGTTAATTTAGCCGATATTCTACAGCGCTTTATTGCTCTGGAGACTCAGATCAGTGAGATGAAGTTAGCCCAGATAGACACCGCAACTACAACAACAAAACCAACTGCAAAACCAGAACAAACTCAAACTACTACGCAAGCAAAATCAGCTATCGATTGGCGCAGCGGCTTACAAAGTACTTGGCGTACGTTAGAGAAATTAGTGATTGTGCGCCATCACCAACAACCGATCAATCCATTATTATCACCGCAACAACAGTTTTATTTAGCGCAGAATCTACATTTATTACTGCAACAAGCGCAATGGGCTGCACTCAATCAGCAACAAGCGATTTATAAACAAACCATTGAACAAGCTGAGGTGTTAATTAAACGTTATTATGCTTACAAAGAGCCAGCAGCAGCAAGTGTGTTACAAGAATTAACAAAATTAGGTGATATTGATGTTAATCCATCGCTGCCGACCTTAACATCATTAAAAGTGATCGATCGTTTATTGCATAGCCCTAATACAAATTCTGACACCAGTACGAATATAAGCACATAGGACTTTAATATATGAAACGAACCATCTTATTTTTAATCGTTTTAATTTTAGCAGTTTGGGTTGGGATTGAAATTAGTCGAGATCCCGGTTACTTATTAATGTCATATGCCAAATGGACAGTGGAAATGCCGCTTTGGCTTGGTTTTGTTATTATCGTTGTGTTGTTTATTATTATTTATTATATTTTAAGAACGTTTAAATTTTTCACTTCAATGTCTGATCGTATTCAGTTGTGGGGTTTAGAACGTCGCTTCCGCCGTTCACATTCGCAAACTAGCCAAGGTTTAATTGAATTAACAGAAGGTCATTGGGCTAAAGCCGAACGTTTTCTTATTCGTAGTGCAGAACATAGTAAAACACCATTAATAAATTATTTATCGGCTGCGCGTGCAGCGCAAGAGCAAGGTGCTTATGAAAGACGCGATAATTATTTAAGATTAGCTCATCAAGCAACGCCTGAAGCTGAAGTTGCAGTCGGTTTAACCCAAGCTGAGTTGCAATTGCGTCATGGTCAATTAGAGCAAGGCTTAGCAACGTTACGCCATTTGCAATCGATTGTGCCCTATCATAAACATGTCTTAAAGTTATTACAGAAACTTTATGTCAATTTGCATGATTGGAAAAGTTTAATTGAGTTACTACCACAATGTCGTAAATATAAAGTGTTGCCATCATCACAATTGTTGTCATTAGAAAAACAAGCGAATAACGAATTATTATTATTAGCACGCAAACAAAGTGACAGTGAAAAATTACGTAAAACCTGGGGGAAAATACCCAGAAACTTACAAATGGATACAGATATTGTTAATACTTATGTGTGGGCGATGATTGAAAAAGGTGAGCATAACGATGCTGAAGCTATTTTACGTGAAACTCTGCGTAAGCAATGGAATGACAACTTAGTTGAATTATATGGCTTAGCGCAATCAGATCATCCGGAAAAACAATTGTCGGTTGCTGAAGGTTGGTATAGAAGTCATAAAGATAATCCTGTGCTGCTGTTGACATTAGGTAGATTAGCAAAACGTAATGCATTATGGGGTAAAGCGCGTTCTTACTTAGAAGCAAGTATTGAAACCGCTGCGCGCCCTGAAAGTTATTATGAGTTAGGCCAAATTTACGAGCAGCTTGGCGAGCATAATAAAGCCTTAGTTTGTTATAAAAAAGGCGTGGTTAACGTATAGAGCGATAACCGCCGCGCATGCCACCGTTAGAAAATACGATTTGCCATAGTTGTAATTTGCGCGCTCGAAATAATCCGGCACAAGCTAATAAATAATAGCGCCACATTCGATAAAATCGATCATCGTATTGGTTTTTAATATCATCCCAATGTTGGCTGAAGTTTGTATACCATGATAATAAGGTTTTATCGTAATAAACACCAAAATTATGCCAATCTTCCATAACTAATAAGCCTTCGTAAGCTTCGCCGATCTGCGCAATTGATGGGATCTGACCATGCGGAAATATATATTTTTTCATCCAAGGATCACCACTAAATGTAGTGAGGTTATGGCCGATGGTATGTAGTAAAAATAAGCCTTCATCAATCAAGCAACGTTGGGAAATTTCCATAAATTCACGATAATTACGAAAGCCAACATGTTCAAACATGCCAATCGATACAATCCGATCAAATTTTTCATTCAAATCACGATAATCTTGTAAACGAATTTCAATGGGTAAATCGGCACAACGCTGGCGCGCTAATTTTTGTTGTTCTTCAGAAATGGTGATCCCGACAACAGATACACCATAATTTTGTGCAGCATAGCGAGCAAAGCCGCCCCAGCCACAACCGATATCAAGCACTTTCATTCCCGGACGTAATTGCAATTTACCACAAATCAATGCGAGTTTGGCTAGTTGTGCATCTTCAAGAGTATCGCTATCTTTCCAATAAGCACAAGAATAAATCATGAGTGGATCAAGCATCAATGAAAATAATTGATTGCTAAGATCATAATGTTTATAAGCAACTTCTTTCGCCCGTGTTTTGTTTTGAAAATTAATTAAGCGAGTCAATGGTTTGATTAATTGATAATTCAGCAGCTTATAAACAATGCCGAAACGGTGGTAAATTTTTGCTTCAACATCACCATTAATCAAGCGAAATACAAATTCATCAAGGCGATCACAATCCCACCAATGATCCATATAAGATTCACCGAGGCCTAAAGAGCCTTGGCGAATAATACGATCATATGCTTTTTCATTAAGCACTTTAATATCCCAAGGATTAGGGCCATTGATGGCAATTCCTACTTCACCTAATAATTCTTGAGCGTACTGTTTGATAGTTTTTGTGAACACAATTATTTCCTTTTATTGAGCTAAGCATAACGTATTATATAAGCAAGATAAAAGTTGACAATACCTGTTTTAACAATTCATTATATAATTCATAACGAGGGCAAATTATTAGGGAGAGCACTCATGGCAATAAAACACACAAAAATTATTTTTGTACAAATAATTGCAATTTTTTTGGCTCTAGCAAGCTTAAATGCCAATGCCAACATTAACACTAGCACTAATACTAACTCTACTACTGATCCTAATGCATCTACTGCTTATCAGATTAATCCACAAAGTGATATCGATCAGAATTTTACCCAAGATGTAAAACGTCAAGAGCAAAAACTCAAGCAGCCAATTAGACCACAACAAAATCAAACTCAAACACAAACACAACAACCAGCAGTTGCAACACCTTCAGTAAATACACCAACGACGCCAACTACAGCAACAACTACGACAGCACCAAAGACAACTTTTCCCGCACCTAAGCAGCCAACAGCTGAAGAATTGAATAAACCGATTGCGCAACGTCGTCAAGAGCGTATTCAACAAGTTGAAAATCATTGCAAAAATGCTGATCATAGTAAAATGACGGTGCAAGAAAAAGGTTTATGTATTGCTGTCGATAATTATCGAAATTATGGTATTCCACTTACCGATCAACAATTGGGGATCCAACAATAATTTATGGCGCGTTATACAAGCAGTGATATTGATCCGCATGGACGCGAAGAAATCATCGGTGTTTTATTAATTAATTTAGGGACGCCAGATGCGCCAAATGCAAAAGCATTACGCCGCTATCTAGGTGAATTTTTATGGGACCCACGGGTGGTTAGCTTACCGCGATGGTTGTGGTGGTTAATATTACACGGCATTATTTTACGAATTCGGCCAAAGCGTTCTGCGAAACTCTATCAACAGATCTGGCTCGAACAAGGTTCGCCACTGTTAGTCTATTCACAACAACTTGCGCAGCAACTAAGTTCACATTTAACAACGTTAGATGACAAGCCAGTTAAAGTAGAATTAGCGATGCGCTATGGCAATCCTTCAATCCCACAAGGCTTGCGAGCATTACGTGATGCTAATGCAACCCGGATCATAGTGCTGCCACTATATCCACAATATTCAGCGACAACATCAGGTTCTACTTTCGACGCTGTATCTGCAGAATTACAAACTTGGCGCTGGATCCCAAAAGTTGATTTTATTAATCATTATGCCGATAACAACCATTATATTGCAGCCATCGCTAAGAGTATTAATCAACATTGGCAGCAACATGGTAAAAGTGAAAAATTGTTAATGTCATTTCATGGGCTACCGAAATCGTATTGCCAAGCGGGTGACCCCTATTATTGTTTTTGTTTAATGACGGCAAAGAATGTTGCAAAGCAATTACAATTAAATGATGATCAATGGCAATTGGTTTTTCAATCGCGATTTGGTTTGCAACCTTGGTTGCAACCTTATTGTGATGATGTTTTAAAAAAATTAGCCAAACAAGGTGTAAAATCAGTTGATATCATTTGCCCAGGGTTTGCCACCGATTGCTTGGAAACGTTGCAAGAAATTGCTATTGAGTATAAACATTTATTTATGCAAGCGGGTGGCGAGCAATTCAATTATATTCCAGCGTTGAATGCTGGTGATGCGCATGCGATGATGTTAGCAAAAATCATAGATCCCAAATAATACTAATTTTCCAAATCATAATATTTGCCATTAGCAATCACTATCATTGGCCAGCCCGTTAAGGTGCGACCATGAAATGGCGACCAACCAGCTTTGGTTTTCAGCTCAGCATCATTGACCATTTTTTGATGATTCAAATCAACTAACACGATGTCATCATTGGCAGGTAAATTAAGCATTTCGCGCGGACGTTCACACGTTAACGAGATGATCTTTTCTAATGATAATAAACCTTGATGATGTGCGTTGAGTAATAATGGTAAGTTAGTTTCAACCCCAGGCACACCAGATGGGCATTGGCCATAAGGTTTATTTTTTTCTGTTAATAAATGCGGTGCGTGATCCGAGCCAATAGTGTCAATAAGCCCGGTATGAATCGCTGAGAATAAAGCATCTTGATGCTCAGGCGATCGCAATGGCGGGTTCATTTGGGCTTTGCCAGCTAATGCTTGATAATCATTAGTATTTAGAAATAAATGATGCGGCGTGGTTTCAGCGTAAACTTGTACATGTTCTTGTTTGGCTTTAGCGATTAACTCTAATTCATTGGTGGTACTAACGTGCAATATATATAAACGGGTGCCATACATTTTCGCTAAGCTAGTCGCTTTAGCCACAGCAGCAGCGGCAACTTCCGGTGTGCGAATGCATGAATGAATGTGATGAGATTTTTCACTAGCAAATTGTTTAGTGCGTTCACGGATCATATCTTCATCTTCAGCGTGCACGGCAACTAGCAAGTCATGGGCTGCAGCCAAGGCAAAAATCGCATGTAAACTACTATCATCATCCATTAATAAATCGCCGGTGCTAGAACCCATAAACACTTTTATACCGACGACATCATTTTTGATTTTATGGATCTGATCAAAGTTATTTTTATCCGCGCCAAAATACAAACGGTATTTAAGTGGAATATCAACTTGTTTTAATTGTTGTTCGATTAATGAAACTTTATCGCGTAAACGCTCGGCGGTAACACACGCAGGAATATTATTGGGCATGTCACAAACAGTGGTATAGCCGCCTTTAATAGTAGCTGCTGCAGCACTGCACCAATTTTCTTTATGTTCTTCACCGGGAGTACGAAAATGAACGTGTGGATCGATTAATCCAGGGAATATTGTCAAATGACTAGCATCAATAGTGATGTCTTGTTCACTATCGATGGTGAGATTTTTACGTTCGCCAGTGATAGTGTTAGCATTTTTGATATTGATCATAATAATCCTATGTTGACCCTTGTGTGAAGTTGCGTTCGCAATATTTGCATGTTAATTGGATCGTTTGGTTTTGATGCACTAAATAAAAATCGCTATTAACAGGTTCTGTGTGGGTAATACATAATTGATTCGGGCAAGTAAAAATTTTGCTAATACTTGTTGGTGGTTGTAATTTAATTTTCTCAATCACATTATAGTTCTCAATGATATTAACAATACCTTGAGGCGCAAACACTGCAACCTGGGCTAATTCTTCGGCGGTTAGTTGGCGATTTTCAATTTTAATTAAATCTTTTAAACCCATCGTGTTGCTTGATAAATTTAATCCTAAAGTAATACGTTTACGATGTTTAGACAGTTGTAATAGTTGCGCAATATTTATCGCTTGGCCTGCGGGGATGTGATCAATCACCATGCCATTATTAATTGCAGTTACCGATAACATTTCAGCCATGCGTAAGGTCCTCATTTAAAATTGCACTTAAAATAGCTTGGCGCACAGGCAAAGCATTAGCCGCTTGCTGAAAATAATAAGCATATGGTGTGTCATCAATTGTCGGGTCAATTTCTTTGATCCGCGGCAGTGGATGTAAAATTTTTAAATTCTTTTTGGCATCAACCAGCATATTTGGCTGCAAAGTAAATTGTTGCTGGATCATAGCGTATTCGTGAGTTTGAAAACGTTCTTTCTGTAAACGAGTCATATAAATAATATCAAGGTGCTTAATGACTTCTTCAATGCTTTGATGAAATGAAAAACGCACGCCTTGGGTTTTTAAAAAGTGGCAGATATGTTCAGGCATCATTAAAGTGTTCGGGCAAATGAAAAAGAAGCGTGTTTTATATAGCGCACAAGCACGCACTAAAGAATGAATCGTGCGGCTATATTTTAAATCACCAACTAGTGCAATGTTTAAATTGTCAATGTTGCCCTGGCATTCTTTAATGGTGAATAAGTCTAACAAAGTTTGCGTTGGGTGTTTGTTAGCACCATCACCGGCATTGATCACTGGCTTATCGCTAGCTTGTGCAGCTAATCTGGCTGCACCTTCACGTGGGTGACGTAGCACAATTATATCCGCATAAGGTGAGATCACTTTCATCGAATCGTATAGTGATTCGCCTTTTTGCTCTGACGTATTAGTCGGATCTGCAAAGCCAATGATTTGGCCACCGAGTTTTAACATTGATGATTCAAATGATAAACGCGTACGTGTCGACGGTTCGAAAAAACAGCTCGCTAATAATTTTCCGCTTGCTGGTTTCACAATTTTGTCTTGTTTAATTTGAGCAGCATAATTTAATAAGAATTCGATTTCGGTTAGATTAAAATCAGCGATGGAAACTAAATCACGGGAATAGAACGGGTTTTTCATGCATTTTCACCTATAAACTCTTGCCACGATTTAATCGCTAAATCGTTAGGATCTAATTCAGTCAAACACTGCAAAGTCAGTAATGCACTTTGTAAATTAGTGATCAGTGGAATGTTATGATCGATAGCTAAACGGCGGATCAGGTAACCATCAGATGTTTGTTGATGATTATAATTACGGTTTTTGTTAGGGATATTGATGATCAAATCCACTTTGCGCTGTGCGACAATGCTAGCGACGCTAGGTTCAATGTTTTTGCTGGCTTTAAATACATGCAGTGAAGCAACGCCATTTACCGCCAGAAAATCATGTGTGCCGCCGGTAGTAAAGATCTCCCAATCGAGTTCAGCTAATTTTTTAATATAGTTTAATAAGGTAGATTTCTTATCGCCACCAATGCTCAAAAAGATTTTTTTGCGGTCGATAAATTTTTCTGTCGCTTGCCAAGAGTGATAAAAAGCTTGTAATAAATTATCGCCCAAACAAGCAACTTCACCGGTTGATGCCATTTCAACATGCGCAACTGGATTAGCGCCTTTGAGGCGATTATAGGAAAATTGTGGTGATTTAACGCCGACGTAATCTAATTCTAAGGTTTCATACGCCGCCGGCTTATAACGATCTAACATAATTTCAGTAGAAACGGCAATGAAATTATGATTTGCGACTTTTGAAGCAAATGGAAACGATCGTGAGGCACGTAAGTTACATTCAATCACGCGTACTTTATTATCTTTCGCTAAAAATTGAATGTTAAATGGCCCTGTAATATTTAAAGCTTTAACAATTTTACGCATGATCTTTTTAGTGTTGCGAATTGTTTCGAGATAAAGCCGTTGCGGTGGCATCACTATAGTTGCATCACCAGAATGTACGCCAGCATTTTCAATATGTTCAGAGATTGCTTCGACGATCACATTGCCATGATCAGCAACCCCGTCGATTTGTAATTCTTTAGCGTTTTGAATGAATTTAGAAATAACCACCGGATGATCAGGTGACACCAGTGAGGCTTCTTCTAAGTATTGTTGCATTTCGGTATCGTTGAACACAATATTCATCGCTGCGCCCGATAATACAAATGACGGACGGATTAATACGGGATAACCAACTTGTGCAGCAAATTCTTGTGCGTTGTCAATGCTGTCGGCAGTACTCCATGCGGGTTGATCGATATGGAGTTTATTTAATAGAGAAGAAAATAATTGACGATTTTCAGCTTGGTTAATTGATTGTGCCGCAGTGCCTAAAATAGGATAGCCAGCTTCATGCAGTGGGAGCGCTAAATTATTAGCGACTTGGCCACCGACAGAAACGATAATGCCTTTAAGGTTTTCAAAATCTGCAATGTCTTGCACGCGCTCAAAGCTTAATTGTTCGAAGTACAAGCGATCAGATTCATCGTAATCAGTAGAAACTGTTTCAGGATTAGAATTAATAATAATGGATTGCTCACCTAAGCGACGTAAAGTGCGTGATGTGTTAACTCCACACCAATCAAATTCAACCGAGGAGCCAATACTGTAAGGCCCCGAGCCTAACACAATAACGGCTGGTTGTGACGATGGAGCTAAATCATGCTCACAACCATGATAAGTTAAATATAAATAATTGGTTTGCGCGTCAAATTCGCCTGCTAATGTATCAATTTGTTTAATGTATGGCGTAATACCATGTTGTAAGCGTAATTGACGAATATCAGCTTCAGTTTGTTGAGTGATTTTAGCAATACTTTTATCAGTGCAACCTAAGCGTTTTGCTGCGAGTAAGAGATTTTGATCAAGGGTTTGTTCGTTTAATTGCTTAGCAAGCATGGCAATCGAGTGTACATGGTGCAAGAACCATAAATTAATTTTTGATAAAGTGTGTGCTTCTTCAGTCGAGCCACCATTTTTAAAGAAATTGTATAAAGCAAATAATCGTCGATCGGTCGCATGCGCAATTTCATTGGTAGGATTATCAATCGGATATGGATAATCGGTTAGATCATTCGCGCCAATATTTAACATGCCGACAGCTTTTTGCAATGCTTCAGGAAAAGTGCGGCCAATCGCCATCACTTCGCCAACACTTTTCATTTCGGTGCCGATGAAACGCTCCGCTGCTCTTAATTTATGAGTATCCCAGCGTGGAATTTTCACTACGATATAATCTAGCGCAGGCTCGAAGAAAGCACAGGTTTTTTGCGTGATCGAATTTTTAATTTCATGTAAGCGATAACCCAGCGCAAGTTTAGTGGCAACAAATGCTAATGGATAACCGGTTGCTTTAGAAGCTAGAGCACTGGAGCGCGATAAACGCGGATTAATTTCAATAACGCGGTAATCGCCAGTGTTAAGGTTAAAAGCGAATTGAATATTGCATTCGCCAATAATGCCAAAGTGATTGGCCACATCTAACGAGATTTTACGTAAGAAATGATATTGTTCGTTAGTTAATGATTGTGATGGAGCAACGACAATACTTTCACCCGTGTGAATGCCCATCGGATCCATGTTTTCCATATTACAAATTGTTAACGTATTGCCATCAACATCACGTATAATTTCATATTCAAATTCACTCCAGCCACATAAATATTCTTCAACCAGAATATGTGGCGCGCCGCTTAACGTCGCTTGCGCAAGCTTGCGTAAATCTTGCGGATTATGGATGATCCCAGAACCCATGCCACCTAGAGTGAAACCTGAACGTACCATTACCGGGAAGCCGATCTCTTTAGCAGCAGTTAAAGCATCTTCAACCGTATCAACACATACGCTTACGGGTGTTTTAATTTCGATGGTTTGCAATTCTTGTTTGAATAAAGCGCGATCTTCAGCAAGCTTAATACTCTTTGTTGAAGTACCAAGCACTTTAACATTGTGTTTAGCCAACACACCAAGATCAGCTAGCTTCAAGCCGAGGTTTAACGCAGTTTGTCCGCCGAAACCTAGCAAAATCGCATCCGGTTGTTCTTTTTCAATAATATTAGTGACAATGTCAGAATTCAGTGGTTGTAAATACACTTTATCTGCCATGTTAGGATCAGTTTGGACGGTCGCGATGTTAGGATTTACTAACACCACTTCAATGTTTTCTTCTTTTAATGCTTTTATTGCTTGTGAACCAGAATAATCAAATTCGCCTGCTTGACCGATCCGCAGTCCACCTGAACCGAGTAATAATACTTTTTTAAGTGCTAATGTATTCATAATGTTTGGTAAAATTTATCAAATATCCATTGCGTATCCACAGGCCCAGGCATTGCTTCCGGATGAAATTGCACAGCAAAATGTGGCAATGTCTGATGCCTGATCCCTTGTACCGTATCGTCATTTAAATGCTTAAACCAAACCTTCCATTCGTTTGGCAAAGTGTCTTCTTTAATGCTGTAGCCGTGGTTTTGTGACGTTAAATAACAACGGCCGCTGGTTAAATCCATGCAAGGGTGATTTTGGGCGCGATGACCAAAGCCAAGTTTGTAAGTTTGCGCGCCAATCGCTAATGCCATCAATTGTGATCCTAAGCAAATCCCGAACATTGGTTTGGCATTAGTTAATGCAGCTTGTAAAATTTTGATCGTCTCAGTACACATTTGTGGATCGCCAGGACCATTAGAGATGAGCACGCCGTCATAGGGTTCACTGGTGAAATCATAATTATAAGGTACACGTTTAATTTTGATGGGATATTGTTGTAAGCATTTAAGGATGCTGGTTTTCATACCGCAGTCTACTAAGATCACGGTTTTATCGCCACTGCCATATTCCAGTGGTGCGGTGATGCTCACATCAGCAACAAGGTTAGTGTCATTGATGTTTGGGAAGTTTGTAAATGGTTGATCAGCTGGAGTGATTGCACCTGCCACAACACCTTGATGACGTAGCACTTTAGTCACAGCGCGAGTGTCAACACCGGTGATTATTGGTAAGCCTTGTTGCTCACACCATTCATATAATGAATATTTAGCATCAGGATGAGCGTGAAAGTCGGCAAGTTCTGAAACTACCATGCCGCGAGCTTGGATTTTTTTCGATTGCCAAGCATCACCTGTTGGTACGCCGTAGTTACCGATTAAAGGATAGGTGAATGTAAGAATTTGTCCAGCGTAAGAGGGATCAGTTAAGGCTTCAACATAACCGACCATGCTAGTGTTAAAGACAATTTCACCACCAATAGGATTGTTTACCCAAACGGGAGATAAGCCGTGAAAACACTCTCCGGTTTTTAGCACCAGTTTTGCCGCGTTCATGGCCACTGTGGGTTCATACCTCTTCAGCGAAATTTAGATAAAACTGCGAAATCATACCAGAGTTAGAAACATAAGTCAAACTATTTTTGGTTTGCATAGTTATTTTTGAAATGTGTTACAATTGTGCTGAAATTTGATTAAGGAGCTGAAAGATTATCATGGTTGACAAAAAACGCTTATTAGAGCGCCTTTATAAAATTGGCGGTATAAAGTTTGGGACCTTTACTTTAAAAAGTGGCGCGACTTCACCAGTATATATTGATCTGCGCCAAATCGTCTCTTATCCAGATTTGTTACGTGATATCGCCACAGCGATGTGGGCGCAAGTAGCAAGCATTAATAAAGATTTAATTTGCGGAGTTCCTTACACTGCATTGCCGATTGCAACTTGTATGTCTCTCGAACACAACATGCCAATGTTATTAGTGCGTAAAGAGCAAAAAGATTACGGCACTAAAAAAATGGTTGAGGGTGTCTTTGATAAAGGACAAACATGTCTAGTGGTTGAAGATGTGATCACTAGTGGTGGCAGTGTATTAACAACATGTGAATTATTAACAACAACAGGCGTTGCGGTAAAGGATATTGTAGTTTTTATTGATCGTTGCCAAGGTGGCAATGAAAATATTGTTAATAAGGGTTATCATTTGCATGCGGTTATGACATTGCCAGAAGTATTGGAATTATTGCCGCGACAAGTTGAATTAAATGACGAAGAACGTGCTGCAATTGCGAGCTTTACTTAAAAATGAAGACATCGCATTTAACCTATGAACAACGCGCAACATTAGCGCAACATCCATTAGCAAAAAAGTTATTAACTATTATTGCGGAAAAACAAACAAATCTTGCATTAGCTGCTGATGTGACGAGTAAACAACAATTATTAACCTTAGCCCATCAACTTGGTCCAGAATTATGTGTGCTTAAAACACATATCGATATCGTTGAAGATTTCGATCAAGATCTAGTTGATCAGTTAGTCGAATTAGCAAAGCGACATCAGTTCTTAATTTTTGAAGATCGCAAATTTGCTGATATTGGCAATACGGTTAAACATCAATATCAACACGGGATTTATCATATCGCGGCATGGGCAGACATAATTAATGCACATATTCTTCCAGGCCCGGGAATTATTGCAGGCTTAAAACAAGTAGGTTTAGCAAAGCAACGCGGCTTGTTGTTATTAGCGCAAATGAGTTCGGCTGATAATTTTTTCACAGATCATTATACCCAAGCGAGTGTCGCTTTGGCTAAGCAACACGCAGATTTTGTTATCGGTTTTATTGCGCAACAGAAACTCATTGATGAGCCAGGTTTCATTCATTTAACTCCAGGCGTGCAATTACAGCAAAATACTGATGCAATCGGTCAACAATATAATACTCCGGAAAGTGTTATTACCCGTAACGGTAGTGATGTGATTATTGTTGGTCGTGCAATTTATCAAGCCGATGATCCTTTAGCAGCAGCGCAACAATTTCGCCAAGCTGGCTGGCAAGCGTATGTTGATCGCCTAGCTTAAAAAATCTGGCGAAGAGAATATTTTTGAGTGAGACATTTGTCAGGCTCCTTATTTCAGGTTAGCATTAGCAATACCGCTATAGCTAAATTTGGAGCTAATTGACAATGCAACAAGTCGAAGTTTCTCAATCAAGTGAAGCGTATACTGCGCTTAATCAATTACAAGCTCATCTCAATGAGCGTATTATCGGTCAGCAAGATTTAATTAAACGCATGCTAATAGCATTATTATGCGATGGCCATTTGCTTGTCGAAGGTGCGCCGGGGTTAGCGAAAACGAAAGCTATTAAAGAATTGGCAGTAGCAATTGAAGGTAGTTTTCATCGTATTCAATTTACTCCTGATCTGTTGCCAGGAGATATTACTGGAACTGATATTTATCGTCCACAAAATGGCAGCTTTGAATTTCAACAAGGGCCAATTTTCAATAATTTAATTTTAGCGGATGAAATTAATCGTGCTCCAGCGAAAGTACAATCAGCATTGTTAGAAGCGATGGCAGAGCGACAAGTGACGATTGGGCAAAAAACCTATTCACTGCCGCAATTATTTTTAGTCATGGCGACGCAAAACCCGATTGAGCAAGAAGGTACATATCCATTGCCAGAAGCACAATTGGATCGATTTTTAATGTATGTTTGTATTAATTATCCACCGCTAGATGCAGAACAAAAAATCTTAGCATTAAATCATTCAGAAGCTTTACAAGGTTATGAACAAGTTGTTAAGCCTCAAGCGATGATCCCACAAACTATTTTATTTGATGCTCGTCAGCAAGTGTTGCAATTACATGTGAGTGCTGCATTAACTGAATATATGGTGCGACTGATCACTACTACACGAGATGCTAAGGCATATAGTGACGAGCTTGCCAGCCAAGTACGTTTTGGTGCTAGCCCACGTGGTACTATCGCTTTAGATCGTTGCGCTCGTGCGCATGCATGGTTGCACGATCGTGATTATGTGTCACCTGAAGATATTCATGCAGTGATCCACGATGTGCTACGACATCGGATTATTTTAACTTATGAAGCACAAGCGCAAGCGATCAGCACCGATGATTTTATCGATGAATTATTAAATCAAGTAGCGATACCATAATTTTATGAGCACAGGCGTTAACGTTAGTTTAGCTGAGCTAATTAATTTGCGACATGCAGCACGCAAGTTGCAATTAGCACGAACTAAACGTACCATGGCTTCTCACAGTGGTGATATTATTTCGTGTTTTCGCGGGCGTGGGATTGATTTTGATGAAGTGCGCGCCTATCAACCTGGCGATGATATTCGTACCATGGATTGGCGAGTTACCGCACGTACTGGTACGGCGCATACTAAAATTTATCGTGAAGAACGCGAACATAATTTATTTATTGTCACTGACTTTAGTCACAGCATGTTTTTTGGCACTAAGGTAGCGTTTAAATCAGTGATTGCGGCTAAAGTTGCTAGCTTGCTAGCATGGGCGGGTGTGGCGCAAGGTGATCGAGTTGGCGGCATTGTTTTTGCCGATGATCAGTTAACACAATGTCGGCCTCGTTCACGCGCGCAAAGTGCCTTACACTTATTACATACATTAACAAAGTATTCACAATCACCTGCCCCGACAACTGATCCAGATGGCTTAGCTAAAGCGTTACAAAGATTAGATTTGCTTGCGCGACCTGCTAGCACAGTATTTATTATTAGTGATTTCAACACTTTGAATCCAGCGCTTGAGCAAGCCTTAAATCAACTTTATTTACATCAGCAAGTTATTGCAATTCAGATCATTGATCCATTAGAAATTGAACCACCAGCTGCAGATCGTTATTTAGTAAGTAATGGTGCAAATTTAGCAGCGTTAGACACGCGCAATAAGGCTTTTTGCCAAGCTTATCGCGATCATTTTGCGAAACAACAGCAAAACTTGCAACAACAATTACGCAAATTACGGATCCCATTATGGTCAATCGTCACCAATGATGATATTACCGAAAAGTTGCGAATACACTTAAGAGAGTTACGCCATGGATAGTTTGTCTCAATTACGTGATATTCATTTGCCTAAAGCGATATCTATTTGGCCGCCGGCGCCAGGTTGGTGGTTTTTAGTAATCATTATTGCGCTTATAATATGTGGTGCAGTCATATGGTGGAGAAAATATCAGCGTCGCAATCATGCACGCAAACAAGCACTAGCGTGTGTGCAAATGCTAGAAAATCGCTATCAAAATAAAGATGTAGATGGTATTATCATGGAATTATCGATGTTATTACGGCGGGTTTCTTTAGCATATTTTCCGCGTGATCAAGTAGCAGGTTTACAAGGAGCAGCATGGTTGCAATTTTTAGATGACGTTGGCGGTACTCATGAATTTGCTCATGGTCGGGGGCGAGTATTTATTGACGAACCTTATCGCAATCAAACAACAGTCGAATTAACACCACTGTTTCAATTAGTGCGACAATGGTTAAATGCATTGAAAATAAATAGCCGTCACCGCGCGGCTTGACTATGGGCCCAGTACAAAAAGGATATGTATTTATGAAATTAACTCGCATATTAATTAGCATCTTTATGATTTTCTGTCTTAGTGCTGCTATTGCTGCACCGCAAAAAGAATTATCGCCACGATGGATAGCGTTTAATCCATTATCAACAAAGACTATTGATTATCAGCCTTGGCAACAGTTCCTAAATAAGTACGTTAGCACTAATGATGAAGGTGTTAATTTAGTAAATTATGCAGGGGTGACTGCTGCAGAAAAAGCTCAGCTTAGTAAGTTTATTAAAAAGTTAGAAGCTATCAATATTGATAATTACAATCGTAATGTGCAAATGGCATTTTGGATTAATTTATATAATATTGCTACCGTAGATTTGATTTTAAAACATTATCCTGTCGCAAGTATTATGGATATTTCTCCTAATATTTCTTTGTTCACGCGTGGCCCGTGGGAAATGAAATTAGTCAAAGTTAAGGGTGTGGCATTATCATTAAATGATATTGAACATCGGATCTTGCGGCCCATATGGCATGATCCTCGTATTCATTTTGCAGTCAATTGTGCATCGTATGGCTGTCCTAATTTACAAAAACAAGTGTTTGTCGGCAAGAACATCGATCTTATGTTAAATGCAGCAACGCGTGAATACATCAACGATCCACGCGGTGTGATCGTCGCTGATGGCACGTTAACAGTGTCAAAAATATTTATTTGGTATATGTCTGATTTTGGTGGCACTGATGCTGGAGTGATCGCTTTTATTAAATTATATGCTGATCCAAAGCTATTAGCTAAGCTCAAAGATATAACAACAATTTCTAATAGTGAATACGACTGGGCACTAAATAGTTTGCATAAAGAAAACGGTACCAAGCAGTAATATGTTTCAACTTGCGTGGCCAGCAATATTGTTGTTATTACCGTTGCCATTATTAATACGATGGTTGGTCCCTGCTGCCAAGGTAAAAACCGGTGCCGCATTAAAAGTCCCTTTTTTTACTGCCATTACTAACCTTACAAAAACGTCATCATGGGCTTCGCTGACAATCAGATTACGACCGTGGGTTATTTATTTAATTTGGGCATTGCTCGTGTTTGCCGCAAGTGGGCCGCGTTGGTTAGGCAAACCGATACAATTGCCACGACAAGGTCGCGATATCATGTTAGCGATTGATCTTTCTGGAAGTATGCAAATTCCAGATATGCAACTAAATCATCGTCGAGTTGATCGCTTAAATATTGTGAAATATATTGCTGATGAATTTATTAGTCATCGTCAAGGTGATCAGTTGGGTTTAATTCTATTTGGTTCGCGCGCGTATTTGCAAACCCCATTAACGTTCGATCGTAAAACGGTACGAACGATGTTAAATGATGCCACTATTGGTTTAGCAGGGTCACAAACGGCAATTGGTGATGCAATCGGTTTAGCAATAAAGCGTTTACGCAAACGTCCTAGACAAAGCCGAGTGTTAGTGTTGTTAACAGATGGTGTTAATAATTCTGGGCATGTCTCACCCTTAGCTGCGGCAAAATTAGCAAAACAATACGGCATTCGGATCTACACTATTGGCATTGGCGCTGATCAGATGGTATTGCCAACATTATTAGGCAATCAAGTCACTAATCCATCGGCAGATCTGGATGAAAAAACTTTAAAACAAATTGCGAAAATAACAGGAGGTATGTATTTTCGTGCTAAAAATACCCGTGCCTTAGCGCGAGCATATCAACAAATTAATCAAATAGAACCAGTAGCTGCGGCAAGTACCACAATTCGAAATATTACGCCATTATATCCTTGGCCGTTAGCGCTAGCATTAGTATTGTCAATTATTTTAATGATGACCCGAGTGATCCGCACATATGGACTTAAGTAATTTACATTTTTTACGCCCAAATTGGTTTTACGCTTTAATACCTTTAGCGTTGTTAATGATTGGCATTGCGTATCGCTTACGTCATGCTAATAATTGGCAACAAGTATGTGATCCACATTTATTGCCGCATTTATTAATCAATATGCGTGCTCGACGTTTGTTGTGGCCATTGTTATTGCTCGGGTTAATTTGGATATTAGCTGTCATCGCATTAGCGGGGCCTTCTTGGCAGCAAATTACTATTCCCAGTTATCGTTCGCAAGCTGCACGAGTCATTGTATTTGATTTATCGCCTTCAATGTATGCACAAGATATTGCGCCATCACGGTTAACACGGGCAAAATTTAAATTGTTGGATTTGTTAAAACGTACTCATGAAGGTCAAACAGGTTTAATTGCTTTTAGTGGGGAGCCTTACGTAGTATCGCCTCTCACTCAAGATAATAATACCATTGCTGCAATGATCCCAGAGCTTGATCCACAGATCATGCCAGTGTCTGGCAACAATATGGCTTGGGCGTTAAGCTTTGCGGCTAAATTATTAACCCAAGCTGGTGTGCGTAAAGGTGATATTATAGTAATTACTTATAATCGTGCTGATCCAGCGGCAATAAAATTAGCTAAAAAGCTTAAAGCGCGTGGTGATAAAATTTCTGTGCTTGGCGTAGGCACGCGAGAAGGTGCGCCAATTCCATTAAGCTCAGGCAATTTTTTGCGAGATAAAAAAGGCAATATTGTGGTAAGCAAATTAGCACAGGCGTCATTACAAAAATTAGCTAATGCAGGCGGCGGTATTTACGCGCAATTTACTAATGATAATAGTGATTTAAAACGGATTTTAGCCGGTTCTTTATTTACGCAGCAGCTAGCAAAGGCTAAACAAACGCAACATGATATTAAAATTTGGCAAGACAGCGGGCGTTATTTTATTCTACCGATATTGTTATTGATGTTATTGCTATTTCGTCGTGGCTGGCTTGAAGAAATATGATGAAATATTATAGATATATATGTCTTGGTTGCTTGGTAAGTGTATTTTTTATTAATACAAGCTTTGCTTTTTCGTGGCGCGATCTATGGTTGCGTCCAGATCAACAAGCGCAACAAGCATTAAAAAAAGGTAATGCTAAACAAGCAGCGCAATTGTTTAAGCAACCTGATTGGCGTGCTGTTGCTAATTATCGTGCAAAACATTATAAACAAGCAGCAGCTACGCTAAAGCATGAAAATACCCCACTTGCGCATTACAATCGTGGCAATGCGTTAGCGCATTTAGGCCAGTATCGTGCTGCGATTAATGCTTATGAACAAGCACTTAAATTACAGGCGAATTATCCCGATGCGAAATATAATCGAGATTTATTAAAAAAATTATTAGCACAACAAAATAAACAGCAGCAACCACCACAACAGCAGCCAAAGCAGCAGCAAAAGCAACAACAAAAAAAACCACAACAGCAAAATCAAAATCAGCGCCAACAATCACAACAGCAAGGTAAGAATCAGCCACAACACCAAGGCAATAATCAGTCGCAGCAACAAAATCAGCAAAAACAATCAGCACAGCAAGGTAATGATCAGTCACAGCAACAAAACCAGCAAAAACAATCAGCACAGCAAGGTAATGATCAGTCGCAGCAACAACATCAGCAACAACCCAAAGCACAACAACAGGCAAAGCGACAACAACAACCAAAGCAGCAACGACAACCAGTAAAGCCTAAGCGGAGTCGTGCGCAACGGTTAAAAGATTGGCAAGCAAAACAATGGTTGGATCAAATTCCTGATGATCCTGGTGGTTTGCTGCGGCAGAAATTTTTACGTGATTATCAACGTAGAATTATTAAAGGAAGGCAGACATCATGATAACAATAGTACGAAGGTTTTTCGCCATCATTATTCTGTGGGGTTTATTAACCTCAATAAGCACAGCTAATGTTTTAACTGCGCGAGTTGACCGAAATAATATTGCATTTGGAGAAACGTTTCAATTAATTATTACGTTGCATGGCAAAGCTCACGGCCAACCAGATATTTTGCCATTGGAAAAACATTTCCAAGTTTTTGGGACGGCAAAAAATACCGAATTTAAAAATATTAATGGCAAGTCTTCTACGAAAACAACTTGGGATATTATCTTATCGGCACGACATACAGGCAAAATTACTATACCCGCGATTCGTTTGGGTAAGTTAACAACGCAACCGATCACTATCGAAGTAAAAAAAATGACTCCACAGGCGGCTTCACGAAGTGTTAGTGCTGGTGAAAAGCAAGATATCTATTTAGATGTAAAAGTCACACCAACAGCACCTTTTCAGCAAAGCCAAGTCATGTATACTGTCCAGATTTATTTTGATGTAAATATCGCACAGCCAACCTTAACCCCGCCCAAAGTTGCTAATGCACTAATTAAACGTTTAGGGCGCGATATTATGTATCAAACTACTCGCCATCAACAGCTTTATCAAGTTGTTGAGCGTCGTTATGTTATTTTCCCACAAGATGCAGGTAAAGTTACTATACATCCGCCAACATTTTCTGGATATATCGATACTAACTCACGATCACCTATCGATCAGATTTTTGGCGTTGGAGCACGCAAGCCTATTCATATCAAAGCAAAAACATTGAAATTACATGTGCAACGTAAACCGGCTAACGTGCCTTATTCACAATGGCTACCAGCACAACGCGTGGTGATCCAAGATGGTTGGTCAGTAAGCCCAAATAGATTACGTGTCAATGAGCCAGTTACCCGTACGATTATAATTTCTGGAGTAGGCGTGACAGCGGGTCAGCTGCCCAGTGTTGCTAAACAAACATTATCAGAATTTAAAACCTATCCAGATAAACCGTACTTACAAAATAATGCAGGCCCCCAAGGAGTGATCGGTACACGCACTGAGCGAATTGCGTTAATTCCTGAAAAAGCCGGTAAATTTACTTTGCCGGCGGTTAAAGTGCATTGGTGGGATCCGCAAACCCGTAAACCACACGTTGCCAGCTTGCCGGCAAAAACTGTCACTATCCTGCCAGCGCTAGCAAGTAGTGGCGCCAAGCGTTTAGCGCCAGCTGCTCCTAAGATAAAACCATCGCCATCATTACCAACAGCATTGAAGCTTACTGGCCCAACCCAGCAAACGAACCAAGGCCCTCATGAAATCATACATAATCGTTGGCTTTGGCTTGCCGTTATTTTGCTAATTTTATGGTTAGCGACATTGTTTTTCTGGTGGCGACAACGCGAGCCGAAATTAGCAAAAATCCAACATCAACCAGCAAAAACTTTTTTAACAGCCATTAAAAAAGCAAGCTTAGCGAATGATAAACATGCTTTGCGCAAAGCGTTGTTAGCTTGGGCACAAGCTAATTGGCCACAAGCATCAATTCGTAATTTAGGAGATATTAGTCAGCAGCTTGATAATCCAGAGCTAACTGCATTGTTGACAGAGTTAGATGAGGCACTCTACAAAGATCCACATAAGGTTTGGTCTGGGAAAAACTTTTGGCAAACATTGCGTTCAAATTTGGCAAAATCAAATTCACATAAAAGTGCTAAACAAAATAATGATACCTTGCCACCGCTACATTTGGATTAAAAATTGTGATTAAAGTTTTTTGCAAAAATAATTCGCTCCAGCAAGGAATATATGGCTAAAAGGCTGTAAAAACTGTAAAAAAATGATATAATTAGCTGTTATTTGAATACCTTGGAGACGATCGAAATCATGACCGAACCGGCGACCTATACTTCATCAAATATTAAAGTCTATCGTGGGCTAGATGCTGTGCGTAAACGTCCTGGAATGTACATCGGTGATACCGATGATGGCACAGGTTTGCACCATATGGTGTTTGAGGTTGTCGATAATGCAGTTGATGAGGCATTAGCAGGTTTTTGTGATCAAGTGAAAGTCACCATTCACGCCGATGAATCTATCACGGTTGAAGATAATGGCCGTGGTATTCCTGTAGATATTCATCCAGAAGAAGGTCGTTCAGCGGCAGAAGTGATCATGACCGTGTTGCATGCTGGTGGTAAATTTGATGAAAGTTCTTATAAGGTTTCTGGTGGCTTGCACGGTGTTGGGGTCTCTGTGGTTAATGCACTTTCTGATGAATTGCATATGTTAATTCGTCGTGACAAAAAAATTCACGAACAACAATATCATTTAGGTGTGCCTGAAAAAGCATTAGCGGTTACCGGTGAAACTAAAGTTACGGGTACGGTGATCCATTTTAAACCTAGCGCAGAAATTTTTACGAATATTACTTTTCATTATGACATCTTAGCCAAACGCTTGCGCGAATTAGCATTTTTAAATTCAGGGTTATCGATCACATTGATCGATGAACGCAGTGGTCGGCAAGATGAATTTGCTTATGAAGGCGGGATCAGTGCGTTTGTTAATGATCTTAATCAAAATAAAAACGCGATTAATACTGATGTGTTTCATTTTGCTAATGAGCGCGATAGAATTATTGTCGAAGTTGCTATGCAATGGAATGATTCATTTCAAGAAAAGATATTTTGTTTCACCAATAACATACCACAACGTGATGGTGGCACCCATTTGTCAGGTTTTCGTGGCGCGCTTACTCGAACGCTAAATAATTATATTGATAAGCAAGGTTTAGCTAAAAAATCTAAAGTGCAAACTTCAGGCGATGATATGCGCGAAGGTTTAACCGCAGTATTATCAGTAAAAGTGCCTGATCCAAAATTTTCTTCGCAAACCAAAGATAAATTAGTATCTTCAGAAGTTAAGCCAGCAGTAGAATCCTTGCTTAGTGAGAAGCTAGAAGAGTATTTACTGGAAAATCCAGCTACTGCAAAATCAATTGCTAATAAAATTATTGACGCAGCGCGGGCACGCGAAGCAGCGCGCAAAGCACGTGATATGACACGACGTAAATCAGCGCTAGATATTGCCGGGTTGCCGGGTAAGTTAGCAGATTGTCAGGAAAAAGATCCGGCGCTATCAGAATTATTTTTAGTTGAGGGTGATTCAGCCGGTGGTTCCGCCAAACAAGCGCGTAATCGACGCTCGCAAGCAATTTTGCCATTGAAAGGTAAAATCCTTAACGTTGAAAAAGCGCGATTTGATAAAATGTTATCGTCAGCAGAAGTTGCAACATTAATTACTGCGTTAGGTTGTGGCATTGGCCGTGAAGAATATAACCCGAGCAAATTACGTTATCATTCAATTGTGATCATGACTGATGCTGATGTTGATGGCGCGCACATTCGCACGTTGTTGCTAACATTTTTCTATCGACAAATGCCAGAAATTATTGAACAAGGGCACGTGTATATTGCGCAGCCGCCTTTGTATAAAGTCAAAAAAGGCAAGCAAGAACAATATATCAAAGATGATGATACTTTAGCACAATACCTATTAAATGAAGCATTAAATGGTGCTGAATTATATGTAAATCCGAAAGCGCCTGCTATTGCTACTTCCGCCTTAGTTACTTTAATTGAGCATTACCAGGCGACGATGAATATTATTAGACGACTCGCAAAACGCTTTCCACAAGAAGTGTTGGAACAGTTAATATATATGCCACCCTGCGATCAACAACGTTTGATGGATGAAGCTGCCATGCAAAATTGGGTGATGGATCTGCAAACTCGTTTAGAACGCTTCAAAAGTAATGGTGCGATGTATAAAGTCAGTTTCATTAAAGATGAAGAACGTCATACCTTTTTGCCTGAAATCAATGTGTTGGCACATGGTATGAGCACTTCATATGTATTTCCGCAAGAATTTTTTAATTCTGGTGAATATAAAAATATTGTAAGTTTAGGTAATGAATTAAAAGGTTTATTGGAAGAAGGTGCTTATATCAAACGTGGTGAGCGCCAGCGTCAAATTGATCGTTTCACTCAAGCGGTGCAATGGCTAATGGAGGAAGCCAAGCGTGGTTTGACAATCCAGCGCTATAAAGGTTTAGGAGAAATGAATCCTGAACAATTATGGGAAACCACGATGGATCCGGAAAATCGTCGCTTTTTGCAAGTGAAAATTGAAGATGCAGTAGCAGCAGATCGGATCTTCACAACTTTAATGGGCGATCAGGTGGAGCCGCGACGTGAATTTATCGAGAAAAATGCATTAGATGTCGTTAATCTCGATGTCTAACGTTATATATTTATCATCTAAGCTGCAACATAATTTTGGCAATAGTGATGATGTATTTGCTAACATCATGGCGATCGAAGGCAAAGTATATCGTCAAGTGCCGACGCGACAAACGCTGCGCTTTACTTATCAATCACAACAACATGATCAATCACAAACATATTTCATAAAGAAACATTTTGGCGTTGGTTGGCGAGAAATTATTAAATGTTTATGTTATTTACGCTGGCCTGTGATCAGTGCAATCAATGAATGTCGTGCGATTAAGCATTTACAAAAGCAGCATTTGCAAACACCAGTAATTGCTGGTTTTGGTAAGCGTGGGCTTAATCCTGCTCGTATGCAATCATTTATTATCACTCAAGCATTACAAGATGTTATTAATTTAGATGAGTTGACGATGCAATGGCGCCAATCGCCACCACGTTTTAATTTAAAGTTTACTTTGATCAAAGCACTAGCGAATACAGTACGCTGTATGCATGCTAGTGGTTTGAATCATCGTGATTGTTATTTAATGCATTTCTATATTAAACAACAAGAATTAAATAATTTAAATAATGGTTTACTGAATAATAATGATCTGCAATTAATAATTCTTGATTTACATCGTGCCCAAATTCGCAGTCGAGTACCGCGCCGTTGGCGCTTAAAAGACCTTATTGGTTTGTATTTTTCAAGTAAAGAAATAACACTGACAACCCGAGATTATTACCGATTTATAAAAGCTTATCGCCAAATGTCTTTAAGGCAAATTCTTATCATGGAAAAACATTTTTGGCAGCAGATCAGGCGCAAAGGTGAAGTTCTTTACAACCGCACTCCAATTCGTTAAATGCAGAAATGGCATAAAAAACAGCAATTTAAATGAAAATATTCCAGTATATCTCAAACTAAAATGGCAGATCTCTTACAAGACTGACTGAGCATATCTTCTTCAATAAAATCTTGGTAGTGAGTAAAATGAACACAGAGTTAAAGGAGCAACAAGGAATAACTTCTGCAAGGAGCCCCATCACCGGGAACGGTGACCAAGACAATAAGAATATGGAATTATGAGCATGGAGGCAATACAACAACTTGGACCTATAAAGAGCATGGAAGTTCTTTATAGGAACTTTTAACCAAAACAGTGAGTACATAAAAAATGTTTAAGCAACTACCCCTTGAACAGCAACAAAAAATCATGAATGTATTAGCACATGATTTTCCAAGAGCTAAATCCATGTATGAACAATGGTTACGTAATAATCGTCGAATTCAACAAAATGCAGAATGAAACTAAAGATTAGTTAAAAGTTAGTTAAAATTTTGTGTTTAAATCACATCATTCAGATCAGCAAACAACGCAAGCAAATTTTCATCATCATGCCAATTTCGCAAAAAACGTTGGCGATCTTTTTTAAGAGCGCGCCGCAAGCGACGTTTGTTGTGAATTCTTTTCATGCTATCAAGATCGGTTAGGTAAACGTGATCAGTGCCGATGAGCCAATTGGTCGCTTTCATATCGCCATGATAAATTTTAAGTTTCGCTAAATCATTAATGTATTGCTTGATAGCCTGAGCTTGTCGTTGTTTATCTTTATTATCAGCTGTTGTTTGTTGAAAATAATCATCCGCATTATGGGCATCAACATAGCTACAAATAAAATAAGCTTTACTGCGTAGAGGGCCAAAACGTTTTTCTAATAGCGCAATTGGCTTGGGAGTGGCTAAACCGTAATGAATGAGACAATGCGCATTGCGCCAAGATTTAAGGGCGCGGCTTGTTCGTAGCAAGCGCTTAAGTCGATGTCTAAAATTCTTGATGTTATAGCGTTTGATCACCATAAATTTATTATCTATTTTTATTTTAGCAACAGTGCTACTATTGCCAGCTTTAATTATTTCTGCAGTTGCAATCACTTGATCGGGATTGTGTAATAATTTCTGCATAGCTGGCGTGTAATATTTGCGTCGACAGATGCGCAGCTGAGTTGAATTTTGATGTTTGATAAATTTGCTACCGTTGCGGCATGATTTTTTTAAGTAACGCTTAATGCGTAACCGTCGAAATCGAAATTGTAATTTTCTAACATAATTGAATATAGCAGGAGAATACTGCCAATCGCGTTTGGCAGTGTATAATTTAATTAAACTTTCACAAAGGTGATCTTGTTGTGGATACAATAATGAAAATAAACTAGCAAGATTGTAGTAACTTGCTTTTTTAGGCAACGGTGTATTATTAGCTGTGCAAGTGATTGCATCGCCATCAATGTGATAAATACCTTTATCATGAATAATAAAATTGTTTGGGTGCATATCGAGCTGACGCAAGCCAGCTTGATGCTGCGAAGCTAGATCAGTGACAATAGCTTGCAGTAAACGTTTTTTGAGTTCACTGTTGGCATGTTGTGGCTGCCAGATCTGATCAATTGGATAATTACTGTCGATGTGTTCGATGATTAAAATTTTAATTTTATGCGTTTGATCAGTCCCTGTATACAAAATCTTTGGAGTAAGTAATCCAGCAGTTTGTAATGCACGCAAACCATTAATTTCACGTTGTAAAGCTTTTTCGGCTTTTAAAGTAAAAAATAATTTTGCAACGACTCTTTTCTTTTGCCATTCACCTTTAACAACTAAGCGTTTATTGGGAATAAATCGCAATGTTTGTTGACAAACTAGTGGTTGACTTGCATTGAAGAGCGATAAGGTAAATGGAAATTTAGGTTCAGCGTGCATTCCAGTTTGCCTCAATTATTTTAACGATTTGTTGTGGCAAAGTGTGCATCTTGTGTTGTTGCACAAAGCGCTTGCCATTTTCACTCCAAATAGAACGTTGTTCATTTGTTAGCATTATCCTTAATTGTTGGTTACATAGCGTTTGTGAATATGGCTCGGGTATAATTATACCAGCATTAGCTGCTAGAATATACTCTGCATAGCCGCAGTTTGCGGTTGTTAATACTGGTAAACCGCAAGCCATCGCTTCAAGTAATACATTGCCACCAGCTTCTTTGCGCGCAGGATGTAGTAAAAGATCAGCTTGGCGCATAAGAGTGGCAATATCATCACGCACGCCTAAAAATTCAACCTGAGTGTTAACATGATAACGTTTTGCTAATCGTTTAAACTTCGCAGGGTTACCGGTTCCAGCAATTTTGAGCGTACACTGTTGACGTAAAGCCTCTGGCAAATTTGCAAAAGCGAGAATGGCACGATCGACCCCTTTTGTGTGAAAACTTGAGCCAACCATTAAAATAGTTTGTTGATGATGTTCAGTTTGTGTATTTGTCGATGAGGTATTGATGAAATCCTCATTAACATATGGTGGTAAAAGTTGATATCGTTGTTTGACGAGGTTATAGCAAGCAGCATAACCTTGTTGTTGTTTGTTAGAGATAAATAAAATTTTAGTTTTAGAATCATCAGCAAATACAGCTTGTTCTAGCTTATGGTATATTTGTGCACGTTTGCTGAAACGTTGCCAATGACTAGATTGCGATTTATGTTCATATGCATAACAATTATCTGCTGCAAAATAAATATCGAGCCCAGGCAAACGATTAAACCCAATCACTTGATCATAATTATTGTGTGCTAGATGCTTTTGCAAACGATTACTAAAATTAAGGCAGCGACGATGATTAGTAAAGCCATGTTGAGGAATGATTTGAATATTTAATTTTGCAGGTTTTTCACCTTGCCAGGATTGAGTATACACATCGACATCATGGCCACGCGATACACTCGCTTTGGCAACGTGCAAAAACATTTTTTGTAAGCCGCCATGAGGAAAATAGTTGAATAAACAAAATGCGAGTTTCATAAATTATTTTCAGTCAGTAATTTTTTTGAAGTATTAATAATAGCTTGGTGGCGGTCATATTTGATTTTATCAGTTTGAGTTAGTTTGCGCACATATTGTTTCAAATTAAGTAAAAATGTGCGGCGTTTACTGCGTTTTAAATCACGTTTAAGCAACAATGCACATTGTTTAGGAGAATAATGTTTGCGATAAAATAAATGTAGTCCACATTGTTTTTTATGCCAATAATCATACGTTGGTGTATTACGTTCGCTGCCTCTTGCAATATGGGTGACACTAACTTTGGCATTATAGCCGATGTGATAGCCAGCTTTACGAATTCGCAAGCACCAATCTGTTTCATCGCCATAGAGAAAATAATCTTCATCAAACCCACCCGTTTGTTCATAAACATGACGTGGCAACATCATGCTGGCACCTAAAATCCAAGCAATATCACCGGGAAGTTGTGCAAAGGGATCAGGAGCGATATATTTTTGCCCTGGGTACAAGAGCTTTGGCAACGTCGGTTTTGTACCAGCCGAGTCAATAATGTGAGTGCC
This sequence comes from Gammaproteobacteria bacterium, assembly GCA_028284465.1. Lineage (GTDB taxonomy): Bacteria > Pseudomonadota > Gammaproteobacteria > JAJFKO01 > JAJFKO01 > JANQRR01. Next base: position 32,193 of record JANQRR010000017.1, on the reverse strand, counting down.
TGCAATACCAATTTCTGGATGTTGTTGCATATAGCTTAACATGTTTTTTAACGCATTAGGCTCAGTGAATTTAGCATCAGGGTTTAATAAAAAAATATAACGACCTTGGCAATATTTAAATGCTAAATTATTTGCGCGACCAAAACCGAGGTTTTGATTATTAGCGATAAGTTTAATATGGTTTTTATCGCGATATTGTTCGAGGATAATCAGGCTATTATCTTGGCTGGCATTATCGATGACAATGATTTCAAATTCAATTCCTTGCTGCGATAAGACGGAATCCAAACATTGTCTGATATATTTGCTGGTATTATAGTTAACGGTAATAATTGATATATCCATAATGTCGCTATTATACGCTAAGCTTGACTTATTTCAATGATAGTTACATTGCTATTTTGTGGCTTGTTAGCTTGTCATCCCGCGGCTTGACTGGGGGATCCACTTCAGCTCATGAAACCAATAAGCTGCTCCCAGACTCGCTTCGGATCTACCGAGGAAAAACAAGCAGGTTTGACAGCGGATTTATCACGATAGCTGCATTTCTTTTGCAAGCAGGGAGCACACTCAAATTGTGCGGCAACATGAATTTGCTTGATCCCTATGGTGCCTGTTAATTGTGGATCAGTTGCGCCATAAATAGAAATGGTTGGTACTTGCAAAGCAGCAGCAAGATGTCCAAGGCCAGTATCAACTGCAACTGCAGCTTTGGCGTGAGCAATAACCTTGCTTAATGTATTTATGGACATTTTCTCTAACACATCAATGTGTGCGCATTGCGCGTGTAAACGCTTCGCGCGATTGTATTCTATGTTATTACCCCAAGGAAGTTTTATTCTAAAGCCTTTAGCTGCCGCTAGTTTAGCTAATGCTAACCAATAAGATTCTGGCCAGTGTTTCGTAGCCCAAGTAGTGCCATGCAAAAATATAATGTATGGAGTTTCATTGCATGGTTTATCAAATTGCGTTCGAGGAATGCCATAATTAGGAATGCTTTGTGGAATGCGATAACCTAATGCTTGGGCGAATAATTGTCGCTGTCGTTCTACTGCATGAATTTGCCACGAAGCTGTGAAAGTACGTTTATAACCTAATGTCGCTAATGCTTCACGCGCTGACGTGCGATCAAAACCACAGCGTATGCCACGTGCTAGTCGAGCGATACATGCACTTTTAATTAAGCCTTGGCCATCAATGATGTAATCATAATTAGTAGCGCGTAATTGCTGTAAAAATCGTTTAATGTCACCATTCATAATGGCGCTAATAAGATGTTTGCGCCAACGACGTATTGCCACAGGAATAATATTGTTAACCGCAGGATGTAATTTTGGAATATCACTAAAACTAGTTTCAACAACCCAATCACATTGTAGATCAGTGATGTGATCGGCGGCGTCAGTTAACGCAGGCAACGAATGAATAACATCACCCATCGAAGTAGTTTTAATTAATAATATTTTCATGATGGTGTTGCCGTGGTTAATAGTTCATTTAAGGTATTTAATACTCTTTGCGGCATTAAATCAGTTAAACATTTAAAATGACCTAAAGGACATTCGCGCTTAAAACATGGGCTACAGCTAAGCTGTAGTGAAAGTATTTTTGCATTAGCCGATAAAGGTGGAGTAAATGCAGGGCTTGATGAACCATATAATGCAATTAATGGTCGTTGTAATGCACTAGCAATATGCATTAAACCGGAATCATTAGTGATCACTGCATCAGTTAATGAAAGTAAGTCTATGGCTTGTGCTAAATTGGTTTTTCCGGTTAAATCAATACATTTTTGTTGGCAATGTTGTTGAATTGTAGTGGCAATCGGTTGTTCTTTAGCAGATCCAAAAATCCATATTTGCCAGCCTTGAGCCAGTTTTTCTTTTGCAACGGTTGCAAAGTGTTGTGCCGGCCAACGTTTAGCAGGGCCATATTCTGCGCCAGGGCATAAGCCTAAAATAGGTTTGTTATGAGTATTAAGATGATGTTTGTGTAACGCAGTGTCGACATCAGTGGCAGAAACTATTAGTCGCGGTTTACAAGCGTGAGTTTTATTAGTAGTTTGTGCTAAAGCCATGAATTGTTCAATCATTAATGGATAACGCTGTTTGTCCAATGTGCGAATGTCATTGAGTAAACCCCAACGCATTTCACCACGATAACCCGTACGTGTGGGGATCTTTGCCCACCAAGGGATTAATGCAGATTTCCATGAGTTAGGTAATACGATAGCATGAGTATAACAACGTTGGCGTAAACTTTTAGCAAGTTGATAACGTTGTCGCAATTTTAATTCACCATGAGTTATTGGCAAGTGAATAGCAGTGTTAACTTCAGGCATACGAGCTAGGATTGCTTCACTCCAAGCAGGTGCAATAACATCAATGATACAATCTGGGTAAATTTGTTTGAGTCGTTGATATAGCGTTTGTGACATCACCATATCGCCAACCCAAGCAGGGCCAATGATAAGAAATTTATGTTTCATTTTGTTTAATTAATACATATTCAGCATCACAGTACGGGCAAACTGCATGGCCAGTTTCTTCAATTGGTAAATAAACTCGAGGGTGAGAATCCCATAAACGAAATTTAGGTAGTGGGCAGGATAATGGCAGATCCGCAGCGGTGACTTCGTATTTGGCTTTGGTGTTGCCGCGGGTTTGGTCATCAGTAGCATATTTTCTCATTTTACCCTCTCAATAACTTCGTCTTTTGGCCCAAGACTTCGTTGCACAGATTTTCCTACGCAGTCATTTACTTTAGTAAACTCCTGCGTAAAAAAATCTCTGCGCCTCGTCTTGAGCCAAGGGGATTTTAGCATAATTTGATCACGTAATTAATAGGTTATTTACTAGCATGGCTCCATAATATTCGTTAGAATATCTTATATAAGCAAAGCTAGTGAATTGATATTGAAGGAAAAAAATGCAGCGTAGAGCCACTAAAGCGCCCAAAACCTTTGTTTTGATCATTGAAGATGAAGCACCGATCCGTGATATGGTACGTTACACATTAGAATTGGAAGGTTTTGCTATTGGTGAGGCTGGCGATGCTAAATCTGCACAAGCAGTGATTAAAAAAAATCTTCCGGATTTGATTTTGCTAGATTGGATGTTACCTGGCCTGAGTGGCATTGAGATTGCCAAGAATTTTAAGCGTGATGCTCTTACACGCAATATTCCTCTCATTATGTTAACAGCGCGAGCAGAAGAAGAAAGTAAAATTCGTGGTTTTGACATTGGAGTTGATGATTATATCGTTAAGCCTTTCTCGCCTAAGGAATTAGTCGCGCGGATCAGAGCTGTGTTGCGGCGTGGGCCATTGGTATCACCAGAAGGCAAAATTGAAATTAATGATTTATGTATTGATGTTGCTGCGCATCGAGTAACAATCGCAGGTAATATCGTGCAATTATCACCGATCGAATATCAGTTATTGCGATTTTTAGCAACTCACCAAGACCGTGTTTACAGTCGTGGGCAATTACTTAATCATGTTTGGGGTGCTAATGTTTATCATGATGAAAGAACGGTAGATGTACAAATACGCCGCTTGCGTAAAGCATTAAGTCAGTATGATTGTGCCGATTTAATTAAAACCGTGCGCGGTTCAGGTTATAAGTTTGTTGCATATCAACATGAACACTAAAATCAGCAATACCGATCAACATTTAGCTGATGTTTTACCTGATGCCATTATCGCGCTTAATCCACGCGGTGAAATATTATGGTGGAATCGTGCAGCTACTATATTATTTGAGTTAAAAGATCATCAAGATACTTATATCGGTGATCTGTTAACACAAAGTGAATTTAAAGAATTCCTCACCCGCAAGACGCATAAACCGATCGAGATCCAATTGTTAAATGAACATAAAACAATCGTATCATGTTCGTTAGTCAATTATGATGAAGAGCAGCAATTATTGATTGCTAAAGATGTCACTCGAATTCGTCGTTTGGAAATGATGCGCCGAGATTTTGTGGCTAACGTTTCACATGAATTGCGTACCCCATTGACGGTGGTTCATGGCTATTTAGAAAATTTGATTGAACAAGATAAGGCTGAAAAAAATCCATTAACATCTATCTATAATCAAATGTATCAACAAACTGTGCGTATGGGTAAGCTAATTAAAGATTTATTATTGTTATCACGTTTAGAGATCAAGCTGCCTGACGAAGATAGTTTACCCAAAGTGAAAGTTGGCTTGATGTTACAAGAGATTTGTAAAGATGCTAAATCCTTAAGTGGGAGTAATAATCATAATATTCAATTAAACGTTGATCCCACGCTTGGTTTGTATGGCCAAGAAGATGAATTAAGAAGTGCATTTTCTAATATTATTTTTAATGCCGTAAAATATACCCCACCTAATGGCAATATTTATGTTGAATGGTTCAAAGGTGCAGAAGGTGCTTTATTAAGAGTACATGATAGTGGAATTGGTATCGCGCCTGAGCATATTCCGCGACTGACAGAACGGTTTTATCGCGTTGACAAAGCGCGTTCGCGTTCTAGCGGTGGTACAGGTTTAGGTTTAGCAATTGTTAAGCATGTCTTGAAACGCCATCGTGCGCGTTTGTATATTGATAGCGAATCCGATGCTGGGAGTACGTTTTCTTGTAAATTTAGGGCCGATCGTCATTTTATTCTTGAAGTTGAAGCAGAAAAAATGTAAAAATTAGCTTCACTCACGGAAGAATTGTCATCAACTCTAAGAAGATGCTATACCGTGAAAAAAACTATTATCGAAACTCCTCAAATTCCTCAAGTTCATGATGTTACTGATGTATTCAGCTGGCGCTATCTAGCGCATTGCTTTATGGATCAATTATGGCGAAGCTACTATGAACGCTTGCAATGGTATCGGCTAATCGCCACGTGGAATGATGATAAAGAGCAATATCGCAATCCAATATTAGGTTCCCACCATATTCGTCATCTTAATATTGCGCAATGTGAAAAATTAATAGCGTACTGTAAAAAAAGAAAATTACAAACAGGTAATAATTTAGATGAAATACATGAATTAATATGTGCAGAAATTACGGGTTATGGTATTGCTTTAACAACAACTACTACAGCTCAGAAAAATAAAAAAGTGCGCAAGAAAAAAACTAAGCCTAAGCTAAAACAATCCACATCACTTCCACCCAAGAGTGTGGTAATAACTACAGAGAAACCACAAGATTATATTTATAATAATGAACAAGAAAAATCAGCAGTCACAAAAACAAATGTATTTCAATCAAGTTCTATTGAATCGGTTAAGAGACGTTCTAAGAGAAATCCTAAGAGAAGGTCAAGGCGCAATAATAATAGAAGAAGTAATTTTGGAAAACCAGGTAGACATAAACCGTCAGCTGAAGTTCGTAACCATAATAAGCAAGTAACGGCAGCAAAGCAACAATCTCAAACAGAAATACCATCTGAAAGTGTTACAGTTGCTCAAATCAGTGAAGCTGTGAATCCTAAGGTTTCAGGATATCGATTATATGAGTTAATAGAATTTTTATATGATCCTAATGCACGAGCATTGCATTCTGAAATTTTAGCAAGCAATTTGCTTGAGGCTTTTCAGTCCGAGTTGCCACTGAGAAATCTTTTGGTGAAACTAATAAATAATGTGAAAAGTATTCCAGCAACAGTGATTCAAGCGTTAGAGTTAGTTAAAAAATATAGTGAGATAACGGCTGCTGGTAGTAATAAACAACACAGTCGACAAAAAATGATTACACGATATCATTTGTTTTTTACTAAGGCTACTCAAGAACCTCCTTTTTTTGCAATAAATACAGACATCGATGCAACGTATTTAATGGAAAAATTAGAAAAACTAGAACGAGAAATCATCCAGCCATTAGAATCGACAAGCACATTAGCAGAGTGTGTCGCTAAATCTAAAGAGTTAATTTCTAATATAGGTTTAATTGAAATAAAAGGAGAAGTTTTCGAAAAGTCATATTTCATGCAATCGTCAGATGTGTCTCATAATCAAGGCGATGAGCATGAATTACATGAATATACTCAAGAATGTCTAAAAGCGATAAAAAGATATTGTAAAACAGTAGTTAGTAATTACAAAAGCGCGAATAGTAAGCTGACAGGCAGTAAAATAAATTCCATTAGTAAAACTTTCAGCAGTATTCCAAATTATGCTCAATCATTAGAATTTATTGGGAATATTGATATTCATAACACTGCAAGTGCAGATTTTAAGTCATTTTCTCAATTAGGCGTTACTATTAAAGTTGCCTCAGCTATTCCGACTCCGACTAGCATACAAGGAATAAATAAAACTCAATTTGATAAATTTGTTGTTGAAAAAACTTTATCAATATTCCTTTATAGTAATACACCAAAGTTAACTGAACCAGAAGAAATTAATGGAAAAAATGTATTTTCATGGCATCTTAAAAGACGCCAAATTAGAATGGCAAAAGACTTTGTTTCAGGTTTAAATAATAAAGAAAATGATGACCTTAAATTTCTATTCAAACTAAAAGAAGTATTTTCAGATACGCCATTCGGAGAAATAGATTTTAATATAACAGTTAAGCAAGATCATATGGAAAGAGTAAAGCAATTACCACTGGGTAAGTATGGACTCAAGTTGCAAGGTAACACGGTTGTATGGCAACATAAAAATTCGTCAACCAGACCTAAAGTTAAGCCTAAAAAGGAATCTGGGAAAGAGCGGCGACAACGCTTACGATATGAAAAAAGCATCAAGCAATTAAAAGCTGAGCTGTTAAGTTTAGTGAGTCAAATCCAAAGCTTAGAATCACTAGGAAACGCTGGTGAAAATCAGCAAAAAATAGCAGAGCTGCAACAACAATTAAGCACAACAATTTCGAAAATAAAAAATCTGACTAGTAACAATTCTCAGCAACAACAACCTTCAGCCAGGCAAGCAAAAACAATTCAAACTCCATCTTACTCTTCTTGATGGCTATTGTTATTACTAGCAATCTAGCTATCATTACGGCATAATAACTCCTTGCATAAGGAAATTGTATGACCACGATAATTATCGACTTTGACAGCACATTTATCCAAACTGAAATCTTGGAAGAATTAGCTGCCATAGTGTTGTGTAACAATAATCAGCGTGAAACTATTTTGCGTAAAATTATCGAAATGACTAAATTAGCCATGGCTGGGCAAATGAGCTTTAGTGAAGCCTTACATAAAAGGTTGCAGTTATTAACAATTCACAAATCTGATCTTGAGCAGCTTATTGAGCAAATAAAAACTAAGATCACTCCTTCTTTTGTCCAACATAAAGCTTACATCAAAGCACATGCGGATAATATTTACATTATCTCTAATGGATTTTCAGATGTTATTGTGCCAGTAGTTGCAGATTTCGGGATTGCTGCTGATCATGTATTAGCGAATAAATTAATGTTTGCTGTTGATGATGTGGTTACCGGAGTTGATGAAACTAATGTGCTGGCACAGGATCAAGGTAAATTAAAGTTGATTAATGCAATGGATTTCCCAGCAAAGATCTACGTGATCGGTGATGGTTTTACAGATCATGAGATGCAATTATCAGGCAAAGTAGCTAAATTTTATCTGTTCGTTGAGAATGTATATCGTGAAGAATTAACCCAATATGCGGATAAAGTTATTCATTCATTTGCAGAGTTTATTCAGGATGTTAGCTCATGACCACTTCATACCCTAAACAAAAAATTAACGTATTGTTATTGGAAAATATTCATCAGGATGCACAGCAATTTTATGAAAATGAAACGTTTAAAGTTGAACGGTTGTCGCATAGTTTAGAAAAACCTGACTTAATCAAGAAGATTAAACAAGTACATATTTTAGGAACTCGCTCAAAAACACTGATAACGAAAGATGTGTTAGCACATGCTGATAAGCTTTGGGCTATTGGCACGTATTGTATTGGCACTAATCATATTGATTTAGCAGCAGCTTCAGCTAAAGGAATTATTGTATTTAATGCGCCTTATAGTAATTCTCGCAGTGTAGTTGAGTTAACGCTAGCGGAAGTTATTTTGTTAATGCGTAAGGCTATTGCAAAAGATCACAAATTGCATCAGGGGATCTGGGATAAATCAGTTAAGCATTGCCATGAAGTGCGAGGAAAAAAGCTAGGGATCGTTGGTTATGGCAATATTGGTTCACAATTATCAGTGCTTGCTGAAGCGTTAGGTATGCAAGTTTACTATTATGATATTGCTGAAAAATTAGCGTTAGGTAATGCTATTAAATGTCATACGTTAGCAGAATTGTTAAAAAAAGTAGATATAGTGACTGTGCATGTTGATGGGCGCAGCGAAAATCGTAATTTATTTGACGAAAAAATGTTTAAAACGATGCGTAAAGGTGCGATATTTTTGAATTTAAGTCGTGGTTTTGTCGTTGATCTTAAAGCATTAGTTAAGTACCTTAAGAAAGGACGATTGCAAGGTGCTGCAGTAGATGTTTTTCCACAAGAACCTAATGGTTATACAGAAAATTTTACCAGTGAATTACAACAATGCGATAATGTAATGTTAACGCCACATATTGGTGGTAATACGGAAGAAGCACAAAAAAATATTGCACATTTTGTCACAACGAATATTATTAATTATATCAATCGTGGTGATTCTCTAATGAGTGTTAATTTCCCTGAATTGAAATTGCCAGCATTGGTTAATGCTCATCGAATGATCCACATCCATAAAAATACTCCGGGGGTGTTAGCCCATATTAATAAATTGTTTGCTGCGCATGATATCAATATTACCGGTCAGTATTTAAAAACTAATGATACTATTGGTTATGTGATCACAGATGTTAGTAAAAAATATGATAAAAAAGTTATTGAGAAGATCAAGCAGTATAAACATACTATACGATTTCGAGTATTGTATTAATTTTTTAGGCTTCCACTACCGTATAGTTGCCAATGTATTTTCGCCAAACACCTTGAATTAAATCACGGTATTCTAAAAATTCATTATTAGCTACAATGGGTAATTCTTTTTGCAGATCTAAATGATGAACACGTTCACGATAATCACGATAAGCTTGACATAAAGCCGCAGTAGTATCATTAGGCATTAAGCCAACATCAGCGAAGCTTTCTAGAATTCGGATGTTATCAGGATAAGTAAGTAAACTAGGATGCTGAACAGCCCAAAGTAACACGCAGTATTGCACTAGGAATTCAATATCAGCAATACCACCTTTGCCCTGCTTAAGATCAAATGTATCTGCAGGCGGTTTTTTGTTAGCTTGACGCATTCGTGCACGCATATGAATAATATCATGTTGCAATTGTACTGTATCTCGTTCTTTCGATAACACTTCATTGCGGATCTGCGTAAATTGATGTTGCAATGCTTTGCTACCACAAATAACTCTAGCTCGCACTAAAGCTTGATGCTCCCAGGTCCACGCTTGTTCTAATTGATACTCTCGAAATGCGGAAATACTCGTGACTAACATTCCAGCTGAGCCCGAGGGTCGCAAGCGAGTATCAACTTCATAGAGTACACCAGTAGCAGTGCGTTGACTTAAGATATGAATGATCAATTGTGCCATACGCGAATAAAATTTAAATGGTGCAGCATCATCATAAAGAAATACAAGATCAAGGTCGGAACTATAACCTAATTCAATACCACCTAATTTACCGTAACCAATAATGATCAAGCCGGTGTTATGTTGGTTGTATAATTCTGGTAATGGTTCATCGTATTTTTCTACCATATGGCGCCAAGCAATTTGCGATACTTGCTGTAGAATGACACTTGCGGTATTAGTTAAATGATCACTAACTTTCATTAATGGCAGCTTGCCGGTAATATCAGAACTTGCAACTCGTAATACTTGAGCTTGTTTAAAATAACGCAATAAACTCATCTGTTGATCTAAATTATCAGGCGACACTTCTGCCATATTTTGTGTTAACTCACTTGTTAGAGTGGCAATATCTAACGGTGCATATAAGTTACGTGAATCACGTAACTCTTCTAATAGATTAGGCAAACTGATCAGTTGAGCAGCGATCCAAGGGCTTGCAGCACATAGCTGAATAAGTTGGTCTTGAGCATTAGGATTTTCTAATAATACAACTAAGTAAGAGCTGCGTCTGATCAATGATTCTAAAAGTCGAAATAAACGTTTTAGAGTTGTCAACGGAGCTTCAGTTTTGCCAATGTTTAATAGTAATTGTGGACCAACTTGCAATAAACGTTTGCGTGCGTACCAACTGAGTAATTGTTTTTTTACTTTTTCACGAAATGCGCTCATTAAACGCATACATTCTTGTTCATCGGTAAAGCCGAGCTGAGAAAGCAAACGAATCGCTTGCTGTGGTGGCATTTTTCCACCCCATAAATTGCGCAAGTGAGAAGCATCAACTTCACTATTTAAAGGTAGTGTTTCTGCATTGGGTTCAGCAGTACCCTGTAAAAACAAATCAAGTATATATTGACGTATTTTTTGTAAGCAAGCGGATAACTCATCCCAATGAGAAAACCCAGCAGAAAAAGCTAGGCGTTCTCGCATAACTAGATCAGTAGGGAGTTTATGAATTTGTTGATCAGCATACATTTGTAAACGGTTTTCAATATTACGTAAGAAAATGTAATTTTTTTCTAAGTGTTGGGTGATCTCAGGATTTAAAATATTTAATTCACCCAAACGATTTAGAACAGGCAATAAACTTGTTTTTTGTAAACGAAAATAGCGGCCACCAAAAATTAACTGCTGAGTTTGCACAATAAATTCAACTTCACGAATACCACCGGGACCTTGTTTGATGTCATCATTAAGTTTATTGCGCAATACATCTTCTCTGATCAAACTTTTCATTTCTCTTAAGGTTTCAACGACACTGTGATCAGTGTAAGGTCGATACACGAAATTATGAAATATATTAATTAATTCTCGGCTGGCTTGTGGATCACCACAGACAACCCTAGCTTTTATAAGTGCATAACGCTCCCAATCACGGCTGTGTTCTTGGTAATAATTATGTAAGGCCGCGATATTCATTACCAAGGGGCCACTAGTGCCATAAGGCCGCAAACGCATATCCACACGAAACACATAACCGTCAGCATTAATGTGATTAAGTACATGAATTAAACGTTGACCTAAGCGTGTGAAATATTGTTGATTAGTGATTGGGCGTTCATTATGATCAGTTTGCCCAACAGTAGGATAGGCAAACATTAAATCGATATCAGAAGAAAAATTAAGTTCATAACCACCTAGTTTACCGACAGCGATCACCAGCATTTGCTGGGGAGTTTTATGTTTATCTAGTGGAAAGCCATATTGTTTGCAATGCCAGGTATGTAATTTTGTTAAACACTGCTCTATAACAGTATCGGCGAGTTCAGACAATTCTTGGCTAGTATTATGAAAATCACTCGTACCAGATAAATCTCGCCAAGCAATACGCAACATTTCACGGCAACGAAATTGACGGATGGTTTTAATAAGTTGGCTTTCATTATTAACTTCTGCGAATAATGCTGAGAGCTTAGCAGAATAATTTCTTGGTGGATAAATTGTATGGATATCATCGCTTGTGAATAAATCTAAAATTAATTCAGGATAACGAATACAAGTTTTAGCAACAAAATCACTCATTCCCCAAATAGTTAATGCAATTTGTTTAAAAGAGCTATTACCAATTTTAGGTTGGTCAATATTTTTTTGCGCGCAAGCATCAATATAGGCTTGCCAATAATTATTAAGGCAGTCACTAATGCTTGCTGGAATAGGAATTTTAATCATAGCCTATTGTAGCCTAAAATTAGCGGCGAATAAATGTGCGTTTCATAAGTTTTATGCTCTTACTATGTCACTTATGTTTTATTTACACTATTAACGCCGAATTCAAAAATAATAAAGGATTATAAAATGAAAGATTACTATAGTGAAGAGTTGCGAGCATTACATCATTGCGCCCAAAAATTTGCAACACAATATCCACAACAGGCGGCTTTACTCAATCTACATAATGTCAATGATCGCGATCCTTATGTAGAGCGCTTGTTAGAAGGTTTTGCTTTTTTAACCGCGCGCATACAACAGCGCATTGATGATGGTATTCCTGAATTTAGTGAAAATTTGCTGAGGAAATTATGCCCAAAGTTGCTTCGCCAAGTGCCATCGATGATAGTTTTACAATTATCTTGCCAAGCTGGGATGTTAACTAGTAAACATGTGTTAGCCAAGCATACTAAGGTTAGTTTTACGTTGTCAGAGTCTATGATTTGCCAATTTAAAACTATTGTTGATGTTGAATTATTCCCCATAAATTTGCTTGCAGTAGAACTTTGTCATGATCATGAAGCAAATGCATTGAGAATGCGTTTTGCAATAAATAATGTTGGTTTTTATGATAGCATTCCTAACAAGCTGCGTTTTTATATTAACGCAGAACCGCAATTAGCAACATTATTGTATTATTTCTTTAAGCGTCATGTAAGAAAAATCGGTTTGAAATTTGCAGGATCAAAATCACTTTATATATTTAATAATTCAATTAATTCTAGCTATCATAGTAGCACTGGGCTTGATCTATTACATGATCACTTTAATTTCCCACAGAAATTTTATTTTTTAGATATTGAAAATTTGAATAAAGTTCCTTGGAAGTTAGAAGAAAAGGGTTTTGACCTTTATTTTTATGGAGAAACAGAATTATTAACAAGTGTTGAATTGAGCGCGAATAACTTTTTATTACATTGTGTGCCAGCGATTAACTTATTCTCTCAAGATAGTGTGCCGATCACTGTTGACCAGCGACGACAAGACTATTGTATTTTAGCTACTGAAAACGCTGCGGAAAATATTGAAATATATAGTGTTGATCAAGTTGTTGGCGTTGCTTCTTTGACGGGTGAGCGGCGGGTATATCAACCTTTATTTCATAATTGTGAAGATGAAAAAAGTAAAGCTTACTATAATGTTGTGCAGCATTATTATGGCGAAAATCATATTGAGCACCGATTATCTTTAAACAGTAAACTAAGTTTTGGCGAAGAAATTATTTCTTGTAAACTTACTGTGAGCAATGGATTGTTGCCATATCAATATCTGCAACCAGGAATATTAGCACAGTTTGGAGATCCAGTGCCGAACTTTATTCAAGGCACAAATATAACTGCACCAACAAAACGGATATTGCCGCCGAAAAAACCATCATACTTATGGAACGTGTTAACTTATGTAACTACTAAATTATCTTCTTTGAGTGATGTAAATAATTTAAAAAAGCTGCTGCGATTGTATGATTGGGCTGAAAATGATAGTAATAAATTAAGGATCAACAGTATTAAAACGGTTGATGTTGAATATCAAGATAAATTTTATCATGGAGCTTTAAGATATTTAGTGAAGATCACGATAACGGTAGCAGAGAAAGGGTTTTATTCACATGCAGATATATTTATGTTTGGTGAAATGCTACAACAATTTTTTTGTGGCATTACCATGATAAATAGTTATTTGAGTTTTTGTATTGTCTGTCAACCATCTAATAAGGAATTATTATGGCAGCCACAAATAGGACGCAGCAAGTTGATCTGATCACTGAGATTAATAATAATGGCATGTATTATGATTTTCATGCGTTAATGAATTTATGTCTTTGGCATATTGAAGAGTATAATTTAATAATAAAACCTGCTGTTAACATATGCTTTCCTACCCAAACAATTAGCAAAATTGAAATTGATAGTGCTAATAAAACTATAAAAATAATAGTTAATTTCTATGGGCTTTATGGACTTGATTCACCATTGCCCCAATCTATTAATAAGTTATGTTTACAAAATACTCCAAATAGCAATTGCATGCGTTGCTTTTTAGATATTTTTGCACAACGACTTTATAAATTACTTTTTTATGCGTGGCAAAGACATTATCCATTAATGCATCAATGTTTGCAGGCATTATCAGGTTGTCATGATTTTACTACGCCGATTCATCAATTTTCATATTATCAAAATTGCCAAAAACTCATTGCAATATTGCGAGCTTGCATTCCAGATATTAACATTAATGTCACTGAATTTATTGCTCGTTGGGTAACATTGTCTGATCAAATTAAACTAGGCGATCATTTATATACATTGGGCCAAAATGTTTTGCTTGGAACAGAAATTTTAGATTGCAGTCGCCGTATTAATATCATTATTGGACCAGTAACAGAATTATATTTACAACAAATGCTATTAACGCCACAGATTTTGTTACGTTTAATTAAACTAAGTAAACAGTATTTAGCGCCAATGTATTTATTTTCAATAATTGTGTTGGTTGAGTTTAAGCAAAGTGATCAATCATATTTATTATCAGGGCATTTGCAGTTAGGCTGGAATACTATTTTAGGAAATGCTTATCATTCAGCTTATAAATTGCAATTGGATCAGTCATTTATAGATGCAGGTATAAAATAGTTAAATATTACCCAAAATATGTGATCTCTTCTATACTTAACGAATCTCACTCTGGAAGATTTTGGGGTAGCGTAAACCCATTATCTAAAGGAGTAACATTATGAATAATATACTAAAAATACCAATTTTAGCACTATTTAGTGCAGCGCTATTTACCGCGTCAGGGGCAATGGCGCAGCAAGTACGCGATGGTAACGTAAAAAAAGCTACAAATTATACGTCAAATTCACATATGATGTTGGCTAGCAATAAGTCTTCGAAAAAAGGCTATAGAAGCGGTAAGCGCTATAAAAAGAGCTATTACCGTGGCGGCCGCCGTTATTATCGCAGTCGTTATTATCGAGGTGGACGCTATTACCGTGGTGGTCGTTACTACCGCGGGCGTTATTATCGAGGACGATACTATCGTTACGGTTATGGCCCAAGTGTCCGCTTTGTAATAGGTGCAGGCTATCCATATGGGTATTATGGTTATCCTGCGTATTATCGATATCCATATTATAATCGGTATTATCGCTACCCTTATCGATATCGTTATTATCGATATCCTTACTATCGACGATACTATCGAGGTGGACGTTATTACTATCGAGGAGGTCGACGCTATCGCTAAAACCTCTGACAAACGTGCGGCACTTAGGATGTTGACATAGAGAATGGTAGCTATGGGTGGACTTGAACCACCGACCTCGGCATTATGAGTGCCGCGCTCTAACCAGCTGAGCTACATAGCCTAAGAGCGTGATATTGTGTCGTTAAGCTTAGTTCTTGTCAAGAGGAGCATCATTTTAAGTAGTAAGATTCATAAAAAATCCAATTCAGGGCCTTTGGGCACAATGCCTGTCGGATTAATTTTAATATGGCTTTGAAAATAATGTTGCTTAATATGATCCATATGAATAGTTTCTTTGATCCCAGGCAAGTGATAAAGCTGTATTAAGTATCTTGATAAATTGGGATAATCAGCAATGCGTCGTAAGTTACATTTAAAATGCGCCACATATACCGCATCAAAACGGATAAGCGTAGTAAACAAGCGCCAATCCGCTTCAGTAATGGTGTCGCCAACAAGATACGTTTGTTGTTCTAAACGTTTTTCCAATTCATCAAGCGTTGCAAACAATTGATCAAAAGCAGCATCATAAGCTTCTTGAGATTTTGCAAATCCGCAACGATACACGCCATTATTTATGTTGTCATAGACAAAGTCATTAATCGCATCAATGTCTTTGCGTAAAGTTTCAGGATATAAATCTAGCGTAGCGTCAGTGAATTGGTTAAATTCACTATTTAACATACGAATAATTTCTGCAGATTCATTATTGACGATCGTTTCAGTTTCTTTATCCCATAATACTGGCACAGTCACTTTACCAGTATAATCTGCTTGCGCTTTCACATAAATTTCATATAAATATTTACACTGATAAAGTGGATCATGTGTAGCTTTACTTTCTTGGCCAAAGGTCCAACCATTTTTGCCCATAAAAGCATCCACCACTGATAATGAGATCACATTCTCCAGGCGTTTTAGTTTTCTGACAATGAGCGCACGACATGCCCATGGACATGCATATGATATATAAAGATGATAACGGTTTGCTCTAGCGGGAAATTCTGTTGATTGATCGGCTTGAATAAATTTTCTAAATTGCGAACCTTTACGAACAAATTCGCCTTTTTCATTAGTAGCAAAGTCTGGGTCGGATTGCCATTGTCCTTTAATAAGCATGCTCACTGAATATACTCCTTAATAATTTTACTTTCTGTCATTGCGAGGAACTTTGTTCCGAAGCAATCCAGAAAAAATTTAAATTAACACTCCTGGATTGCTTCGGAACAAAGTTCCTCGCAATGACGGCAGCGAGTTTCTCTAATTTTCAAGCGGCTGATCAAAATACCAATAAGTGCAGCGCATGGTAACAATAATAATGATAAACGGTATTCATCAATAGAATATACAGGAACATGGTTGACAATTTTGCCTGACCATAACGATGTTAATATAAAACCGATAGCAATCTGTGAAACAGCACCACCAAATATAGCGCTCATATTATTAATACCTGAGACAGTACCGAATTGTTTTGCTGGTGTGATATCTTTTAGTAAGGCGAACGATAACGATTGCACAGATGATGATAATCCTAACATAAATAGTGCTAAACCAGTGATCCATAACGTCAAGTTAACGGCTTGGATCAGTAATATCGATGCCAATAACGCACAACTAAAGCAAAATACTAAGGGTTTTTGACGGCTTAAAATTCGATCCGATAACCATCCAATGATCGGGCTGCCAATTCCTAATCCCAGCCAGAATAATGAGCAGATATTACCAGCAGTAGTGTTAGTTAAACCATATGTTTTCATTAAGTAGGGTACACCCCATAAACCACCCACAGCGGCAACTGGCATCCAAGAAATGAAGCCACAGATAATAACCCACCAAACTTGGCTACGAGTTAAGAGTGATTTAATGCGTTGTAATATTGAAGCGGGTGCGGGATCACCTTCGATATGTAATGATTGACCATCGCGGATCACCAACCAAAAAATTATTCCTAAAATCAATGTAAATATTCCCATATACATAAGAGCATGGCGCCAGCCACTATGATTAACTACAACCGCTAATGGTCCAAGGCCAAAGATTGCGCCGACACAACCAAAAAATTGTACTAAGCCTGCTAGCAAAGCGAAATAACGATGTTTAAACCAACGTGATAATAAAAATAAAGCACTAACAAACGAAAATGCTGAACCAAAGCCAACAACTGATCGTGATAAAATTGCTGCAGTGAAATTGTAAGTGGTGCTAAACCAAATGATGCCACAAGCACTAATAAAAACAGCAAATGTTAATAATTTTCTAGCGCCAAAGCGATCTAGAAGCATGCCGGCTGGAATTTGCATTAGAGTATATGAATAAAAAAATCCCGCGCTTAAAATGCCTAAGCCAGCAGCATCAATAGAAAATGACGCCATTAATTGGTGGGTCATGATGCTTGGCGCGACTTGTACAAAGTAATCATAAAAATAAAAAAATGATGCTAAACTGCAGATAACCATCGGCCATAAATTTTTATAATAACGAACATTAGATTTTGTTACAATTTTTTGCATCAGCTTTCCTAAGAGACTATTTAAAATTCTACTACCTTGGGCATAAAACATTTATGTAAACTACGCTGCGGTACTCAATAATCAATGTTTTCTACCTCAATCTAGCGAATTTTAAACGGTCTCTTAAACATTAAATCGAAAATGCATAACATCACCATCTTGAACAATATAATCACGTCCTTCTAAGCGTAGCTTTCCAGCTTCTTTAGCACCATGCTCACCTTTGTGTTGAATAAAATCAGTGAAACTAATAGTTGCCGCACGAATAAAACCTTTTTCAAAATCAGTATGAATGCGGCCAGCTGCTTGCGGCGCACTCGCACCTTGTGGAACTGTCCATGCGCGTACTTCTTTAGGGCCTGCAGTAAAATAAGTGATTAAGCCTAGTAATTTATAGCCAGCACGGATCACTCGGTTGAGCCCAGGTTCGTTGACACCAAGCTCGGTAAGAAATTCTTGTTTTTCATCATCTGCTAATGCCGCTATTTCAGATTCTAATGAAGCACAAATGGTGACAACTTCGGCGCCTTCATTATTAGCAATAGTATTAAGTTGGGCGACATAAGGATTGTTATCTGCGCCACTTTCATCAACATTTGCAATGTATAAAGTTGGTTTTGCAGTTAATAAATGTAATTCATCAAGGATAGCTTGATCTATGGGATCAAGCTTTAAACTACGGATCGGTTTACCATCATTAACGTGCGTTTTAGCAGTAGTGATAACGTGTTGTTTATGAATTTCTGTTTTATCACCACTTTTTGCAGCTTTAGTCGTTTTAAGTAAAGCTTTTTCTAGCGTATCAAGGTCTGTTAAACTTAATTCAGTATGAATAATGTCAATATCACGCGCAGGATCAACAGTCTCAGCAATATGAGTTACATCATCATTAGCAAAACATCGAACTACATGAGCAATCGCATCTGTTTCACGAATATGTGCTAAGAATTTATTGCCCAAGCCTTCACCTTTTGATGCACCAGCGACTAAACCAGCAATATCAACAAATTCAATTGTCGTTGGTACAATTTTCGCAGGATTGACGATAGCAGCAAGTTGTTGCAATCTCGGATCGGGCACCGCAACCACACCGACATTAGGATCAATCGTACAGAAAGGATAATTTGCTGCATCAACGCCAGCTTGTGTTAGCGCATTGAATAAAGTTGATTTGCCTACGTTTGGGAGGCCGACTATGCCACAATTAAATCCCATTATCATCCCCCAATAACTTCGTCTTTTGGCCCAGTGCTCATTTATTGTCATTGCGAGGAACTTTGTTCCGAAGCAATCCAGGATCTTGCTATGATGCAACTTTCTGGATTGCTTCGTCGTTACACTCCTCGCAATGACGACATTAACTTGCCCTGAACCAAAATACTCGTTCTTGTGTTTTTTGTCTTTTGTTCCAAAGCTCATTTATTGTCATTGCGAGGAACTTTGTTCCAAAGCAATCCAGGATCTTACTATGATGCAACTTTCTGGATTGCTTCGTCGTTACACTCCTCGCAATGACAACATTAACTCGCCCTGAACCAAAATACTCGTTCTTGTGTTTTTTGTCTTTTGTTCCAGTGCTTCGTTTTATACCTTTATACCAGTTTGTTTCTAATATGCAATTGTCGCATAGCTTTTTGTTGTTCCCCTTGTAATAAAAGCGGTATAATTTTGATGCTCTTACTTATTGCATCTTGAATATCATTTAATTGTGATGATGTCGGTGGTTTTAACACATAATTAATGACTTCAGTAGCAATTTGTGGATGTCCAATCCCAATACGTAAACGTTGAAATTCGCGCGAACCAAGATCGGTAATAATATCGCGTAAACCATTATGGCCACCATGACCGCCATTTAGTTTCAAACGTGCTGTGCCTGGTGATAAATCTAAATCGTCATGTACAATTAAAATATGTTGCGGCGCAATTTTATGAAACTTTGCCATAGCTGCTACAGAACGACCACTATGATTCATGAAAGTTGTTGGAATAAGTAATTTGCAAGTATTGCCATTGATCGTGGCGTTAGCACATAAGCCTTTAAATTTTGTTTGGGTACGAAAATGTGCATTGTATTTTTCAGCAAGCTGCTCAACTAACCAAGTGCCAGCATTGTGGCGAGTATTATTATATTCGGAGCCTGGATTACCCAGGCCCACGATTAATTGAATGGCTAATGAAGACATGAGTAAAGATTACTTGCCTTCGTCAGATTTTTTTGCTGTTTCATCACCTTTAGCTTTGCTTTCTTCGCCACTTGCTTTGGCTTCACCTTTACTTTCACCCTCACCTTCGGCCTCGCCTTCACCTTCTGCTGCAGGTTTCTCTTCTTCTTCAATCACAACTTTAGGCGCATGAATACTCACAACTGGATGATCATGTTGTGGATCGTGGGCGAGAACAACACTAGTCACACCTTTAGGTAATTTAAGTTCCGACAGATGAATCGCTTGATCCATTGCTAAATGGCTGATATCAACTTCAATGTATTCAGGCAAATCCGCTGGTAAACAAGAGACTTCAACATTAATCATATGATGCGATACAATGCCACCCTCTTTAACACCAGGAGCAACATCGTCACCCAAAAAGTGTAAAGGAATTTGCATAGTAAGTTTTTCAGTGGCAGAGATCCGCATGAGATCTAAATGCAATATGCGTGCTTTATAAGGATGACGTTGCACGGCTTTTAATACAGCTTTTTCTTTAGTGCCATCGATGTTAACAGTTAAGATCTGTGAATAAAACGCTTCTTGTTCCATCGCTTTTGCTAATTGGCGATGTGATAACGTAAGCGGTTGAGCTGATTTGTTAGCGCCGTAAATAATTCCTGGCACTTTATCTGCATGACGTAGGCGGCGGCTCGCACCTTTCCCCTTGACGCTACGCAGTTCAGCATTGAGTTCAGCTAATCGTGTTGTCATGGTAATCTCCAAAATACGTGATTTTGATATTAATAGGCTTACTGGCTTCGCGACCAAAGCTAGCAAGATTGGGGCACAATTGTACTATAGTTCCTGCCTTAACGGAAGTGATCATAGCCTTTTAGCACCAGATCATAAGGTTGTTGTTGGTGATCTAGCAAGCATAACCCAGGGTTGGGAGTAATTTCACCGATTTGAGTATATTTACAACCGCAATTTTGCATCGCTTGTTGTAAGGCATTGATTTTGTTGGGTGCTACTGTGAACACCAATTCATAGTCGTCACCGGCATTAGCAGCAAGGTTGATAGCTTGAGCTTTTGGTAGGGCTTGCGATAATTTTGCTGCTAATGGTAGGGAATCAATATTTACCGCTGCGCCAACTTTACTAGCAACAAGAATATGTTGCAGATCTTGTAATAAACCATCAGACACATCGATTGCACTATTGGCAAGGCCACGTAAAGCTAAACCTGCTGCTATTCGTGGTTGTGGGCGGTAACTTTCTTGGTTACGCAATGCCAAGCCTGCAGCTCCGAGTTCTCCAGTGACAAAAATAACATCGCCGGGTTTTGCGCCATGGCGGTATAATGCTTGAGACTCCGATACAAAACCGTGAGCAGTGATAGTAATACTCATGATGCTGCTACGCGTTAAGTCACCACCGATTAATTGGATATTATATTGTTTGGCTAATGTCATCATGCCTTGTGAAAACGCAGTTAACCATTGCGGATCAACATCAACTAACGTTAATGCAGCAGTAAAACCAATAGGTGTGGCGCCCATTGCCGCTAAATCACTTAAATTAACGGCTAATGCTTTATAACCGATATCTTCTGGTGAAGTATTTTCTGGAAAGTGAACGCCTGCAATTAACGTATCGGTAGTAATAGCAACGACTTGATCATTAGGCACTTTCATTAATGCACAATCATCCCCACTGCCTAAATAAATCGCGGGATTAGTAGGTGTTTGATTAACGAAGTATTGCGAAATGATTTCAAATTCTGAAAGTTTAGTTGAGGTGTCAGTCATGATTACTGTCTTGAGTTGCTGACATTTCTGCTTGGCGTAAGGTTTGTGCTAGTTGATCTAACACACCATTAATATATTTATGACTATCTTGCGCGCCAAACAATTTCGCTAATTCTATTGCTTCGTTGATCACAACACGGTAAGGAATATCAACGCGTTTGCTTAATTCATAAGTGCCCATTCGTAAAATAGTAAGTTCTATCGGATCTAATTCTTTACTGTCGCGATCAAGCAAGGGTATGAATTGAGGATCAAGCTCGGTATGTGTTTTAATAACGTTAGTTACCAAATCGTTAAAATATTCTTGATCAATGCTCGCAAAAAATTTGTCTTCACGAAATTGTTTGCTGATCTCAGGCATAGTATTTTTAGCAAGTTGCCATTGATACAATGCTTGCAATGCCAAGCGGCGACTTTTGTGACGGGCAGAAGTTTTTTTCAAGGGTTTTGCCCCTCAATAATTTCATTCTCAGCTTCTTTATTAGCTGTGCGTAGCCGCCGGATCACTTCGTGAAATTCACTGACATCTTGAAAACTACGATAGACCGATGCAAAACGGACATAAGCAACTTCATCTAAACCGCGCAATTCTTCCATTACCCATTCGCCAAGCAATTGTGAACTGATCTCACGCTCACCATTGACTTGCAATTTATGAATTAATCGGGAAATTGCTGCTTCAACTTGCTCGGTGTTGACTGGGCGTCTTTCTAGAGCGCGCAGAATACCAGCACGTAATTTCTGTTCATCAAAGCGCGAACGCGAACCATCACGTTTGATAATATGTGGGAGGGCCAAAGCGGCAGTTTCTAGGGTGGTAAAGCGTTCGCCACAACTTAAACATTCGCGGCGTCGACGGATCTGTGAGCCATCGGTAACTAGCCGTGAGTCGGTGACTTTAGTTTCCTCTTTATTACAAAATGGGCAATACATATACATTCACCGCTACAAACATATTTCGCCGCGATTGTACAGCACAATGGCGCAAATCCCAAGTAAATTACAGCTGGCTTGTGAATTTTGGGGTGAAAATTCATTACTGTAAAGAGCAAAATGCCATTTGCAGTGATAGATCGGGGTGATATTAGCTTGAATATGTCACTGCTGATACACCGGAAATTGACGGCACAGTTCAAGAACTTCTTTTTTGATCCGTTCGCGGTTGCCGTCATTTTCTAAGTCATCAAGGATGTCGCAGATCCAATTAGCGACTTGCTCAACTTCGTTAACAGCAAAACCGCGCGTAGTCATTGCTGGAGTGCCGATCCGTAAGCCACTAGTAACAAACGGTGATTGTGGATCATTGGGTACAGTGTTTTTATTAACAGTGATGTTAGCCAAGCCCAAAGTTTCTTCTGCAGCTTTGCCAGTAATGCCTTTATCGATCAGATCAACTAAGAATAAATGGTTATCAGTGCCACCAGAAACAATTTTATAGCCACGTTTAATGAATGCATTTGCCATCGCTTTAGCGTTAGTGACAATCTGTTGCTGATACGTTTTAAATTCTGGTTGTAATGCTTCTTTAAATGCTACCGCTTTTGCGGCAATCACATGCATTAGTGGCCCACCTTGCAACCCTGGAAATACCAATGATTTAAGTTTTTTCTCAATCTCAGGATTGGCTTTAGCAAGGATCATACCGCCGCGTGGACCGCGCAAAGTTTTATGCGTGGTGGTAGTGGTAACATCAGCAATATTAACAGGTGATGGATATTCACCTGTAGCAATCAAACCTGCAACATGCGCAATGTCTGCTAATAGATAAGCGCCAACTTCATCTGCAATATCACGGAAACGTTGCCAGTCAACCACGCGAGAATATGCGGAAAAACCCGAGACAATCATTTTAGGGCGAAACTCACGCGCCAATTCTGCCAATTGATCATAATCAATTTCACCCGTATCGGGGGTGATCCCATATTGTTTAGCATTATAAAGTTTGCCTGAGAAATTAACTTTAGCACCATGGGTTAAATGTCCGCCATGCGATAGATTCATACCGATAATATGATCACCCGGTTGCAGCAATGCCATGTATGCGGCAGCATTTGCTTGCGAACCAGAGTGGGGTTGGACATTGGCATACGCTGCGCCGAATAATTCTTTAGCGCGATCGATGGCTAATTGTTCGGCGATATCAACATACTCGCAACCACCGTAATAGCGTTTGCGCGGATAACCTTCGGCATATTTGTTGGTAAGTACCGAACCTTGCGCTGCCAAAACACGAGGGCTGGCATAATTTTCTGAAGCGATTAATTCTATATGATCTTCTTGGCGCTGTTGCTCGCCTTCAATCGCTGCCCATAATTCGTCATCAAATCCAGCAATGGTCATATCTTTGGCAAACATATCATATTCTCCTCAATCAATTTGAGCAGATGATATCATGGCTATTTCATCATGATAAGAAATAACGTTACAATCAGTAAAAGAGGGAACATTAGGAAGCGCATATGGAAATCACTTCGGCGGATATCGAAAAAAGAATTTTAGCCATTACTCAACAATTTTTAACAGAATCAGGCTCGCGCCGAGTCATTGGATCGTTAAATGGACAATCATTATTAGAGCGTGATTTAGGCGTTGGTAGCTTAGAGCGTACGGAATTATTTCATCGGATTGAAAAAGCGTTTAATGTCCAATTATCTAATCAAGTGTTAGCAGATGCAGAAACCATTGCTGATCTAGTTAAAGCAGTTGCTAGTGCTAAGCCATCAACTAGCATGATTAATCATGATTTTATTCCTGCTTTGGAAATGATTTCAGTCGATCCTTCTAAAGCTAAAACGCTAGTTGAAGTGTTGCAAATGTATGTGCAAGCAGTGCCTGATCGACCACATATTTATTTGCAAAATGAACAAGGTGTGGAGCAATGCATCACTTACAAACAGCTTTATACCGCAGCCCAAAAAACCGCAGTCGGTTTATTAAGCCAAGGCTTGCAACAAGGTGATCCGGTTGCAATTATGGTGCCAACGGGTGAAGATTTTTTTGCAGCGTTTTTTGGTGCATTGTTAGCAGGTGGATTTCCTGTACCTATTTATCCACCGTTTCGGCCAGGGCGAATTGAAGAATATGCCAAGCGCGAAATTAGTATTTTAACGAATGCACAAGTGCGATTTTTAGTAACCTTTGGGCGTGCTAAAGTGTTAAGTAAAATTTTACAGTCGTTTGTACCGAGTTTAAAAGCGGTGACGACGGTGTCGGCATTACAAGCAGTTAAAGGTACTTTACCTAAAATTGCGGTAAAGCCTAATCATCCTATCTTGATCCAATACTCTTCTGGTAGCACGGGTGTACCAAAAGGTGTTTTATTGCATCATGAAAATATGCTTGCCAACATTCATTCAATTGCGAAAGCTTTGCAAATTCGTAAAGAAGAAGTAGTTGTTAGTTGGTTGCCACTGTATCACGACATGGGATTGATGGGTTGGATTGGTAGTCTTTATTTTGGTATTCCTGTGACTATCATGTCGCCATTATCATTTTTATCGCGGCCAGAACGTTGGCTATGGACTATTCATTATCATCGTGCATCTTTTTCTGCAGGGCCTAATTTTGCTTATGAAATGTGTGTGCGCAAAATTGATGATGCCGCGATTGAAGGTTTAGATTTAAGTTCTTGGCGTTTAGCATTAAATGGTGCTGAAGCTATTAATCCGAATACTATTCGGCGTTTCATTAAACGCTTTAAGCCTTATGGCTTTAAAGCGAAAACAATGTTTCCCATGTTTGGTTTAGCGGAAGCAACGGTTGCGTTAGCTGCGCCAAAGTTAGATCAAGAAGTTAGAATTGATAAAGTTGACCATGAAGCATTTGCTGTTAACCGCCAAGCGATCCCAGTGACAAATGATCATCACAATAATAATCATCAGTCATTAGAATTTGTCAGTTGTGGCCATGTTATTCCTGATCATCAAATTCGGATCGTTAATGAAAATGGCAAAGAGCTACCAGAACGTCATGTGGGTACGCTAGAATTTACCGGCCCTTCAGCTATGCAATGCTATTACCACAATCCTGAAGCAACGAAAAAAGCATATCACGATGGCTGGTGGGATACGGGTGATTATGCTTATATCGCAGATCAGGAATTGTTTGTTACTGGTCGTAAAAAAGATATTATCATTAAAGCTGGAAGAAATATTTATCCTGAAGAAATCGAGCAAGTCGTTAATCAAATTGATGATATTCGTAAAGGTTGTGTGATTGCTTTTGGAGTGAATGACCCGCGTGCAGGCACAGAAAAATTAATTATAGTCGCAGAAACTAATTTACAACATGATACCGATAAGCATGCCTTGATTGATATTGTTGTTGATAAAGTCGCAGTAACAGTTGGAATGCCGCCTGATCTAGTACATCTAGTGCCACCTAGAACTGTGCCGAAAACGTCAAGTGGTAAATTACAACGTTCTGCGTGTAAGGAAAAGTATATCAATGGTGATCTAGTTAAACCAAAATTATCAGCGCGTTGGCAATTTGTTCGTTTAGGTTTAAAAAGTTTTGGCGCAAGATGTGTGTGGTTTGGCAAATTGTGTTTGCGGGTCTTATATACGGTTTATGCATTGTTATTGTTAATTCTTTTAGTGATCCCAACGGCACTTTGTACCTTATTCCTCCCACGCAAGTCGGCATTTCGTTTAACTCGTAGAGTTTCACGTTTTATATTACGCATTAGCGGCTCGCCATTGACAGTGGTAGGCAGAGAAAATATTCGTCATTCTTGGCCAGTAATTTATGTAGCAAATCACTCGAGTTATATTGATTCATTAGTATTGTTAGCAATTTTGCCGGGAGAAGTTGCTATTGTTGGTAAAAAAGAATTAGCTAAAGTGCCTATTTTAAATTTATTCTTTCGGCGTTTGGAATTGCCTACAGTTGATCGCTGGGATTTTAGTAAAAGCATGGCAGACACCAAAAAAATTAAACAAATGATTGAAGAAGGTCGCTCAATTTTAATTTTTCCTGAAGGAACGTTTACTTATGCTACTGGGTTACGACCGTTTCGCGCTGGTGCGTTTCAACTTGCAGTTGATACTAAAACGGCATTATGCCCGATTGGCATGCAAGGTACTCGTAACATATTGCGAGGCAATTCCGTGTTGGCAAGACCAGGCAGGATCAAAGTAACAATCACCAAGCCAATTGCGCCAGAGGGTGATGATTGGCATGAAGTGATCCGTTTACGTAATATATCAAAAGCTATAGTCGGTAAGCATTGTGGTGAACATTATCTTGATTTAGCGCGCGCGACTGAAGGGATTGAAGCGCCGTGAAAAGGATAACGTTTTTCTGAGTTAGTTTAAAACTATGACCTAACAACTACTTGCTATCCTCTCGATGATTTACGACGTAGAGCAAATCTTCTTTTTTTAGGGGTTTTAGGAGTTTGCTGTCCACTGCTTTCTTTTTTGCCTTTTTCATCGGTTTCTTTTCGCCTGCTGCGAAAAATAGAATGTCTTCTGTTTCTTGTTGTTGTTGATACTGAAGAAGGCTCCACGGCTTCAACTTTAGCTTCTTTAGCTGTTTTTTGAGCCTCGCGTGACGACAATTCTTGACACCATGCAAACACATTTTTAAATGATGAAATAGAACCGTATTTTGTGACATTACTCGAAAATACTGTTGGCGAATCTATTGAGAGACGATGTAAATGGCATGCAGCAAACCATTGCTGAAAAGACCAACATGTGAAATAACAACTTTCTTTAAAATAGCTTTGTTGTGATTGTTGTGAAATAATTTGATTGTGATTTTGTTTTTGCATTTCTCTGACCAATCCACTTTGAATTAAACTTTGATACAAATGGTGAGCGACTAACGAAATACTATTTTTTGGTTCTTCAAATTTTCTTTTGAGTCCATTCTGGTTAATGATATCTTCAGCAATTTTTTCTAAAATATTGCTTATTATCGAAGTTTCATAACTTTTTTTCAATGAGGAAGTTTGTTGTAAATAAATCTTATTTTGTGTCATCGCATGAAAAGCTAATCGCTCCATTGCTAGTTGCATTGCTTGTCTAAACGTTTCCTCTGTGGCAAATAATTCTTGTTTCATCAACTGTTTTTGTTCAATATTCGATAGTATCGTATTCGTCAATTTTTCTAATAGCGTTACTGTCTGTGACACTGAAACTTCCGCGCCAAAAGTAGCAGACACGATTTCGAAATCATTTCTACCGTAAGAACATAATTGATTACACATAAATTGCAACATAAAAGGATTATATGCTGCACTTAACAAGCTTGGATTAGCTTGAAAAAAATTCCATAAATTTTCAGCCAATGGTTCTTTATTATCTGATAACGGCTCGCCTGCTAATAAAGTCTGGCAATAATTT
Source organism: Gammaproteobacteria bacterium (assembly GCA_028284465.1). Lineage (GTDB taxonomy): Bacteria > Pseudomonadota > Gammaproteobacteria > JAJFKO01 > JAJFKO01 > JANQRR01. The sequence goes on along the minus strand of JANQRR010000017.1, from coordinate 4,303 downwards.
TCAATATATTCTTTGATCTTGTCTTCTGCAAACCCCATGATCGTAAGGACAGCATTAAACGGTTTTCTGCCTTGATGGTCTAAGAGTTTATTTATATTTGAAAATGAAGGATGTGCCGCAACAATCACTCGATAGGATAATAGTTCATCAAGCAATCTACTAATAAAACTAAGTCCATTATCAAGTTTAGAAATCGCATCGTATCTATAAAGCAAAAATAAACAGTCATTTTCATAAGTTTCGAGCAAAGTTTTAATCTGCTCTGGCTTGATTTCTTTTGCATAGCTCGGATGTAAGCATAATTTGTGAATGATAGTTGCTATTGTTAAAAGATTAATATCGTCTCCTTGTTTTAACACATGACTCCGTAAAACTTGCTTAAACGAAATTAAAAACAGCAGCTTGATTTTTTTTGTTGATTCACTAGAAGAGTGCCATCCAAAAGCGATTTTGCGCAATAAAGTCGCTTTACCTATTCCTGTGTCGCCAAATAACAATACATTGCCAGAAGAACTCATTTCACTTTGCTGACAATGCGCGACTATTTCTGGCAATGATATTGTATTATCTCCCGAACTCAAATTCTTAAAAGTTTTTTCCCATCTCTTAAAATCGCCTATATCTTGAGAAAGCTGTCGCTCTCGTTTCCTAACGTTAGCCTTCCTTAATACAACAGGCTCTGAAAAGTCTGATATCGTTGATTTATGTTCTGCTATTAATGCTTTCACTGCATTTTGAGTGTGTTCCAATAGATTTTCTTCTAGCGATACGGGTTTAGCTACTTCTTTTGTAATTACAGGAGGCTCACTATTTTCAGATATGTATTCCTTAGTTTTGCCTTTTGGATCTGGGACTAATTCAACTTCCTTAACACTAGTAGGCGTTGGAACTCGCTGCTGGCTTACATGTGGCTGGTTTACCGTTGCTCTCACGGATCTGCGTGAAAATTTTGGCGATGTTTGCTGTTGTTCAAGCAACAATGCTGCATATAATTGTGATACTCTAGTAGAGGACGCAACTGGAGTCTTTTCTTCAACAACTTTTTTAAACCTTCTGGATGATAATTCAGAAGATTTTTTTCTAACAATGCTTCCAACCTTTTTAAATATTTTTTTCGGTTTCTTCTTTGTCGACACTTCTGGCGAATTTTTACTATAAATAATTCCTTTTCCCTGCTCTCTAGCCAGGTGACATGCAGCAAACCATTGTTGTATAGTCAAATCCAAGAAATAATAATATACGTCAATAGCTGAATGTTGTTTGCTTCTAACGAATCCGACACAAGATAATGCTGCACGTAATACTTCAGTTAAATCAGATTCAAAACGTGTTTGCACAGGATATTGTGCTTTACTTTCTTTATCCTGAGTAGCAACCCAAATTGCTACATCAAACAAAATATTATCCATTTTGTCATTAGTAATATAAATCTTGTTGCTTTCCATCGCTTCATAAGCTAACTTTTCCATTACGCGTAGTACTGCTTCTCTGAGTATTTTCTCATCACACATTTGCTGTGGTTGTTCCAGCACTTTATGTGCTTGATGCAACATCTTTTCAGTTAAACGTGTAAATAGCTTTACTGTCAATTGGTCTTCAGAATAATTGATAAGAGGCGATGTTAGTGACAATACCTCGTTACAAAATAATTGCAAAATAAGAGGCGTGCGCAGCATTCTTAACAAATTAGGACTATCGTTTAAGATTCTAGTAAGGTTTTGGCTTAATTTAGATCTAGGCGATTGTAATGAATTTTCAATATACTCAAAAACAGTGTCACGAGTAAAACCCATGATATCGAAGGCATCGTCAAAGGGCTTTCGAAATTCCCCTGTGGTAAGGTTAAATGCGTTTTCGCGATGACCAGTAACAATTAGTTGTGGAAAAGATAAAATCTCATCAATAATTTCCCTAATATTCTCTGACTTTTCTTTATTATCCAGATGAGCAATCCTTTCATAGCCATCAAATACGATGCAAAAATCTTCTTTATGATTTTCAATCAAAGTGCTAATCTTTCTTGGGGTAATAGCTTTTTTATCTTCTGGATCTAAAAATAACTGATGAATACTTGTTGCTAGACTTTTTTTCTGTTGTTGTTTAGCCAAGAAACTTTTTAGATGTTTCGCTGAAATTAAAATAAATGACTTTTTACCTCCCAAAGCAGAAGCAATTTCGCGCGCTATTGTTGATTTGCCTGCTCCCGTATCACCGAAAATTAATACTCTTTTGTTGCCCTGCCGACAATTACTAAATAGATCTTGCAGTGCTACCGTATCTTCTGAAGAATATAGATCGTCATATAACTTTAACCAACGTTTATGATCTTGTCTTGAAGCAACCACAACCGGTTCTTTTGCGGTAAATGTAATCGCAGCAGCTCCTTTGCTTTGTTTAAGTTTTTCTTCTCGTTTTTCAACGATATCATGCCTTAATAAAATGAGTGGCAAATTTTTGGGGTTCGACGTTGCTACTTGACTAAGTTGATAGTGCTTTTTTAATGCTGCTTGAAGAATTTCTAGATCACTTGAAGGATTCGTTGATGCAGTAGAAGCTTGAGAAGGTGGGGTTTCAGTTGAGCGGAACATGTCATCACTCCTTGATAGTATATAGGTGGCATATAATACATCAATTTGTGATAAAATTCAATCCAAAATGGTACTGTGCATAGAAATGATAGAAAGTGTGTCGCAGTTACGCAAACAAGCTAGAACAGGGAATGATGGCGGTAGGCCCGTCGATGTCGGCTACCAAGAGCAGGCATCAAACCATCTCACTTCTTCGAATTAATCGTCTTTTGCTCATGTTCCAATAACCATTGTTTACGTGTTATGCCGCCACCATAACCAGCCAAGCCACCATTTGAATTAATGACGCGATGACAAGGAATAATGATTGCTAATTGATTGGCACCATTAGCACGTGCAACGGCTCGGTATGCTGTTGGGCGATTAATGAATTTAGCAATGTCTGCATATGAGCGAGTTTCACCGGGTGGAATTTTTTTTAATTCTTGCCAAATACTTTTTTGAAAAGGTGAACCAATTAAGTGAATAGGTGTTGCAAACTTCATCTTTTTACCAGCAAAATATTGGCTGAGCTCTTGTTTTATGTGATTAGTAATAGGTGTTTCACCAGGAATGATGGCTGCTTTTAGTTTATTCCTTAAACGCTCAACTTCACGTTCTAATCCACGTCGATTAACAAACTCAAGTAAATAAAGTCCATCTTCATCAGCAATCGCAATCATCGGTCCAAGTTTAGTATCTAGCCAAGTAGCTTTTAGTATGTAATGGTTTGCTTTTGTAGGTGGTTCACCCATAATCCGCGAAAAGGCATCGCGAAAACCACTGCTTGACTCATAACTCACTGCAAGTTGAGCATCAATTACTGATTTACCTTCTTTAATTTGTTTCAACGCTAATCCCATTCGCCTAGCACGAGCATATTCAATAAACGTCATCCCAAATCGTTTTTTAAATTGGCGTTGCGCTGTAGAAGCATCAATAGATAGTTCGCGAAGATCGGCATTTCTCCAACGTTTTTCAGGGTGTTGTTCTATTGCATTTACTAATTTTTTAATGGTTGGAGTTAAATCTTGAGGATAAGACAAGGGTTGGCAACGTTGACATGGCCGAAAGGAAGCAGTTAATGCTTCTTTAGCAGTTTCAAAAAATTCACAATTATCAAATTTTGGTTTTCTGGCAGGACAAGTAGGTCGACAAAATACGCCTGTGGTTTTTACACCTACGTAAAATAACCCTTCGTATTCTGCTTTTTTCTCAAGTAAAGCTTGATAATAAATTTTGCGTTTGTTCTTAGATATCATAGTCTATTCACTCAATTTCATTGTTAAATCAAAAATCAACGTATTATAATCCAATAAAAATAGTAATGTAGCCGGAAATAAGGCATTGATTTTTTTGCTTCTTTAAATTGATACATAAAGAGCATAGTGTTGCAGCAAACCACAAAAATCGGGATAGACTTAATTTGAACAATATTCTAAATTTATGTTGGTTCTTTCTAGGAAATTCATAGATTGAATTTTTTCTAAGTGTTAGATTTTGTTAAATTTTAAAAGGAGTACCGAATTGCTTAATAAGTCCTTTTTACAGTTGATTAATCAAAGGGTTATTGAATTTCAGCCGCCTTATTTAGCATTTGGGATCTTCGGGCTTGTTAATTATCCTTCATTTTATATTGTGTGGCGCTATTTGTCGCCGCAACAGACAACAAGTATTACCTTAAGAATGATAGCTACTATATTATGTTTACCTTTAATAGTTACAAAATTTTGGCC
>JANQRR010000016.1 GCA_028284465.1 Gammaproteobacteria bacterium | reverse complement strand
AACATTGATTTTTGAGCACCGCAGCGCAGTTTACATAGAAAGTAAATGAGCAGTGGAGCACAAAAAATCAATGTTTGCTGCCCAAGATAGTAGGATTTTGGATAAGCTCTTAAGGCGAGTACGGAGAGAAAGCCACTTACTGACAGGACCCCAGCGGCACCAACCATTTATCCCAAAAAAATCAATGTTTGTTCCCCAAGATAGTAGGATTTTGGATAAGCTCTTAAGGCGAGCTTATTAGTGGTTATCAGATAATAATTTTGATAAGATTTAAAAAATATATTTTATTGTGAATAGTTGTGAATCGTAATGCAAGTAAACGTAAAATTAGCTAAAAACAGTTATCCAATCGTCATTGAGCCTGGCTTGTTGCAGACTTTAAAAATTATTGAAGATTATATAACAGGCAATGAAGTTGTTGTCATTACCAATAATGTGTTAGCTGATCTATTGTTGCCAACAGTGAAAAGCCAGCTTAAATGTTATGACCATAATGAAATAATTTTGCCAGATGGAGAGCAGTATAAAAATTTTGATTCATTGAATAAAATTTTTGATGAATTGATCGCGAAGCAATGTACTCGACAAACGACGTTGATCGCATTAGGCGGTGGGGTGATTGGCGACATGACGGGTTTCGCCGCGGCATGTTATCAACGCGGAATTGCTTTCATTCAAATACCGACAACGTTGCTCGCACAAGTTGATGCTTCGGTAGGTGGAAAAACCGCGGTCAATCATTCACGGGCAAAAAACATGATTGGCGCATTTTATCAGCCACAATGCGTGTTGATTGATCCGTTAGTTTTGAACACATTACCAGCGCAACATTTTCATGCGGGTCTTGCTGAAGTGATCAAGTATGGCTTGATCCAAGATGCAGAGTTTACGATTTGGCTGAGTGAACATCATGCCGAGATCATGGCAAAAAATCCAGAAATTTTAATAACAATGATCAGTCGTTGTTGTCAGCTAAAGGCAGATATTGTTGCTGTTGATGAACGTGAAGCAGGACTTCGTGCAATTTTAAATTTTGGTCATACGATAGGGCATGCTTTAGAAGTGATGTATGGCTATGAAAATATACTACATGGTGAAGCTGTTGCTCAAGGGATGTTTATAGAGAGCCATATGTCGTATCAATTAGGCATGTTAGATGAAGCTGAATATAATAAAATTATAGATGTATTAACATTATTTAATTTTACAAAGCCTAATTTAACTAAAGCACAATGTGAGCAATTGATCACACTTATGCAACATGATAAAAAAGTTAAAACTAAAGACAGCGTTCGTTTTGTATTGTTAAATTCAATTGGCCAACCTGAGTTGATTGATATCAAGTTAACAGACTTGCATAATTTAATCTGCAACAATTAAAGCCCGCGGGAATTTTTTCACGATATGAAATTTTAATGGCTTCATGGCCTGTAAAAAATTAGTGAGATTACTCGGGCGAACAATCACAATACTTGGGTGCTCATATTGGTAGTGCTTGAAGGCTTTATTGCTATAGAACCAACCTTGAGCTTGTGGCGTATGTTGACCAAAATATAAATCTTTGCTCTTGCTATGAATGATAGGTAGCGGATGCTGCATAAAAAAGACTAATGAAGACAGTTGCTCAAAATTCTGATAAAGAAATACTTTTTGTTGATGATTATGAGTTTGTATGTAGCCAGCTAAACTTTTTTGTGAATAAGTGTTTTGAGTAATTTTTTCAAATTGAATATAAAAATTGATTAGTGGAAATGCTAACCCAGCAGTTAATATAAAGCTTAATAGTGGTTTGCGATAATGTAATACTAAATAAATCCCAATGATAGTATAAATTAAAAGTGTAATACTGAATGTTTTAAGGAGATGGTCTGCGTTTATAGGCATTTTATGAGCCCATAATAAATAAACCGCAGCAGCTAACAAAGCAATAGAAAAAAATGTGAATAGCATGCTGAGCATGAAGGGTTTATTTTGATTAATGTCATATTTTATCCGCGCAGCAATCAATAATGCCAGTGCGGGCATGCTTACAATCATATAGTAATCGCCTTTAGCGCTCGATAATGAAAAAAACAGTAACGGTAACAGCAGCCAAATCCAAGCAAATTTTAATAACGGATCTTGAAGAGTGATTTTTCTAAACTCGCGCTGTAGTAAAGCAGGGATCAATAAAGCCCATGGCAATAAATAAATTATAATTCTAGGAAGATAAAAATAGATTGGTCCAGTATGATAATCATGCGGTATGCGAATATTCAAAAAGCGATAAACTTGTTCATTAATAAAATAATCCCACGCGAACCCTCGCATATGCATGCTTGCTAAAACATGCCATGGTATAGTGATTAGTAAAAATAAACCGATGCCAATAGGATTGAAAAAGCGCATAAGTTTTGCTAGAGGAGTTTTTTGTATTAACATGAAACTCATCGCGATACCGCCACATAACACAATAGCAATAGCACCTTTGGTCATAAAAGCTAAAGCGACGCCAACGTAGCTTAGATATAGCCAAGAAGACTTTTCATAACGATACCAAAAATAAAAACTACATAATGCGAAAGTGAGAAAGGCTGTTAATAACATGTCGAAAAATACAATCCGGCTGATAATAATAACGCCGAGACTAGAAGCGAGAATAATAGCTGCTAGCCAGCCTATTGTTTGCTGTTGTAATCGCCGCATAAAAAGTATTAAACCAACACAAACACTAGCACCAGCCGTAGCTGGGATTAATCTAGCGGCAAAGGTTGAGCTGCCAAAGACTTTGAAGCTCAATGCAATTAGCCAATACAGCAATGGTGGTTTTTCTAAATAAGGTACATGATTAAGGTGTGGAATAAGGAAATTACCACTTGCTAACATTTCACGAGCAATTTCAGCATACAAGCCTTCATTCATGTCAACAATAGGGTAGCTAGCCAGGCCGAAGTAAAACGCAGTATAAATGAAGAATATCAAGCTGCCTGCTAGTAAAAAAATTGTGGCTATTTTGTCGCGATTATGAAGTGGTAGTTGGCCTAAGCGCATGTAAATGCCTTAAAATTTTTTGCTATTAACGGTTGGCAAAGATTATAACAAAATCACTAGCAATAACCAAGTGATCACCGTAATAACGATATGCCAATCTTTAATGACAGTTGAAGTGGGATCTTCGCCTTGATCACGTTGATAGAGCAAATATAAATAGCGTGCAATCCCATAAATAACCAGTGGAACTGAGTAAATAAGGGTATGGCTGACATTTCCATAAAGTGTGTAAAGCCCATAAGCAATGATAGCGCAGGCAGCACTGATCCCAATTAATAAATCTAACATAGTAGTATTGTATTCATGAATAACTGACCGTGGCGCGTGTTGCTGCTTACTCAAAAGCATTAATTCAGCGCGGCGTTTACCAAAGCCGAGGAATAACGCCAGCATCATAGAACACAGGAGTAGCCAATTAGTAGCAGGGATCCCAACACCAATAGTGCCAATTAAAATTCGTAATAAATAACCAGCGGCAATGATAAACACATCAAGAATTACAATATCTTTTAAGCCAAGCGAATAACCAAAATTTAGTAACACATAAATACTTATAATGATTAAAGCAAGCCATGATAAAGTGCTGGCAAGTGCTAGGCCAGCAATCAGTAACACCAACATCAGGATTATTGCTTGAGTTGCCGATACGTTGCCAGTAGCTAGCGGACGTTGACACTTTTTTAAATGTTGTCGATCATAATCGCGATCACGTAGATCATTAAAAATATAAACGCTGCTAGCAATAAAACAAAATGCAATAGCGGCAATGATCACTTGCATTACTAACGTTGGTGAGTGCCAAGCATGAGCAAATACTAAACCCACAAACACAAAACTATTTTTCAGCCATTGCAGTGGCCGCAATAAACGAATAAATTCAACAAAAGTCGATTTTGAAGATGTTAATGGCATAGTTTTCATAACTATAATTGTAAACGTTTAAAAATAAATTCAGGGACATGAGTAATTATTAGCATGATATAACGCCAAAACCATGGCAAATAAACCACGTTGTGACGTTTATGTAAAGCAGCAACAATTTTTTTACCGATTGTTTCAGGTGATGCTACTAAAAACATACCTTTAAGACCAAAAGTCATTGGCGTATCAACAAACCCAAGCTTGCACGTTAAAACATGAATGTTATGTTTAGCCAGACGTTGGCGTAAACCTTGTAGAAAAACTGCAAATCCTGCTTTAGCTGCGCCATAGTAATAATTGCTGCGACGACCGCGATCGCCAGCCACCGATGAAATCCCAACGATAAATCCTTGTTTTTGAGCTTCAAAATAATTTGCACAAGATGTCAAGATTGAAATAGCACCAGTAAAATTACGTTGGATAATTAACTTCACTTCATCAAGATCTTGCTCTGCCTGCTCTTGCTCACCTAAATAGCCAAATGCCAGTACTACCCCAGCTAATTGATCCACCTTGGCTAACACACCTTGAAAAAATTTATCGTGAGTATCAATATGCTCAGCATCAAATTGACAATAATCGACATGAATTTGGTAACGTAGCGTTAAATCATCGTCGATACGTTGTAATTCTTGAGTGGCTCTGGAAGCCAAGAAAAGGTTATAGCCTTGTTTAGCAAAATCGCTTGCAATTGCTCTTGCTACCGCGGAAGTTGCTCCTAAGATTAAAATAGTTTTTTTAGTCATGCATCAATCGCTCCGCTAAGCTTGAATGGAATCGATTATCCGGATCATGCTTGGCTTTAATTTTCTGCCAACTAGAATAGTGTGGATACATAGCTTTAAATGTTTGGGCTTGCATGCGCGCATCTTTAGCTAAATAAACGCGACCATGATATTGCAATACGATTTCATCTAATTGATCAAGCAAGGCAAATAATCCAGGAGTACGTAGTGGAAAATCGAGAGCCACAGTAAAACCTTGCTGTGGAAAAGATAACAAGCCTGAATTTTCTTCACCTAAATGTTTTAACACAGCTAAAAAAGCAGGTTTTTTTTGTTTGAGGGTTTCTTCAAGAATTGTTTTAACTGCAGTAAATGCTTGTTCTTCTGGCACCACAAATTGATATTGGAGCATGCCTTTTTTGCCGTATAAACGATACCAATTCTTAAGATTATCTAAAGGAAAAAAGAATGGTTGTAAACCACAAATATGTGGGCCAGCTTTGCGTTTATGTTTGCGATAAAAATGATTGTTATATAAGGTGATTAAATGGCGATTTAATATGCCTGATGGTAGCATCATACCAATATTTGTTTGTCGGTGATGCGTTAAAGCTAATGGCTGAGTGATAGTCGGTGGTAATTCAGCTTTAGTTGCATGATGGCCACTAAAAATAATGCCACGCCCTAATTTTTTCCCTGAATGCATGCAATCAAGCCACGCTACGCTATACGGTTGTTGTTCGCTTTCACGTAACTTTATAAAACTATCTTCTAAATCTACGGAAGCTTGGTATTGGCTGCTGATATAAGCGCTTTCAATAGGGATCAGTTTACAACTTGCTTCAGTGATCAAGCCTGTTAAACCCATGCCGCCTATCGTTGCCCAAAATAATTGTGCTTCATGATGGTTAGAGCAGGGTATTTCTAAATCGTTTGCAAATAGTAATTTAAAATTATCAACATTATTGCCGAACGAGCCTACTTTATGATGATTTTTACCATGAACATCACAAGCAATACAGCCACCTAAGCTAACATATTGTGTGCCAGGCACCACTGCCGGGAACCAGCCACGTGGCACAAAGACATCGATGATGTCTTTAATTGAAACCCCAGCTTCAGCGGTTAATAATCCAGTATGTTCATCAAAATGCAGTAAGCGGTTAAGTCGCTCAGTTAGTAAAGTAACGCCGGTTTTATTTAATGCGGCATCACCATAACTGCGGCCATAACCACGTGGGGTAATTGAAACATCATGAGGGAAGCAGATTTTACTTAAAAATTCCGGGCGTAAACTTTTACTCGCGACAAGTGGATAATGACCCCAACCACTTAGCGTTGAATGTGAGTATTGCAAGTTAGTTTTGTGCATCTGGAAAAATCTTCCCTGGGTTCAGTATGCCGTTAGGATCAAACACTCGCTTGATCGCTTGCATTAATTGTAAAGTACTCGGCGGAATTTCTCTAGCAATAAACGTACGTTTATCAATGCCAACACCGTGCTCACCAGATAGCGTACCATTTAATTTAAGCACTAGAGTGAATATGTCGCTTAAACATTGTTCGGCATTTTGGTTATGAAGTGAATTACTCGGATCGATCAATAAATTAACATGAATGTTTCCATTACCGGCATGACCAAAATTAACGATGGGGATCTGGTAGTGTTGACTTAGCTGATATGTTCCGGCAATAAACTCAGGGATTTGTGCCACTGGCACTACCACATCTTCATTGATTTTTTTGGGTGCTATATGGCGCAATGTTGGCGATAATGCTTTACGTGCCTGCCACAATTGCTGTACTTCTTGTTCAGTTTTGGCAATCGCAAATTCAATTAATTGATCACTTGCAACCGCATTAGAAATGGTTTGATCAGCAGATTGTAATTCTTCTTCTGAACCATCTATTTCAATAATTAATAATGCTTTAGCTTTAGCTGGAATCGGGAGATCATTGTATTGGCGAACTAGCTCTAAAGATTTTTGATCGATGAATTCTAACGCACAAGGCGTAAAAGGTTGTGCCATGATGTTAGCAACCGCGTTAGTCGCGCTATCAACATCACAATAGATTGCACGCATGGTGCGTTTTTTTGGTTGCAGCGGCGTAAGTTTTAAAATGGCTTCAGTGATAATCGCGAGTGTGCCTTCAGAGCCAATCAGTAAGCGTGTTAAGTCATAACCAACAACGCCTTTTGTTGTGTAAACACCGGTGTGGACGGTTTCTCCTATGCCAGTTACCGCGAGTAACCCTAAGGTGTTTTCACGGCAGCTGCCATATTTTACTGCGCGTGGCCCGGCTGAATTATAACCAAGGTTGCCACCTAACGTGCAGTAATTAGCACTGCTTGGATCAGGCGCCCAGAAAAAACCATGCTGTTTAGCATAATCTTGGATTTGTTGATTAATAGCACCAGGTTCGGCAACTAAGAGTCGATTAGCAGGATCAATGCGGATGATCTGATCCATGCGCTCTAACGACAACACTAAACCACCAGAAGTTGGTACGGCTCCACCAGGTGTGCCAGTGCCACGACCACGAACTGTTAACGGAATAAGATGTTCATTGCAAAGTTTAACAATCGTTACAACTTGTTCATGAGTGGTAGCAAATGCTACCGCGTCAGGTTGGCCAACGTAGCGACTGTTATCATAGCCATACGTTAAGCATTCACTTGGATCAGTGAGCACATTATCAGAGCCTAGAGCTGCAGTTAAGGCAGTGATAAAAGGTGTGAGTTGTTGCGCCTTGATCGCCATTAGCTCACCTTGTTTAACAATCCAATATACTCGAAAATTTGCACGACTTTGTTGACGCCGATAGTATCACGCGCCAATTGGGTGATTTTTTGTGCTTGTTGCGGATAAACCACACCGAATAAATACACCGTGCCTTCAACAGTAACAATGTTAACACTATCTGGTGGAATATCACCACTTATCATAATTTTGCTCTTGATTTTAGCAGTGATCCATACATCATTCATGTTAATGCTGGGATGATTGCGTAATTTATCAATATGGATATCATTGATCACGTAACGAGTATAGGGAATGATATCAACTAAGTTAGCAATTTGCTCGCGTATTTTTGGCGTTTGTGCTTCACCGGTAAGTAACACAATGCCATGATAAGTATGGACATCCACCGTGCTGTGATAATACAGATCAGAACGATGAGCAATGCTACGCTGAGCACGATGAGTGATAAAACCATCTTGGTAACCTTGACGTATATCATAGTGATCAAGTGCAAGATTGGCACTGGTTACCGCCGCGCGCATACAACCTTGCAACAAGCTACAAAAAAGTAGAATGGCGATTATTTGTAAATACTTAGCATGTGACATCATGCTACTAAAATATACTATATTGACCACTTATGCTATATTTTCGTAATGAAAAAATGTCTATGAAGTCAATTTAGTAGTACTTGTTTCTTGATCAGGTTGTTTTCCTTTGTTATTTGGATCTGCTGGAGCAGCTGGAGTTTTATCTATGCTAGGAAGTAATTCTGGTGGTAAACGCACACTTTCTACAATTTGATTGGCTTCTAAGACTAAACGTTTTCGGCCATCGATTATCAGTGGTTTTCCTTTTTTATCTCTAGCGTTATCATTATGAAGAAGATAAAATGATGTCAATTCAGCTAAAGAATACACTTTACGAGGTCGTGCTTCCAAAGTTGTAAAGTCCGCAGGTAATAGCTTTGCAGTTTTTAACAATTTAATTTTATCATTAATAATTGGTACATATAAATTATAAATTTTATCCTTACTAAACATTCTCTGCGCTTTTGATATTTTATCGTTACGTTCTAAAATAGTGTTTAATAATTCTTTAATTGGTGTCATCTTGCGAGTAGTGCGGACATTGCACTTAAGCAATTGGGAGTTGCTTAGCAGGCATGCTATAAAACGCGGGAGAAAATTAGAGTAAATATTGACAGCAGGAATGCTTTTCACCTCTCTCCCGAGGAGTAGATTATTTTGCATCACAAAATCAATTTCTTGTAATTGGTGTGCAGCGGTTAGTATCTTTACTATGGCCTTTTGAATTTCTTTGTTAATAAAGATGCAATTTAGTTTAATTCTCTTAACATCCGAATAATCTTTTTTTGACGCTATTAATATATTTAGCTTGTTAATAACCTGCTGATATCCTTCAGTTAAAGATCCATTAGTTTTGCCGTAAGTATCAATCATTTCATTGAGATAGCTTGCACTTATTAGTAATATTGATATTTGCTGCTCGTCAGCTAATTTGGTAAGCTGTTTAAATAAAATTTTTAACAGCTCCATATAATTAGCTTCAACAGCTAAGGTTATTACTGGCTTTGTTCTATGATTGTAGTCACCAGCAATCAGTGATGGGCCAGCTTCTTCTAATATACTTTTGATAGTTGCAATGGCTTCGTTTTCATTTTGTAAAATAGCATTTGATATCTGTAAATATTTTGATGAAGGATATAAGCTAAGCTGAGTTGCACATTCAGTATGACCTTTCTCCAGAGCAGTTTGATATGCTGTGTAATTACTAAAAGAATCAAAATAACCGATATAGCTATCAGAAGGTTTAGCATGCAAAATCTCTTCAACAATTTTATCGTGTCCCAAATCACAGGCAATTTGCAGTAATGTTTTTTGGTAAAAACCTAATTTTATCTCAAATATATTGCACACCTTATTTTGTTTCAAAACTCGAAGGCTTTCAGGCTTATTTAAAATTACAGCCATGAAAAATGCATCTTTATATGCTTGTTCAGTAAAGTAACCTGTATTTATAAGTATTTCGATTGCTTTAATACTGCCATTTTCAGCAGCAAAAACTAAAGCATTGGGATTAACTATATTTTTAGGTGAGGGTAAAGCTTTAGTTATATAAGCATCATCACGCTGTTGGAGTAACTCAGTCATACGCTCATCAGTAATATTAAATGTGGCATATAACATCAATGCTGTAAGGCCAGCAATTTCTTTAACAACTCGCTTGTTGTTTTCTAGCATGCTTTTAATATGTTCTTGTAATTCTTGGATATTATCAGAACCAAATTTCATGTCTCCAAGCATCTGAACATAACGTTTTAGTGTCATTCTCATTTTTTCAGCTAAATGGGCAGGCAAATTATCAGCCATTTTTATTCTCCAACTTTCCAGTAATTGAAAGTCTAAAAATTATACATATTTTGAGGTGGCGTGTCAATAAAGAACCATTCTTAAGTTGTATTTGGGTAGTTTTAAAATAATGTGTTGGAAATTCTTTTAGCCAAACAATCGTTGATCGATGATGTCGCACAAACAATGAATAATTAATAGATGAGTTTCTTGGATGCGGGCAGTAGATTGCGCTGGAACGCATAATGCTATATCGTCTTGATGCAATAGCCCCATCATCTCGCCACCTTCGCGGCCAGTTAAGGCGACAACTTTCATATGGCGATCATGCGCTGCTTTAATGGCATGTAAAATATTAGCGGAATTGCC
>JANQRR010000012.1 GCA_028284465.1 Gammaproteobacteria bacterium | reverse complement strand
AAATTTTAATTAATTATCATGAGTTTACTCAGCCCACAACTCCAAGCTTTTGTAGCCATTGCTAAACACAAAACTGTGCACGCCGCTGCTCATGAAATTCATTTGACTCAAACTGCCGTTACTCAACGCATTCGTTCGTTAGAAAAAAATTTACGAACAACATTATTCATTCGCACTCGTCGTGGCATGGTATTAACAAACGCCGGTAAAGCTTTATTGCGTTATTGCCAAGCTGCGAAAGAATTGGAAGGTGAAGCGTTAGCTAGCATTCAGGGTGCTGGCATCGAAACGGAAATAGAATTAACGATCACCGCATCCACGAGTATTATGCGCACCCGAATTATTCCAGAGTGTTTACCAATCATCAAACAATTTCCTAATTTACTCATTAACTTTAATGCTAATGACATTGATAACAAACATCAATTGTTACGTGCTGGACAGTGCGATTTCGCGATTATCGAAGAACAACATATCGCGCAAGAAATGCAGTCAAAAAAACTGGCTGCAGAAAAATATGTACTGGTCGGTAGCCAACGTTGGCGACGACGCAAGTTAACTGATATTATTAAAAACGAACGCATTATCGATTTTGATCCGAGCGATCAAGCAACGTATAATTATCTTAAACATTTTGATTTGTTTAAACTTGCTAAACCTAGCCGTTATTTTATTAATCGTACTGAAAATTTAGCGTTGCTCGTTGCTGAAGGAATTGGCTACACTACGTTAGCTAAAGAATTCGCGCAACCTTATATTGATAATCAACAATTAATTTTCCTAAATAAAGCCCGAACATTTAACATCACACCTTATTTAGCTTGGTATAGCCGACCGGAACCTCCTAAATTTTTCTCTGCGATTATTAAGGCTATTTGTTAAAGCGGCGATCTAGTTACCTCTTTTCAATGTCTCTCGTATGTTAGTTCTTTTCTGTAACTCATTTGCAAATTTACTAGTGCTCCTTCTATAATTATGTCGTCTAGGTTGTGGTCTTGATGTGCTTGTACTGGCGACTGTACTCTTAGTGCCCCCTCTTATTTTGCCGCCTTTCGATTTCATCTGCTTTCTTGCCATGGATATCATCCTCTCTACTCACATTTAATTAAATTATAGCCAATGAATTAAAATGGGCAAATTTGGAACATTTATTTGGAGGAGAGGATAAAGCAATAATTGTTTCAACTACTTGAAAAATATAGTAAATCTATCTATTCTCGTGACATCTTTTAAGAATACCTCACATCAAAGACAAGTACCGTTACTTTATAAAAACTTGTAACGCTCAATTATTTCCTCGTTGTCGGTTTCTTCTAGCGTTGAAATTTCGCTGCGCTCTATTTTTAAGCCTATTGGTCTGTTCTTCTGTCGAACGACGTTGTGGTCGTCTTGTTTGTACGCTTGCACTTGTGCTTGCACTTGCAGTCTTAGTACCACCTCTTATTCTGCTGCCTTTTGATTTCACCTGCTTTCTTGCCATGTTTATTAACTCTCTACTTCAAATTCAATTAAATTATAGTAAATAATTACCCTTGGGTAAATCTCAAACACTTTAGAACCAAACCTGTTTCATGTCCTAACTTATTGATAAAATTGAGAATCTTAATTACCTTGTCATCGTTGCCGAGTCGTCATTCTCACGTTTAACTGTTTCTGAGCATCATTTGTGCTTCGGTTATTTTGACTTGCTGTGGATTGAGAGCGTGACCCTTGGAGACTTCTTCTTGCATTTGTGGGCCTTGTGCCTCCTTTTATTCTCGTTCGATTTGACTTTAGTTGCTTTCTTGGCATGATCATATCCTTCTTTTCAAATCTAGTTAAATTATAGTCAATAATTTAGCAAGAGCAAATTTGAAGAATTTTCAAAGCCCTAGACATACTGCGCTATCTACTGACATTATTATAGAGTTTTCCTAAACTCTAATTACTAGCTCTGACGCGGGTTAATATGCTTCTTCCGCAAATAATTGGCTCTTCTGCTATATGCTTCACTGCGTGTGCCTTGACCAGCGGTAGAGCTAGTGCTTGCTACTCCAGGCCAACGCCGCCTTTGTAAACTCCTTGATCCAGTTTTAGTAGGATCAACGCCACCTTTTACCTTAGTGCGCTTTGATTTCATCTGTTTTTTTGCCATGACTTTTACCCTCTTTTTTCACTTTCAATTAAAACATATCCATATTGACAAAATTAAAAAGCAATTTTTTCATTTACCGACTTATTAAATATATTTAATTCAATAGTGAGTTTTGTTATTTTTTAACTCTTTACTAGCTTTGTCTTGGATTAATTATATTCTTTCGATATTGATTAAGAAAATCTCTAGATTGAGCTGTTTGAGGATTAGCTACTCTTGGTCTTGGCTGTGGCCGTCTTCGTGCTCCACCTGTTCCACCGCGCCTACCCGAACTTACGCCTCTAGTACCACCCCTCACTTCCAATCGTTTTGACTTTACATGTTTTCTCGCCATGATTGCCTCTCTTTACCACATACTTAATTAATAAATTTATAGTTTTTCTAAACTCGATATCTTCCACTCAACCGTTTATCTGCTGCCACTGGGTTTATTACATCTTTCTGAACCATATTTCGATACTCATTTGCCTGTTTAGGCGTTAGGCCAGGTGGTGGAGCTGGCACTCCTATTCGTCGACGTCTTGGTGCTCTAGTTTGACTGCTCGTACTCGCACCTTTGGTTCCACCTTTGATTTTTAGTCGCTTTGACTTTACATGTTTTCTCGCCATAATCGCCACCCCTCGTACTTCAAATGCTATTCAAAGTATAGTAATACAGGCCATTATGGTCAAATTTTATTCGCCTTAAAACTTGCCATGATTTATAGTCTAATTCATTGATAAATCTAGAAAATCTATTTATTTTTTGACATGAGATCCGGCAGCATCACTTCCGTAACTAACAGCGGTTGCTGATGTAAATGAAATACCGAACGGCGCGCCCAAAGTTCTGCAGGATGGATATTAAGATGCTCAGTCACCGCATTGTATTCATGTTCATTAGGTTGCAAACTCGCAATTTCAAACACACTGCGAGTAACTTGCGGATCACTAAAAAGTAATTCGCCTAACGGCCGCGTACCTAACGATAACAAGCTACCATTTTTACCCACTAACGATGTTAATGGAATAATGGTGCGTCCATACACCCAAGGTTTTTCATCAACGAATAACAATACTTCGCGAATATAAGTACGTTGCCGACGCTGCAAATTAAGCCGCATCGCTTCTGTTACCCCAGCTTGACTCCAATGACACTTAAGCACTTGCACATGAAACGATTGTTGGCTTGCTTGTCGTAAACGTTTTGTCATAGAACCAGGATCAGCTAACCATGGCAATAACTCAGCAGGAATACTTGTTGTGCTCCAACATACTAATGGCCGCCATTTTGGCGCAAGTGGATGAGAGAATATTGGCATCATAGCAATGAATTATATCATGGTATTGATCATGCTGCGAAAGAAGAACCGCAGCCGCACGTTGTCGATGCATTAGGATTACGGATCACAAATCTAGCGCCATTAATATCTTCGACATAATCAATTTCAGCGCCAACAAGATATTGAAAACTCATCGGATCAATTACAACTTTAACTGCACCACTTTGACCTTCAACCTCAACAGTTTTATTTATGATTGTATCATCTGCATTAAGCGTTTCATCAAACGTAAAACCATATTGAAAACCCGAACAACCGCCACCGGTAATGTAAACACGCAAATTTAATTTTTCATTGCCTTCTTCAAGAATTAATTGGCGCACTTTACTTGCCGCACTGTCTGTAACAATCAATGATTGTGGAATTGCAGTTTGCACACTCGGATCAGTTTGCTTTGTTTGTTCAGTTTGAGTCATGTATTTTTCCTCTCGCACACGTTCTCTTTTAATTATAACGCCTTTTATAGCGCTTGTTTACATCTAGAAAGTCATTTAATTACAACAAGTTAAGTGATTTTAAAAGTTATTTCAACAATCTAAACTTATGTTTTATGATCAAAAATTATGTTCAATATTATAACATATTGTTTGCTGCTAAAACGATTTTTTTCATCCACACTTTTCCCAGATCTTTCTCACACTTTATCCACAACATATTCCCAGCTTATTCGCTTGCATTTTCCCTGGATACCCATTATCTTGTGGTTATACTGATTAAAAACTCCTATATGTTGGGGTAGCAATTGATCAGATCTAAATGACAATTCCACAGAAAAAGAGCAATGGCAAGACAATGGAACTGTTTTGTGTGCTAACAATTTGACAACAAAAGGGGAAACTATGGAAACAGAAATAACAACGGCAACCTCCACTGCCATTGAAACTGACATTGGAATGTCAGCAACGTCAACACCTACAATGACCCAAGCAACAGCACCCGGCAATTTACAAGTCATTCGTCGTAATGGCGTGGTTGTGCCTTACGAAGAAAGTAAAATTAAAGTTGCAATGACTAAAGCTTTTTTAGCCATTGAAGGTAGTAATGCGGCGGCATCTAAACGTATTCACGATATTGTTGATAAACTTTGTGAACAAATTACTAACACTTATCTAAAACGCAGCGCTACATTAGGTAGCATTCATATTGAAGACATCCAAGATCACGTTGAACTGGCATTGATGCGTGCAGGTGAACATCAAGCTGCCCGTAGGTTTGTGTTGTACCGTGAAGAACATCGTAAACAACGTGAACAAGAACAACAATCCCAAGATCAAACAACCGCCAAACCTGGCGGCATACATGTCACGCTCGACGATGGCAGCCGTATACCCCTGGATCAAAATCGCCTTGAGATCATTGTCAATGAAGCTTGCTGTAATCTTGATAATGTCAATAATAACTCGATCATTACTGATACTCTGCGCAATTTATACGATGGCATTCCCGAAAAAGAATTAAGTACTGCATTAACGATGAGCGCTCGTGCATTAATCGAGCAAGAACCGAATTACACGTATGCTGCCGCACGTTTACTATTAGATAAACTACGTAACGAAGCCTTAACTCACTTGAATTTACCAGCGCATGCCACCTTCCAAGAAATGAGTAAACTCTATGCTGATTATTTTCAAGCTTATCTGCAACGAGGGATTGATTTAGAATTATTATCACCAAAACTACAAAAATTTGATCTTAAGAAAATCACTCAAGCGATCAAACCTGAACGCGACCTTAAATTTACTTACTTAAGTTTGCAAACGCTATATGACCGTTATTTCATTCATGATCAAAACATTCGTTTTGAATTGCCACAAGCATTTTTCATGCGTGTCGCCATGGGCCTTGCACAAAATGAAAAACATAAAGAAGATCGCGCAATTGAATTTTATAATTTATTATCCAATTTTGATTTCATGAGTTCGACTCCAACATTATTTAATTCCGGCACGTTACGCCAACAGTTATCGAGCTGCTTTTTAAGTACTGTGCCCGATGATCTCGAAGGGATTTTTAGTTCTATTCGTGACAATGCTATGTTATCTAAATTCGCCGGTGGCATTGGTAATGATTGGACAAACGTGCGTGCTTTAAATGCACGGATCAAAGGTACCAATGGTACTTCACTAGGTGTTATTCCATTCTTAAATGTTGCTGATGCAACTACCATTGCTGTTAATCAAGGTGGTAAACGTAAAGGAGCTGTGTGTGCTTACTTAGAAACCTGGCATCTTGATATCGAAGAATTTTTAGATCTACGTAAAAACACTGGCGATGATCGACGCCGTACCCATGACATGAATACCGCTAATTGGATCCCCGATCTATTAATTAAGCGGGTTTTTGATAATGCTAACTGGACATTATTCTCACCCAATGACGTACCTGATCTGCATGAATTATACGGCGCTGAATTCGAACATAAATATCTAGCATATGAAGCTCAAGCCGAACGTGGTGAGATCCAAAACTTCAAAGTTATTCCTGCAGTAAAATTGTGGCGTAAGATGTTATCGTTATTATTTGAAACTGGGCATCCATGGATAACATTCAAAGATCCATGTAATTTGCGTTCACCACAACAACATGCTGGGGTCGTTCATAGTTCTAATCTATGTACAGAAATCACTTTGAATTCATCAGCGGATGAAGTTGCCGTGTGTAACCTTGGCAGTATTAACTTACCTGCGCATGTTGATAATAATGGTTTAAACCATGCAAAATTGCGTAAAACTGTTAACACTGCAATTCGCATGTTAGACAATGTTATTGACATTAACTATTATACTATTCATCAAACAAAACGTTCGAATATGCGGCATCGACCTATTGGCTTAGGTTTAATGGGCTTTCAAGATGCTTTATATAAACTTGGCGTTGATTATTCTTCTGAAGACGCAATTGAATTTGCCGATCGTTCTATGGAAGCTATAAGTTTTTATGCAATTGAAGCATCAACTGATCTAGCGCAAGAACGTGGTTCTTATGAATCTTTTCCAGGTTCATTATGGGACCAAGGTATTCTGCCAATCGATTCAATTGAATTACTAGCCAATACTCGCGGTGAATATTTAGAAATGGATCGCAGTCAAACATTAGATTGGGATCGTTTGCGCGAACGCGTAAAAACCGTTGGCATGCGCAATTCTAATGTATTAGCGATCGCTCCGACTGCTACCATTTCCAATATTTGTGGCGTTTCACAATCTATTGAACCAACGTTTCAAAATTTATTTGTGAAAGCTAATATGTCTGGCGAATTCACCGTCGTTAATCCTTATTTAGTGCATGACTTAAAAGCATTAAATTTATGGGATGAAGTCATGGTTAATGATCTCAAATATTTTAACGGTAGTTTAAAAAACATTGATCGTATTCCTGATCATTTGAAACGCCGTTATGCAACTGCTTTTGAAATTGATCCGCGCTGGTTAGTGGAAGCCGCATCGCGACGTCAAAAATGGATTGACCAAGCACAATCACTTAATCTTTATATGGCTGAACCTTCCGGGAAAAAATTAGATGTGCTTTATCGCATGGCATGGGTTCGTGGGCTTAAAACCACGTATTACTTACGCACGATGGGCGCAACGAATGCAGAAAAATCTACAATTCATGACAAAGCATTAAACGCCGTTAGTGTCGATGCACAACAACCAAAAATGTGTGCTATTAACGATCCAGACTGTGAAGCTTGTCAATAATTAATAAAGGAGAGCAAGAATGTTAAATTGGGACCAATACAGTGAAGAGAATCTAGCAAATTCTACTGTGCCACTGTCAAATGACGAAGGTGGTGCTACTGGTTTAGAAACATTAGCCATGGGCGCATCTCGCGTACAAGTCGATGACAAAAGGATCATTAATTGTCGCGCTGATCTCAATCAATTAGTACCGTTTAAATATGATTGGGCATGGCAAAAATACTTGCACGGTTGTGCTAATCATTGGATGCCTAATGAAATTAATATGTCTGCGGATATTGCTTTGTGGAAAAGTGCTAATGGTTTAACTGATGATGAACGCATGATCATCAAACGCAACCTTGGGTTTTTCTCAACGGCAGATTCATTAGTTGCTAACAATTTAGTATTAGCTGTGTATCGTCATATTACTAATCCTGAATGTCGTCAATATTTATTACGTCAAGCATTTGAAGAAGCACTGCATACACATGCTTATCAACACATCATTGAAAGTCTAGGCTTAGACGAGGGTGAAGTATTTAACATGTATCGCGAACTGCCGAGTGTCGCGCGTAAAGCATCATGGGCTTTGCCATTTACCCAAAGCTTAGGTGATCCAGATTTCAAAACCGGTACGCCTGAAACCGATCAGCGATTATTACGTGATTTAATTGCATTTTATGCTGTGTTTGAAGGGATTTTCTTTTATGTCGGCTTTACGCAAATCTTATCGATGGGTCGACGCAATAAAATGGTTGGCACATCAGAACAATTTCAATACATTCTGCGTGATGAATCAATGCATCTTAATTTTGGAATTGATGTGATCAACCAAATTAAATTAGAAAACCCGCACTTATGGACTGACGCATTTCAACAAGAAATGATCCAATTGATCAAACAAGGTGTGGATCTTGAATATCAATATGCGATTGACACTATGCCGCGCGGTATCCTTGGCATGAACGCTGCAATGTTTGAAGAATATTTACAATTTATTGCTAATCGCAGGCTGTCACAACTTGGCTTAGCTGAGCAATATCCTGGCGCAAACAATCCATTCCCATGGATGAGTGAAGTAGTTGATCTCAAAAAAGAGAAAAACTTCTTTGAAACCCGGGTTATTGAATATCAGGCAGGAGGCACGTTATCCTGGGATGACTAAAACAGATTTGAACTTATTAAATTCGTCATTGCGAGGAGCGCAGCGACGAAGCAATCCAGTCATCCCGCGGCTTGACCGCGGAAACTAGTGCAACCTCTGGATTGCTTCGCTACGCTCGCAATGACGGGATATAGTTAAAAATGGAAATACTATGTGAAAACGATCATCCGGATCATTAATGGACTATTGTTACTATTGCCTTTGATGAGCTTTGCTCAGAGCAATAACACGGCCATTGTTCTTAACGTCGATGGAGCCATCGGCCCTGCTACTAAAGACTATATTCAACGCGGCTTAGCACAAGCCGCGTTACAACATGCTAAAGCTGTCGTCATTCAGATGGATACACCAGGCGGCCTTGATAAGTCGATGCGCGTTATTATCAAAAATATTTTATCTTCACCTGTGCCGGTGATCAGTTACGTTGCGCCATCAGGAGCGCGCGCCGCCAGTGCGGGTACTTATATCTTATATGCTAGCCATATTGCTGCGATGGCACCTGGAACTAACCTTGGCGCTGCAACCCCAGTGAGTTTGGGTGGCGGCGGTGGCTTACCCACTCCTAACAAAGAACCGAATAAACCTGGCAAAAAGCCTAAACCAACGAACTCAAACAAAACTGCATCGCGCCAAAAAGCTATCAATGATGCAATAGCGTATATTCGCAGCCTTGCCGAATTACGTGGCCGCAATGTTGCATGGGCGGAAAAAGCCGTACGTCAAGCAGCAAGTTTATCGGCAAGTAAAGCGTTAAAACTAAACGTTATCGATGTGATTGCGCCTAATGTTACTGATTTATTAAACAAAGTGAATGGCCGCGTTGTTAATGTTAGAGGCAGGCAAGTCACCCTGCAAACCAAAAACTTAACTCAAACTGTGATTAATCCTGATTGGCGCAATAAATTTTTAGCCGTGATCACTGATCCAAACATCGCATATTTTCTATTACTAATTGGTTTATATGGATTGATTTTTGAATTCGCTAATCCAGGGTTTGTAGCTCCCGGTGTCATTGGCGCAATTTGTTTGATCATCGGGCTTTACGCCTTACAATTATTACCGATCAGTTATGCTGCGCTAGGTTTAATTTTAATTGGTGTTGCATTCATGATTGCTGAAGCGTTTGTACCAAGTTTTGGTATATTAGGGTTTGGTGGCATCGCTGCATTTGTGATCGGTTCAATTTTATTAATGGAAAAAGGTGCGGTGGGTTATAACATTGCATGGCAATTAATTGTGGCAATGACGATTATCACCGGTAGTTTCTTTTTATTAATAATTGGTATGGCAATAAGAGCGAGGCGACGCAAAGTGGTTAGTGGTCGCGAAGAATTATTACATGCCACTGCCACGGTGACGAGTGATTTCGAAAACGGCCAAGGTTGGGTGAAACTTCATGGTGAAACTTGGCAAGGATTTTCTCAGCAACCATTACACCAAGGTGAACAAGTCACGGTAACTAAAGTTGATGGCTTAAAATTAACAGTTGCAAAACTACAGGAGCATGATTAATGGATATCATTTTTTCCGCGATCGGTATTATTTTCTTAGTATTCATCGTTTCGATGTTTCGGATCTTATATGAATACGAACGTGGTGTTATCTTCACCTTAGGTCGCTTTTGGAAAGTTAAAGGTCCTGGGCTTATTATCGTCGTTCCTTTTATTCAAAAAATGGAAAAACTGCAATTACGTATTATCGTGATGGATGTGCCATCACAAGACGTGATTTCACGTGATAATGTTTCTGTACGCGTTAACGCCGTCGTTTATTTTCGAGTTGTTGACCCAGAACGCGCTAAAATTCAAGTCGAAGATTATTACGAAGCAACGAGTCAATTAGCACAAACAACATTGCGTTCAGTACTCGGTCAACATGAACTTGATGAAATGTTATCAGAACGTGAAAAACTTAATGCCGACATTCAACAAATTCTTGATGAACATACCGATGCCTGGGGTATTAAAGTCAGCAATGTTGAAATCAAGCACGTTGATATCGATGAAAGCATGATCCGTGCTATTGCCAGACAAGCTGAAGCCGAACGTGAGCGGCGCGCCAAAGTCATTCATGCCCAAGGTGAATTACAAGCGTCAGAAAAATTAAAACAAGCTGCTGGGATAATGGCACAAGAACCACAAACGATGCAATTGCGTTATTTACAAACGTTATCAAGTATTGGCGAAAACAAAAATTCAGTGATCGCTTTTCCGATCCCGTTAGAGTTTTTTACCGCGTTTAAAAAATTAATCGGAAAATAAAGACACATGATCAGTTCGTCGACACGAAAATGGTTAATATTCGCAAGTACTAGTGTTTTATTAATACTTACCAATGTTGATATGACTGCGGTTAATCTTGCATTAGCCCCTATGGCAGCAGATCTACATTTAAATATTATTAACGTGCAGTGGGTGATCAGTGCTTATTTAATTGGCGGCGCATCGATGGTGATGCTAGGTGGATTACTCGGTGACATGTTCGGCAATAAAAAAGTTTTTTTAGGTGGCGCAGCGTTATTCACTATTGCTTCACTTGGTGTTGGCTTAGCTTTTTCTGAATGGAGTATCATCATCACTCGTTTAATTCAGGGATTTGGCGCTGCCCTTGCTTGGCCATTAGCTATTGTAATTATTCATCAAGCTTTTGCTTCTGAAGAAGCTTTTGGCATAGGCTTAATAACCGCCGTTATGGGTTCATCAATGTCGATTGGGCCACCATTAGGTGGGGTGATTTTACATTATCTCAATTGGCGTTGGATCTTTTTTATCAATATTCCCTTGGGTAGTTTAGCTTTATTGGTTGGCTATTTATATTTACTCGGAGATCATAAAAAATTCAGTCTGCGCGAATTACATCTGCCCAGCATAGTATTGCTAATAATTGGATTATTATCATTTACATTTGCTATCAATGAAGTGCAACAACTTGGTATTCGCTCACCAATCATATTAACAACCTTAATCGGCGGTATTGTATTATTAGCTATCTTTATTTACCTTCAAAAAGTCATTACAAATCCTTTGTTAGATTTAAACTTATTTAAAAATCGTGCTTTAGCGAGTTGTTTTATTGTACGCTTTCTTTGGCAAGTGATCTGGATCGGAATATTTCTAATTTTAAGCTTGTTATTTCAAAACATCTTAGGATATTCGTCACTAGAAACAGGAATTTATTTTCTTATTGCCACCTTTTCATTTGCAATCATTTCTACTTTTAGTGGCAAATTACAAAAACATTTTTCCCCCAGGATATTAATCATAACTGCATTTGTTTTTTATATCCCATTTTTTATTTGGTTTGCTTTAATAACGCAACAAACACCTTCATGGGAACTTGGTATTATATATTTATTATATGGCATTGGCAGCGGTATTGGCTTTCCGGTATTACTTAACACAACGTTGGAATTAGCACCCGCAAATAAACGTGGCATGGCAAGCGGCATTTTATATGCTTGCTTGTTCGCTGGCGGCTCTGTTGGGGCAATTCTTGTCGGCGCATTAATTAATACGATCGCCCCTAAATTTTTACAACATCAATTGCAACATTTAGGCATAAGCCTTACTCATAGTATTCATAAAACCTTAATCGCTGTGGCAACCGGGGTACGTAGTATCCATACTTTAGCAAACTATCCGCAAGAACATCTCGCAAAATTATTTGTAACGATTACTTCACAAAGTTTCTTTAATGCTTTTAGGATCACAATGATCGTTTTTGTTATTATCAGTATCGTTACCGCCTGTACAGCTTGGTTTATCAAAAAGCGTATCAATCCATAACGTACTTAAAATGCCTTTCGGTGTGTGACCCTCTTTACCCATTTTGTAGTAGGTTTTGCAATCAATTGTTGACATTTTCTTGCACAGATTAAATAATCAAAAGCTAGTTTCATTAATATGATAAGAAAAAGACCTGGCGCGATGCAAAATACATTATCAAAAAATATGTCAAACACTGTAACAGAAGCCAATTATCGTCCATGGCTTATCTGGGGTTTAGCGGCATTATTCTATTTTTATGAATACTTTTTGCAGGTTTCGCCCAACGTTATGGCTAATGACTTGATGCGTGCTTTTCACATCACTGGTGCGCAGCTGGGCAATCTAGTCGCCATTTATTTTTATGCCGACGCCAGTATGCAAATCCCCGTTGGCTTGCTAATAGATCGATTTGGCCCGCGCAAATTGCTCATTTTTGCGGTATTTTTATGCGTGATCGGTAATTTGATTTTCGCTAGCGCCAACGTGTTATTCCAAGCTGAAATCGGTCGGCTTTTCATTGGCTTAGGATCATCATTTGCAGTGATTGGCTGCTTTAAATTAGCCGCGAATTGGTTTCCCGTTAAACGATTTACTTTATTAGTTGGGCTAACGTTAACTATCGGGATGTCTGGTGCGGTATTTGGCCAAGCGCCTTTAGCTTTACTCGTTGATGACATTGGCTGGCGCGGATCAATGTATTTATTAGCTGTTGTCGGTGCTGCCTTAGCCATAGCAATGTGGATTTTCGTGCGTGACAATCCATCAACGGCAAAAACCTCTGTGCATAATGCCACTGATCTTTCTGCTGAGCTCCATTATCTTTGGGATGCTTTAAAAGGTATTTTGCGCCGTAGTCAGAACTGGTGGACAGCCATCTACGGTGGCCTAATGTTTGCGCCAACCTCAGCGTTCGGCGCACTTTGGGGCGTTTCTTTCTTAATGTCGCGTTACGGCTTATCTCGCCCTAGCGCTGCTGATATGATTTCATTACTTTTTATTGGTTGGGCCATTGGCAGCCCAACATTTGGCGCATATTCCGATTATGTTGGGAAACGCAAACCACCAATGATGATCGGCGCGATCGGTGCACTTATCGCAATGATTTTCATTCTTTACATCTACTTACCTGCTTGGTCGATTTACCTAACACTATTTTTATTTGGCTTCTTTTCGAGTGGCTTTTTAGCATCTTTTTCCATTATCCGTGAAAACAATCCTGGCAATGCCAATGCGACTGCATTCGGATTTATGAACACGTTAAATATGGTGGGTGGTGCTGTATTACAACCGTTAATTGGCCATTTGCTTGATATCAGTTGGCAGCATAAAACAATTAATGGTGCACGCCTATTTTCAACGCATAATTATCAAATGGCGCTAACTACATTGCCTGCTTGTATTGCCATCGCTATTGTTTTTTGGTTTTTTATTAAAGAAACTTTTTGCCGACTAAAGCAAAAACATTTGTAATTTTTCAATCAATTGTTGACATTTCTCTACACAACCCAAATAATCAGAGGCTGTTATCAGCAATCATGATAAGAAAAAAAGCAAATGATACAAAATATATTATTAAGAAATATGCAAAATACACAGACTATAAGTAAATACCGTCCATGGCTCATCTGGGGTTTAGCCGCATTATTCTATTTTTACGAATATTTCATGCAGGTCTCACCGAATGTCATGGCTAATGACTTGATGAGTGCTTTCAACATTACCGGAACTCAATTAGGCAATCTTGCTGCTATCTACTTCTATGCGTATGCCAGCATGCAAATCCCTGTGGGCTTGTTACTCGACCGTATCGGCCCTCGCAAATTATTAACGTTTGCAGCAACTTTATGTGTTATTGGTAATGTAGTCTTCGCTAGTGCTACTGTGCTTACGCAAGCAGAGATCGGTCGATTATTCATTGGCTTAGGCTCCTCCTTCGCAGTAATAAGTTGTTTTAAATTAGTTGCCAATTGGTTTCCTGTTAAACGCTTTGCCCTACTGATCGGTCTAACCGTTATGATTGGAATGCTTGGTGCGGTATTTGGTGAAGCGCCGTTTGCATTTATGGTCGATGGCATTGGCTGGCGTGGCTCAATGTATGTATTAGCTGTTGCCGGTGCTGCTTTAGCAATATCCATGTGGATTTTTATTCGCGATAACCCACCAATAAAACAATCTTCAACTTCGCAGGCTGAATCCACTGACATCTCTTTAGAATTGCGCCATCTTTGGGATGCTTTAAAAGGCATTTTACGCAGTAGTCAGAATTGGTTGACGGCTATCTACGGTGGTTTAATGTTCGCGCCTACTTCTGCATTTGGCGCACTTTGGGGTGTTTCATTCTTGATGTCGCGCTATGGCTTATCACGCCCAGGCGCTGCTGACATGATCTCCTTACTTTTCATTGGCTGGGCTGTTGGCAGCCCATCATTTGGGGCTTATTCCGATCATATAGGCAAGCGCAAGCCTCCTATGATCATTGGTTCTATCGGCGCTTTAATCGCTATGATATTTATTATTTATATTTACTTACCTACTTGGACAATTTACTTAGCATTATTTTTATTTGGATTCTTTTCCAGTGGCTTTTTGGCATCATTCTCCATTATTCGCGAAAATAATCCCGGCAATGCCAACGCTACCGCTTTAGGCTTTATGAATACGTTAAACATGGTTGGCGGCGCAGTTCTGCAACCACTAATTGGCTATGTGCTTGATGTTAATTGGCGCCATCAAATGTTTCACGGTGCTCGTTTATTCACGACTCATAACTATCAAATGGCATTAACCACGTTGCCGGTATGTATCGCAATTTCTATCTTTTTCTGGTATTTCATTAAGGAAACTTTCTGTCGGTTGAAGGAAAATAGATAATGCATCTCGATGATCCTAAGCCACGGAGTATTTGGCGCAACCCTATTCATTTTCTGGCTTTTGGATTTGGCAGTGGTATTTTACCTTATGCTCCTGGCACTTGGGGCACTCTGGCAGCGATCCCGTTTTATTATATTCTCATTAATTTATCATTGCCGTATTACCTTGTTACAGTGATTGCTGCTGCTATTGTTGGTGTTTGGTTATGTGGCACGACGGCTCGCGACTTAGGATACCCAGATCATCCCGGTATAGTGTGGGATGAAATGGTTGGCTTTTGGATCACGATGATTGCTGCACCAAAAGGCCCGATCTGGGTAGCACTTGGATTTTTGTTATTTCGCCTATTCGATGTTTGGAAACCCTGGCCAATTTGCTGGCTTGATAAAAATGTTCCGGGCGGATTAGGTGTAATGAGTGATGATATTCTCGCTGGCATTTTTGCTATGATCATTATGCAAATCGCCGCAATTTCATATTAATTTTTTATAGAAAAATTGAGAAGACAAAGTCGCTAAAGACAGTTTTATCGTTGGCATTGAAATGCCTTGATCCCATAATATTCTATCGTTACAATCGCTCATCATATTTTAAATATAAACATCCTGATGAGGGAAATTTGATGGCTGAAAAAACAGCACTCTACCAACAGCATCTGCAAGCTAATGCCAAGATGGTTGATTTTGGTGGTTGGGAGATGCCATTGCATTATGGTTCACAACTCGATGAGCATCACCAAGTGCGCCAAGATGCCGGCATGTTTGACGTTTCTCACATGACGATTATCGATGTCAGCGGTGCACAAAGCCAAGATTTTTTACGCTATCTATTAGCAAACAATGTTGATCGCCTCGCTGTTGACGGCAAAGCATTATATAGCTGCATGCTTAATGAAGCGGGCAATGTCATTGATGATCTAATTGTTTATAAACAAGCAGAGCAACGTTATCGAGTTGTTGTCAACGCCGCCACCCGTGTTAAAGATCTCGCCTGGATCAATCAACAAGCTGAACAATTCAATGTAACTATCAACGAACGTAGCGATCTAGCGATGCTTGCCATCCAAGGTCCCAATGCTCGCAGCAAAGTCAAACAAGCGCTTGATGCTGAATTCATCGCGATCATCGATGAACTCAAACCATTTTACAGCAAGGAAATTGCCGATTGGATGATAGCGCATACTGGTTACACCGGCGAAGATGGTTTAGAAATTATGTTACCTAACACTCAAGCTGAAACTTTGTGGCATAAATTCATTAACGCTGGCATTAAACCTTGTGGTTTAGGCGCGCGCGATACCTTGCGATTAGAAGCTGGTATGAACCTTTATGGCACCGACATGGATGAAACCACTTCGCCATTAACATCTGGTTTAGGATGGACAATCGCTTGGGAACCGACTGATCGTGATTTTATCGGCCGCAAAGCCTTACAAGCGCAACGCCAACAAGGTGTTACCCATAAATTTGTGGGGCTTATTCTCGATGGCAAAGGTGTGTTACGCAATCATCAAAAAGTTATTTTAGCCAATGGCGAAGAAGGTGAAATCACTAGCGGCAGTTATTCACCAACATTGAGCAAAGCCATTGGTTTAGCACGTGTACCAAAAACGATTGGCGCTCATTGTGAAGTTATGATCCGCAACAAAGCTGTGCCAGCAAGCGTAGTTAAAGTGCCATTTGTACGTCACGGCAAACCTGTTTACAAGTTAATTGCAGAAGGAGTGAGTTCATGAGTAATGTGCCCAACGAATTAAAATATAGTAAAAGCCATGAATGGATCAAACAAAACAATGACCATGAATTAGTGATCGGTATTACCGATCATGCGCAAACATTATTAGGTGATTTAGTGTATGTTGAATTACCTGAAGTTGGCCAAACTGTCGAACAAGGTGACGAATCCGGCGTAGTTGAATCTGTCAAAGCAGCATCTGATGTTTACAGCCCCGTTTCTGGTGAAATTATTGCAGTGAATGAAGAACTTGAACAACAACCCGAGCTTGTTAATTCTGATCCGTTTGGCAAAGGTTGGCTTTTCAAAATCAAACCCAATAATCTCGATGAGTTAACAACACTATTAACAGCTCAAGATTATCAAGCACATATTGAATAGGTGATTTATGCCCTTTATCCCGCATACTGATGCTGATGTTAAAACCATGCTTGACGCTATTGGCGTCAATAAAATTGCGGATTTATTCGATGAAATTCCGCCAGAATTATTCATTGATGAATTAACTTCCGTGCCATCTGGATTAAATGAAATGGAGCTTACGCAATTAATACGCAAGCGTGCTAAACACAATAAAATTCCGACATGTTTCATTGGCGCGGGTGCATATGAACATCACATTCCAGCAGCGGTGTGGCAAACGGCCAGCCGTGGTGAATTCATGACGGCATACACACCTTATCAAGCGGAAGCTAGCCAAGGTTCATTACAATTAATTTATGAATTTCAAACCATGATGGCAGAACTTACCGGCATGGATGTTGCTAACGCGTCATTATATGACGGCGCAACAGCATTAGCTGAAGCCGTGTTAA
This sequence comes from Gammaproteobacteria bacterium, assembly GCA_028284465.1. Classification (GTDB taxonomy): domain Bacteria; phylum Pseudomonadota; class Gammaproteobacteria; order JAJFKO01; family JAJFKO01; genus JANQRR01. The sequence goes on along the minus strand of JANQRR010000012.1, from coordinate 133,798 downwards.
TGGCGGTGCGGTGCAATCGAAAAAGTAAAAGCAAGAAAATTTTAATGCCATTGAGTGTGCATCCACATTACCGTCATGCAACACATAACATTGTACATACCCAAGGTATTGAACTTATTGAAGTGCCATTTGATCAAACTCAAGGGATCATCAATCTCGATGCATTAACCCAATATGCTAACGATGATATTACTGCGCTAGTTATTGCCCAACCTAATTTCTTTGGCAATCTGGAACACGTCGATGAATTAACCCAATGGGCGCATGAACACAATATCTTAGTAGTTAGCGTCGTTAACCCAACTTCGTTAGGCTTGTTAAAGCCACCAGGATTATGGGGTAAGTCAGGTGCTGACATTGTTTGTGGCGAAGGCCAACCACTAGGCATTCCTTTAGCATGCGGCGGACCTTATTTTGGTTTCATGAGTTGCCAACAACAATATATTCGGCAAATGCCCGGGCGAATTGTCGGCCGCACCCATGATGCCAATGGCAAAGAAGGCTTTACCTTAACATTACAAGCACGCGAACAACACATTCGTCGTGGTAAAGCTAAATCAAATATTTGCACTAACCAAGGCTTGTTAGTAACGGCGGCAACCATTTATTTAAGCTTAATGGGCCCGCAAGGTTTGGAACGCGTTGCAGCGCATGCGCACGCTAACTTACAACAACTTATAGCTAAAGTAACTGCATTACCTGATGTTGAAATCTTATTTAAGGCTGCGAATTTTCATGAAGCCGTATTACGCTTTAAACATCCAGTTAAAGATATCATCAAACAATTAGGTAAAGCTGGGATCTTAGCGGGATATCCGCTCACTGAATATTATCCTGAATTAGGCGAATGCTTATTAGTATGTACGACGGAAACTAAAACTGATGCTGATCTTGAGCATTACGTTAGTGCTTTAGCGCAATGTTTACAGAAACACAACGTAAATAATGCCACTGAATGCGTTCGTAGTGATTAAGTGTAATATGTTCGTCGTCATTGCGAGGAGTGTAACGACGAAGCAATCCAGAAAATTTAAGCGAGAAAATAAATGCTAATATTTAACGAATCTAGCCCAAAACGTCATGCCAAAAGTCAAATCCCGGCGACGCTGCCCGAAGTTACTGGCATTCCACAAAATTTACGTCGCCAAACAGCACCGCGTTTACCGGAAGTTTCTGAGCTGCAAGCCGTGCGTCATTTCACCCGTTTATCACAGCTTAATTTTTCAATTGATACCCAATTTTATCCATTAGGTTCATGCACCATGAAATACAACCCGCGCGGCGTGCATGCATTAGCATCATTAGAAAATTTCTTGCAACATCATCCGCTAACTCCGGATGAACACAGCCAAGGATTTTTACAATGCTTATATGAATTACAAGAAATCTTAAAAGCCGTGACTGGCATGCAAGGTATTTCGTTAGCACCGATGGCTGGCGCGCAAGGTGAATTCGCTGGTGTTGCGATGATCCGCGCGTATCATCAAGCGCGTGGCGATCATGAGCGTGATGAAATTCTCGTGCCAGATGCTGCTCATGGCACTAATCCTGCATCAGCAGTAATGTGTGGTTACAAAGTTCATGAAATTAAAACCGGTAAAGATGGGGATGTTGACATTGATGCCTTAAAACAAGCGCTAGGCCCAAAAACAGCAGGGATCATGTTAACAAACCCCTCAACTTTAGGCGTGTTTGAACGCCGCATTTTAGAAATTGCTGACTTAGTCCACAAAGCTGGCGGTTTATTGTATTACGATGGCGCTAACCTCAATGCGATCCTCGGTAAAGTCCGCCCTGGCGATATGGGTTTTGATGTCATGCATATGAACTTACACAAAACTTTTGCCACGCCACATGGTGGCGGTGGCCCTGGCGCCGGCCCGGTTGCAACTAATGAACGTTTATTACCTTACTTACCCGTGCCTATCGTTGGCAAAAATAAAGATGGCTATTATTGGCAAGGTAACGTTGACTGCCCACAAACAATTGGGCGCTTATCAGCGTTTATGGGTAATGCTGGTATTTTATTGCGTGCGCATTTATATGCACGAATGTTAGGACGCAAAGGCTTGCCTCGAGTATCATGCTATGCCACGTTAAATGCCAATTACTTATTAGCACGTTTACAAGAAGTCGGTTACACCGCTGCATTTCCTAAACGCCGCGCATCACATGAATTTATTTTGACGTTAAAACAAGAAGCGCAAGACTATGGCATTACCGCTAACGATGTCGCCAAACGCTTATTAGATTTTGGCATTCATGCGCCAACGATGTATTTCCCATTATTAGTGCCCGAATGTTTACTCATCGAACCAACAGAAACCGAAAGCAAACAACAACTCGATGCCTTTATCGATGCCATGCAAGCAATTCGTCATGAAATGCAAACCAATCCTGATCAACTGCGCACAGCACCACACACATTGCCAGTTACTCGGCTTGATGATGTAAAAGCGGCACGTGAGTTGGATGTTATTTATAATTTTGCCGATTAAGATGTGGCTCCCAGAAAACCACTTGTTCTTATTATGCGCATAATTAGCATTTTTTAAAATCCCGACTAAACTTCTATTTACAGTTTGTATTTTCTCTACCGACAACCAGTACCAATAAACAGAATTCGCTGTGAGGTGGCCATGAAAACAAGTAGCATCCTATTTTTCACTTTAATATTAGCTTTGGCTTCTATTGCAGTGCAGGCAAATTCATATCGCATTTATCGTCATTATGGTTATAACTTCAAATACAAAGCTAAGTATTGCGAAAGCAAGCACTTCTATTGTGTTAAAGTAAAACCCGGGCAAACTTGGCAGTCGCTGTTTCCTGATCCAGAAAAACGTGATTTAGTGATGCGGATCAATCGCCTTAATACACGCTTAGTCGGTGGCATGTATTTGCGAGTGCCGCGCAATAGCGAACTCGACGTCAGTGACTTTGCGCCTTTCGATCACAATGTTAACACCAATGGTCAAAGACAAATTATCATTGATCCGAAGCTCATGGCTTGGGCAGCATATAATGAACAAGGTGACTTAATAAAATGGGGCCCAGCATCATTAGGCAAAGATTACTGTGCTGATTCTAACGAAGCCTGTCGCACCGTCACCGGCAAGTTCGCAATTTATCGAAAAAAAGGTCCGATGTGCAAATCCAATAAATACCCTTTGCCAAATGGCGGATCACCGATGCCGTATTGCATGCATTTTTATGGCGGCTACGCAATTCACGGCTCAGAGATTGTTCCAGGCACGCATGAAAGCCACGGCTGCGTGCGCATGTTTACCGAAGATGCTAAATGGTTAAATCAACAATTCGCACAGATCGGCACGCATGTTATAGTGCGTTCGTATTAAATGACTTGCTCGTCTTTTTAATGATTTGGTCCACATCTCTCTCAACCCTTGTTTGCATTAAAACAAGGGTTTTTTCTTTTTTATTCGCTTTCTAAGCTTAAATTTTCATTTTTAAATAAAAAAATTAATGAGTAAATTCATGAAGTTGGGCAGTTTTTTATTTGGTCAATTGATTACCGCTTTGATATATGTTAATATATTAGAGTTTTTAGGATTATAAATAGAATAAACTAAGGAGGTAAACATGTTCCCGCGCTCTACACCAACTTCAACATCATCTACATCAGCATCCACATCATCTTCAACGCCATCTACACCTCCTCGAGCCTCTTGGCGAGGTTCTATTATTGGCAATTCCACAAGACCAAGAAGAAGCACTACCATTGGAAGTAAGGACGTACGAAAAAAAGTTCCCACTTTTGTAATGATAGAAGGAGAAGAAGAAAGAAAAGAAGAAGAAAGAGAAGAAGAGCTAAAAATATTTGTCTATGCACCGGAAAAGGAAGTGGAAGAAAAACCAGAAAAACTAGAAGAAGTAGAAGCAGTCGTGCTACCTCAATCGCTTAAACCGACAGCAACATTAGGACCTCTCCAAGTTCAAGTCCATTCAGCTCTAAAGGTTGATAATAACTTTAAATTCCCAACAGAATGGCCTAAAGATCACAAAAAATTAAATCTACTTGTAGAATCTGCTAAAGACATACCAACTGTCGTTACCTATCTAAGAAAATTTATTGAAGGCAAAAAACCATTCACTAAAGCTCACGGATCAGGTTCTCTTTTTAATGGTTTAAGTAGAATACTGACACGAAACAACGGTCATTTACAATCTTCAAACTCAGCTTCATCTAGCAGCGAATCCCCCAGGCAAAGACGAATGCGAGAAACAGGCATACTATTTAAGCGTGTCGTAAACTGGTTTATAGCGATTGAAAAAAATCCCGTTCTAGAAATCTTAAAAACAGCAATAAGTGATGAGAGCAGCCCAGGACAAATAATAGAATTATTAAAAAAATTTCATGCACGACAAACTCCATTTAATGAAATTAATAGCGGTTGTGTTGTAAATTTTGATAATGCCGTTAATGAAATTTTAAAATATTGGCGAGACAACAATGCCTTTTTTCCTATCGAAATGTACCCCAGTGGCGTTATCGCAACTTGCGCTATCTCACTAAAAGCTTACTATATTGGTTACTATTCATCAGAAAAAATCACTGTACAAGAAGAAAAAAAAATCAAATCACAGGAATGTACAGAAGAAGAGAAACAACAAATAAAATCGGATAAACTCACAGATATAGAAGTAAGCCTCATCAGAGTATTTGAAACTTACGTCAACTATACAAAAAAATTTAGCCTAGTAGATCCAGATCCTTATTTGAACCGCAAAAGTCTTCTTCATCGTTTAAACCAATGTAAAAAAACATTTTTAGAATCTGGGAAAACTAATTTTATTTTCTTCTGGCTTCTCAAAAAAATCTCCGGCATCTTTCCCAATCTTAATCTTATTGATAAAGATTTTACAGAATTAGATCGTGAAGAAAAAGTTCAATACTTACGACTCCTGTTGGAAGAACCTATTTTTTGCGAACTACGAAGCGATATTATTAGTGCCCAGAGTAAAGAAGCTCTCGAAGCTATGCTTGATACTATATTTAATAATTTCGACAAATTTAATAATGCTAAATTTATCGATGCGATTAAAAATTTCCAAGGTGATCAAGAGAGTTCTGGAATTAATCCGTTAAAAACAAGCATGCTAGATAATGATTTCGTACACCGATCTGTTGCTATAATACATCTAAATACTCATTTAGAAACTAATTTAAGAAAGTCGACAAAAAATCCTGATGAATTTACCTTGCTAATCTATTTAATTACTAAAACTGTCACACCATACATAAAGGAAAAAACACCGGAAAATACTGCAAAATTTAATAAAAGAAAGCTTGTTGCTATTAGAAAGCAAATAAAGATATTATTAGAAGCCGAAACACAAGAAAGACGAAAAAACGTTAAACAACTAACAGAACAACTTAGAGAAACTAAGAAAAGAGCAAGACGAGTAGCAGCTAAAGAACAAAAAGAACAAGATGCCAGAAAAAAAATGGCATCATCACCGGAAAAACAGAAAAAAATATCGGAAATGATACGATTTGTCGTAACAACAACGATGTGGATGAACAGCCCTTATCTCGAGCCGAGCAGTTATGAAGCTGATCTAAGCGGACTATATCATAATGTTGCTACAAATAGAGATGCAGATTCTATAATTGGTTTCTTAGAGAAATATATCGAAGCCACTGAGCCACTTTCTGGTAAAGCTGGCAAAAAACATGATAGTCACGCTGACTTACGCAAAGCGTTTAAAGAAATTATTGAACTCTATAAATATAGAAAACTCATCTATAGCCGACAAACACTCCCTCAATATGACATCGAGGCTTGTAATTACCTAATAAAAGTATATCCAATATTTAGAGAAGACAAGAAAATTGCTGACGATTTCATAAAACAATTTGGCAACATCATAGAATTTAATTTAAAAAATCCTGATCATTACTTCAGCCGTGAAGTGCATCATAATAACATCGATAAGTGGCTCAAAAGTCCATTAGCTGCCACGTTGTTTTGGAGGATGCTTGATCGGTTAAGAACAGCTTACCCATCTCCAATGACTTTTTGTAAAGAAACCTTTGCCAGCAGTAATTTAAACAAAGCTCAAAAACTTAGACTGGTCGAATATCTTCTCAGCGATCCTATTATATCTAAATGGGTAATAACTAAGCGGATTCTGCTAGCTCAAGATCCACGATCACTTGCAGAAATGTTAGCGCTTATACTTAAGCACGAGAAATTTACTCTTATCTTTAAACAAGGTAGCCGTGAAAATACATTAAAAAAACTTCTTTGTACGTATGAACAAGGAAACAAAATATCAGTCTTTAAAGAATCTGCCTCAAAGTTATATAAAATAATCTCAGCAGAAAATTACGCTATGATAAAAGAAAAAAAATTATCTTTGATTATATTCATTACTCATATTTTTAACGTTCAACAACAGAAGCTAGAGAAACTGAAAAAGAAACAAGGAGAACAAAAAAATAAAAAAGAAAACAGCCATAAAGAGCTAGAAATCAAAGATGAGAGATCCATTACAAAACAATTATCTGACCCTATTGAAGAAGCTTTAGAAAAACATAGAAAAGATTGTGTAATAGAACTGAATAGAATTATTCCTAAAGTTGAAGAAGAAGCCGCAAGAATGGCCGCAGCGAATCGAACAGCGAGCGCCGGAACACGAATAAAAAGAACAGTTCAAGAAGGCACTCGTAGAGTTCGACAAAGCATAATATTTAACCCCGATACAATACAAGAATTATTAAAGAAAGAAGGAGAGAGGGAAAAAGAACGTCAACATCCTCGTAAATCCTCAAGTCATAGGGCATCCCCTCGAGATCCTAATCATATTACTGTTAAAGAAAAAATACTTTATACAACTCCTTTTGCAGACTTACCCCCGAGAAGTCAACAAGATTTCATCGCAGGTCTTGAGAATGAAAAAATTGAACCCCTTACAAGATTAATTATACTCGCACAACCTAACGAATCTTTATCACAAATGAAGATTTGTATTAACCAGTACTTTCCAAATTTAAAACAAACCTTATTGCCAATAATTGAAAGTAAGATTGGAGCAGGTGATTCTGTTGAAAGAACAGAAAGAGCTATGGAAAAATTAAAAGAAAAGCTTGAACAAGCTTCGAATAATTCCGCTAATAATACTCATGCAAAAACCACATTACCACTTCGAAAACGAACATCATTATGTACAGAAACCTTTGGTGGATTAGATGAAAGAAAAAAAGAGGCTTTTATCCAACTTCTTAAAACTGACTCCTTTGTTATAGAACTTAGAGATAAAATCTTCAGCGTCCAGCCAACAACATCACAAAAAGACATAATTGAATATTTAAAAAATGAAGACGTCAGCAAGAATATTTTATCATTACAAAAACAGATGCTCGCACTGTTACAAAGAATGGTGCTAAGTACTCAAGACTTAAAATCACTTGAGTCAATAGTTAAGTATTTAGAATCACGTCCTGAATTTTCAATTAAACACAAATCCTTTATGGGTCTAACGCGAGAATATATTGCAACTTACAAAGAAAGGAAAGAACAGGAAACACGACAACGTATATTAGAAAATCCTGAATATAAAGAAAATTCACCTTTTAGTAATTCATTTATAATATCGCCATGTTTAAAAGGTTTCTCAAGCTTAAATTATGATAAAGAAAAAAGTCAACTTTTAGAATTTATCACTAATATCGAAAACATTGATCTATTAAAATTAGAGTCTGTCCTTCCTCAATCCAAAAATCCTCATGTCACAAAATCACTTTGGTCGTTGTTTTTTCTGCTCAGCAAAGTTAGCCGTGGTAAGGAGAACACTCAAAAAGAAGACAGTCAATCTGTTGAGTATGATACATACATTCGAGCAGCCTCAAGAATATCACCATATGTATCTCAGCATAATAAACCAAAAGAATTAATTGAAAAAATCAAAAAAACCATAACTGAGCTGGTGATTATACACCCGTTGATAAAACAATTTGAAGTTATATACAATAAACCAAAACCCACTGAGAAAGGCGCCAAAATAAAATACGCAAATGAACATAGAAAAAATCTTGAATTTTTACGAAACATATTTGAAAAAGAAGACGAAAGTAGGACTGAAAAAATTTCTTCGCGATCAACGGGTTCAAAACGGTTTAGTACTAAGCCTAAAAAAGAGAGAACTTTTACTCAAGAAAGAGATCTGTGGCGAGATACTGTCTATTTCAATAAATCAGCACGCCCTTTATTGTCACGATCAAAAAATGGAAACACAAATCACAAAACTCCACAAACTTCAGGAACCAAAACTAAGGGTATAGTAGAAGTAAAGGTTGTAAGTAGTAGTGGTTGGACTCACCGAGAAGAATCTCAAGATACATTGCCCTTAAGACATAATCCAGACGATGCTCACACAGGAAAAACCCAAACAACATTATCTTTGCAACCTTTAGCATTTACTTCAACATTCGACACAAGCCGCCCTAGAAGAAAAGGCAGTAAACCTCTACCAAAACCTGTCAAAAAAGCAGAGTCGAAAAATCCACCAAACAAACTAGGGCCATCACGATGGGTGTCTAGAAGATGGAGCGTTCGTCCTAGAGGAGATTCATTTCTTTCCAAGCAGAATAGAGAAACCGGAAAACAACCCACAACTTCAAACAAATCGAGCAACACTACAACCACCGCAACTACAAAAGAACAAAAACAACAACGTCGTCGCAGTCAGACTTTTGGTTCTCGGCCTCAGCCAACTGCAACTGCTGGTAGTGGTAAGAGTAGCAAAATTGCTCCTACATGGCGGAACAGGAATGGTCGTACCCAAAAAACATCACAGCAATCTCAAGCAGAACCCGCTAAAACAGATACTAACGATCAAAAAAATCTTCCGACACAAAGAAAAAGAGAAAATACTGCAATTCGTCGCGCCAAGCAAAGAGCGCTACCTCCTACACCAAAAACCCAGCCAACTGGAGTTAAAAATACTCAACAACAGACAGGAGAACAAAAAACTACTGGGGGGACTACATTTTCTCCTAGTAAAGGACCAGGAATGTAATAATAGCAATAGCTACTATATCTAAATCTCTGCCCATCCTTCATAAACATGCGTCACGGGGCCTTCAAACCACACTGGTTGTTGGCCTGTGGCCCAGTTTACTTGCACACTGCCGCCGGGTAATTCAACTTGCACGCTATCACTCAACAAATTATTCTTTTTACCAGCGATAACTGCGGCACACGCGCCGCTACCACACGCTAAGGTTTCGCCGACTCCACGCTCATAGACGCGCAATTTGATTAATTGCGGATTGATCACTTGCATAAATTCAACATTAACACCTTCGGGGAAACGTTCATTTGCATTAATTAATTGACCCAATTGATCAACTGGCACTTGTATTATATCTGCAACCACTGCCACTGCATGCGGATTACCTACTGATAAAACACTCACTTCTATCGTACTGCCATTTATAAACAATGAATATGTTGACGCTGGTTTTTCCGCTAAAAATGGAATGTTCTCTGGCTCAAATTGCGGAATGCCTAATGAAGCACGCACATAATCTTGAGATTGCACTTCGACCGACATCATTGTCGTTGTGGATTCAATTTGTAGCATTGGCTTCGTTGTTAAATTTTGGCGATGAATAAAACTCGCTAGACAGCGCACGCCATTGCCGCATTGACCAACTTCATTGCCATCCGCATTAAACACTCGCATGCAAAAATCAGCTTGTGGTTGCTTTGCTGGTTCTAATACTAATAATTGATCAAAGCCAATGCCAAAGCGACGTCGCGCTAGCATTTGGATCTGTTCATTGGATAATTTGATTTGCTGCTTTAGATTATTTACAACGATGAAATCATTGCCGATGCTGTGCATTTTGCTAAATTCTATACGCATATATATTGTCGTCCAAAATAAATATCAAACAAATAATTATAAAAGGCCAAATATCTTATTTGGCCTTTTGAATTATGGATTATAATCAATAATAATTAATTTGTTGATAGTTATTTCCCTATTAACGCTTTTTGCTTTTGTCTTTACTTCCAGCAATTGTTAAGATTGGTTTTTGTGGTTTTACATTAGAAACACGTACAAATTTGCTTGTGCTTCTAGCTTGCATACCACCAACAATTGACCTTTTACCGTTTCCTGAAAGTTTGTTTTTGCCTGGTTTTTTCATCATTAAAACCCTCTCATCATTTGTTAACGTAAATTTAAATGGATTACTCTTTTCGCTTGCGGCGAGGATATTTGCTTTCTAAAGCTTCTGGAACCCGCAATGGACCTCCAGTTCTTTCAGTTATATTCTTATTCTTAGGTTTATTCACACGCCCCAACCCACCTGTGATCCATCGTGGATTTTTAACTCTTTTCTTGATACTTGTCATCATTTCACCTCTTCTCATTTATCTATTGAGTAATCGATCATCTTTTGATTTTGTCCTTGGTTTTTTTAAGTGCTAGCGTTTTTTCTTGTCTTGACCTTGCTGACGCTCCAACATTACCCTTGCGAAACCTTTTAGCAGCTTCGGGTTTCCTTTGTTGCGCAACTGCTAATCCACCTATGATCCGTCGTCGATTTTTAATCCTGCGTTTCATCATCACACCCCTTCATTATTGGCATAAATTAGAGTATTTCTATAATGTATAGTCAAAAAACCAACATTAATCAAAATTCATGTCACTAAGACACGCTATGTCTTTCATTATTGGCTATTTTTTGCATATTGATGTGCTGCACTTATCCAGGCACAATAAACCCTAAATTGATAGCAATTAAGCGAGATCGTGGATGCTAGGTTATTTCCGCTTGATCACCACCATCGTTTGTCTAAGCACGCTGCTGACCGGTCTTGCAGGTTGTGCCCATCTTTATGAAACAGCACCCCCTAAACATCAATTCGCTGCTGGTGCCGGCGGTGGACTTACTGGCGGTTTTATCGTTGGCGCTGCTGCTACCTCTGCGCCCACGCCTGCTGGTGTAGCCATTGGTAGTGCATTAGGTGTTAGTCTCGCTGCTGGGGTAATTTATGATTCGCCGACTGGCATTATTAATGACTTACAAAAAGCTGGCGTTCAAGTCGTTGTTTTGGGTGATATCACGACTATCTATTTACCGTCGGATCGGATCTTTGATGTTAACACGGCGCACATTAAGCGCAAAGCTTATCCCATCCTGACTGATGTTGTGAAGCTAGCGCAATACTACAGCCACACGCCCGTTAAAATCACTGGTAACACTGACGATGTGCCTAATCACAAAGAAAGTTATCACTTAGCACTTAATCAAGCACGCAGTGTCGCAGCCTATTTGTGGGCGTTGGGAATTAATCAACATCGTTTACTAGTTTTTAGTAATAACAATACTCGCCCAATTGCCACTAATCACACCCTCAAAGGCAGCGGTGAAAACCGTCACGTGACCGTTAGGATCAATCGCTTACTCGCATAGCACTTAGCGTTAATTAGCGTTTTGTGGGATCCGCTGCATGGGGCTTACCATGATCATCAATCGCAACAAAAGTAAATGTGCCTTTGGTTACTAATTCTTGCTGATCGCCAATCGCACGTTGTACCCAGGCTTCAACATTAATCGTCATTGATGTATTGCCAACTTTAGTTAACAAAGCATAACAACTGACAATATCTCCAACCCACACGGGTTTTTCGAACTTCATGGCATCAATGGCAACAGTAGCAGTGCGGCTATGAGAATGTTGCTTGGCTAAGATCCCGGCGCCGAGATCCATTTGTGATACCAGCCAGCCACCAAAAATATCGCCGTTGGCATTGGTATACATTGGCATTGCCAAGGTTTGAATGACTAATTGACCGTCGTCTTTGCAGTTCATATCAGTTATCATAGCTGATCTCGCAAAATAATAGAAATAGCTACCCGGCAAAATTGTTTAAAAAATGGACTATACGAGATTGCCGAGTTGAGGTATAATGGTAGACTATTGCAGTCTGAATTCGGCAAGTTTAAAAAGGAAAATTACATGTTATACGGTGTTTTGAATTTATCTATTTGGCAATATGTGGTAATAACTTTGGTATTAACACACCTCACGGCTATTAGCATTACTATTTATTTACATCGCAGCCAAGCCCATCGCGCTCTAGATCTTCATCCTATCGCCAGCCACTTCTTCCGTTTTTGGCTCTGGTTAACCACCGGGATGCGCACTAACGAATGGGTGGCAGTTCATCGCAAGCATCATGCATTCAGTGACAAGCCAGGTGATCCACACAGTCCAAAAGTATTTGGCATCAAAAAAGTGTTATTAGAAGGTGCTGAATTATATTCTGCTGAATGCTTAAATCAAGATACGCTTAATCGTTACAGCCATGGCACTCCTAAAGATTGGATTGAACGTCATCTTTATCAACCATATTCTTATCTTGGTATTTCTTTAATGTTGGTGATCGATCTTATTTTGTTTGGTTTGCCTGGGATCTCAATATGGGCGATTCAAATGTTATGGACACCGCTATTAGCTGCTGGGATCATTAATGGTATCGGCCACTTTTTTGGTTATCGTAATTTTGAATGTGACGACGCAGCTCGCAACATTGTACCAATTGGTATTATTATCGCGGGTGAAGAATTGCATAACAACCACCATACGTTTGGCAGCTCCGCTAAATTATCCTATAAATGGTGGGAATTTGATATCGGCTGGCTTTATATCCGCATTTTAAGTTTCTTCAAACTTGCTAAAGTTAAGAAACTACCAGCGAAACTTACCGTGAAAACAGGTAAATCTATTATTGATTTAGACACCTTAAAAGCGATTATCAACAACCGCTTTCAAATTATGAACCATTACTGTAAGCATGTTATGTTGCCCGTATTTCACGAAGAAAAACGTAACGCTGATAAAAGCAAACAAGCTACATTACGCAAAGCGAAAAAATTATTTGTTAGAGAAACCAATTTGATCGATCAAGTTGGCCAACACCGCTTAACGAATATTTTAAATTCGCAAAAAAGGCTTAATGTTGTCTATCAATACCGAGTGAAGTTGCAAGAAATTTGGAATCGCACAACAGCTACCCATAAAGAATTGATGGATGCGCTTCATGAATGGTGCCATCAAGCTGAAGCTACTGGAGTTGAAGTGTTACAGCATTTCGCACAACGCTTGAAAGGTTATTCTGTCGCTCCAGTGGCCACTAAGTAATATCCTTTATTAAAATTTTGCGCCGTATTTGCGGCGCATTTGCGGCGCAAATTCTTGAATGTTTGACCAAACTGATATATAATTCTTCTATATTCGTCATTTAGCGACTTATTAGCTCGTCATCCCGCGGCTTGACCGCGAGATCCAGTTCCGGAGACATTATCATTATGAACCCAGCAAACAACCATTTACAGTTGCTTTTAGCAGAAGGTGAAGGTTATAAGGTAGAATTTAAAGAAAAAATCGCGCACCTTGATCGTGAAATTGTAGCGTTTGCTAATGCTAATGGCGGCTCGATTTTTTTAGGTATAACTGATCACGCTGATATTATTGGGATCGATATTACTAATCAGCTTAAAAGCCAAATAACCGATATCGCTCGTAATTGTGATCCTAGCATTAAAATAACCCTTATCGCTCACGCAAAAAATAAGGTTTTAGAAATTAAAGTCACCGAAGGCACAGATAAACCATATCGCTGTAAAGATGGTTTTTTTTTAAGAATTGGCCCATCAAGTCAAAAATTAAAGCGTGATGAAATCATCAATTTCATTAACCATACGGGTAAAATCCATTTCGATGAAGCAATCAATGATACATTTTGCTACCCACAAGATTTTTCTAAAGAAAGCCTAACGGCTTATCTGAAATTATGCGGAATTAATACAAAACTACCTGCTAAAGATATCTTACTGAGCCTAAATATAGCTAAAGAAAATCAACAAAAACTATTATTGACTAATACTGCTATTTTATTTTTTGCAAAAAATCCACAAAAACATTTGCCAGAAAGTTATATCACTGCCGTACGCTATCAAACTAATGATCGATTTTCTATTATTGATAAAAAAGATTTTTATGGTTCACCTATCTCTCAAATTGAAGCAACTATGGAATTTTTAATACGCCATATGGCGGTAGCAACTGATATCTCCCCTGATCTACAAACAACACTTGCTGCACGCCGAGATTTATACGATTATCCACCAATAGCATTACGTGAAGCTATTGTTAATGCAGTTGTGCATCGCGATTATTTTTACGATGGTGCACATATTTATGTGCATATGTTTCCAGGTCATATTGATATTGAAAATCCGGGTGGTCTGTATCACGGCATGACTTTAGAAAATCTTGAACATCGAAGTATTCGTCGTAATCGTTTGCTTGCTGATCTATTACATCGAGCAGGTTATATAGAAAGAGTCGGCAGTGGTTTTGCTAGAATGAAACATGCCTTAGTAGAAAATAATAATCCTGAATTAGCAGTTAGCATCACTAATTTTTTTAATATTCGTTTTTACCCTCGTCTAAAAGAAATTCCGGGAATTGCACTAAGCCAGCGTCAATTAAAACTTTATCAATTGATCCAAGAGCAGCAAATCATCACCAATAAAAAAGCCGCTATGATCTTGGGTGTTAGCAACGACACTGCGCGACGAGAGCTAAATATATTATTAGCATTAGGAATGATTGAGAAATCCGGTGAAGGTAAAGCCACGAATTATAAAATTGTTACTAAGACCTGATCATTGCAGGTTACAATCTATCTATTTGGCAAGATAAAATACGTTACTTAATTTTATCTTCTTTATATTTAACGACTTTTTTTACTCCCTTAGTAGGATCATATTTATTTAACACCAACTTTTCCGTGGTATTTTTCTTATTTTTTGTCGTTGTGTAATAATGGCCGGTGCCTGCCGTTGACACTAATTTAATTTTTTCTCTGGCGCCTTTACTTTTACTTGCCATGATTTAAATCCTCTTAATCTTTATCGCGTTTGTTAATATCTGCCAAGACTTTTTCGATGCCATGCTTATCGATGATCCGCATACCTTTGGTGCTTACGGTCATGGTAATGAATTTCTTAGCTGATTCCAGCCAAAAACGACGTTTATGCAGATTTAGCTTAAAGCGGCGCTTAGTCTTATTTCTTGCGTGGGATACATTATTGCCAACCATCGGCTGTTTTCCCGTTACTTCACATCGTTGGGCCATGCTAATTCTCCAATACAATCAAATAGATAACTTAAATTCCAAATTTAGCCTATAAGACTTAAACCTATACGCGTAGAACCGCACTTTATATCAAATATCTGGTTAAATAGCAAACTCTAATTGACGATATCTCTCTGATATCCTATATATTTATTATGTTTATAGACATTTATAGTTGAAAGGATTTCGCAAATGCCACATAAAAAACCATCGACTTCAGCAAAAAAACTTAAATCATCAAATCGAAAAAGACCTTTACCTAATCAAGTAAAAGGCCGCGTTTATGCTGGCGTCAGGTTTTTCGACCTCAGAAGTGGGGATCTCAAAAATGAAACTCTCGGCCCTAGCAAAACTATCGTCCAAGAACCTTTTCCAAAACCAACACAAAGTCGTTTAGGCTCGCACTCTCCCCGTTCTCGTATGCCGTAACAGCAATATAAGTACATTATTATTTTCCGTCAATACGCACAAAATGTCATAGTGTGTTTCTCTAATTAATACATTAGAATATTTTACGATGACAAACATAACAATATTAAGGAGATGGCAACGATGATCAATGACAATAATGAAACTCCACCGGCGCGCGTTAATATCACTTTAGATGTGAATGTCGATGGGATCATGCAAAAAAAAGAATTGCCACTGAAATTACTTATCTTAGCCGGTTTCAGTGGTGATCAAACTAAGGTGAAATTGGCTGAACGAACGCGCATAAATGTTAATAACAATAATTTCAATCATGCTTTAGCTGAAATCAAGCCAACATTATCATTTTCTGTTGATAATAAAATTTCTGATAATATAGCAAAATTACCGGTAAATCTCGCTTTTAATCATATTAATGACTTTCGTCCTGAAAGTATTTTACGTCAAGTGCCACAGCTTAAAAAACTCATGGCAATGCGCCATCTACTTAAAGACTTAAAAGCACAATTGCATGATAACCCTAATTTTCAACAACGATTAAACATCATGCTTAATAAAAAATCTCAACTGCAAAAATTACAACAACAATTGCAGCAAGCAGCACCGATGAAATTGTTGGAGGTAAATCATGCAAGCTAATCCTATTACACCTAACACTAATCTTTATCACGATCTTTGTGACACGATGTCGCTAACACCTATCCATGAATCATTATCATTAAATAATTTTTCTGCTATTGAAAGCATTGCGAATACCAATCGTGATCAACGTTTAGCTGCTGCATTACACGTTTTACTTGAAATTATTGCACACGATGCTGATCAGCCAGAAACAATTGATCCTTTACAAATTGATTATTATCTTGCAAAAATCAATCAACGTATTCATCAACAATTAGATGAAATTTTACATCATCCAGATTTTCAAGCTCTCGAATCGGCCTGGTGTAGTTTAAAATATTTAGTCGATAAAACGGATTTTCAAGCGAATACTAAAATTGACATTCTGTCAGTCTGTAAAAATGAATTGGCTGAAGAATTTAACAACGCCAGCGATTTCACCCAAACAACATTATATCGACACGTTTATGTTGAAGAATACGATACTCCAGGCGGCGAACCTATTGCTGCAATGATTGCAGATCATGAATTTGGATCTGATCAACAAGACGTTAATTTATTACAAAATATCGCTAACGTCGCTGCAGCAACTCATTGTCCTTTTATCGCCGCTGCTGGCCCCGCATTTTTTAACAAAAATTCGATCGCTGATATTGCCAAAATTGATGATCTTGATAATTATTTGCAACGCGCTGAATTTATTCGTTGGCAATCTTTTCGTAACTCAGCTAATGCACGCTATATCGGTTTAACTTTACCGCGCTTTTTATTACGCCAACCTTATGGCAGATTTAACCCTACGCGTAACTTTTATTATCCAGAAAATGTTATTGCCAACAACGCAGATAAATTTCTGTGGGCTAAGGCCAATTTTGCTTTCGCCGCCAATATGCTGCAAAGTTTTAAAAATAATGGTTGGTTAGTCAATATTCGTGGCCCGGAGTCAGGGGGCAAAGTGACAAATTTACCTTTATTTCAATTTCCTCGGCAAAATACCTTAGAAACGAAAATCCCGACAGAAATGCTGATCCCAGAAACTCTAGAATTAGCCTTAGCTGAGCAAGGATTTATCCCATTAAGTTATTATAAAAATAGTGATCATGCGTGTTTTTTCTCAGCTAATTCTTGTCAACAGCCACAACAATATTTGGAACCACAAGCCCATGCTAATAGCCGGATCAACAGTCGCTTACCCTATGTATTCTTAAGTGCACGTTTAGCACACTACTTGAAAGTGTTACAACGCGAAAATATTGGTGCGAACAAAAGTCGCAGCCAGCTGGAAAAAGAATTAAATCGCTGGTTGCAAACGTTAGTCACTAAAATGAATCATCCTGATCCTGAATTGATTGCAACACACCCATTGCGTGAAGGTATGGTGAGTGTAAATAATATTCCTGATAACCCCGGGTTTTATTCCGTTACTTTACATATTGTGCCACATTTTCAAGTTGAAGGCATTGATGTGCGTTTATCATTAAGTTCACAATTACCATCTGCTATTGCAAACTAAGTTTTGTCTTTGGTTGTATGTGATTTTATTTTTTCAAGTAATTGCGGCATGTTGATAGGCTTAGCTTCATAATCATCAGCACCAGCACTGTAAGCTTTATCACGATCTGTTGTTAAAGCATGTGCTGTTAACATAATTAATGGGATTGAACTGGTTTTTGGATCACCTTTTAATTTGCGAGTCGCTTCATAACCATCCATTTTTGGCAAACCCACATCCATTAAAATAATATCTGGCGATTCTGACGCAGCCATGGCGACGCCTTTTTCACCATCTTCGGCGATCAAGACTTCAAAGCCTTTACGCTCAAGCCGCATTTTTAACATATAGATATTATCAGGATTATCTTCGACATAAAGGATCTTAGTCATGCTCTATTACTTCCCAAAGTTGTTATAATAAATATAGCACATTGACTTATATTGATTTAAGGAATTATACAATGTACCAAGGGACTCAAGTCGGTGTGGTGATCCCGGCTTATAATGAAGAGCAATCGGTAGCTCGAGTGATCACTGATCTTTTGCAACTCAAAAATGGTCAACAATGTATCATTGATGATCTTGTGGTATGTGATAATAATTCTACCGATAATACTTTCAACATTGCTCAGCAAGCTGGTGCGAGAGTGGTTCACGAATCTCGCCAAGGTTATGGTTATGCGTGCTTATGCGCTTTGCGAGCCCTGAAACCAGTAGATATCATTGTTTTTATTGATGCTGATCATGCCGACCATCCGGCCGAAGTGGTTCATTTGCTTGATAAAATTCATACTGGCGCCGATCTTGTGATTGGTTCTCGTGCCCTTGGCCATGCTGAACGCGGCGCCTTGCCACCCCATCAACGTTTTGGCAATTATCTGCTGACTAAGCTTATAAATTTACTCTGGGATCAACAGGTTACTGATCTAGGCCCATTTCGGGCAATTCGCTGGCACGCACTACAAGCTTTGGCTATGGCTGATAAAACCTATGGCTGGACCGCAGAAATGCAAATTAAAGCTATTCAAGCGGGTTTACAGCTATGTGAAATCCCTGTCAGTTACCGCCGCCGGATCGGCAAATCCAAGATCAGTGGCACACTCTCAGGCTCCACCAAGGCTGGCATAAAAATTTTCAAAACTATCAGCGAATTATGGTGGCAAGGCTATACTAAATAAGTAATGACTACACAAACGAAACCTAAAAAACGAAGCATTGGCTTCGCCATGAAAATGGTGATATTTGCTGTCGGGATGATTTTTTTATCTGCCGCGATAAGTACTGGTATTGCCTATTTTTATAGCCGCACCCAATTGGAATCAAACCTCGGTAAAGAATTACTTGGCATTACAAATTCTGCGGTTGCGTTGATCAATGGTGATGAACACGAAAACATTTTCGTTAATGATGAAGGTAAAGTCGAAGGCTGGGATGAATTTCACAGCATGAAAAATGCTTTAATCATCGTTAAGAAAAATAGCGGCTTGCGTGGTCACGAAAATTCAAGCCCGCTATATACTATGCGCAAAGCCGTTGATTATGACAAAACTAAACAACTTGAATTTGTTGTCATGACTGATAAAAACAAACAAGGTCGCTATTTTATTGGCGCACGGATCAAAGCAGAGCCGCACCATGAAAAAGCTTTTAAAGGTAAACCTGCCGTAACCAAAATTTATAAAGATGTTGAAGGTTTATGGATCTCAGCTGCCGTACCGATCAAAAATAGTAACGGCGATGTTGTCGCAATTTTACAAGCAGATCGACCTATTCAATTTTTTAACCAAAAACTCTATGAATTAGCAACCCAATTATTTATCGGCTTCTTTATCAGTATTTTACTAGCTTCAATTATTGCGTTTTTCTTTGCGCGCCGCTTGGTTCAACCGATCAAGCAATTGGTCACTGCTACTGAAGAATTTGGTAAAGGTGATCTAAGCCATAAAGTTGATATCAAACGTCGCGATGAGATTGGCGCTTTAGCCAATAGTTTTAATACCATGGCAGAAAAAATTCGCAAACACGCGGAAAATCTACAAAGCTTGGTTGATGAACGCACTAAAGATTTACGTAATATGAAAGAAAAAGCTGAAGCTGCTAACCGTGCTAAAAGCACCTTCTTGGCGAATATGAGCCACGAATTACGCACTCCGCTTAACGCCATTATCGGGCTCAGCGAAATGATGCTTGAAGATGCACAAGATGAAAAAGCGGAGCTTTACATTGAGCCACTTGATCGAGTAAACAGCGCCGGTAAACATTTATTACAACTTATCAATGACATTCTTGATTTATCTAAAATCGAAGCCAGTAAAATGGAATTGATGTTAGAAGATTTTGATGTTCATAAGTTAATTCATGACGTCCAAGTATTAGCAGAACCATTAGCACAGAAAAAACAAAATTGGTTAGAAATATCCAATCCAGATGACCTTGGTGAGATGCATGCTGATTCGACTAAATTAAAACAAGTATTATTAAATCTGCTCAGCAATGCTTGTAAATTTACGGAAAAAGGTGTGATTAAATTAAATGCCAAGCGTTATGTTACTGGTGATACTGATTGGTTATGTTTTGAAGTCGTTGACTCCGGTATTGGCATGACTCAAGAACAAATGAGTAATATTTTCCAACAATTTGTGCAAGCTGATGTTTCTACTACACGTCAATATGGTGGTACTGGTTTAGGCTTAGCAATCAGTAAGAAGATGTGTCAAATGATGGGTGGCGATATAACCGTATCGAGTGAAGTTGGCAAAGGATCAACGTTCACGGTGAAACTACCTGCGATTGTTGTTAGTAAACAAGCACGAACTGCGATGCCTTCACTATTAGCAGGTAGTAAAAAACACAAACATATCACTGATAAAAAAATTAAATATGGCAAAATTCTTATTATTGAAGATGATCCAACAGCTAGTGAAATGATGAGCCATTATCTCAAAGAAGAAGGCTATGATATTACCATAGCAGCAACTGGTGAAGATGGTTTGAAAATTGCACGCGAACAACATCCCGCTATCATTATTCTCGATATTCAATTACCTGGAATTAATGGCTGGGATGTACTTTCACTATTAAAAAGTTCACCTGAAACGCGCAATACGTTAATTATTGTGGTGTCAGTTCTAGATGAAAAGAAACGCGGCTTTGCTTTAGGGGCATCAGATTATTTAGTCAAGCCTGTTAGCCACAAAGAACTTATTGACACCGTTAATAAATACCGCAAAAACGGTAACACCATAAAAGTACTTGTGGTTGATGATGATCCTGGCACTCGTTTGCTATTAAGAAATATCTTAACTAAAGAAAATTGCGACGTCATTGAAGCTGAAAATGGATTAATTGCATTGACTAAGCTTGAAAAAGAAAGCCCCGGCTTAGTTTTATTAGATTTAATGATGCCGGTTATGGATGGCTTTGAATTTTTAGAAAAAATGCGCAAAACTCAAATGTGGTCATCAATTCCTGTCGTTGTGATCACCGCGAAATCATTAACTCAAGAAGATGTAGATCGTTTAAATGGTAGAGTTATTCAAACCTTACAAAAAGGTCAATACAGCACAGAGGAATTACGCCTGGCAATTAACAATATCATCACAGACCATATTGAAAAACACAAACCGGAGGATGATAAGAAAGCATAGTGTGCTTTTTTAAACATTATCATGCAAAACTTTGAAGAATATAAAAAACATTTTGTTATTTTAGTGGTTGATGACAATGAAAACAACGTTTTCACCTTAACTCATCGCCTCAAGCGAGAAGGCTTTGATAATGTTAAAACTGCCTATAATGGCCCAGATGCTTTAGAGATCATCGCCAAAGATAATATCGATTTAGTGCTGCTTGATATCATGATGCCAGGCATGAGTGGTTATGAAGTACTGGAAAAATTAAAAGACCATATTATTCATCGCCGGCTTATGGTATTAATGATTTCTGCAGAAGACTCGCTTGAAAGTATTGTGAAATGTATTAAAAATGGCGCCGAAGATTTTCTCCCCAAACCTTTTAATGTTGACTTACTGCGTGTACGTATTGGTTCATGCATGGAGAAGAAATGGTTTACCGATCAAGAAAATCATTATCGTGATCAAATTGAAACTGAACGCAAACAATATAAAGATTTATTAAATTCGATTTTCCCCTCCGCGGTTGTTAATGAACTAACGACGACGAATGAAGTAAAGCCAAGAAACTATCAAAACACAGCTGTAATGTTTGCTGATGTGGTAGGTTTCACTAAATATTGTGACTCTCATTCACCCGAAGAAATTCTTAATAATTTACAAGCACTCGTTAATGAATTTGAAACTTGTGCACTTAAATATAACGTCGGTAAAATAAAAACGATTGGTGATGCTTTTATGGCGACTGCCGGCATGCTAGAAGAAAGTGACAACCCGGTATTAGACTGTATAAAATGTTGTGAAGAAATGATAAAAATAACCCCCACCTTGCCGGCAAAATGGCAATTAAGCGTAGGCATTAGTTATGGTGAAGTCATTGCAGGGATCGTTGGTCATCGTCAATATCTTTATGATGTCTGGGGTGATACCGTAAATACTGCTTCACGTTTACAAGCTTTAGCGGAACCTGATAAAATTTATTTAAGCAAAGAAGCCTGGGCAAAAATACAAGACTCTTGTGAAGCGGAACCATTAGGTGCTTGTGTGATCAAAGGCAAAGGCTGTATGGATGTGTTTAAATATATCGGCCCCAAAAAACCAACATGAAATATCCTCAAGGACGTATCATTTTATTTGCAAAATCACCGTCTGCTGACGATGTTAAAACACGTTTGCGTACTGTGCTTACGCCAAGACAAGCAACTGCGTTATATCATACAATGCTTATGCAAACGCTCGCGTGCGCTGTTGTTAGCGATTTATGCCCGGTTGAAATTCATTGGTCACAACAACCTACAGATGATGATCTATTACAATACTGTCAACAACATCAAATTAGCTCTTATCTTCAGCAGGGTGATGATTTAGGACAACGCTTAACTTTTGCGTTACAATCTGCATTACAGCATAGTGATTATGCGATTGTGATTGGTACTGATTGTCCGCTAATGTCTGCTGATTATTTAACGATGGCATTAACTGCTTTAGCAAAAAAAACTAACGTCGTTATTGGCCCAGCAGAAGATGGGGGGTATGTACTGATCGGAATGGATCAAGTTTATGCGGATTTGTTTACTAATATACCTTGGAGCACTGATCAAGTATTAGTAACAACTCAACAACGCATTGCAGATCTACATTTAAGCTCGCATAATTTAACAATGTTATGGGATGTTGATGATCCAAAAGACTTATTGCGGCTAACAAAGGAATATGCACAATACTCACAAATCATTAAAATTCATTGATATCGGCGGGGTTGCTTCATGCTTAGCTTATGGCACACTTGCCATTAGTTCACATTATTCACACAGCCATAAATTGTTTCTTGTATTAACCATGATAAGTATTGGCTGGATGAGTGCTTTATTGGTTTGTTGGCGACTTAAATCAAGCAACGGCAAATTACCATTAAAACGCATATTAATGTGGGCGTTGCTATTTAGAATCATTGGTTTGGCGGCATTGCCTATGCTTGATGACGATTATCATCGCTATCTTTGGGATGGTTATCACTTTGCACAAACGGGCACGCCTTATGGCACAGCTCCCGAAAAATACTTTATCGATCCCAACATTACACAAAAATATCATGATATTCTCAGCCAAATTAATAACCCAGATATCCCAACAATCTATGGGCCAACTAGCCAATACTTATTTTTGATTGCGCACTACTTGCAACCAGGCCGAATATTTTCGCTTAAATTTTTATTAGTCTTAGCCGATTGTGCGACAATATTATTATTATTAAAACTTGTTCCTGACAAGCGTTTTCTAATGCTGTATGCATGGTGCCCATTGTTAATTTTTGAAGTGGCATTTAATGCTCACGTCGATATTCTTGGCGTTTTTCTACTAGTAAGCGCAATATTTTGTTTGCACAAACAATGGAATTATAAAAGTGCCTTAACTTTAGCATTGGCGATTGGCGCTAAGTTGCTGGCTATCGTTATCGCGCCATTATTATTAGTAAAAATGAAAAAAGCTGCGTGGATAATTTTTGCTGGCATTCTTGCCATACTTTATCTACCGTTTTTGTTACATGGCAAAACCGATCTTATTGGGGTTTATACATTTATTACACATTGGGAATTTAATTCATTTGGATTTGCATTACTAAAATCTTTAAGTAATTTCACCGTCGCCAAATATCTTGCTTACGGTATATTTACAATATTTTTAGCATGGTATGCTTGGTATTGTCGGCAACAAACTAAAACCACGGTCGTGCGTGGCGATATTATTTTTGGTATTTTTTTCTTACTAACTCCCGTGTTAAATCCTTGGTATCTACTATGGTTATTGCCATTCGCTGCGATTTACCCAACTCGATGGAGTTGGACTGCTCTGATAGTAATTTCATTAGCTTATTTAACCGGCTTAAATCTGCCACAATTAAATTTACCAGCGTATAATCACCCTGCTTGGCTACGCCCATTAGAGTTTACGCCAATCATTATCGCTGCTTTGTTAGATTTTTATTATCATAGAAAATCACTAAGAAATTATCGTCACCCTTAGCAAAGGAACCTTACGTAACGATACTCACTTTAGATCCCTGTGGTTGCTCCTACCGGACCTGTCGCTTCTTGCGCTTCAATTGCTGGATCAATTTGTTTAGCCGTTGGTTTTTGGCCTATTGGAATAACAAAGAATGCACTATAGATCGTGCTGATTTTAGTATTACGGCCTTGGCCAATCACTCGTGAATAATCGAAGGCAATATATGAGTTTGAAGTCGTGGTATAACCTATACCAAATGATAAATAGTTTTTAATTTCTTTCGTCATTTGAAAATCACGCCCAAAACCTTGGAACCCAGGACCGCCAATATCAATACCTGAAGTATTCGCTTGACGTCTAAATTGAATATTATAATTAAAGTGCTGACCAATCCCTTCAGCAAAAGTAAAATTGACAAAATACTCTTGTGGTGATGGACTACCTTTAAATAAATAACCGCCTTCAAGCGCCAAGGAAATATCACCGTTTGTAATTAATCTACCAAGAATAAGATCGGTTTCAACCGCATTGACGCGATCACCAGGCGATTGTAAATCTCCTGTAAAACCATTTGATAATGGATATGTGCCTTTTAAAATACCTGCTAAACGAAGCGTAATGGTTGGCCATTTTCTATGTTTAAATTCATCTACTACACGATAACGAAAACCTAAAGCACTATCTTGACGCCCAGTGAATACTTTTTTTTCACCACCGCTAAACGTTGATGACACATAACCAGTTATAGCATCGACGGCCCAATCATCGGAGATCCCATAATCAGCGGCACCCCAAATATTTAGAATATTAATCGTACGCGGTAAATCTTCTCGTCTGGTGCCAAAGTAAAAGCGCCGTGCATTTTCCTGAGTAGGCGCAGCGATTAAATTCAGCACTCCCACTGGCGGTAACCAAGGTGAATTAGCAGCAAAGCTAAATAGCGGAATAAGTAATGCTATACAAAATAAAATAATCCGTTTCATATTATAATCGATACCTTCTACGTAAATAAGCAACGAGCGAATTGATTTGAGCGCGCGTTAACGAACGGCAAAATGATCGATGAGCACTAACACCACAGCCAACTTTCGATGGCAATTGGTTTTTTATCGCCAATAATCGCCCTCGTTTAAAACTTAAATTACCTTTGTGGCAAGTAGAACAATTTGGCACACCTTTTTGGCGCTTTTTACCATGTGCTATTTCCTTGCCTTTGGTATAACCACGACCAGAACGAGCGCCTCTTGATAAAGAAATATATGCACCTGAGCCAAATGCTAATGTCATCGAAAAAATGGTAGCTATAGCAATCAATAACAGAGAAATTCTTTTTAACACGTCCTTGCATCCTAAAAGGTTTTGTCGATTTGTCGAGATGCTTTTTATCACCTTATATTTCACATGTCAAACAATGCTAAAAAAATAAAAAGATATTGCTTACATAATGTCTAGTCTTAATTATTTATAATCTATTTAATACAACAATTTTTTTAAATTATTGAGGAGAATGATATGGCTATTCCTGGTTATATGTGGATCACTGACGAACAAGGCAATTTAGTTGAAAGCACTGTTACTATTCAAGGTCGTGAACACAGTGCTGAAGTTGTCGACTTTCATCACGAGATCCGCATTCCATCTGATGCTGATACTGGTAAATTAACAGGCACGCGCAAACATGAACCGCTAACTGTGATCAAAGAATTTTGTAGCGCGTCACCGATCCTAGCTAAAGCGTGTTGTGACGGTAAAACTTTACAAGAAGTAAAAATAAGTTGGTATCGGATCAATGACGCTGGCACTGAAGAAGAATATTTTCGCCATACGTTAACCGGTGTGAAAGTGGTATCCTTCAAACCAATAGTGCATGACGTCAAAGCAAAAGCAAAAGAAAAATATGGCCATCTTGAACAAATACAATTCCGTTACCAAACCATCCGTTGGGAATATTTAGACGGCAATATCACTACGCAAGACACCTGGACCAATAAAGCTTGAGCAACGTGCGTCACGCGGTGTTAGATATTATAAAAGGTTGTTATCACGATGGTACGTCTATTACGCCCGTCGCTGATAACAACAGTATACATCACAGCATCCATTCACACCTTGTCGAGCTACTCAATACTCGGCAAGGCTCCTTGCCACATTTGCCCGATTACGGCTTACCCGATTTTTTATCCGCTTATCACAATTTTAATTATCACCAACATCAATTCGCACAAATGATTAAACACACTATTGAACGTTATGAACCAAGGTTAACTAATGTAGTTATTACGTTTGATGAAAATCAATCTAGCCACTACTTACTGCAATTACAGATCACTGCAAACATTATTTCAGCAACCATCATTAAATTTTCCACCTATTTTCATAGTAACGGCAAAGTTGATATTGCACCGTTAAATTTACAAGGAGATCATTCGTATGAAACCTATTAAACACTTGTATATTCTTTCAAATAGTATATACTTATCAATATATACTATTGGAGCCATCGCCATGAAAACCGCAAAATTATTTCAAAATGGCCAAAGCCAAGCTGTGCGCTTACCTAAAGAATTTCGCCTTGAGGGTAAAGAAGTATTTATCAAGAAAATGGGTGATGCCATTATTCTTTTACCGACCGATCATCAACCTTGGAAAGCTTTGTTTGCCAGCTTAGATAAATTCTCCCATGATTTTATGAGTGGTACTCGCAAACAACCTAAAATCCAAACGAGGGATAATTTACTCTAATGAAATATATGCTCGATACCAATATTTGTATTTACATCATTAAAAAACAACCGGCAAAAGTCCTCACTAAATTTACCACCTTAGCAATTGGCGAGATTTGCATTTCCTCAATTACCGTGGCTGAACTTATGTATGGTGTACATAAAAGTAAACATAAGCAAAAAAATCAGCTTGCCTTACATGAATTTTTGCTACCACTAGAAATTATGCCATTTACTGAAAAAACAGCCTTTTTTTATGGCGAATTAAGATCATGTTTGGAACGTAAAGGCAAACTAATTGGCTCGATGGACTTAATGATCGCTGCTCATGCTTTGAGTATGAATCTAACATTAGTTACCAATAACAAAAAAGAATTTGCTCGAGTGCCTAAGTTAAATATTGAAAACTGGACTTAACTCGCAAATCCACGTTTTCAGTCATGGTGCTCATCTGGTTGAAGATTGCCTATTTATTTACTTGAAAATAGTTTAAGAAAATTTTTGGACTGTATCTATCAAATCGAGCATGATACGATATAAATGCTTTAATGATGGGTCCCTAAACATGATAAAAACATATACTTATGCATTACTTTGTACAATCATTGTTATTCTCAGTGGCTGTACAACTCTACGACAAGCCTATCATGAAACGTTTACCATGACTCCGGCGCAAAAACATCAAGCCAAAATGGCGCGTCGCAAATTTTATGGCACCTCAGATACCGTATTTACTAAACACAATTTGCCACCATTTAATGGCCTTGATCTTGAAGGCGCATTCCATGTTGAAATTATTGGCAATCAACCTAAAGACACGGTAACTATTAAAGGCCCTGTGGTTTGCCCAGTGTATGTCAAAGTTTATGTGAAAAATCACATCTTGCATGTCATTGCTAAGTCTTATAACAAATCACGTTATTGGTTAGTACAAATTCATTTACATGATCTCACCTTGTTGAAACACCGCGGTAGTGGCAGTGTTAATGGTACTAACCTACGCAGCAAAGATTTGGAAGTGATCCAATTAGGTCGCGGTAGTATTTATCTAAAAGGACGACGACTTAAATTACATAAACTTATCAGTAAAAATGCTGGCAATGTCACTATCCAAAATATTTCATCTAACTTTGTGGTTGTTGATAAACTGTCTTCTGGTAATGTCACCTTAAGTGGTCGAATTGGTTTGCGCGATCTCAGAACCCGCGGTTCGGGCAGTGTTAACATCAGTGGTATTACTCCTACGCCACTATACATATATGCCGCGGGCAGTGGCCCAATTAATTTAACGGGTAACGTTAACGTACGTGAAATTGATTTATCAGGTTCTGGCGATATTAACATTAATCGCGCTAATACCCGTGGCTTATCGATCAAAGATACTGGCAGAGGCAATATCAATCTCACTGGTTTAGTTAACCTATATTATCTCTATTACACCGGCAGTGGCGACATTAATATTTATAAAGTACGCAGCGGTAACTTAAGGATCATTTCTAGAGGTAGCGGCAAAATTAATTTAACGGGTGATGTTAGTTTAAGTTATCTTGATTATGCGGGTTCCGGTGATCTTAATGTGCTGTGGATTGATAGCGACTACCTTACCATCCGAATGAATGGTGATCATTGCGGTAAAGTAATGCTAGCAGGCATTGCTGAAGAAATGACAGCTAACCTTTCTGGCGATGCAACGTTATACGCTCAATACTTACGTGACAATACTGCTCACATTACGACGAGAGGACGGGCGTTTGCCGAGATCTGGGTGCATGATGTGTTATACGCGCGCGCGATCGAAGCCAGCAATATTTATTATTACTATGATCCCGACTTTAAAGGTTTTTACATGGGTAACGCTGGTGCTATCTTACCGCAACATTTCTAATTTAATCACGCGTATTCATATTAATGATCGAGCTTTTAATAAACGGCATTAACTCCATTGCTAACAGACCTTTACTGCGTAATTGTGCCAGCCCCAATACTTTATTTGAAAATGTTTTTACCACGCGATCTGTAAAACGGATCACACGATCTTGATCAGCTTGGCGTTGATTAACATGATCCAATAAGAATTCATAACTAGCAAAATCGCGTTGCTGTTGCTGCGCGCTAATGATCCGTTGCGCTAAGGTAAACACATCACGCAAACTTAAATTAAATCCTTGGCCAGCAACTGGATGTAAGTTATGTGCTGAATTGCCAAGTAATAATAATCCTGGACGCACTTGCTCTTGCGCACAAATCAATTGCAATGGAAAAATTTGTCGTTTACCAACTTTTGTAAAGCGCCCTAATCGATAACCAAAATCACGCTGTAGTTTTGTTAAAAAATCACGTTCCGTTAATTGCCGCAATTGATCGGCATTTGCTTTATTCACACACCAAATTAAGCCGCTGCGTTTATCCGGCAACGGTAACAATGCCAATGGCCCACTAGTGGTAAACCGTTCATAAGCTACATGTTGATGATCATTGGCTAAACCAACTGTGGTGATCACACCATATTGCTGATAATCTTGGGTTGCGGTAGTGATCCCCAACAATTGTCGTGTTTTAGAATGCACGCCATCAGCAGCAATCACTAACTTTGCTGATAACTGCTGTGATTTCTGCGGCTGATCAATCGTCATTTGATAACCATCAGCGGTGACTTGTAAATCTTGCAATGTTGCAGGACACAGAAAATCAATGTTCTTTAATGTCGTTAAATGCCGATACATCACTTCATTAAGCATCGTCATATTTAAAACATAACCTAACGCCGGCAAGTTTTCTGCTTTAGCGGTAATTTTACTTGCACCAAAATGGCCGCGATCAGAGACATGAACTTTCATGATAGGACAAGCTGTCGTTGCTAATTGCTCCCAAATAGTCAACGCTTGTAAGATTTGGCGGCTGCCATCGGATATAGCCACCGCACGCATATCAAAATCAGTTTGGGTTTTAGTCGCTACCGATATTGCTTCAACAATAGCAATGCGTAGCGGCTGGTTAGCTAGCGCAAACGCTAAGCTTAACCCAACCAAGCCTCCGCCGATGATCACAATATCATAATGGTTACTGTTCACGATTTCATTAACGCTTCAATATCTGTTATGGTTTTTGGCACTGCTGCACTCAGTACTTCATGACCTTGTTCGGTGATCAACACATCATCTTCAATGCGCACTCCAATGCCACGCCATTTAGGATCAACATCGTCATGATTAGACGAAATATAAATGCCTGGCTCAATCGTGGTGACCATTCCCGGTTGAAATGTTATCCAATCACTATCACCTTCTTTATAAATACCAACATCATGCACATCCAAACCCAACCAATGACCCCAATTATGCATATAGAACCGATTATGTGAGCCTTTTTCAAAACCTAAATCTAACAAGCCATCAATGATCACGGTTTCAACCGCATCTTTAACTTTATGCCACGACACTCCCGGACGTAATTGCGCAAGCCCCGCCAACTGCGCTGCTAACACAATCTCATAAATTGCTTTTTGCTCTGGATTATAATGACCATTCACTGGCATAGTACGCGTAATGTCAGAAGCGTAGCACTGGTATTCGGCACCGGCATCAATTAACACTAAATCGCCATCATCTAAACGAGCATTGTTAGCAACGTAATGTAATGTACAAGCATTTTCACCACTCGCTACAATCGATTCATATGCCGGATGTCGACAGCCCGCGCGACAAAATTCATGCAATAACACCGCTTCCAACTCATATTCATACATATGTGGTTTGCACGTTTGTATTACTTGTTGATGCGCCTGCGCAGACACTGCAGCAGCTTTACGCATCATTGCAATTTCATGCTCATCTTTAATCATGCGCTGCCGATGTAAAATATCATTAAGATTAAAAATTTCACTTTGCACTTTACAAATACTGTCAAGGATCAAATTATCAAATGCTTGATAACGCTTTGTTGGATAATAAATTTTATGACCATTTTGTAATAACTCAGGTAAACGCGTTGCAAATTCGCTAATAGGAAACGCTTGATCAGCACCATATTCTTGCACAGCACCATCTTGGCCAGCCCGTTTCCCCATCCATGTTTCCTTTACGGGATCATGGGACCGATTAAATAAAATAAATTCCCCGTTATCATGATTAGGAATTAATACTGCAACCGCTTCAGGCTCAGTAAAACCTGTTAAATAATATAAATCACTGTCTTGTCGATAAGGATAGTCGGTGTCACCATTGCGCTTAGCTTCAGGAGCAGCAGGAATAAAAACAATACTATCATTATCCAATTGTTGTAATAACTGGCGGCGACGTTGTTGATAAATTGAATTGTTTGCCATCTTTACTCTTTGATTACGAATTAATTGACTAATGGATCATTTGGCTTGCTGGCATGATATCACTGCTACCATTTTGGGTAACGGCAAACTCACTATAAATCATTAATACTGCAAGCCGAATATATTCGGTGACTTCGAATAATGCGACATCATCATCTTCTTTAATCTCTATCACTTCATGGTCCAACGCTGCCAATTCAGCAATGCGATGCAAAGCATCACGGGTATCGTTGGATTTAGCATGTTCGACCACAATCCCTGCAGCGTGTAAACCCAATAAAAATCCTTGGCACCATCGGCTCAAGCCTTCAGCTTGCACGCGTAACTCATAACTATCATCTGGCAACAAAAGTTCGAACTCAAAATCGAAATGATGGAGCTTGCTTGAGGTGATTTCATATAAGCGCAATAAAATCGATCGACTCGCTTTATCCGTAGGTTCTATCAAAACTTTACCATTCATCTTTGGTCCGGAACAAATCATTCCACAGAGCAAACCATGAATTTCTGCAGGGTCAGCTGCTGAATTTGTTGTGTCATTAGCTAAAGCTGCTGACACTTCATCAAACGATGGTATTTTTTCCATAAGCTAATTGAATCCTTTATGTTACAAAATTTAACAATTTTACCATATTTCCAGGTCGGCTGGCCATTATCCTAGAAAAATAGGATTATTTATTGACCTTACCTAGCTACCCCCCTAATATAAACGTATTGGGATGATCACCTCAGGGAGTTTACGAAAGATTATTATGACCACTATCAATCTCGACAAGCTAACCACACAAATCGATGCTTTAATTAATACCTGCGAACATTTGAAAATTGAAAACAATCATTTACGCACTAAACAAAATCAACTGATCATCGAAAATGAAGCTCTTACGGAAAAAAACCATTTAGCTAAAGCTAAGCTTGCCGCGATGCTAGATAAATTACGGTCTTTGGAGTTAGCTCATGAATAAACAAAATAACACTATTTCCGTTAATGTCCTTAATAAAACTTTTGCAGTAAATTGCCCTGCTGGTCAAGCTGCTGAATTACAACAATGCTCTAAACAACTCAATGAAGAATTGCGTAAAATTAGTAAACAAAATAACACTGCTGAATACGATTATATCGTTACCGTTGCCGCGCTTAATCTTATTCACGCAGCAACTAACAACAGCCAAGTTACGCAACAAATTAATGATCTTGAACAGCGCCTTGCACAAACGCTTACACAAACTGAACAAATGGAATTTATTGAACATTAGTTACCAATGTTAAATCGACAACAATTACGCCGCGAAATGCGTGCCCAACGGCACAAAATCCCTCTGCCGACAAGACAACAATATTCAGATCTGGCTGCGAAAACACTTTGTCATCATCCTATTTTTATTAATAGTCAGCATATCGCTGGTTATATTGTTAATGACGCTGAGCTTGATCCTGCACCGATCCTGCAATCGATTTGGCAACAACAAAAAAGTTGCTATTTACCGGTGCTTGATCCACATCTAGATAATCAATTACTATTTGTGCATTGTGCCCAAGATGATCTATTAACGACAAATCGTTATGGCATACCCGAACCTAAGCCAACGCCTGAAAAAATTATTGCACCTAAAAACCTTGATTTAGTCTTGATGCCATTGGTAGCATTCGATGAACAAGGTCACCGTTTAGGAATGGGTGGAGGCTATTACGATCGTAGTTTTGCTTTTATGCAAACGAATGGCAAATCACAACGACCTTATCTCATTGGTTTAGCTTTTGAAGCACAACGCCATGAGCATTTACCAATTGCTGACTGGGATATTCCATTGCATGGCGTGGTGACTGAAAAACATTTTTATGCTTTTACTAAGGATCTGTTATGAATTATTGGCTAATGAAATCTGAACCTAATGCTTATAGCATCGATGATTTACGAGCAACAAAAACCAAAATTGATCACTGGGATGGTGTGCGTAATTACCAAGCGCGTAACATGATGCGTGATGACATGAAAAAAGGTGATCTTGCATTTTTTTATCATTCAAATTGTAATCCACCCGGAATAGCTGGCATCGTAAATATTGTTAAAGAAGGTTATCCAGATTTCACTGCTTTTGATCCACAAGAACCACACTATGATCCTAAAAGCTCGCCTGACAAACCACGCTGGTATATGGTAAATATTAAATTCAAACGTAACCTTAAACGTTTCATTGCGCTTGCAGAATTACGTCAAAATCCTTTGTTACGCGACATGCTATTATTAAGGCCTGGTAATCGTTTATCAATCACGCCAGTTACTGCGGCTCAATGGCAAGCGATTCTAGCAATGGAGTAAGCTATTATGAAAGATCCTACGACATTTAATGAAACAATGATTAAAGGCTATCATTGTGATGGCGCGGCGATTACTTTAGGTGCTGCGAAATATGACAAACAAGTATTTCCTGATGCAACTATCACTGTTGCATTAAAATCATTAAACCGTCATGGTTTAATTGCTGGTGCTACTGGCACCGGCAAAACTAAAACTATCCAATTGCTTGCTGAAAAATTATCTTTGCAAGGTGTTCCCAGCTTATTAATGGACTTAAAAGGTGATTTAAGTGGGCTCGCTGCTGCTGGCACAAGTAATGCAACACTTATTGCTCGGCAAACCCAGCTCGACGTGCCTTACACGCCTATGTCATTTCCCGTGGAATTTTTATCACTATCAAAAGAGCCTGGGATTAAATTACGTGCCACGGTTTCTGAATTTGGACCATTACTATTTGCAAAAATTCTAGAACTAAATGACATTCAAGCTGGGATTGTTTCATTGATTTTTAAATACTGTGATGACAACCATTTGCCGCTGCTAGATTTAAAAGATTTTAAAAAATCACTTCATTTTTCTACTAATGAAGGCAAAGCTGAATTTGAAAAATTATATGGTCGAATTTCTTCGGCTTCTGCCAGCACTATTTTGCGTAAAATTATTGAAATTGAACAACAAGGTGGCGAATGTTTTTTTGGTGAACCTTCATTTGACGTTGAAGATTTATTACATTTTGATGAACAAGGTCGTGGCACTATTTCCATATTACGCTTAATTGATCTGCAAAATCGTCCGAAATTATTTTCTTCTTTTATGTTATGCTTGCTCGCCGAATTATATACCAAATTTCCAGAAAAAGGTGATCTCGAGCAACCAAAATTAGTGATCTTCATTGACGAAGCTCATTTATTATTTAAACAAGCCACTAAAGAATTATTAGCGCAAATTGAAAGTATCATTAAACTTATTCGATCTAAAGGTGTCGGCGTTTTCTTTTGCACACAAAATCCAACGGATATTCCTGACTCTGTTCTGAGCCAATTAGGCATGAAAGTTCAACATGCACTACGTGCATTTACCGCTAAAGATCGTAAAGCAATTAAGCTGATCGCAGAAAATTACCCTTCTAGTCCATATTATAAAACCGACGAGCTATTAACATCGCTAGGGATCGGCGAAGCTGCAATTACAACCTTAAATGAAAAAGGCCGTCCAACACCATTAGCCGCTACTTTGTTAAATGCACCGCAATCACGTATGGGACCATTAACTCAATCTGAACTTACTGAAATCGTTAAACAATCAAGATTAACTAGCAAGTATAATCAAGCCATAGATCGTGAAAGTGCTTATGAAATCTTAGTAGAAAAGTTGGCAACGATTGAAAAACAACAAGCAAGCACTACTAAAGCTACCAAAGCAGGTAAACCACGCAGTAAAAACGCCGAAACTTTCTTAACAAAATTATCTAAAAATACCATGGTTCGACAAATCGGGCGTACTATCGCTAGGGAATTATCTCGTGGTTTGTTAGGCATATTAAAGAAATCGTAGCAATAATTATTGTTATACCAGTGAAGCTTTCAATTTCTTCATTGCATTTTGTTCGAGTTGGCGCACGCGCTCTGCAGATACTTGATACTGTGCTGCTAACTCATGCAATGTTGATTTTTTATCAGCAAGCCAGCGTTGATTAATGATATCGCGACTACGTTCATCCAATGCAGCCAATGCTGTTTGTAAATTTGCATTGTTTTGACTTGCCCAATTGTAGTTTTCAACTTGCAGTGAAGGATCGGCACTATGATCTTCAAGATAATGTTGTGGTGCAAATTGACGTGGACTACTGCCGCTATCATCATCATCATTCGCACTACTATCATACGCTGCATCATGTGCATTCAAGCGTGCTTCCATTTCCATGACATCTTCTGGGCGCACACCTAAGTCTTTAGCAACGCCGTCCACTTCTTCACGACTAAACCAACCTAAACGCTTTTTCGCAGAACGCAAATTAAAGAATAACTTGCGTTGCGCTTTGGTTGTGGCAACTTTCACAATACGCCAGTTACGTAATACAAATTCATGAATTTCTGCTTTGATCCAATGCACTGCAAACGATACCAAACGCACGCCAACATTTGGATCAAAACGCTTAACCGCTTTCATCAAACCAATATTGCCTTCTTGAATTAGATCACCTAACGGCAAGCCATACCCTAAATAACCTTTAGCGACTCTAACTACAAATCGCAAATGCGCTAAGATAAGCTTACGCGCGGCTTCTAGGTCGTGTTGCTCATACCATTGGCGAGATAACTCTTGCTCTTCTTGCTGCGTGAGTATTGGAATTTGATGTACCCAGTGAGTATACGCTTCAATGTTACCCACAGGCATTAATGCTTGGTCAATAGTCTGCACTTGATTCATGATTAAAAAACCTACAAACTGTTCTTTTCTCGGCATATTTTAGCACTCTTTTAAGGAGAGTGCTAGCATTTATAGTATAGATCAGATACCGTAAAGATAAATTATTTTTCTGATTTTATCTTTTTATACCGCCATACTGTCGCTGGCGGAAAATTTCGCCAAATTCTCCCTATTCGACTAACTTCACAAGCTGTTTGCGCCAATAAATATTCCGGCACGGGTGAATGCGAGCCATAGGTAAACTGATAAAATGCATTGCTACCATTTAACAATTGCAACACTTGGCTAATGATCTGATCGCGGATTTTAGGATCTAACGACAACAATGGCAAACCTGAAACAATGGCATTGATCGGTTTAAACTGACGTTGCACCACCAACTGCTGCAAATTAGTCGCATCTTCCAACACCACATTCACCTTAGGAAATTGCTCGTGCAAGATATCATAAAACGTCGGGTTACGCTCAATCACCACAAGTCGTTCAGGAGGCAATCCTATAGCAAGTAATGCTTCGGTTAAACTACCCGTGCCACCTCCCAATTCAATGATCATTCCCGGTGTATCAATATCAATTTGACGCGCAATAGCCCGCCCTAACGCTTTACCACTTGGCGTGATCGCACCAATGGTACGCGGCGTTCGTAACCAAGACCAAAAAAACCGCCAAGAATTTTTCATAAAAACTACACTTATTTTCCATGGACGTCATTAACTTGCTGCGAAGCCATGACAAACGTGGTGCGCTTAGATAATTCTTTTAGACTTTGCGCACCGACATAGGTACATGTTGAGCGCAGTCCGCCTAAAATATCTAACACCGTATCTTCCACTGGGCCTTTATATGGAATTAAAATGGATTTGCCTTCACTCGCGCGATAATCTGCTACTTTGCCATGATATTTCATCATCGCTGCAGCTGAACTCATGCCATAAAATTGCTTGTAACGTTTGCCATTTTTTTCAATAATTTCACCTTCAGTTTCATCATGACCTGCAAACATACCACCTAACATGACAAAATCCGCCCCCGCTGCAAATGCTTTTGCAACATCGCCGGGATCGGCACAACCGCCATCAGCACACACTAAACCTTTAAGTCCATGCGCAGCATCAGCGCATTCAATGATAGCGGATAATTGCGGATAACCTACTCCAGTTTTGTTGCGCGTGGTGCATACTGATCCTGGACCAATACCAATTTTAACAATATCTGCACCAGAGATAATTAATTCTTCAACCATCTCACCAGTAACAACGTTTCCCGCCATAATAATTTTTTCAGGAAACGCAGCGCGTACTCTACGTACAAAATCTACAAAATGCTGGGTGTAACCATTCGCCACATCAAGACAAATAAATTCTGAGGTAACTTTTTTCATGATGATTTGTAAATTTTTAAAATCATCGTCACTGATCCCCGATGAAATAAAACACGATACGATCACTTGTGGATGTTCGCTACTAAATTGTTGCCACACGTTAGGATCAATGAATTTATGAATTGCTGTAAGTAATTGATGCCGACTTAATACTTTAGCAATTGCAAACGTCCCCGTGTGATCCATATTCGCCGCAATAATTGGAATACCACGCCAAGTTTTAGCCGTATGTTTGAATTTATATTCGCGGATCAAATTAACTTCTGCACGCGACGATAACGTACTACGTTTAGGACGAATTAATACATCTTTGAAATCGAGTTTGTAATTTTGTTCAATGCGCATGGCGCGATTTCCTTAAGTCACCCAAGCCATTTATTAGTGTAGCATATTCGGATCAGCTAAGCGGAATGGCGGAATATCTGCTTCAAACACGGCTCCATCATCAGCGGCGAATTGATAGCTACCTTGCATACTACCAACAGGAGTTGCCAAAATTGCACCGCTAGTATACTCAAATTGCTTTTGTGGATTAATGTAAGGTTGCAAACCTACCACGCCAACGCCTTCGACATCTTGCGTATGTCCGTTTGCATCCATAATGTGCCATTTACGCCCTAATAGTTTTACCCCTTGAGAACATAAATTATGAATGGTGATGGTATAAGCAAAAACATAATGATCTTTTTCGGGAATAGATTGCTCAACAATATACTGTGTGCGCACGTCCACGCTTATCTTATATGATTCACCCATATTCATGAGTTATTGCAACTCATTCTATACATTTTCTAAACATCCTATGATACATTAACATTAATTTAAAACAGAGCTGATTAACATGGCCGTAACATCTTTCGATAAAGCAATCGCCACTATTAAAAGAGGAGGTATTATCGCTTACCCAACGGAAGCTGTCTATGGTTTCGGTTGCGATCCCTTTAATCAACAAGCAGTGCAACGTTTATTAGCGATCAAACATCGCTCACAACATAAAGGATTGATTTTAATTGCAGCAGACTGGCAACAAATTAATCCGCTGATAACTTCATTACCAACCCACATTAAAACCAAAGTAGCAGCAACGTGGCCAGGAGCTATCACTTGGCTACTACCTGTCAGCACTGCGGTACCACGTTGGATTTGTGGTGATCATAAAACTGTTGCTATCCGCATGACTGCGCACCCACTCGCGCAACAATTATGTCGCAAATTTGGCAACCCCATTGTTTCTACCAGTGCTAATATTGAAGGTGAACCACCCGCGTTAGATAAAACTACAATTACGGTTAAATTTGCTGATAAAATTGATTATATTCTCGAGGGACCATTAGGTGGTTTAGCTAAACCAACACCTATTTATGATGCTCTGAGTGAAAAAATTATTCGTACTTAATTACAATACTAATGTTAATGCAAGGGATGAAACCATGAAATACCGAGAACAATTGGCAGCATTTCTGAAACGGACGCCAGCAAGCCCTGAAGCAATGCTTGCAACTACGATCGAAAAAGCACAACAATATGCTTTAACGATCCAAAAACCTGACGGCGATTGGCAAGGTGCTTTTAATTGCAATGCTAGCATCGAAGCTGAACATATCTTATTAAGCTATTACATGGGCTATAACGATTATCATCAATGGCAAAAGCTGGCAAATTTTATTTGGCAGCAACAAGTTGACGATGGTGGTTGGCCCCAATATTACGGCGCCGGTGGTGATTTAAGCACGACAGTTGAATGTTATCTTGCATTAAAACTCGCTGGTTTTTCCCCTGATGATGAACGTATGCAACGTGCGCGTGAATTTATTTTAGCGCGCGGCGGCATTCCAAAAACACGGATCTTTACTAAATGTTGGTTAGCGCTATTCGATCAATGGGATATTAACAGTTTACCCTCCATTCCGCCGGAAATTATGCTACTGCCTAATTGGTTTCCGGTTAACATTTATGAATTTGCCAGTTGGGCGCGCGCAACTATCGTACCCATGTCAATTATCTTCACTAAAAAACGCGTTTGCAAACTACCGGCAACTGCTACTGTCGATGAACTTTTTCCTACGCCGCGCAGCGAAGTTGATTATTCGTTACCGCGACCGAAAAAATTCCTTGGCTGGGGTGGTTTCTTTTGGCTAGTCGATAAAGCTTTAAAACTTTATGATCGTTTTCCTTGGCATCCTGGGCGAAATTATGCGATCCGCAAAGCCGTGAAATGGATCGAAGAACGGCAAGAAGCTGATGGTGGCTGGGGCGGTATTCAAGGCCCGTGGGTATATTCTTTAATGGCATTATACTCTTTGGGCTACGATTTAAATTATCCGATCATTAAAAAAGGCATTGAAGGATTAAAATCTTTTAGCATTGAAACCGAAACCACATTACAAATTCAAGCATGTATTTCTAATGTTTGGGATACATGTTTAATGCTGATTGGCTTACACGATAGCGGGTTTGATTTAGCACACGAACAATTGCGTCACTCCATTACGTGGCTGCTTAACAAACAAGTTTCAGTTCCTGGTGATTGGGCGGTTAAAAATCCACATACACCACCCGGCGGTTGGCTCTTTGAATTACACAATAATTACTATCCCGATGTTGATACATCATCAGAAGTAATTATTGCGCTTAATCTTGTGCGACAGCAGCAAGTGCAACCGCAAACAGAGTTTGATGAAGCCATTAAACGCGGGGTATGCTGGGTGCTTAGCATGCAAAGTAAAAATGGTGGCTGGGGTGCGTTTGATATTAATAACAATCGATCATTTTTAGCGAAAATGCCATTTTTTGATTTTGGCGAAACCCTGGATCCGCCGTGCGTTGACGTAACTAGTCACATTCTCGAAATGTTAGCGTATTTAGGTTATACATCATCACATCCACAAATTAAACGTGCATTAACTTTTATTTATCAACAACAAGAAAGTAATGGTGTTTGGTTTGGACGTTGGGGTGTTAATTATATTTATGGTACCGGTTCAGTGTTGCCAGCATTAGCTGCACTTAATGAAGACATGACTCAACCAGCCGTGCGTCGCGCCGTAGCTTGGTTGTTGGATCATCAAAATCCTGATGGCGGTTGGGGTGAAAGTTGTGCTTCCTATGTGGATCGATCTCAAGAAGGTAAAGGCCCAAGCACGCCATCGCAAACTTCTTGGGCATTATTAGCATTAATCGCCGCCGG
The DNA here is from genome assembly GCA_028284465.1 of Gammaproteobacteria bacterium. GTDB lineage: Bacteria > Pseudomonadota > Gammaproteobacteria > JAJFKO01 > JAJFKO01 > JANQRR01. Next base: position 93,085 of record JANQRR010000012.1, on the reverse strand, counting down.
CGAAATTAACCATCCTGCTACGGCTAATGGCATTGCATACTTATGTAACACGCAAACAGCCGAAGGTACTTGGGAAGAAAAATATTTCACCGGCACTGGTTTTCCTGGTTACGGCATTGGTAAGCGTTCGATTGGCACGCCGCAAGAAACCACTACCCTCGCCCAAGGCAACGATTTACCAGCAGGGTTTATGATCGGTTATGGCTTATATCGTCATTATTGGCCGTTGATGGTATTAGGACGTTATCATAATGCAATCACCAATAAAGCCTGACGTTACACGCGTCAAAACTTATTTGCTTAGCTTGCAAGACAGCTTATGTGCTGCACTTGAAACCGAAGATGGTAAAGCAAGTTTTCATAGTGATCCTTGGCAACGCTCGCAAGGTGGTGGTGGCGATTCGCGGGTGATCAGTGATGGCAATGTGTTTGAGAAAGGTGGCGTCAATTTTTCGCATGTGTTCGATAATAGTTTGCCAGCTTCCGCTACTGCAAAACGCCCCGAACTCGCTGGCGCTAAATTCCAAGCGTTAGGCGTTTCATTAGTGTTACATCCTGTTAATCCATTTGTACCAACGGTACATTTAAATGTGCGTTTTTTTATTGCCGAAAAAGATCAGCAAGCAATTTGGTGGTTCGGCGGTGGTTTTGATTTAACGCCTTATTATGGCTTTGAAGAAGATTGTCAACACTGGCACCGCATAGCGCGCCAAGCATGCGAACCTTTTGGCAAAGAGGTTTATCCACGTTACAAACAATGGGCTGATGAATATTTTTATTTAAAACATCGCCATGAAGCACGCGGGATCGGCGGACTTTTTTTCGATGATCTTAATGCTTGGGGATTTGCTAACAGTTTTGCTTTCATGCAAAGTGTTGGCGATCATTTTTTAAAGGCATATTTGCCTATCGTTAGCAAACGCAAACATTCGCCTTATGAACAAACGCAACGAGATTTTCAATTATATCGTCGCGGGCGTTATGTTGAATTTAATTTAGTTTATGACCGCGGCACCTTGTTTGGCTTACAATCTGGTGGCCGCACTGAATCGATCTTAATGTCATTACCGCCTTTAGTAACCTGGCGTTATAACTGGCAACCACAAGCCGGCACTCCAGAAGCGAAACTTTATGATTATTTTCTTAAACCGCGAGATTGGGCATAAGCCATCATAGCGTGTAACCCGTCATCCCGCGGCTTGACCGCGGGATCTAAGCCATTCAATCAAACAGATTTGTCGGATTATTTAAATCTTATAATCCGACAAGTCTCTATTGCTCTTGTAGGAGAGATCCTGCTTTATTGCTTAATTCCCATCAACAAAAAAGCAATGATTGTAAACGAAATTAATATAACACTCAGTGAAAGCAATGTGCCATTATATACACTACTGATCAAGCCACTACCTATCATGCCAAAGCTACCAGTTAAACTTGAGAATACTGCCATACGTGTACCCATTGGCTCAGTACTTGCTTCAATAGCAACACGATTTAAAATGGGATAACACAACCCGGTACCACCAGCAACAAGCATCAGCGAAATAATCATGCCATATAAAATTTGTGGCAACAATACTGCTAACAATAATGAAAGCACACCACCACATAAAGCACATGTAAGTCCGAATTTAATAAGGCTAGGAATTTTGTATCTTTTCATTAATGGTTTAACGAGGCGAGTGCCGATGATAAAACAGCCAAATACAATTGCTTGAAATATAACAAAACCAAAAACTCCATAATGAAATTTATCGATCACTAAAAATGGACCCGCAGCAATCCAGGCCGCCATTGCGCCAAATAGAATACAAGAGCTTAATGCTGCGCGCATGAATTGAAGATTAGTAAATATCCGTTTATATTGACCCAAAATACGCTTTATATTAATTGGATGTCTGTTTTCTTTAGGATTAGTTTCGGGCATTTTAGATATTAATCCAAACAATACTATTAATGCCATAATCGCCAAAATAGCAAATATCCAGCGCCAATCTAAAAAGTATAAAATCATCGCTCCAAACAATGGCCCAAATGCTGGCGCTAACACTGTGACGCTTCTCATCAAGGCTAAGGTATGAATTGCTCGCTCGCGATCAAATAATTCATGGATAGTCGCATAGCCTGCAACAATCATCGACGTAATAGTGGCGCCTTGAATGAAGCGTGCAAACAACAATAGATCAATACTGGGAGTTAGTGCGCACACGATGGTAGACACGATGAATACTACTACACCGATGAGAAGCACGGGTCTTCTACCATAGCGATCCGACACAGGACCCAATATCAACTGCATCGAAGCGGAACCTAGAAACCAGGTTGTTAGCGTGAGTTGCACAAGATGATGTGACGTATTTAAATCACGCGCTATATGAGGAAGCGCCGGTAGATAAGCATCATTCGATAAATAGGTAGCAACTTCATATAGCACCAATAATATTGGGAAAATTCTCAGTGCTTTGTTAGCATATTTATGTTTATGAATCATACTATCTTAAATACAGAGCCTATATTTGTTGATGCGCTATCTTATCGCACATTGATATTGACATGAAATTACCGGTCGAAACAAATATCATGGTCAATATTTGATTAAATTTGCGCTGTTATAGTTAAACCACAACATGTGAGTTACTAAATAATCTATATTTTTCAATAGATTAACTTAACAAACAGGCGCCGAATGGAGCGCTCTGAAATTGACCATGTTTGGCCTGCTTACTATAATTAATGCATTCATATGAGGAAAGTAAAGATGGCAAAGAAACACACCCGAAAAACCCGGTCTATCACAGGAGGAGGGGCGAAAAATCCTGGTAATACTCAGCCATTGTCATTACCTACAAAGTCACTTAATTCAGGTCAAACAGATTTTTTGAATGTTATAAGAAAGAACACGCCTGAAGTATGGAAAAAATATGCAAAGAATGCACGTAAGGCAAAAGGTTCTAGCAAAGGCAAATAAACAAATCTAAAAGTTACAGAATTCCCTGATTTATCAATAAGATCCTCTAATACTCAAACTCGGCCAAATTGATTAAAATTGATTCGTTTTGGTTTGCTAACTATAATTTAAATATGTAATTGTCTAGAGAGTACTTAAAATGGGCAAAAAACGTACCCGTAAAGCACGTAAAGTCACTGGAGGGAGTGGTCGAGGTCAAGGAAGAAATCAACCATCAACGTCACAACCAAAAACGGTGGGGCAAACAGATCCACTTCTTAAAGATTTTCTAAACGCAACCAAACCTGGTGCAACAATAAATGATTGGAAAAAATATGCAAAACATTCACGTGACAAAAAACAGGCTGGTAGTAGCTAACATCAATAACCCGCGATTTTGATAAGCTTTAGCTAATAATCTGCTCCAACCATTGTGCAATGGCAGCAATTTCTTGTGGATACACGGTATGTTCTATTGGATACGTATGCCAATCGACGCGATAGCCTAATTCCACCAGTTTATCTGCACAATGTTGCCCCCAACTAATATCGACTAATGGATCACGTTCGCCATGCCCCATAAAAATCGGCAGGTCATGATTAGCTTCACTTAAAAAATTTACTAGTTCTTGTTCTAATGGCAAAAATGTTGATAATGCAATAACACCTGCGAGTCGTTGCGGATAACGTAAAGCGGTAAACAATGCCATTGCACCACCTTGAGAAAAACCCGCGAGAATAATATTGTTCGACTCAATCTTTTGCTGACATTCATTCTCAATTAAATCTTGAATGCGTTGTTCCATTTGATGCACACCAACTTTATCTACTGGCGCATCAATGCCTAAACCTAAAATATCAAACCAGGCAGGCATGTGTAAGCCTGCATTTAACGTTACCGGCATCGCTGGAGCATGCGGAAATACAAAACGAATTGGTTTATCAGCGACATTAAGTTGCGACACAATAGGTGCAAAATCATGGCCATCGGCACCTAATCCGTGTAACCAAATAACTGTTGCTACTGGCGGATCATCGGGATTAATTTCAAGCCGAGGCAATAAACTCATCGCATGATCTTCACATAAGCATTTTCACGCAATGATTGTAACCACATCTGACGTTTTTCCATAAATTTCCGTCGATACACCATTTGCCGTGCCTGTAACGTTAAAAATGCTTTGGTGTCATCAACTCGGCGATGGCCTAACACCTGCGCAATATGCCAGCCTATGGCGGTATGAAATGGCTTGCTTAGTTGACCAACTTTAAGATGCACAATATGCTGAGCAAACATCGGCTCGAGTTGCGCCGCGGCTACCCATCCCATATCACCACCTTTATTTACCGATCGTTGATCATGTGAATTGCCTTCAGCTAGCTTTTTAAAACTTCCACCCGCTAAAATTAACTTACGAATACGTTCCAAACGCAATTTCGCTTGCTTCGCTGATAACATTGGCCCCGTTTTAATTAAGATTTGGCGCACATGATATTCTGTTACTACGCGTCGCATACTGCGACCACGCACACCAGCTAGTTTAATAATATGAAAACCATTGCCGGTACGAATAGGCCCTTTAATTTGCCCAGATTTCATTTTTTCAACGTACTTGGTGAAAACAGATGGCAATTCACCTAATTTACGCCAGCCTAAATTGCCGCCTTGCAAAGCTTGCGGGCCAGCAGATTGTGCCATTGCAATTTGTTGGAAATCTGCGCCATGCTTTAATTTCTTGATGATCGCTTCAGCGTGTTTTTTGGCTGCGGTAATATCTTCTGAGGTTGGTACATCAGGTAATGCAATCAAAATATTATACAGATGATAATCTTTCACTGCATCGGCTTTGCTCGCTAATTTACGCTTAGCCTTTGCCACATCTTCTGGCGTAATACTAATTGTTTTGCCAACCATTTCTGATTGTAATTTTTGGATAATTAATTGTTGTTTTAATTGCTGCTTATAGTGCTTAAAACTAATGCCTTGCGCTTCTACCGCATGTTTAAATTTTTCTAACGGAATATGATTACGACTGGCAATATTTTTAATCGCTTGATTTAACATTAAATCATCAACTGTAATATCGCGTTGCTTCGCAAGTTGCAATTGCAGTTTTTGATAAATCATTCGTTGCAACACTTGCTTGCGTAAAATACTCGCTGGCGGTGGAGTATGGCCACTATGAGCAATTTGTGCTTTATATTGCGCGACGCGCGAGTTAAGCTGATCGGCAGTGATCACTTGGTCTTTAACCACTGCAACAATTCGATCTAAGCGTTCAGCAAAACTTATGCTGTTTATACCCAACAATCCAATTAATAAAATAATAATACCTAGTCTCTTCATCGATTTTCCTACCTAATTTTTATATCTGTAAAATAAGCCATGCTAATTAGATTACTTTGTCAAAAGAAATCCGGTATAGGATTTCTATAACTATCTTGGAACCCAGAAATATTGCTCGTCAATAACGAACTTGGGTCATGGTTACCAAACACCCCTAAACCTTTAAAAATAATTTGCAAATAAACTGCATTATTAAATTCATTGCGCTCATCGCGCACCGTACTCAGCTCTCGCTCAAATAATAACGTTCGACTCAGTACGAAACGAAATCCCCAACAGCAACTATCAAACTGAATGCCAACCGCATTACCAACGAAGCGTTTAAAGCGTATGTCGTAATCACTGTATCCAAGAAATGCCCAATTATGCCAGAATGGCAGCGGCCATACCAGTGAAACTGTGCCCAATCGTGGGTTAGGGCCAAGCACTTGCGTGATCCGATTGATCTGCACTCCACCTACGGTTTGCGGCACTTCAAATTGCAAAAAGTTATAGCCCAAGTTAAAAATGTGCTGATCATCAGTCTGATAGTGAATGCTAGCACCTTGAGCTAAAGGCGTTGAATCGCCAAGCTGCCAAGTGAGATTAGCGTAAATCGTCCAGTACGGTAGCAAATGATAACTGACACTACCGACAAGAGGCGAGAATGAATTAGTCGTTGATAACGGATTGCCATCACTTCGAGGACAATTATTACCAGGCTCACCAAACAATGAGGGCTGACATAAATTCACTTTTCGCCTAGTGAAATACACAATATCCGCTACTTGCGCTTTAAAACGTTCGGTGCCGTCAGTAGGATTTAACATGCGTGTGGTTAATGCCAATGTTACTTGATTAGCATCACCCATACGATCATTGCCTGCAAAACGATTATCATGCAACATTTGAGGCACCGATAAAATTGGTTGCGAAGTATCAAAAATCGGGATCGCAGTTTGATTTTTAAATGGCACGTATAAATAATAAATTTCTGGTTCTAATGTTTGTATATACGTATGGCCAAACACTGTTTCGTAACGCTCAAAATTCAATTTGCCAAGCAGATCAAACATTGGCAACGCACGTGAAGGATTATTCTCAAAGCCAGGCTCTTGATTAACTAAATGATAATAAGCTAAATCCGCTTGCAAACGTGGCCGCAAATAATACCCTGGTTCAGTGATCGGATAACTAATGCTAGGGCGCAAGACATAACGTTGGCCTGTTGTTACCGGATCTTTCAAGCCCAAAGCTATTAAGCGATTTTCACCAGGAAAGTTTGAATTAGTAAAATTAACTGCTTGTAAACGTAAACCGTAAGTAAGACCAAACAAACCAAAAGGGTGTAAATAATTAAAATCAAATTCGGGTTTATGACTATAAGGACTAGCTAATGGCTCTTCGTTAATAGTATTCATGGTTTGATACGTATAAAAACTTAAGCGGGTATGTGAATAACGAGTGGCGTAGTACAAATTGCCATATTCCGGTAATTGATCGATTGGAATTTGCTTATACCGCGGAAAATTCTGAAAGTAGTAGGTATCACTAGCATAATTATAATTGACATCGAAACTCCAATGCGGATAAAAATGTGATTTATTCTGATATGAGACAAACCCACGTTGTGCTGTGTCTCTTTGCAAAATTCGAAAATCTGCCGGCCTTTCTAAGGCACGTTCCGAGCCACGAAAACTATTACGAAAAATAATAAAGTCACGATCATTGGGTAAATATGTCGTATACAATTGGCCATGACTTGTGGGCGTTAAATATCGAAATAAATTATCTAAGCGTAAACCGCGCAAATTAAAATAATTCGGGGTGATAGTATCATCGTAATTCGGCGCCATGTTCCAATAAAAAGGTACCGCAATAGCCGTGCCCGTTTGTTGTGATGTGCCATAAGTTGGATTTAAAAACCCCGTTTTGCGCCGATTGTCGATGGGAAAATTAAGATAAGGCGAATAAAACACGGGCACTCCACGCACATACACACGAGCATTATATGCTTCGCCAACGCCGGTATTATGATTTAAAATTAATTCGCTCGCTTTCACTTTCCACACACACGTTGTTGGCGGACAAGTTGTGTAAGTCGCTTGAAAAAATTTGTATAAGCCTTTGCTCACTTGCACTGCTTTAAGCGCGCGTCCCCACGCATTGATTTTGGCATAAATCCGTTGCCAAACACCTTGATTATTTTTAACGACTTGGCCTTGATCATGTTTTTGAGCGATACGGTATACGGCATTTTCTACGGTGCCTTCATTTTTATCTAAACGTAAATGTGCATGCGTACCAACTAAAAGTTTACCTTTTTCCCGCACATGCACATTGCCATATAATTCAATTCGATTAACTTTGTTAGTCTTTGCATCGCGGTATAAATACGCACGTTCTGCTGTTAATTCTCGATCAGGCTGCTTGACAACAACATTACCAAATAACGCTGACGTGCCTTGTCGCTGAAACTTGGCTTTTGTCGCAGTGATTGAGGTCACACTCCCGCGCACGCCGATATCTTTTAATTGTTGTGGGTTTAATAGTGGTTCAACATAATAGCCATTACACAAATTACTTCCCGGACTTTGCACCCAACCAAGAATATGGCTAAGTTCAGCCTTTGATAATGGCGGCAAACGCTTTGCTGGCATTGATGATTTGGCTGAAGTGATTGTCACTAATGAAATAATAGCTAGCACCAAACCAATTTGCTTCATTCGAGTAAGTTTTGGCAAAATCACCATTCAACCTTTTTTTGACAAGCTCTTTTTCTGTTGTAATATACAGCAACGTTTTTATATTCATAGCTACTGTATAAATGCACAGATAATAACATGGATAATCGGTTAACACAGCTACAAAAATGGCTGGCAAAAATATTTGCAGGCAAATCTTATGCAATACTGCCATTGGCAAGTGATGCCAGTTTTCGGCGTTATTTTCGGATCACATGTCAAAATCAATCTTGGATTGTTATGGACGCGCCGCCGACTAAAGAAAATTGTTACCCTTTTGTCGCCATTGCTAATGGTTTTGCGGCTAAAGGTATTCAAGTACCAAGCATTGTTGAAGCTGATCTAACCCAAGGATTTTTATTATTAAGTGACCTTGGTGAAAAAGTTTATTTAGCCGTCCTTAATCCACAAACTGCTGATCAACTTTATCAGCGGGCTATAGATACTTTATTACTTATTCAATCATGCCAGCAGATCCCTCACTGGCCATTACCACATTTTAACCATGATTTCATGTTAAATGAGTTACACAAATTTCAATACTGGTTTTTACAACGGTATTTACAGTTAACATTAACCCAAACCGAACAGCGATTATTAAATACAACATTCGCAACGTTAGTGCAATCAGCTGTGACGCAACCACAAATTTGCATTCATCGTGATTATCATTCACGTAACTTATTACTTACCACGCAGGAAAAAGTTGGCGTACTTGATTTTCAAGATGCTATGCTTGGTCCAATAACTTATGACGTTGTTTCTTTACTCAAAGATTGCTACATCAATTGGCCACGCGAACGTGTTATCACTTGGTTGAATTATTATAACAAACAACTTGCGCAACAAGCCTGGGGCCACACACTACATAACTCACTAGACAATCAGCAACTATTGCGCTGGTTTGAATTAATGGGCATACAACGGCATTTAAAAGCTAGTTTTATTTTCGCGCGTAAATATTTACGTGATCAGAATAAGCTGTATTTGCATGATATTCCGCGAACGCTAAATTATGTTGCTGATGTCTTAACTTATTATCCAGAATTAGCTGAGTTTCAATGCTTTTTTAATGATCGTGTGATGAGGTTGATCACATGAAAGCAATGATCTTAGCTGCTGGACGTGGTCAACGCTTAGGAAAAATCACTGACAGCTTGCCAAAACCTTTGGTTAAAGTGCAGGGCAAAGCCTTAATTGAATATCATGTAGAGTCACTAGCTCATTGCAACATTCGTGATATTGTGATCAATACCAGTTATCTTGGCGAACAAATTCAAGCATATTTAGGTGATGGTTCTCGCTATGGCGTCAGCATTCAATATTCATCTGAGCAAGAACGCTTAGAGACCGGCGGTGGAATTTTTCAAGCATTACCTTTACTTGGTGATAAACCTTTTTTAGTATTAAGTGCTGATATTTTTACTGACTTTGACTTTGCAAGCTTGCCAACATCACTTGATCATTTAGCACATTTGGTATTAGTCGATAATCCTGATTATTATCCCCAAGGCGATTTTTATTTAACTGATGGTATGGTCGGGAACATTGGCAAAAAACGTTTAACATACGGTAATATCGGTATCTATTCTCCAAGATTGTTTTCTCAATGCAAACCTGGTAAATTTCCATTAGCCTCACTGCTATTTTCAGCAATAAGCGATCATCAAGTTAGCGGCGAATATTTTCAAGGACGTTGGCTAAACATCGGGACAGCGGAAGTACTGACAAAAGCACAAAAATATTAATTATTCTATAATAAAAAAGGAATAATATCATGTCTGATCCTGCCGATAAAAATAATGATCTTTTCTTGCTCACCCTACAGCTGGCTATTAGCGCATTAGAAAAATTGCAAACTCATATTTTTAAAACCTCACAAGAGCATATTAGGGCTATCGAAAATATCCTGCTTAATTTAACCGGCATATGGGAAGAAGCCAATAGATCATCTGAACTGCCAATAGATATAATAACAACTTATCTTACACTAAGTATGGAATTTATTGATTCGCAAACCTGTTATTTTGTAAAAGAAAGTGGGAATTCATCTAAAAAAGGCAAAGAGCGTGCAACTGCAGCCTGCCCATCGGCAGAAGACATCAATTTTTTTAATGAAAGCAGGTTAAAATGTTTTGAATTATGTAAATTAATTATAGAGAAAAATAACGAGTTAAGATCTAAGCTCGATCTTCTGTATAAAAAAGTCGTCGCTGAGCTTAATAATGGCTCAAACCCCAGAAAAAACATGAAGAAAGACCAAAAAGTCGATAACCACAGACAATTTTTTCTTGCTAGAATTGAAGAAATTGATCTTGTTTTTAAAACTAACGCTGCTACTGTTTCGGACGATAATGTCAAAGAAACACTTGAGAAATTCCGTGAATTGTTCAGTATCATTCAATCAGTTTATTTTCAGATTAAAAGATTAGGAGCTGATCGCATTCAAAGCTATCAACTAGATATAGATACATTTATTTTAAAATGTACTGCTCACCTCCATGAAAACATGCCCCAAGATATTTCGCTCGAATACAAAAAACAATCACCCAAAAGCCAAGGTGAGGTTTTAACATTATTAAACAACGATACAGATAAACTAATCAATGTTGTAATGTTCCAGTTTGTTTGTATAAATATAATTAATAATCTTAATGATCTTATTGAATTTGCTAACAGAAATTATACCTCACATTTAAAAACTAAAATTCAGAAAAACATTACAGCATTTAAACAACACGTGACTAACATAAAAAAAGTTAAAAGCACATGTCTGCTTAATAAAAACATATTAAAACAATTAGCCAAAAAGAATAAGAATAATCTTTTAGTAAGACTAAATAGAGACCTCACCAATCTTGCTCTAATATGTTTACAAAACCCAAGGTTAACTAATTTTCCTATAAATAAGCTAAAAACCATTTCAGCAATATTAAGAAGTATTGCTGAATATCAAGGCACATCTATTTTCAATGATGAACATTGCAAAAAACTAGCCTCCATCGTGATTATATCTTTGATTATTAGTTCTTCCTATCTATCTAAGGAAAACATTAAAAAAGAATATGTTCGCGATATATGCAGATATGCCTTTATTATATATACAAACTATAACCTAAAAAGCTATATTACAGCTTACCCTGAAATTTTTATCGATCACTTAACAAAAATACATGATGAATTTATCAAGCCTATACATATGGTTCTTCACATTTTATCTGAAATACATAAACTTAAAAAACCAACTACAAATAAATCGTTAGGATTAAAGGATAATAAGAAAATTACGCTATTGATTTATATATTAACAAACAATTATACACTAATTATCAATGGCTTTGATGATAAAATGATGATAGAAGACACTCTTTCAGAAATTATTGAGATTGCAGAAAAAAATATTTTAGAACTAAGCAAGCATTTATTCGGTCTTGAACTAACATTAAAAAACATAAAAAGCCTTTTTGAAGAAAACAAAATGCTTGAATTATTCAATAAGAAATTCGAGTCGTTTGATCATGAAAGTTACTCAATCAAAGAATTAGCGCTTTATAAAAATAATAATTTGTTATTACAGGCTTTATCTAATCTTATCTTTAAGTTACAGAAATTATTAAAACTTCTAAGTAACAAAAAAATTAACGTTACACTAAAGTTGCCTTTGCAAGAATTCTATAATGCGATGCCTTTTTTTGAGTCCAGTTATTTGTTTCAATCAATTAATAACAAAAAACCTATACCTTTACATGTCGGAAAAAGATTTGAAATTACAGATGTAAAACACAAAACAGTTGTGCTTTTACTAAATAGCATAAATGATTTCAATAATAAATTAAGTGAGGCGATCGATAATAATGAAAAATTTTTTGATAGCGAGCATTTTTTTGCTCTTCTTGTTGAGGTAATTAATTACTATAAATTTTGTTTTTGGGTTTTAAAGAAGATAAATTCTGGTAAGAATAAAGGTCATACAATCTATAAAGAATTAATAAGCTCGATTATGGCAAATTCGACTATTATAATAGTATCATATTATCAATTATTGAAAGAAGACTTCAGAGCAATTGAAAGTAATTCAATCGAAGATAGCATCCGAATTATATGTCACGCTTTAAAAGAAATAGATCTCAGTACAATAATAACTAATAAAGAACAACAACCCGACATCTATAATCTCATTTTACAACTGCTTATGCCTATGTATACTTTTTTCCATGAGAAAGAACTATTGTTTGGTGAAGAAGATTCAAAAATAACATTATCTTTACGATCAACGTATCAAATCTTTCTGTCGAGTTATTTTGAGCAAGTTTTATTAGCCATTAAAAATTTTAATAGCTCTAAACATACTTCTTGTGCAAAATTCATAGAAAATTTAAGGCCTATAATTATTATTTTAAAAGACTTAAAAGAAATTGAACAGAAAGATGTATTTGAAGAATTTCTTCAAATAGCTGATGAAAGAACGGAAACTATTCTTAGTTCGTTTGATGAAACTTTCAGCCAATCTTTTAAAGAGATAAACGCTACCATTTTTACAAGAGACATAAAATTTCTACTGGAGAACGACTACTTTTTGTCAACACTTCATCAATATATCAACCCTGAACTTTCACCAAAACAACAAGCCGAAAAAATAACTTATTTATTAGATATTATTATGCAATTTAATATTATTTGTGAACATCTAAATAACTTTACTTTAATAAACCCTGAAGGATCTCTGCTGATTAACATATTTTCATATTTAAATACCACTCGCAAACTTAAATTAAATGAATATTACTTATTACTAAATTATACGATTAATTTAATTAATGCAGAAGCATTATTTGTCACTGAAACCAAAAATAAAACTTATGCTTTTATGAGAGAATATATTGATTTAGCGAAACCAAAAAGAGAACAAAAAAAACCTGCCGCCAAGAAAGCAAAATCAACAAAAAACGAAAAACATCAACAATCAAATAATACTACACATACTAGGAAAAAAAATACGACTAATAAAAATAAAAGAACCACAAAACGTTCTAAAAAACTAAATAAAAATCGCAAGCAACATTCACCAGTGAATCGAAACCCAAACAAAGAACGGCGTCGTAAGCGACGTCGTAAACAACAACAATCTACAGAGGTGACACCTAAAGTTGCAACAAAGCAGACAAAGCAGACAAAGCAGACAAAGCAGACAAAGCAGACAAAGCAGACGAACAAATATTCTTCAAAAAAACAAAATACGTTAACCACCGAAAACGTAAAGTTATTACAAACTGAAACTACACCACCAGTAAAAAGCGCTAAGAGAAATGCAAAAACAAGCGACCAAACACCACCTCAAAGCTTGGCGAGCGTCTCTTCAACTTTCTTTAATGTCAAATCCGACAACAAAAAAAACAACTCGACTGCAACTTTAATTTATTTAACAAAAGCACTTACTAGACAAACTTCTATGGTAATTCTTCCTGAAATATTCTTTTCTAAGTTTTATACAATCAACAGTATCCGCATCAATGAAACCAGTCTTATGGCGACAATTGTACAAGGTCCAACAAGTAAAATTGAGCAATTACACTTTACTCATAGTCACTTAAATACAATTCTTATAAAAGAAGGCAAAGAAGAAGAAAGTCTAAACAGCATCATATGTGAAGCAATAAGTCACATCGATAATACAATCCATACTCTAGGTGTTTCGATTAACCAAATTATCTCAACTAATGATGATATAGATTTCAATGACCTTGGGCAAAGCCTAGCTGAAATAGTTAAAAGAAATCGTATGCTCAAAACGATTGATATTGAACTCCAGAGTAATAGATCTAGCCAAACTGTAAAACAAGATTTACTTAATATACGAACTTTAAAAAGTCATTGCGAGTATGCATTAGCTATACATACGGTGTTACTACATTTGAAACCTCAATTAGCGCAACAAGCTCAAAAAGCAAGCCATAGTAAAAGTACTAAAAACTTATAACTCTTTAAACAAATCATCTAATGTTACAATTCCGCTAATGAGGTCATCTGCATACAAATTTTGTTTTATGCCATTAGAGACAATCATAGCAATGAATAATTGCTTTTTAGTTCGAGTATTTTTAACAAAGACCCTCTGCTTATTTAGCAAATTTCTCGCATATTGTTTATCTATCACAAACGATTTATTGGAATATTTTATTTCGCAAAGCGTTATTGCATCATCTCTACGATCAAATAGCAAATCAATTTGTGCGCCCGGCTCACCTGATTTATCTTTAGGAATATAACGCCAACTATTCGCTATAGCTGTTGGGCTAATTTCCAATTTTTTTCTGATCTGGCTAATATGCTTATAACAAATTGCTTCAAAAGCATAACCCTGCCAGCTATTCCAAGCCGGTGAATTTTGTATTTCTTGCCAGTTTCCTTTATCTAAAGATTGAACCTGTAACGATTCTCTTATAGGCTCTATCCAGCGTAAATAAAATAATGTGTATTCATCAATTACTTTGTAATAGACACCACGGCGTTTATGAAAGTGTGGTTTAAAACTCATAATGAAGCCAGCCTCTTTAAGTGCTTCTAACTTTTTAAGACCTCTGCCACCTAATTGTGATTTGTCTATTTTTTCTAATAATGCTCGTTTGCCGATACCACTTCGAGACTGAGCAATAATACGTATGATTTCAATATAAACTTCATGATCATCAAATAAAGAAGCAAACAAATTATCGAACTCTTCCAATAAAAAACTTCCTTTATTAAAGGCAAGATTTTCAATGATCTGCGCAGCTGATAAGCTTTTTTCAACATAACTTAAATAATAAGGAATGCCCCCTGTCACCATATATAATTGAGTAATTTGCTTATTATTTAAATCAATACCTTGTCGTTTAAGAAACTTTTTTGTGTTGATTAAATTAAAAGGTTCTAAATGCATTTTTCTGGTTATGCGATTATGCAACCCTCCACGACTTTTAATAACCTTATTAATGATCCAAGATGCTGATGAACCGCAGATAATAAGCTTAATTCTCTCATCATTAGACCAATGCTGATTCCAATAATAATCTAAACTATGAAGCAATCTAGAATTTTTAGTATCCATCCACGGTAATTCATCAAAGAAAAGAATTATCTTTTTATTTTGCTTTGAGGATGAAATAGCATCCGTTAAAATTTTAAAAGTATCATCCCAATTTTTTCCTGGCTTTGGTACTATACCACCCAGAAATACCTTACCAAGCTGCTCTATAAAATGGTTGATCTGTTCTCTAAGCTTACCCTGTTTAGAACCAGTTACATTAAAAAAGATAGCGTCTTTGTCTTTAAAAAACTGACGAATTAAGAAAGTCTTGCCTACTCGCCGCCTGCCATATAATGCCAGAAATTCTGGACGATCCGAGTCAAATAACGTTTGCAGTATTCCACATTCGTCTTTTCTACCAACTAATTCAGTTACCATTAGCTACCTTCGTGCTGTTGTTCCACTTGGAATGATACTCCAAGTGGAACAATAACACAAGAAATTTGTGCTGTTGTTCCACTTGGAATGATGCTCCAGGTGGAATAACAATACAAGCCATTGATTTTAAAAAGAGAATTTATTTGACGTATAGGTGCTAAAGCACTCTGCCCACGCGCAGGATCTTCATGACGTTTGAACCACCATGAACGCCGTCAACATCGCCTTTAGTCAGTATAACCAAATCGCCATCTTCAAGTATGCCATGCGCTTCTAATTCAGCGATAGCTTTGCTATTAACTTCATCATGTTTGCATTTCATCACATCAAAATCGATTGGGTAAACCCCACGGTATAATGTCACTCGACGCCGAGTAGCAACATGACGTGATAAAGCATAAATTGGAATGCCTGAGCGAATACGTGACATCCATAATGGTGTTGAACCTGATTCAGTTAACGCGATAATCGCTTTGATGTTTAAATGATTTGCCGTATACATCGTTGCCATTGCAACCGCTTCATCGACGCGCTCAAATTGCATATCCATCCGATGTTTTGAACGCACAGCAATGCGTTGTTTTTCTGCACCTAAACAAATTCGTGACATCGCTTCGATAACTTTATCAGGAAAATCACCGACAGCGCTTTCCGCAGACAACATCACCGCATCAGTGCCATCTAACACTGCATTAGCCACATCACTGACTTCAGCACGGGTTGGGATCGGGCTATGGATCATGGATTCCATCATTTGCGTTGCTGTGATCACGGGTCGATCAAAGCTGCGCGCTTGATGAATAATATGTTTTTGCACGCCAGGAATTTCCGCATCACCAATTTCGACGCCCAAATCACCACGCGCCACCATCACTCCATCTGATGCTTTAATAATTTCATCTAAATTGTTAATTGCCTCTGTACGTTCAATCTTTGCAATAATCCCTGCGTTGCCTCCAGCGGCTTTCACTAACTCACGCGCTTCATGCACATCGTCGGCATCGCGTGGAAACGAAATTGCAATATAATCAGCGCCGAGCTTTACCGCTGTTACTAAATCTGTTTTATCTTTTGGTGTTAACGCTTTTGCTGATAAGCCACCACCTAAACGATTAATGCCTTTATTATTTGATAAATGGCCACCGACTTTGACACGACAAGTAATTTTAGAACCAGTGACATTGTCAACTTGTAATTCTAAACGACCATCATCAAGTAATAATACATCGCCAGGCGCCACATCTTGCGGTAATTCTTTATAATCAATTCCCACGCCATGTTGATCGCCAGCATTTTTATCTAAATTAGCATCTAATACAAATTCATCACCTGGCTTTAATTCAATGGGCCCTTGTTTGAATCTAGCAATACGAATTTTAGGACCTTGGAGATCAGCTAGCACTGCAACTTCTTTGCCAAAAGACACCGCTTGCTCCCGTGCCATATTAATACGCTGACCATGTTCTTCTGGTGTACCATGAGAAAAGTTTAAACGAATGATATCAAGCCCAGCAGCTAACATTTTTTTAAAAATATCAGGCTTTTCTGAAGCAGGGCCTAAAGTAGCAATAATTTTAGTTCGTTTTAATCTTGACATATTGTCTGGCTCCTCGCGCGTTCCTCTAAGATTTGTACTGCCGGTAATGGCTTGCCTTCAACAAACGTTAAAAATGCCCCACCCCCGGTAGAAATATAAGATACTTTATCATGAATATGAAATTGATCGATCGCCGCTAACGTATCGCCACCACCAGCGATGGAAAATGCGGGGCTTGCTGCAATTGCTTGCGCAATTGCTTTAGTACCTGCTGCAAATGCTGCAAATTCAAACACGCCGACTGGACCATTCCATAAAATCGTATTAGCTTTAGCAATGAGTTTAGCAAATTGCTCACAGGTTTGTGGACCGATATCAAAAATCATGTCGTGATCAGCAACTTGATCAACGGCTTTGATGGCTGCTGGCGTATCTGCTGCGAAAAATTCACCGACCACTACATCTTTTGGGATTGGCAATTCAATATTATTTTGTTGCGCTTGCATCATTAATTGTTTTGCTTGCGTTATTAAATCAGGCTCATATAATGATTTGCCCACAGCATGGTCATTTGCTGCAATAAAGGTGTTTGCGATACCACCACCAACAATCAAAGCATCTACTTTTTTAAGCAACGCTTGTAACACATTAAGTTTAGTTGACACTTTAGAACCACCAACAATTGCTAGCACCGGTGGTTTAGGATCATGTAATGCCTGTTGTAATGCCGTTAGCTCCGCTACTAATAACGGCCCAGCACAGGCTTGCGGTGCATATTTAGCAACGCCATATGTTGACGCTTGGGCGCGATGCGCGGTGGCAAATGCATCCATCACAAACACATCACATAAATTTGCATATTGTTTTGCAAGTTTATCATCATTAACTTTTTCACCACGATTAAACCGTACGTTTTCACACAACACGACTTCACCAGGATTAACATCAATGCCTTGCTGCCATGTAGTGATCAGTTTAACTGGCTGTGATAATAGTTTTGATAATGCTGCCGCTACAGGCGCTAAAGAAAATTCTGCCTGCGGCTCACCTTCTTGGGGACGACCTAAATGCGATAATAAAATAACGCTTGCTTGCTTTTCTAAGGCTTGACGAATCGTCGGCAGCGCTGCTACTAAGCGCGTGTCATTGGTGATCTTGCCGGCTTGCATTGGTACATTCAAATCTTGGCGAATCAACACTTTTTTATGTGTTAACTCTAAGTCGGTCATTTTTAAAAACATTGTTTGTCGCCTCAATAATTTTTTGTAACTCATGACTGCAATGATAATTTTTTGCTCAAAATTGCTTTTTGTTCACTGCCAATGAACACTATTAAGATATAATGTTCATTCAGAATGAACATTATACTTTATTGAAGTTAATATCAGTAAAATAAATCATCAAGTGTTACCTATTCGCGGCGTAACAATATTAGCAAAAACATAACTTATTGATATTAAGCAAGAATTTTTTGGGGCTTGGGTTTTAGTTTGATCTTGAGCGCAGATATTCGATGACTCCCGGCATGATCGATAAAATAATAATCCCGATAATAACCAGTGTTAAATTATTTTTTATTATTGGAATGTTACCAAAGAAATAACCGGCATAGGTAAGCAGGCTAACCCAAATGATGGCACCGATCACGTTATAACTTAAAAACCAGCGGTAATTCATGCGGCCTACGCCAGCAACAAATGGCGCAAACGTTCTTACGATAGGAACAAAACGGGCAATAATAATAGTTTTGCCGCCATGACGTTGAAAAAAACGATGGGTATAATCAAAATGTTCTTGCTTAAAAAACCATTTTGGTTGGCGATCAAAAATTTTGTGGCCGACTCGATTACCAATCCAATAGTTAACCGTGTCACCTAAAATCGCTGCAATAATTAATAACGCCACTAACACATGCGCATTCAACACACCATGGCTAGCAATCGCCCCAGCGATAAACAATAAAGAATCACCTGGTAAAAATGGAGTGATCACTAATCCCGTTTCACAAAAAATCACGCTGAATAATAAGACGTAAGTCCATACACCATAGGTTGCAACGAACTGCAACAAATACTTATCCAGATGTAAAAAGAAATTAATTAAGTGCTCAATGAGTTCCATTAATGTGCTTTCATCAATGCGGCAGCCGTATCCATCATGCGATTGGAAAAACCCCATTCATTATCATACCATGATAACACTTTAACGATTTTGCCAATAACTTTGGTTTGGGTTAAATCAAACACGGATGAGGCTGGATTATGATTAAAATCAACTGACACTAACGGCTCTTCATTATAATCAACAATTGCTTGCAGATCGCCTTGCGCAGCATTCTTCAAAATTTCATTAATCTCAGCAACCGATGTTTCTCGCGCTGCTTCAAACGTTAAATCAACCACGGAAACATTAATGGTTGGCACCCGCATCGCAAACCCATCTAACTTGCCATCTAATTCCGGCAACACTAAACCCACAGCAGCGGCGGCGCCAGTTTTTGTTGGGATCATTGAATGTGTTGCTGAACGCGCGCGACGTAAATCTTTATGGTACACATCTGTTAACACTTGATCGTTAGTATAAGCATGGATGGTGGTCATTAAACCGCTGATGATCCCAACACTATGGTGTAATGCTTGCGCTAGTGGTGCTAAGCAGTTAGTGGTGCATGATGCATTAGATACAATCGTATCACTCGCTTTTAAGGTTTGATGATTAACCCCATAAACAATAGTTGCATCAACATCTTTACCTGCTGGCGCGGAAATTAATACTTTTTTGGCGCCGCTATCTAAATGCACGCTGGCTTTGTCGCGAGTAGCAAAAATACCCGTACATTCCAACACAACATCAATATCTAAATCACGCCAGGGTAATTGCTTTGGATCACGCTGCGATAACATTTGAATGCGATCACCGTTAATCACCATATGCTCACCTTCAATCGCAATGTCACCTTGAAAGCGACCGTGAGCGGTATCGTAACGCGTTAAATGTACATTGGTATTGAGATCGCCTAAATCATTTATGGCAACGATTTGCACCTCTGGGTTGCGTTTATTCTCATAGTGGGCGCGCAGAATATTTCTGCCGATCCGACCATAACCATTAATTGCGACTCGAATTGCCATAATGTGCTCCTACAATCTCTAAGCTATTCAAAAATTGCTTGATTTTAACAGCATACTGAAGTTTCGTCGAGCAGCGCATGCACTGCCTCTAGAATTCGCTCGACCGTTATTCCCAATGCTTGGCAAACTTGTTGGTAGGGCGCAGATTCACCATAGCGATCCAACCCAATAATGCGCCCACATTGGCCGACATATTTATACCAATAATCTTTATGTGCTGCTTCAACCGCGACTCGTGCTTTAATATCATCAGGTAATACTGAATTTCGATATGCTTGCGGCTGTTTGTCAAATTCATCGGTCGATGGCATCGACACCACCCGCACTGCTTTGCCTTCTTCGCCTAATTTCGTTGCCGCTTGCATGGCTAACGCAACTTCTGATCCCGTGGCGATAATAATCACTTGCGGTTCAGGATCGGTTTCAAATAAGACATAACCTCCGCGAGCAATATTTTCCAAGCTTGCTGCTTTATGTGATTGTTGCGCAACTTTCTGGCGCGTGAGTAACAAACATGTTGGTTGATCGCTACGTTCAATCGCAGCTTTCCACGCCACAGCGGTTTCCGTGCTATCGCATGGCCGCCACACCGCTAAGCCTGGGGTTAACCGCAACATTGGCAAATGTTCAATGGGTTGATGAGTGGGGCCATCTTCGCCTAAACCAATCGAATCATGTGAATATATAAAAATCACTTGCTGTTTCATCATCGCCGCTAAACGCACTGCATTGCGCGCATAATCGGAAAATGTGAGAAATGTACCGGCGAAAGGAATAAGACCACCGTGACGTGCAATACCATTCATGATCGCAGACATAGCAAATTCGCGCACACCGTAATGAATATAATTGCCTGATGGATTTTTCTTAGTAAACGCCGTCGAGCCTGCCCAATTAGTGCAATTAGATTCGCTTAAATCTGCTGATCCACCAATGAGCTCTGGCAACATTGGTGTATACGTGTTAAGACAATTCAACGAGGCTTTACGAGTAGCGATGGCATTATCAGTTTGCGCACATTTGTTGATAAATTGTTGCGTGTCTTGGTCCCATGATGCTGGTAATTGATGTTGCAAACGTCGTTGTAATTCAGCCGCTAGTTTTGGATGCTGTTGTTGATAATCATCATATAATTTTTGCCACGCCGCTTCGCGCGCTTTGCCTTTTGCTTTAGCATCATAGGCTTGATAAATGTCGTCGGGAATAGCAAACGGCGAATGTTGCCAACCTAAAGCTTGACGGGTAGCTTCAATTTCTTCTTCACCGAGTGGCGCGCCATGAGTAACATGCGTACCTTCCAACGTTGGTGCACCATAACCAATTTTAGTGCGACAACAAATGATCGACGGTTTGTCGGCAACAGACCGCGCCATTTCGATGGCATTATAAATCGCTTGTGGATCATGACCATCGACATCAGCGATCACATGCCAATGATAACTCTCGAAACGCTTCGGCGTATCGTCAGTAAACCAACCATGAGTATCACCATCGATTGAAATTTTATTATCATCCCACAACACAATTAATTTGCCTAAACCCAAAGTGCCTGCTAAAGAGCACGCTTCATGCGAAATTCCTTCCATCAAGCAACCGTCACCAGCAAACACATAGGTATAATGATCAATAATATCGAAATTAGGTTGATTAAATTGCGCAGCTAAGTGTTTTTCAGCGATCGCCATGCCGACGCCATTTGCTAAACCTTGGCCGAGTGGACCAGTAGTAACTTCAACTCCTGGGGTTAAGCCAAATTCTGGATGCCCCGGGGTTTTTGAATGTAACTGACGGAATTGGCGCAATTGCTCAAGATCGAGATCATAGCCGGTTAAATGCAACAGTGAATATTGCAGCATGCAACCATGGCCATTTGAGAGAATAAATCTGTCACGATTGACCCAATTTGGGTTGGCTGGATTATGTTGCAAAAAATCATTCCATAAAACTTCGGCAATATCTGCCATACCCATCGGCATTCCTGGATGACCAGATTTGGCTTGTTGCACCGCATCCATGCTCAAGGCACGAATGGCATTGGCGAGTTCTCGACGAGATGACATGATATTAGGATCTCCGATAGTAAATTTTTCAGCGCCAAGGATAACATTTTTCTGGGTTGGTTTAAATTGATAATAATTGCCAAAAATAATTATTCTTGTGAGCCTTTTCGTTGTCTAAAGCTAAATCTCCTCTTAGATTCTTTAACTTGCGTTTCATTTCCTTGCTGTTTATTTTCTTTCTTTCTGCGCCCAGGAAAAGATCCTAATCTTTTGAGTCTACGGCTGACTCTACGACCACGACCACTTTCAGGTCTAATAGCACCAAAAAAGAAGCGTTCTGTAGTTTTTGCTTGCGCAGCTTTCTGATGTAGCGATAATGCCTGGCACCAGATCAATACATTTTTAAATGATGGATCATGTTTATATTTTTCTAAAATTTCTCTAGCTTCATTTTTTTTCTTTTCTGAAGGAGCTTCGCGGGGAAATATTCCCATTTTCCGAGCCAAATGCCGAGCCGCAAAATATTGCTGAACAGATAAATCTAGAAAATAACAATTCGGTTTATTAGCTCCGTGTTGCTTCATCTGCTTTAAGAAACCAACATTAAGCAATTTTTGATATAAATAGTCAGCTAACCATTCAATATTTTGTGTTCTGCACGTATTGTCTTGTAGAGTGATCCAAGTTGCAACACTTTTTAGCGCTTGTCTCATTTTTAAATTTGTACTATCGGATACTAAGCTGGATTGCTGTAAACAAATCTTATGACTTATCATTGCTCGATAAGCCAATAACTCCATTGCACGTTCCATCGCTTTTTGCAGTATTTTATCTTGGCACTGTTTGGATGATTGACGAATTCTTTGTGTCATTACTCTGATTAAATTTTCAAATAATGTTACCGTCAACGATGTACTATCTTCAATAGAAGATAGTTCTTCAAGTTCTTTAGCTGCTAAATTGTTGCAAAAGATCTCCAATATGCAAGGAACATGAGCTGTCCTTAACAGGAGCGGACTCGCTTGTAATAATGCCCATATTTTTTCACTCAATGATTGTGCTAAATCTTCTTTTTCGCAAATATTTTTACAATAGTTACGTATATAATTTTTGATTTTGTCATGAGTAAAACCTACGATTGCCAGAGTTTTAACAAAAGCTTTTTTACGACGCATGTCGAAAAGTTTTTGATGCTTGGCAATAAGTTGATTTTGGCATGAACGACGTGTGGTAACAATCACTCGCGGCTGAGATAATACATAGTTGAGAAACCCGCTAATTTTACCTGTATCCTGTTGCGCAATGAGATCATAGCCATCGATTAAGAAAAAACAATGCTCTTTATAATCTATAAGTAAAGTTTCAATATCTTCTACTGTGAATTCTTTTTGGTCTTCTGAGCTTAAACACAACTTACGAATAACGGTTGCTACTTCTGAAAGACTGATCATGTCTCGTTCTTCCAATATTTCATCGTCTTGCTGCTCTAAAATCTCATTTCCCTGTTGACTTTGGGTTTCTTTTTTCTGCTCTTTTATTATTTTACCTTCTTCTTCCTTTAATTCTTTCATCCTTGTCAGCCATCTCGCACGAATGACAATTGGTATGGTCCGTGAGTTATCGTCAGGCTTCCATTGAGCAGCAATATAACGTGATAACGTTGTTTTACCTGTTCCGTGGCCACCAAGCAATAATATATGTCTAAAAGAATTTGTTTGACTTCGCTGACAATCTATAAACAAATTTTGCAATACGGCTTGGTCTTCGGAAAAAGAATTAGGATGAAAATTGTCAAAGGTTGTCAACCATCTTTGATAATCCTCCTCTAAAGCAATTGTAAACTTTTCTTTCTTTGTTTTTTTTTCGCCGGTTGCACCTTTATCTTGACGAAGTGTTCTTTCTGGTTTACTAACTTTCTCTTCGTTCACTAATACAGGTTCTTCAAATAAAAAACCTTCTGACAGCTTGTAACTCTTTGCTAATATTTGTTGAAATGCTATCAATTTTTCGTTTTTCGGTGTAGGTTTAGTTGCGCTTTTCCATTGAGGTTCTTTCCCTTTACTTCCACGTCTTTTTTTCTCAGGCTCTTGTTCTTTCTTAGAAACTTGGCTTTGTTCTGTCACCACTGGAGAAGGTTTTTGTAATGCTTGCGATGGTTCGCACAGCAATGCAGTAAACAACTTTACTACCCTAGAAAAAGATGGCGCAGACCTATAATTTCTAAGAATTTCTCGAACCGTTTCTTGAGCTTTCGTTTTTTCTTCTTCCGTTTCCGTTTTCAGTAATTCTGATGAAATTCTACTATAAAATATTCCTTTTCTTCTCAATCGAGCTATGTGACATGCGGCCAACCATTCTTGAATAGATAAATCCAGAAAATAATAATCCGCGTCTGTTCTAGAATGCTGTATCGCTCTTAGAAGCCCGACATTAGACAATGCTTGGCGTAAGAATATGACTAAGTCTACCTCGTATCTTTCTGGTTCATAGTATTTTTTCCTACTTTCTTTATCTATAGAATTAATCCAACTCACTATATTTACTAACGTCTCATTCATCCAATCTTGCGACACATAAAGCTTGTTACTTACCATCACTCTATACGCCAACGTTTCCATTGCGCGTAACATTGCTTCTCTTAGTAACTCATCATCACAAAATTGTTGTTCCGGCAATTTCAAATCTTGACGGATCATCACATTGGTTAAGCGTTTATATGCTTTTACTGTCAATTCTATCGGCGTACATGTGTCGATTAGCGATAATGCCTCTTTACAAAATATTTGCAGAATAAGAGGCGTGCGCAGCATCCTTAATAGATTAGGATTTTCTGTTAATATTTCATGAAGCTTTTGACTTAATTCAGGTTTAGGCGGTTGTAGCGATTTATAAAACGTTTCAATATACTGAAACACCGTTTCACGAGTAAAACCCATGATATCGAAGGTATCACCAAAACGCCCTCGATATCCCCCTGTGGCAAGGTTAAATACATTCTTGCGATGAGCTGTAACAATCAATTTTGGAAAAGTTAAAATGTCATCAAATAATGCTCTAATATGCTCCGACTTTTCTTTATTATCCAGATGAGCAATCCTTTCATAGCCATCAACTACCATGAAACACTCTTTTTTATGCCGTTCAATAAAAGTCTTAATAATTTCTGGCGTAATAGCCTTTTGATCGCGTAAATCTAAACAGAACTGATGAATAACATCTGCTAAACTAATTTTTTGTTTTTGTTTCAGCAAGAAAGTTCTTAGATACTTCCCTGGGATTAATAGCTTAACATCTTCTAACCCTTCACTAGATGAACTATTATTACTCCAAGCAGAAGCAAACTCGCGTGCTATTGTTGATTTACCTGCTCCCGTATCACCGAAAATCAGTACTCTTTTGTTTTTTTGCGGACACTTACTAAATAGATCTTGCAGCGCTACAGCACCTTCTGGAGAATATAGATCGTCATAGAGCGTTAACCAATTTTGATAATCCTCTTTTGAAGCAGCCACAGTCGGTCCTTCTTTGGTAAACCTAACTGAAGTAGCTCTGCCTTGCCCAAGACGTTTTTCTCGTTCTTTAACAATGTCATGCCTCAATAAAACAAGTGGCAAATTGTCGGAACTCGACGTTGCTCTTTGCTTTTGCTTAGGTTGATAGTGCCTTTTTAATGCTGCTTGAAGCATTTCCAGATCACTTTGAGGATTCGTTGATGAAGTAGAAACTTTAGAAGGTGGGGTTTTAGTTGGGCCGAACATGTTATCACTCCTTGATAGTACTTAAGTGGCATATAATACATCAATTTCTGATAAAAATCAATCTAAAATTAACCAAAACCTTTTCTCTGGCTTGGCAAGCTCATTTAATCATGGTAAAAAGCCATTCATATGACAACATTAGCAACTGACTTGACACAGGCACCATTAGGTAAGAAAACACCGTATATTTCAACCTATACGCCAAGCTTATTATTTCCCATCGCGCGCAGTGTCAAACGCGAAGAAATTGGCATTACCGACAAATTGCCATTTTCTGGCGTGGATATTTGGACTGCATTCGAGCTTTCTTGGCTTAATGCCAAAGGTAAACCTGAAGTTGCGATCGGTGAATTTTCATTGCCATGTGAATCACCTAATCTCATTGAATCAAAGTCGATTAAACTTTATTTCAATTCATTGAATCAAACAAAGTTTGCCAACGTTAATGACGTGCAACAAACCATTATAAAAGATTTTAGTAACGCTGCTCGGGCAACGATTGATTTCAACATAGTGCGCTTGAATGATTATCCACGCGAACGTTTACCGCATTTTGCTGGTATTTGTCTTGATGATCTCGACATTGCTATTGATCAATATCAACCGCACCCACAATATCTGCACTGTGATGATGCTAATGATGAAATTGTTACAGAAACACTATATTCCGACCTACTTAAATCTAATTGTTTGATGACCGGGCAGCCTGATTGGGGCAGCATCCAAATTCATTATCATGGTCGCAAGATTAATCATGAAGATTTGCTAAAATATATTATTTCACTGCGTGAACATAATGAATTCAACGAACAATGTGTGGAACGTATTTTTGTTAATATCATGGAACGTTGCCAGCCAGAGAAATTAACTGTGTTTGGCCGTTACACTCGCCGTGGCGGTATTGATACCAATCCATTTCGTTCTAACTTTGAAACTGCGCCTAACAATGTTCTCCTGTGTCGTCAATAATAAATGATCGATACTAAAAGGCTTTAAGTTAAATCTAATTAAAGTTAAAATAAATTTTTCATAAATAGGATAAATAAGGCAATTTTTTGGATACCGCAGCAACTCAGCAATATGTCACCCAAACATGGGATCAATCCATCATTTCAACTTTGCAGGAATATATTAAAATTCCCTGTAAATCGCCTGCATTTGATGCTCAATGGCAAGAGCATGGTTATATTGATCAAGCGTTAACATTAGCAACGCAATGGTGTGAACAACACGCTGCGAAGAAAATGCAGTTAGAAATCGTGCGCTTGCCAAAGCGAACGCCTTTGCTTTACATCGAAATCCCGGGGCAAATCGATGAAACTGTATTGTTATATGGTCACCTAGACAAACAACCAGAAATGACTGGCTGGGATGATGATAAAGGCCCGTGGCAACCGGTTTTAATGAATGATCGTTTATATGGCCGCGGCGGTGCTGATGATGGTTATGCGGTGTTTGCATCATTAACTGCTATCAATGCCTTGCAACAACAACAATTACCTCATGCACGCTGTGTAATATTAATTGAATGTTGTGAAGAAAGTAGCAGTGATGATTTACCTTATTATGTTGAACATTTACGTTCACGGATCGGCAAACCTAGTTTAGTGATTTGTTTAGATTCGGGTTGTGGCAACTACGATCAATTATGGTGTACTAATTCTTTGCGTGGTGTGATCACCGGTGATCTGCGGGTTGATGTGTTAACTGAAGGTGTGCATTCTGGTGGCGCTAGTGGTATTGTGCCGTCGTCATTTCGCGTAATGCGTGAATTGCTTGATCGGCTTGAAGATCCTAAAACCGGTAAGTGTTTAATTAAAGAATTAAGCGTTAGTATTCCAGAAGAACGCCTGCACCAAGCTAAAGCAATGGCAAAAGTGCTCGGAGATAAAATTATCAACGCCTTTCCTTTTATTAAAAAAATGCGACCGGTAACACATGACCATACAGATTTGATACTCAATCGTTCTTGGCGCCCAACGTTATGCATTATTGGGATTGAAGGTTTACCATCATTAGCTGATGCTGG
Organism: Gammaproteobacteria bacterium; assembly: GCA_028284465.1. Lineage (GTDB taxonomy): Bacteria > Pseudomonadota > Gammaproteobacteria > JAJFKO01 > JAJFKO01 > JANQRR01. Next base: position 65,169 of record JANQRR010000012.1, on the reverse strand, counting down.
CAATGTATTACGACCCTACACCGCATTGAAATTTTCAATTCGCACACCACCCTCTTGCGATGTCGACAAAGCTTGTAAGGCTATCGTTAAGGCATTAACGACTAACTTACCCTATGATGCGCACGTGAGTGTCAACATTGAAAGTAATGCTGGCTGGCATGCACCTGACATGCAAGCTTGGCTAGCAGATTCGGTTGAACGTGCTTCGCAACACTTTTTTAATAAAAGCGTTATGTACATGGGTGAAGGTGGCTCAATTCCTTTTATGGGAATGTTAGGTGAAATGTTTCCACAAGCACAATTTTTAATAACTGGGGTATTAGGTCCAAATTCAAATGCGCATGGCCCTAATGAGTTTTTACATATTCCAACAGTAAAAAAAGTAACTTGTTGCGTTGCTGAAGTATTGCATGATCATTATCAACATTTTGTTGATCACTAATTAATAGAGGATGATTTATTATGTCATTAACACCATCAAACATGATCCCACTTGGAACTATTGCACCTGATTTTGCCCTGCCAGATGCCATTACCGATAAAACCATGAGTTTAAATGATTTAAGATCAACAACTGCAACAGTTATTATGTTTATTTGTAACCATTGCCCTTATGTCAAACATATCCAACCGCAGTTAGTAAGCGTTGCTAACGATTATCAAGCGCGTGGGATTGCTTTTATTGCAATTAATTCTAATGATGTGAAACATTATCCTGACGATAGCCCGGAGAAAATGCAACAAATCGCCGAACAATTTCATTATCCATTCCCGTATCTTTTCGATGAAACACAAGCCATCGCCAAAGCTTATAAAGCTGCATGTACACCGGACTTTTACATTTTTGATAAAGATTTAAAATGTGTGTATCGCGGGCAATTTGATCCTTCACGGCCCGGCAATAACATTGCCGTTACCGGTGAAAGCTTAACTGCCGCTTTGGATGCTGTACTTCTGGGTAAACCGGTTGATCCAGAACAAATTCCCAGTATGGGTTGTAATATTAAATGGAAAATGGATGATCACTCTTAAATCGGTATCGAAAACTTTTGATGGCGGCAAAACATATGCTGTTAAAGATGTCTCTTTTGTCGTTAACAAAGGTGAAACGCTTGTTATTTTGGGTTCATCAGGCTGCGGTAAATCAACTTTGTTAAAAATGATTAATCGTTTGATTAAGATCAGCGGCGGCACAATTGAAATTGATGGTCGCGATATTAATGAGTTTAATCCCGTTAAATTACGTCGATCCATTGGTTATGTATTTCAAGGTGTGGGTTTATTCCCTCATATGTCGATTGAAGATAATGTTGCAATAGTACTACGATTATTACGCCAAAAACCCAACAATCGCCTCAAACGCGCTCATGAACTGTTAACACTTGTTAATTTAAATCCGCAAGATTTTGCTAAACGTTACCCAGATGAATTATCCGGTGGCCAACAACAACGAGTTGGCGTTGCTCGAGCTTTAGCAGCTGATCCTGAATATTTATTAATGGATGAACCTTTCGGCGCGTTAGACGCGATTACCCGTGATGATTTACAAGGTGAAGTGCTGCGATTAAAAAAAGAATTAGGTAAAACCATTGTATTTGTCACTCACGATATTTTTGAAGCATTGCGCTTAGGCGATCGCATCGCGGTAATGCATAAAGGCGAATTACAACAAATTGGCACTAAGCATGAAATCATATCACAACCAGCAACACCATTTGTTGAAGAATTATTTGCAAAAACTGCTGATCAATGTACTAATTTAGTGGATCACTTTTCATGAACCAATCATTATGGCAATTTATTATTGATCGTTTGCCTGAGCTTGGCCAAAAAGTTTATCAACAAAGTTATTTGGTCGGCATTTCAATGTTATTTGCTATTATCGTTGGCTTGCCTTTAGGTATTTTAATTTCACGGATCAGATCATTAAAAGCGCCCGTACTAGGTGTTGCTAATACCTTACAAACGATTCCAAGCCTAGCTTTACTAACGTTTTTCTTACCTCTACTTGGCATTGGTGCAAAACCGGCGATTTTAGCATTAACGTTATATGCATTATTGCCCGTCGTTCGCAATACCTATACTGGGATAAAAGGCGTGCCTGCAGAAACAATTGAAGCAGCAAAAGGCTTAGGTTTTACTGGTGCTCAACGCTTATGTATGGTGGAGTTACCCTTAGCATTACCAACTATCATTTCTGGGGTGCGGATTGCCACAGCAATTAGTGTTGGTATTGCAACTTTAGCCGCTTTTATTGGCGCCGGTGGTTTAGGTGATTTTATTAATCAAGGCTTAGCATTAAATAATACTCGTTTGGTGATGCTAGGTGCAATTCCTGCAGCTGCAATGGCATTAATCCTAGATTATATTATTGGCCATATTGAACATTCGCTATCGACGCTTAAAGCTCATCGTGGCAAACAGAAAAAACACAAAATCTTTATTATTATTGTCAGTGCCTTTGTTGTTATTCTGATTGGCAGCTTCATTTATGAATGGCAACAAAGTCGCAAAAATACAGTGGTTATTGCTAGCAAAAAATTTACTGAACAATTTATTTTAAGTGAAATTATCACCCAATTATTACAAGCTAAAACTAATTTACATATCATTAAGAAATTTAATTTAGGCACTACTGCTATCGTAACTCAAGCAATGACAAAAGGTGAAGTTGACATTTATCCTGAATATACTGGCACCGCTTATTTAATCATCCTTAATAAAAAATATTCTGCTGCGCCTGCTGATCAAGTTTACGATATTGTCAAACAAGCTTACCAACAAAAATATCACATCATTTGGTTGCAACCTTTTGGTTTTAACAACACCCAAGCGTTAGCTGTTCGGCAAGCTTTTGCTAAACAATATAATACTTATACGATAAGCTCTTTAGTGCCCATTCAAAATCAATTGATCATAGGCGCTGCACCAGAATTTATCGGTCGCCCTGATGGTTTACCGGGATTAATCAGAGTATATGGCCTACATTTCAAAGCCATCAAAGAAATGGATTTAGGGTTGATGTATAAAGCTATCGCTGATAAACAAATTAACGTTGCTTCAGTGTATACCACCGACGGTCGTATTCCAGTTTATCATTTAGTCGTATTACAAGACGATAAACATTTATTTCCGCCATATTATGCAGCGCCGTTAGTGCGTGAACAAACTTTAAAAGCCCACCCTGAGATTGGCAAAGTATTAGCAGAACTTGCTGGTAAAATTTCCGCGAAGGAAATGCGTAACATGAATTATCAAGTTGATGAACACAAACTGTTACCAACTGCCGTAGCTCATCAATTTCTCGTTCGCCATGGATTAATTAAGTAAAATATAAAAAAATTACTTAATATAAAAAACCAAAATAAATCAATGGAATAACTTTATTGCTTATGCCAACCAACTCATCTTTAACTAGAATAGCTGTTTTATCACCTTTAACTTGTTTGCGTGTTTTATTAGCGCCACCAATTTCAAATATTGTTTTATTAATTCGATAATCTCCTTTTTGGCTAAAATAGACTTGATTGCCTGCTCCAATTAACATTTGCAAAAACAATAATTCTCTAATTGTCCCGATTTCAATGGCCTTGCCAAAATTTACACTCAAAACGTATTGAAGATTTGTATTATTTAGAAAAATTTTCTGTGGTTTGCGCAAGCTAACATTACCACCTTCATAGGGATAAATCATTTGAATTAAACCTGTTTCTTGTAGGATTACTAAATAATTAGTGATTGTTCTATCGTTCACTGATAGATTCTTCGCAAGGCTATGGGTATTAATTTTCCCCGGCGGTATACTCGCAAGAAAAATTAAAATTTTCTTAAATAAATATAAGTTTTCAGTTTTTAACTTATAATAATTAGCAATATCTTCATATATTGTTTTATCAATAACCTTTAACAATCGTTGGTCGTATGTCAAAGGATCTTCGAGTGAAAAAGGATAATAACCCTGTTTTAAATAATCCTGAAATAATCCTTTTATTTTTGTTACTCGCGTAATAATATTATATAAATCATGAGTATTATTTAGTAACTGCTCATATGAAATTGTATTTAGTTGCATGTTTTCAGTAAAATTTAGATATTCACGAAAAGACATACCCGGTAAATAATGCAATATGGCTCGTCTTGAAAGGTCATAACCTCCTTTAACAAGATCTAAGCTGGAGCTACCTGAAAATACTATCTTTATAGAAGGAAAACCATCATATAAATTTTTCAATTCTTGCGTCCAATTTGCATATTTGTGAATTTCATCAATAAAAAATAATTTAATATTTGCAGTTAAATAAAGTTCCTCAACAAACTCATAGAGCGTTGTTGAACTAAAGTAAATATGATCGGCAGAAAAATAAAATGATTCTTTTAATAAATCTGGGTGATTTTTAAGATACTGTAGTAGTAAAGTGGTTTTACCAACTCCTCGCGAGCCAACCAAGCCAATTAATTTGTTATCAACATTGAAACGTTGATACAAAAAACGATAGTGTGTTGTATCAACATCTTCAATTAAACGATTTTGGATAAGACGTAAAGATTCAAACATTTATATTCTGACACAAAATTTTTACCTAATAATTGTAGTATAATACAAAAAAAGTGTTTTTTCCAACAAATTATCGAGCATATTTACACTATACTACATTTATTTAGGTGGTATTTTGTATTATACTACAAAATTTGTGCCTTATCGTCATCTGACCAATAAATCATTTTTCACCACTCTCACACCTTTAATGCTTTTGGCAATTTCTCCAGCACGTTTAACCTGTGCTTTATTATCGACAAAACCACTAAGCTGCACTCGGTCTTTGAACGTAGTGACATGAATATCATGAGAAGGTACGTCTTTAGCTTTCATCAAAGCAAATTCCGTTTTTGTAGTAATAGCAGCACTATCAATGTATTGGCCTGTTGATTCTCGAGTATGTGTTTCAGCACAAGATGTTAATACACTTACCATCAGTAACGCGGCTATAAAAGTACAAACCTTTTTCATTTTGCTTTTCCTTAAGTCAGATAGAAGTGCTGCAATCATACAAAACATTCACCTAGACTAGCAAGTTATTTTATTAATCAATTTGGCTAGTTTTTTTTCTGATGACTGAAAAATAGAAAATAACCCATGCCGCTAAAGCCGTCACTATAAACGCTATGGCCATGGGGATTTGATTTACATCATGAGATAGTGCCAAGATACTGCTAGCGATAGCACCCCCAAGCACTCGCATGGTATAAAATAATGAGGCTAACGTACCAGCAATCTTAGGGAAAGGCTGAAAAATACCTGCAGAAGTGTTGGGAAATACTAAGCTTGCGCCAAATAAAAGCACCATCGCCGGCCCAACGATAACAAAAACATTAGTAAAACCTAAAAACTTTAGCACAAGCATCAATAAGCCCGCGATCAAAATACCAAGCAAACCCAATTGCAACATGCTTTCTATACCAAAATGAGAGACATATCGGCTATTGATAAACGCTCCAATTGCAAAAGCGATCCCCGTTAGTGTATACGCCCAACCAAAGCCTACTGGCGTTAAACCCAAAATGTTTTGTAACACAATAGGCCCGGCCGTGAGCCAAGCAAGCAAGGCGCCAAAGGTCAGCAAACTCACAAAGCTATAACCAATAAAAATAGGATTTGTTATTAAAGTCATGGTATTACGCTTAATCGTGCGTATGCGCAAATTTTCTGGATGCAAATGTTTATTGGTTTCAGGAAAAATAAATATCACTGCAAGTAAGGCAAGCAATGCACACAATACTAAAAACCAAAAATTAGCCCGCCAACCAAGATAATGTTGAATATAACCACCAAGCAATGGCCCTGTCGCTAAAAACCCAACGCCTATTATCGCTGTGTATGACATATATTTCACTAACTTATTACCGCTAAATAAATCACGTAACATGGAAGATGGTACAACTTTTAATGCACCTGCCCCAAGTCCTTGTATCAATCGCCCAATAATTAAAGCAACAATCGTTTGCGCGCTTGCACAGATGATCCCACCTAATAAACAAATACTTATACCCACTAACAATGGCTTGTGCCGGCCAATACCATCAGAGATTGGCCCATAAACAAGAAGTGATAATGCAAATCCTAACATGTAAACTGAAATGCTTAATTGAACTGCATGAACACTTGTGTTTAATCCATGAAAAATAGCAGGCAATGATGGCAAATAAAGATCAGCCGTTATTTGGCTCAGCGAACCAATAAATACGATAATAATAAATAATAGTTTTTCGTTTTTCACACTGACCACCAAAAAGTAATAAATTGATAAAACATATATTCTTATCTCGCAAAAATATCACTAAAATTAATAATCTCAATAAAATAATCTGCATTCATCACTCTATCACTAACCCCGTTAACATGAATGAGCACTACAAATTAATTAACCTATTATAACCCATTGATTTATAAGGATTAAACTCTTCGTGCGTTAAATTTGACCTTTTATTTTCATTTGCTAAACTTTAAATTAAATGAAAAGTGGAGTAGACCATTATGAATAAACGACGTGTTATTAAGAAAAAAAAGGGTATAACCGGTGGATTTGGCACCAGAAGCCCAAAACCTAACCTGAAATCAAAAGATAGAACTAAATCCAGACGCAAATCACCAACCGATATGAAACAACCACCACCCCCACCTTGGGAAATGTGAAGAAACTGTGAAGGACATTAAACATGGCAACAACGAGAAAACATCTAAAAAAAGGCGCAAAGAAGGTGCGAGGTTCTGGCGGAATTCCTTCTAAAACTCCTCCAAGATCAGGAAAAGCAGTTACTACTGTTACCTATAAGACTAAAACCGGTCAAACTAAAAAAGACTATTACTATGATCGAGATAAATCAACAAAAGCAATAATAAAAGAATTTGAGGTAGTAGGCAAAGGCCGCAAATAAAATGCGTACTTTTATCGTAAATGATCAAGAATGCCATCAAGTTCATCTAAGTTATTATAATGAATAACTAACTTGCCTTTGCCATTACTCTGATGATTAACGCGGACTTTGGCACCTAAACGATCCGATATATCATTTTCTAGCTTAACCACATCTGGATCAACTGGTTTATTGGACGTGGTTGCTGCACTAGCATGTTTGCTAGTCGTTAAATGACGAATTAACTTTTCTGCTTCTCTTACTGATAATTCACGTTCTATGATTTTTTTAGCGATTTGTTTTTGTTGTGCGTGTTCAAGCGCTAATAATGCCTTAGCATGGCCAACTTCGATGTCACCATTTTCTAACAACCGACTAACATCATGCTCAAGTTTCAATAAGCGTAATAAATTAGTAATGGCCGAACGCGATTTACCGATCGCATCGGCTAATTGTTGTTGGGTCATACCAAATTCATCGATTAATCGCGCGAGAGCTTTAGCTTCTTCAATCGGATTTAAGTTTTCGCGCTGAATATTTTCGATTAAGCCAATTGCCATTGCTGCTTCATCCGGTAATTTGCGCACGATAGCAGGAATGGTATCAAGCCCAGCAAGCTGCGAGGCGCGCCAACGACGTTCGCCAGCGATTAATTCATAATGATTTTTATTAAGCTCGCGCACCACAATCGGTTGAATAACACCATGAGCCCGGATTGAAGTTGCTAATTCTTCAATGCTCGTTGGATCAATGTGTCGACGTGGTTGATAACGACCTTTGTTGATCATTTCAACGGGCAAATAGCGCATGTCTTCATTATCTTGCGATTCATTCAAAGTTTTTTCCGTTTCGGCATTAGCGACTGACATATAATTATTACTAAGTAATACATCTAAGCTATTTTTACCTAAACCACGTTTTTTAATCGCCATCGGTTATAGTTTCCTCTGCATTTGCAATATTTTCTGGTTGTTCAAACCCATGTTGTTGTCGCTCAATAATTTCTTTCGCTAAATTAAGATAAGCCACCGCACCTTGCGAGCGCCTGTCATATAATACTGCTGGTAAGCCGTGGCTTGGCGCTTCCGCTAAGCGCACATTGCGCGGAATAACCGTAGTAAATACTTTATCAGCAAAATGTTCGTTTAATTGTTGTGACACTTCGATAGTTAAGCGATTACGCCCGTCATACATCGTACGTAATAATCCTTCCAATGTTAATTTGGTATTTAAACGGCGTCTGACTTCATCAATAGTATTCATCAAGCCCGCTAAACCTTCCAACGCATAATATTCACACTGCATCGGAATTAATACTGAATCTGCAGCAACTAAAGCATTCACCGTCAACATATTTAATGATGGTGGCCCATCAATAATAATAAAATTATACGCATCACGAACTTTCGCTAACGCTTGACTTAAGCGATATTCGCGCCGTGGTAATTGTAATAATTGCACTTCAGCAACCGTTAAACCACCATTACTTGGGATTAAATCATAATCGGCAGGCGTGCTAACTAACGCTTGATTAATGTCACAATCACCTAATAACACATCATTGGCACTGGTTGTTAAAGCATTTTTATCAACCCCACTGCCCATGGTTGCGTTACCTTGCGGATCAAGATCGACTAACAATACACGACGATCATGTTCTACAAGTGATGCAGCTAAATTGATACTTGTTGTGGTTTTACCAACACCGCCTTTTTGATTGGCGATTGCGATTATCTTGCCCACTTTAAACGATCCTCTGCAAATTCTATTATTTTTCCATGATTACCAAATGTCGTTGCTCATTCAGGCCTGGTACTTGTAATGCTTTAACCGCCACTTTCATTGATGTCGACAATTGTTTAAGTTCATCATCTGGGTAAGCGCCTTTCATTGCTAATATTTGGCCTTTTTGCTGGCACAACGGTTGCATAGTTGTGACAATGTTTGGCAATGAACTAAATGCTCGACAAATTATCGTAGCAAATTCTTCAGCACAATTATACGCTTCAATGCGCGCTTGTACTACAATGACATTGCGCAATGCTAATTCGAACGTTGCTTGAGTTAAAAAGCGAGTTTTTTTGCCATTACTATCGAGCAACACAAATGCTTTGCTAGGTTGCATGATGGCTAACGGTATGCCAGGCAAACCCGCTCCCGTACCAACATCTAATACTCGATCGCCACGAAGGTAAGGCAAAATGGCTAAACTATCGAGTATGTGGCGAATGATCATCGCTCGCGGTGCGGTGATCGCCGTAAGATTATAAGCACGATTCCATTTAACTATTAATTGTAAATAATTTAAAAGGGTTTCGAGCTGAGCAAGTTGGCAAGTTATACCAAGTTGTTTAATCTCGCGCTCTAATAATGCTTTATCGTCCTTGCTAAACAACATGTGATGCCATTTTTTTCAAATGAACCAAAACCAAAGAAATCGCTGCTGGGGTGATCCCAGGAATTCGCATCGCCATGCCTATGGTGGCTGGTTGTACTTTGTTTAATTTTTCTTTTACTTCTGCCGAAAGGCCTTTAATTTGATCATAATCTACATCGACAGGGATGGTTGTTTCTTCGTGGCGTCGTTGGCGCTGAATTTCCATTTCCTGACGCTCAATATAACCTGCATACTTTGCTTGGATCTCAACTTGTTCCGCCACTTTAAAATCATTTACTCCGGGTCCTAAGCTCGGATTCTCCACTAACGTTTGATAATCGATATCAGGACGGCGCAATAGATCCAATGCGCGATAATCTTTGGAAATCGATTTATTTAAGGTTTGCTGCAATTGTTGCCCTAATGCTGAATTAGGATTGATCCAAATTTTTTGTAAGCGTTGCTGCTCTTGCGCAATCGCTTCACGCTTGGTAACAAATGCTTGCCATTGCTGTTCGTTAACTAACCCTAATTGATAGCCGATCTCAGTTAAGCGTAGATCAGCATTATCTTCGCGCAGCAATAATCGATATTCTGCTCGGCTGGTGAACATGCGATAAGGCTCTTGCGTGCCACGAGTTATTAAATCATCGATTAACACACCAATATACGCTTCATCACGCCGCGGATACCAAGGATCGCGTTCTTGGGCTTGTAAAGCAGCATTTAAGCCTGCAATTAAACCTTGGGCCGCTGCTTCTTCATAACCTGTTGTACCATTGATCTGACCAGCAAAATATAAACCGTGGATAAATTTAGTTTGTAAGCTAGGTTGTAAATCACGTGGATCAAAAAAATCATATTCGATAGCGTAACCAGGGCGGGTGATGTGCGCATGTTCAAACCCAACAATGCTGCGCACGAATGCAACTTGGCATGCAAATGACAAACTTGTTGAAATGCCATTCGGATAAATTTCGTTGGCATGTAACCCTTCAGGCTCTACAAAGATTTGATGCGAATCTCGATCGGCAAAGCGCACAATTTTATCTTCAATCGATGGGCAATAACGTGGCCCAATGCCTTCAATGTTACCGTTATATATTGGTGAATGAGCTAACCCTTCACGAATAATATCGTGAGTTTTACTATTGGTATACGTAATATGGCAATTCACTTGTTGAGGATGTTGATCTGGATCACCCAAAAAAGAAAATACCGGTGTTGGTAAATCACCTGGTTGCGATTCTAGCTTAGAAAAATCAATACTGCGTTTATCGATTCGTGGCGGCGTTCCTGTTTTTAAGCGTTCAACTCGAAATGGCATCGCACGTAAACGTTCAGCTAAAGCAATTGATGGTGGATCACCTGCACGTCCACCCCGATAATGACTCTGACCAATATGGATCTTGCCACCTAAAAACGTACCGACAGTTAACACGACCGTTTTCGCATAAAATTTTAATCCCATTTGGGTGATCACACCGCTCACACGTTGATGCTCTACGATTAAATCGTCAACGGCTTGTTGGAATATTGTAAGATCCGGTTGGTTTTCTAAATAACCACGAATGACTTGTTTATATAAGTTTCGATCAGCTTGCGCTCGGGTTGCACGCACTGCAGGACCTTTACGTGAATTTAAAATTCTAAATTGAATACCTGCTTGATCAATAGCGCGTGCCATGACGCCACCAAGCGCATCAATTTCTTTAACAAGATGCCCTTTACCGATCCCACCGATAGCAGGGTTACAAGACATTTGTCCTAAAGTATCGATGTTGTGAGTCAACAGCAACGTTCTTGCTCCTAAACGAGCTGCAGCTAAAGCGGCTTCGGTACCAGCGTGGCCGCCGCCAACGATGATGACGTCATAATTATCCATGATCAGTGATTTACAATTTGAACTGTTAATAAATTTGTCGATTATACGCTGTTTTCACTAATAATATTAGTATTATATTTAAATAATTTATTATTATTAGGCCAGCGTTTTTTGTGGATTGTGTATATTTACAAAATAAAATCAATAATTTAAGTCCTTTATAAGCTGTGGATAATTGACCGGTTATAACTTTGTGAGTTGTAGATAATTAATTAAATATTTTAATTTGTGGTTTAAGTTGTAATTTTGTCCCCAAGCAAACAACATTTTTAACCTACAGTTGCAAACAGGTTTTTTTGAGCAATGTAATAGAGCGGCTTAATCGTGAAATCCACAATTACATAATAATAATTATTATATTAAATATTTAATTATGTTTATTAGTCTTCAGATTTCTGAGGATAAAGTATTATATGTTATTAAAATCAGTATATTATGATTTTGAAAAACTGTGGATAACTGATGTCAAACCAGCGATAACTTGGTGTTAAAACGATGCTAAGCAATTCAATCATTTATTGATAGAAACTTATCAACAAGTAATATAATGACTATTTACCAATACAGAATTGAGAAAATATTTGCCCTAATAAATCATCGGCATGAAATTCACCAGTAATTTCATTAAGTGCAAGCTGACATAAACGCAGATCTTCTGCTAATAATTCACCCGCTTGATGCTGCTGCAGCTGAGTTTGCCCATGAGATAAATGGCGCAAAGCTTTATTCAAAGCATTTAAATGGCGACGACGAGCACTGAAATGGCTTGTGCAATGAGTGTTGTAACCGATCTGAGTTTTAAGATGCTCGCGTAACAAATCGATGCCAGCACCAGTTTTGGCTGAGAGTGAAAGCGTCGTTTGATTATTGATAATCGTTTTACTCGGGCTTTCGGCAAGCAAATCGATTTTATTGCGAATAAGCGTGATAGCAGCATTTTCACTTAAGTTAGCCACAAGATCATGAATGATAGTCTCATTTTCTTGAAGTTCGGCTTTTTCACAATCGATCAGATAAAGAATGTGATCAGCTTGTTTTATTTCTTCTAAAGCTCGACGAATGCCTTCTTGTTCGATAATTTCTGGATCATCGCGAAGCCCAGCAGTATCGCTAATGTGTAAAGGAATGCCATCAATATGGATATTTTCGCGCAAAATGTCTCGAGTGGTACCCGGGATATTGGTGACAATTGCACTATCTCGACCGCATAGTCGATTAAGTAAGCTCGATTTACCGGCATTAGGTTTGCCAGCGATCACTAAATGAATACCTTCACGCAAAATTACACCTTGTTGTGCGCTTGTTAACACGTTATTCACTTGCGAAATAATGTTGGCTAGATCGGTGGTAATGTGACTATCACTAAGAAAATCAATTTCTTCTTCTGGAAAATCAATCGCGGCTTCAACATAACAGCGCAGTTCGATCACTTGTTGAGTAAGCTTTTGTATTTCTCTGGAAAATTCACCTTGTAATGAGCGTATTGCACAACGAGCGGCTTGCTGTGAGCTGGCATCAATAAGATCGGCAATGGCTTCTGCTTGCGCTAGGTCAAGCTTGCCATTTAGAAATGCCCGTTCGGAAAATTCTCCAGGTTTAGCTAGCCGAGCACCTTGTTTGAGGATCTGCGCTAACAAACTATCAAGCACCACCGGGCCGCCATGGCCATGCAGCTCCAACACATCTTCTCCAGTGAACGAATTTGGTTGAGGAAACAATAATGCTATACCTTCATCGATTGTCTCATTATCAGCGTCTTTGAAGGTATGGTATTCGGCAATTCGTGGCTGAGGAATGCTGCCTAGCATAGCTTGGGCTATTTGCTGAGTATCAGGCCCAGAAATTCGAATAATGCCAATACCACCTTTTCCTGGCGCGGTAGCAATCGCTGCGATGGTGTCTGTAGATGTAGGTGTTTTCATAATTCAGTGACAGCATTAAATGGGCCAAAAGTATACAATAATTTTTGATTTGAATAAAGTAATTAGAACGCTGGCACATTCATCTTTTTTGCAGCTTTTCTTAGTGCTTTATCTAATGAATAATAACAGCTTAGACTAAGGTATACGTCATATAAGAGACTATCATTAATAGAAATGCAACATACACCCATTTCAATATTTCTTTTCGAATAATGTTCGCAGTTTTTGATCCTAAGGGCGAGACGAACATAACAATGGGAGTAATGATAATAAATGCAAGCAAATTAACATAACCAAAAGAATATCGTGGTAAATTCGCTACATCCCAACCGTTGATCACAGAACTAATCGCACCGCCAATTCCAGTAACTAAAGCAGTTGCTGTTGATAAAGCAATAGCTTTTTTTAAGGGGTAATTAAACATTTTATAAAAAGGTACAGTAAACGTTCCTCCTCCTGTGCCTAATAAAATTGAAGAACTACCAATGATGATGCCGCCAATGCGTTTGGTCCATCCTTTAGGATAACTTTCAGTTGGTTGCGTTACTTCTTTTTTGTAAATAACAATAACTAAACAAATAAATAAATAAACAGTGAAAAATATCTTGAGAAATCCAGTGGACACAAAACGCATGAGTACAGAACCGATGATAATGCCGATTATAATAAATGGGATCCAACCTTTGAAAACTTGCGGATCTAGTTTGCCCATTTGATATTGTTTGCGGGTTGAAGTGATCCCGCCAGGAATAATAAGTGCAAGTGAGGTGCCGACGGCACAATGCATAACAACGCTGGGGCTGGCACCAAAGAAAGGCAAGATGGCCAAAAAAGTCGGCACTAATACAACACCGCCGCCAATTCCGAATAAACCGGCAGAGAAGCCGGCGAATACGCCGGCCGCTAACAGAATGATAATGTGCACTACATCCATGTGTTAATGTCCGTTGTTGTGATCACTTACGCTTTATACGTTTTGCTGAAGTTGCTGATTGCTTGTCAATTTTGCGCATGATGTACCATTGCTGCAATATGGATAAGCTATTATTCGCAATCCAATATAACATTAATCCTGATGGAAAATGTAAGAATAAAATAGTAAATACCACCGGTAAGGCTAACATAATTTTAGCTTGCATGGGATCAGGTGGCGTGGGGCTTAATTTTTGTTGCACAAACATCGTTATGCCCATAATGATCGGTAAAACGTAATAAGGATCCGGTTGTGAAAGATCATGGATCCAAAACATAAACGGTGCTTGACGTAATTGTACGCTTTCGATTAGTACCCAATATAATGCGATAAATACCGGAATTTGCACCAAGACGGGTAAGCAGCCACCTAATGGATTGGCTTTTTCTTTGCGATAGAGTTCCATCATCGCTTTACTAAAGCCTTGTTTATCGTCACCGAAGCGTTTTTTCAAGGCTTCAAGCTTCGGCTGCAGCTTACGCATTCGTGCCATGGAAGTGTAGCTCATATCCGATAGTTTATAGAATAAGGCTTTTATGAAAACCGTTACTAAAATAATTGACCAACCCCAATTGCCAATAACATCGTGAATATGTTTTAGTAACCAAAAGATTAAAATAGAAATAAACCACAACCAGCCATAATCAATCGTCAAATCCAACCCAGGAGCAATAGCTTTAAGCCGGCTAGTAATTTCTGGGCCCATATATAATTGTGCTTGATTGGTAAGGCTTTGCCCGGGGGCGAGTTTAAGTAATGGGCCAACAACGCCCACGCTATATAAATCACCATTAGTGACATGGCTGTAGAAATGATTGTTTTGATCTTTGTTAGGGATCCAAGCGCTTAGGAAGTATTGTTGCAGCATTGCTACCCAGCCACCCTGGCCGGTTTTACTGATGTTGTCTTTCGCTAAATTTTTAAATTTGTATTTTGAATAACGTTTTTCCGGCGTAGAAATTGCGGCACCAGTAAAGGTTGTCATGGCGTGTAATAAACTTTGTTGATGGCGCGGTATCGGCCATTTGCGAGTGAGTTGAGTGTAAATTTTTCCAGCCCAAACTTTGTTGGTATGGTTATTTAAAATAAATTTAACCTTAGTAACGTATTTATCACGCGTAAAGGTGAATTGTTTAGTGATTAAAAATCCTTGCGGGCTGCGCCAATTAAGTTTAACAACAACCTGTTTTTGGCCGTCTTTGAGTTCATAATTTTGTTGCGCGACAGTATATTGAATCGGTCGTTTGCGAGGAATGGTGCCAATGATGCCACTTTGCGCGATATATTTTGTTGCTGGATTATTGTTAAGTAAGACAAATGGATCATTCGGAGTTTTTAAGGTAGTAGGATAGCCTGGCAAACTTGCTTTAATAATAGTGCCACCTAAAGTATCTATTTTTACGTTAAGTACATCGGTTTTAACGCTCACAATTCGAGATGCAGGTATTTGTGCCAGCGATGGCGCTGGTGCTGGTGACGTTGCTGATGACGATGTAGCTGGTGTCGAAGCAGTTGTTGCTCCCGCAATTTGGGCTGAAGGCAGAGTTGAATTATTAGTAAGATCAGATTTTACAGTTTTAGGCGCGGTGGTTGTCGCTTTAGTTTGCTTGCGCACATGATCGGTTTGCCATGCATTCCATAATAAAAATGCCACCGCAGCAAGCGCAATATATAAAAAAAACCGTTTTGAATCCGCCATATTTATACCTTTTAATGTTTGTTAGGAACAGGGTCGTAGCCGCCTTCATGCCAAGGATGACAACGTAACAAGCGCCGACAACCTAACCAAATACCAATGAAGAAGCCATATCGCTTGATAGCTGTTTTAGTGTAAGTGGAACACGTTGGATGATAGCGACAGTTTGGTCCGAAAAACCGACTAATGAATATGCTATAACACGTTATTAACGCGATACTGAAATATTTTGGGAGTTCTGTAATTTTTGCCACTGTGTATCAAAATAATGTCGTAATTGAGTTTTATCCAGTTTAGTAATGCCATTGCGGGCAAGTACCACAATGTCGATATTCGGTAAGTTATGCTGAGCTAAGCGAAAACTTTCTCGAATAATCCGTTTTACTAAATTCCTCGCGTTAGCTTTAGCGATTTTTTTTTTCGCAATCGCCAAACCTAAGCGTGCTTTATTCATTGTGTTCGGAGCATATATCATTACGCTATAGCGTCCGACTAACTTATTTCCTTGTTTAAATACTCGTTGATAATCACTTGCTGTGAGCAGACGCGATTGTCGAGGAAAGGAAAATTCGTTATACGGCAAGGCGTTTACGGCCTTTGCGACGACGATTTCTAATGACTCTGCGCCCATTTTTAGTCGCCATGCGCTTTCTAAAGCCATGAGTTCGCTTGCGTTTCACTTTGCTTGGTTGATATGGTCTTTTCATTGCTTTACTCGTATTTCATTGGTAGAAAATTTACGCATTTTATTAGAATTTTTGTTTGTTTGTCAAATATATTACGAGACTTAATTTAGGGTGGCCGTCAAATTAGAATTTTTGTCCACTTCAACACAGTATTTGGATAAAAAGACAATTTGACGAAAAAAATTTTTAAAAATGCTAAACAAATGTAAAGAGACGTGTATAATCTAGGCCTCGCCAAAAACCGTGAACTTTTTTGTGGATAAGTCAGAAAAATCCATAATTATCAATTGGTTATGATGTTGGCTTAATGTGAAAAACATGTGGAGGGAAAATTTGTGAGCATGGCTGCCTGGAAAAAGTGTTTAGAACGGTTACAAAATGAAATTTCCAGCCAACAATTCAATACTTGGATAAGACCGCTACAGATGGAAGTGCGCGGCGATAGCTTATATTTGTTAGCCCCCAATCGCTTCGTGCTAGATTGGATTAATCAGCACTATTTACAACGGATCAAAGAATTATTTGCAGATTTGATCGCTAATGCCAAAGTTTTTCTAGAAGTTGGCTCAAAACAAGAAGCTATATCGGTTGCTTCCACGACGACGCCAAAACCAGCAACAATACTACAGTCACCACGTACTGAAAAATCCACCAACGCCGTGGTGCATCATAGCAACTTAAATCGTAAATTCACTTTTGATAATTTTGTTGAAGGTAAATCAAATCAATTAGCGCGCGCAGCTTGTATGCAAGTCGGTAAAAATCCTGGTGATGCTTATAACCCATTATTTCTTTATGGTGGTGTCGGCCTTGGGAAAACCCATTTAATGCATGCTGTGGGTAATTTAATTGTAAATAATAAAGCGGGCGCAAAAGTTTTATATCTGCATTCAGAACGGTTTGTCGCAGATATGGTGCGAGCATTGCAAACTAATACGATGGAGACATTTAAACGCTATTATCGTTCTGTCGATGCGTTGTTAATCGATGATATACAATTTTTCGCTGGCAAAGGCCGTTCGCAAGAAGAATTATTTCATACGTTTAATGCTTTATTTGAAAGCCAACAACAAATTATTTTAACCTGTGATCGTTTTCATAAAGAAATTGATGGTGTTGAAGAAAGATTACGTTCGCGTTTTGGTTGGGGATTAACAGTAGCGATTGAACCGCCTGAATTAGAAACTCGCGTTGCCATTTTAATGAATAAAGCTGAGCAAGCAAAACTAGATTTGCCGTATGAAGTCGCTTTTTTTATTGGTAAACGCATTCGTTCTAATGTGCGTGAGTTAGAAGGCGCGTTAAAACGCGTTATTGCTAATGCACAATTTACTGGCAAGCCAATCACCTTAGAATTTACTAAAGAAGCGCTTAAAGATTTAATTTCTTTACAAGATAAGTTAGTAACGATTGAAAACATTCAAAAAACAGTAGCAGAATATTATAAAATTAAAGTTGCCGATCTGTTGTCGAAACGACGTAGTCGTTCGGTTACCCGGCCACGGCAAATGGCAATGGCATTAGCTAAAGAGCTGACAAATCATAGTTTGCCAGAGATTGGTGATGCTTTTGGGGGGCGCGATCATACAACGGTGCTACATGCGTGTCGGACAATTTCGCAATTACGGCAAGCAAATTCTGATCTTGAAGAAGATCATCATAATTTGCTTCGTATTCTTACCACATGATAGGATGAATCATGAAACTTACCATTGAACGTGAAACTTTATTGAAGCCACTACAGCTAATCGCAGGGATTGTGGAAAAAAAACAAACTTTGGCAGTGCTGGCGAATGCTTTGTTTGTTGTTAAAGATCAAACGTTAACAATCACCGCGACTGATTTAGAAGTTGAGTTAATTGCACGAATAGCATTATCTGCGCCAGCAACACCAGGGAAAATCACGATCCCCGCTAGAAAGCTAATCGATATTTGTCGTAATTTGCCAGACGCAGAAGCGATCACTATCACCATTAATAATAATAAAGTTAACGTATCTGCTGCGCGCAGCCGATTTTCGTTAGCAACGTTACCAGCAGATGAATTTCCTAACGTTGAAATTAGTCAAAATACCGCTGAATTTTTAATTCCGGAATGTGATTTTCGTTTCTTACTCGATCGCACGCATTTTTGTATGGCGCAACAGGATGTGCGTTATTATTTAAATGGTTTGTTACTGGAAATTAACAATGGTTATCTTAATTCAGTCGCGACTAACGGTCACCGCCTAGCATGGACTAGCTTAGCTCAACAAGCGGCAAATGATGAGTTATTACGAGTTATTATTCCGCGTAAAGGTGTTTTAGAATTATTAAAATTACTCGGTCAGAGTGATGACAAAGTTACCGTATCACTCGGGCAGAATCATATTTGTGTCGAATCTGCTGACTATAAACTTATTTCTAAGTTAATCGATGGCCAATTTCCTGATTATGATCGTGTTATTCCGAAAAATGGTGATAAAGTTATTACCTTAAATCGTGATAGTTTAAAACAAATGTTATCGCGTGTAGCAATACTCGCCAATGAGAAATATCGTGGTGTGCGGGTTCAATTACGCGAAAATTTATTAATATTATCAGCAAATAATCCTGAGCAAGAAGAAGCAGAAGAAGAATGTAAACTGGAATATATCGGCGAGGAATTAGATATTGGTTTTAATGTGAGCTATTTGCTTGATGTTTTGTCAAGCGTACCAACAGGTGATGTCAAGTTGACCTTCTCTGATCCAACGAGTAGTGTTTTACTAGAAAGTGCTGTAGAAGAAGATCACAGTTGTAAATATGTGGTGATGCCGATGCGGCTGTAAGCGAAAATATTCAGCAAAATCAGCAAGTTACTGTTCTTTTATGGTCATTATATTTATTAATTGATCTCTTGTATCGCACCAGGTGGAGAATTCTTATTCCACAGGATAAATTAATTTGGGAAATAAGATGACATCATCTCTGTGAATTAAGGTTCTTGAGTGAAAGTTACATAATGAAGCTTAAAAAAGTAAAGATCACCGATTTTCGCAATTTAGAAATTGTAGAATTCTCACCTAATAGTGAGTTTAATTTGATTTATGGTGATAATGGCAGCGGTAAAACTAGCTTGTTAGAAGCGATTTACATGTTTGGTCATGGACGTTCGTTTAGGACTCATCTAGGCAAGCGTATTATTCGTCATGATGCCGATCAATTAACTTTATACGGTGAAGCGTGTGATATGGATTCGGAACGCCCTATTGGCATTTTGCGCGATCGAAGCGGTCAGACGATTATGCGCTTATCTGGAGAGACGGTGCCTAGCATTGCTGAGCTCGCAAAATTACTCCCGATCCAGCTGATTAATCCTCAAAGTTATACTTTATTAGATTCAGGTCCTAAATTCCGGCGCCAATTTCTCGATTGGGGAATGTTCCATGTGGAACATCGGTATTTTTCAATCTGGCAGCGATTTCAGCGCTTACTAAAACAGCGTAATGCGGCGTTGCGTATAGCAGCGAATATCGATCAGATACAGATCTGGGATAATGAATATGTTGAACTCGCAGGGCAGATTGATCGCTATCGCCAAAATTATGTTGAGCGTTTAATACCGCTATTTCGAGAAATTTTTGCAGATTTGTTGGCAATAGATGAGCTTGATATCCAATACCGTCGGGGCTGGGACCGTGAACGTGATCTACTCGAGGTATTGGCTCAATCCATAAATGCTGATGTAAAAGTTGGTTATTCACAGCATGGTCCACAGCGTGCTGATCTGAACTTCAAAGTGAATAAAGTACCTGTGCATGATGAATTGTCTCGCGGCCAACAAAAGCTGTTGGTGTGTGCGTTAAAGCTAGCGCAAGGAAAGCTTCTTTATAATATGGCGGAAAAGCAGTGTATTTATCTCATTGATGATTTACCAGCTGAGTTAGATAGCCATCATTTGCAGAATATGTATAAAGTCTTGCAGCAAATTAATAGCCAAGTGTTTTTAACATCATTAAGCAAGGATAATTTTGCTGATTTAATCGATAATGTGGCAAACAGTATGTTCCACGTGGAACGAGGAAAGTTTACTAGACAATGCCAATCCTAACGATACACATAACCTATTGATTTATAAGAAATTATATGGCAGGCCCAAATTTCATGGACATTAGAAAAGCAGTTCAGTAAAATTGCAATTAAGTTAGCAACAATATTTGCAATGACACAAAACAAAGCTATTAAAGGATGAAGTGTGGCAATTGATACTTACCATGTCATTAATGATCCCATTCATGGGGCAATGCAATTTACAACCGAAGAAATCGCTTGGCTAAAACCATTTATTGATCACCCTGTCTTTCAACGTTTACGCCATATTAAGCAATTAGGGTTCGCCGATTTAATTTTTCCAGGTGCTGTTCACACGCGCTTTAATCATAGCCTTGGCTGTTGTTATGTAGCCAAACAAATTGCAAGTCGTTTAGGTACTAGTGCAGTTGACATGCAGACAGTGGTTATCGCAGCTTTGCTGCATGACATTGGACATGGGCCTTTTTCGCATGCATTTGAAGAAATTTATGAGCATGCAGCCATTCGCCATGAAAATTGGACACCGTATTTTTTCCGTGAATTTTACGATGAAGATTTTTTATATCGTTATAATAAAAAAAATAAGTCATTGCCGATATGTGAAAATAACTTAAATACAATTAATAAACTTATCATGCATGAGCCTACCGATAAGCAATTACTTGCAGATATTGTTTCGTCACAACTCGATGCAGATAGGATCGATTATTTATTGCGAGATAGTCATTTTTGTGGGGTTAAATACGGTGAATTTGATTATCGTTGGTTATTACATTGTTTAGCCGTGATCGATGATGATGGTGTAAATCGTTTAGGTATAAATTATAAAGCGGTTGGAGTTGTCGAAAATTATTTAGTAGCGCGGCGTTTAATGATCCGTAATATCTATTATCATTATAAAAAATATGCGGCGGAACATTTATTAAAAGAATTCCTGCTGCATTTATCAGATGTGTTAACCCAGTCGACGCGATTTAAAGGCTTAAAAACCCTACCAATAGGAAAATTCCTCGAACAGGTACGCATATTTAATGATAAGAGTCGCGTATTTGCCGATGACGCATTAAAAACAACATTTATTAAAAACAATTTTTATTTATATAAGCAATTATGTGATTACGATGTTTATAATTTAATTCGTGCACTAGCAAATACCGATCATGTACATGTGTGTGTGGATATTGCGAAACGTTTAGAATCTCGTAAATTGCCACGGGTGTTTTCATTAAAGCAAGAACAACATGATAAAGTTAAACAACGAGTCGCCGAAATTCTAGAAAGTCATAAACATGATATTCACGCTTGGCAATTAGCTGTGTTGAATCCACCACACCATTCCTATTTAAGTAAAGATCGAATTAAAGTTGTCGATTATCGAGGTCGCACGAAATATATCGATGAAGATTCATTGATTATTAATGCACTATTAGATAAAACTGAAATGATGTGTTGTTTGGCGGTGGATCACGGTATATTAAATTCTGAGCCGGTAAAACAGTTGCTCGCGGAATTATAATCAAGCTTGTTTGATCTGGATTGCTTCGTCGTTGCACTCCTCGCAATGACGATATAAGTTGCACTCCTCGCAATGACGATATAAGTTGCACTCCTCGCAATGACGGTACAAGTTGCACTCCTTGCAATGACAATACCAAATGGCTGTTCCATTGATATTATTTCCACCGAGGTTTGCGCGCGCGAATAATTTGCACGCTAGCAATAGCGATAAGAATAACAAAGAAAACAAATGACCATTCAACAATAGTTAACAAGAAGATCCGTGGCCCCACGTGTTGGCATTCACCCGTGCCTTTGAAAATCAATTTAATCGATTCATGTAAAGGTAAGTTTTGTAATAGATAAATTAGATCAGCACCACAAGCATGAATTTGATCACCAGGCGCATATTGGATCCACAATTGTCGACTAGCGATAGCTAAACCTAAAACTGCGAGCACTAAGATCACATAGCCATAAATTTGTTGTACTAACCTGCTATAAGGGTTATGCAGAGCAGCAATGAGGCTAACAAAACCAATGACAATGAAAAAAATGCGTTGAATAATACACAATGGACAAGGCTGAAGAGAATGCACGACTTGTAAATAGATCGCAATGCAAAATATCAATAAACATAATGCAAATAACAGAAAATATACATTACGAATAGAAAAAAACTTAGCTAATTCCTTCATGGTAAAGCATTGAAGTAATATGATAATGTCAGAGCGACTAGCAAATTATGCGGTTCGCTAAAGAGTTGATCATAATCAATGGCGATTCCCCAGCCAGGGGTGAAATTGTAACGTAAGCCAACAGCATAAATGCCGGTGAATTCGCTAGAGATCCGATCACTACTGCGGAATCGCAGATCGCGATCACGATCGATAAATGTTTGCGCGATACCAAGTTTTAAATAACCCGAAATTCGATCCGACAAAGGTAAAATACCGACAATATCTAAAGTGCCTATCTGAGTGCGCACGGATTTAGTACTTTTAGGAAAGTCAAAATCATAATCTATGTCGTTTAAATTAAAATAATCTAATTCAACAGCCCAATTTTGACTAAATTGATAGCCAAATAAAAACTTGTAACCAACATCACTGTCATCAATATCACTCGCACGCGGAATAGTATCATCTTCATCAATAAAAGCCCGTGTGTAACCAACCCCGCCACCGAAATATACACTGTCTTCAATATAAGCAAAACAAGGTAAGCTTGTTAACATTAAGAAGATAAAACTCGTTAATGTAAGTATGGTATTACGAAGCATTATTATTATTCCTTAGTTATTTTCCAAATATGCCGCAAGGATGGCATCTTTTTTGATGGATATCAATAGAGCGAGAAGATTAGGATTGTGTAGGCTGTTTTGCAAACCAGCTTTCTAGAATAATTTTGGCAGCAATACTATCGATATTATCACGGCGTTTTCGATGACGTTTGCTTTTAGTGCCACTGGTTTCAGTTTCGTGAAGATAATCATAAGCTGCTCGCGTCGTTAAACGTTCATCCATGCCATGCACGGGTAAATCAAAGTGGTTTTCAAGCTCGCGGGCAAACTTTTGCGCTGCAATAGTAATTTTTTGTGAAGTCCCATCCATGTTATACGGAATGCCAACAATTAGAGTTGATGGTTGCCATTCTTTGATTAATTTACCGATGAGCGTCCAATCAGGCGCACCCTGTTGTGCATTGATGACAGTTAATGGATTAGCTATTCCCGTCAGCGGTTGACCAACGGCAACGCCAATTCGTTTCATGCCAAAATCAAACCCAAGAACAGTTTTCAAGATTAAGCGTGCCCCGTTTGTGATGTCACTTTTGACATATCTACTCCGATCGATGCTGCTGCTGCTTGCCAGCGTTCTTCTATAGGCAAGTCAAAAAGAATTTTGACATCGGCAGGCGCTATTAGCCAAGTGTTTTCGGTAATTTCTTTTTCTAATTGCCCCGCGCCCCAGCAAGAATATCCTAACAGGACGATGTTTTGTTCAGGGCCTTGTTTTGATGCCATTGCGGTGAGAATGTCACGAGAGGTAGTAATGTTTATGTTTTCACCGACATTAAGACTTGATTGCCACACTCCCGGAGTTCGGTGGATCACAAAACCTTGTTGAATTTGTAAAGGCCCACCAGCAAGTACAGGTTGTTGATTAATATCAGTGAAGTTAGAAGTTATCGACATTTGTGCGAATACATCAGCAAGCATGATCCCTAAAGGGCGGTTGATCAAAAACCCCAAACTACCATTTTGATTATGCTCACAGATCAAAGTTACCGAATGGAAAAAATTCGGATCAAGCAAATGCGGCATCGCAATGAGAAACTTGCTTTGTAATGATGTAATACTGTCCATATTATAAGTATCACTGTAGATCAACGAAGTGGCAAGTAAAAAGACTACTATTTTGTGCAAAAATGGCATAATATACGGCTACCATGCAAGCGGAGGTTTAGCAAATGGTGGAGATTACGGAGCCGGTATCTAAGCAAATTTATCAATCTGGACATAACCCTATGATATATAAAGATTTATCGTCTGCTGAATTAGTCGAATTAGCGATTTTACGCAAAGAAGGTAAGTTAAGCGCGAATGGTGCTTTAACTGTTAAAACGGGCAAGCGAACCGGTCGTTCGCCTAAAGACCGCTTTATAGTCAAAGATGCTAATACAGCGGATACAATTGATTGGGGAACGGTCAATCAGCCATTCACTCAAGAACAATTTGATAATTTATGGCATCGTGCGACAACTTATATTCAGCAACGCGATCATTTCATCTCTCATTTACGCGTTGGCGCTGATCATGAATTTTTTCTACCCATAAAAATGATCACTGAAACGGCATGGCAAAATTTATTTGGTAGGAATTTATTTATTCGCCCGCAAGATGATTATGCTGAAGATAAAGAGCCGTGGACGATTATCAATGTCCCGAGTTTTATTCCTGATCCGCAACACGATGGCACCAATAGTGATGGTGTTGTGCTGCTAAATTTAACCGAGAAAAAAGTTCTTCTAGCAGGCATGCGCTATGCTGGCGAGATGAAAAAAGCCATGTTTTCAGCCTTGAATTTTATCCTCCCAGAACATGACGTGTTACCTATGCATTGTGCGGCTAATGTTGGTAAAGCTGGTGATGTTGCATTATTTTTTGGATTGTCAGGCACCGGGAAAACAACCTTATCTGCCGATCCTGATCGGTATTTAATTGGTGATGATGAACATGGTTGGAGTTCTCGTGGTGTATTTAACTTTGAAGGCGGTTGTTACGCTAAATGTATCGATTTATCACATGAGCGTGAACCAGTGATTTGGAATGCGATCCGTTTCGGCGCCATCATGGAAAATGTGGTATTAGATCCAGAAACTAAATTGCCACAGTTTGCCGATCCTTCGTTAACCCAAAACACCCGTGCAGCATATCCACGTGAGCATATCCCATTACGAGTTGCAGAAAATCTTGCGGGCCATCCGCAAGCGGTATTGTTTTTAACGTGTGATCTTTGCGGCGTGTTGCCACCAGTATCGTTGCTAACGACAGAACAAGCAGCGTATCATTTTTTAAGTGGTTACACAGCATTAGTTGGTAGCACGGAAGTGGGTAGCAGTGCAGGCATTAAATCTACTTTTAGCACATGTTTTGGTGCACCGTTTTTCCCGCGTCCGGCACAAGTGTATGCCGATTTATTAATGAAACGTATCGCTGAAACCAAAGCACAAGTTTATTTAGTGAATACGGGCTGGACGGGCGGCGCTTATGGTAAAGGCGGCACGCGCTTTGCCATTCCAACAACGCGTGCGATTGTCCGTGCCATTCTCTCAGGTAAGTTACGCGATAGCGCCACAGAAACTTTAACTGGATTTAATCTGCGAGTGCCGAAGTCAGTAGAGGGTGTTGATCCTAAATTATTGAATCCACAAAATACGTGGCAACATGCCGCTGACTGTGTAGCGCAGGAGAAAGCGTTGATCGAACAATTCGTTAATAACTTCAAAAAGTTTAACGTTTCGCAAGACATTATCAACGCTGGCCCGACATTATAAATAAAATATCGGTTTTACTTTATCCTACCTTAAATGTTGTTTGCTTTACTTTTTTTGTAGAGTTCGCTGAGTTCTCGCGGTGGACTTTATGTGTAAATGTATTTTTATTTGCGAATTCCACTAAATCGTTGCGAGCATTTTCATCGGCCCAATTGGTAGTTGCAATTTTTTCATATAATTTTTGTACATTATCATGACGTCCTTTTCCAATAATATTGGACGTTCGATACCATAATGAGAATTGACTACCCTTAATTAAACGATCTTTGGCTATTTGGCGGATCTTGATAATCGCTTGTTTATTTGTAAGGATACTTTGTTTTTTTGCTTTAGTGCCTTTGCTATCAAACGATTTCAATATCCTTATTATATCTTGAAGGCCAGTACTGTTTGTGCCGTTAGATTTTTGTTGTAAAGTACTAGCTAATGTTTTTAAAGCTACGTCTAACTCTTTATTATTATAAGAAGAAGCATTATCGGCTTGTTTTTGAATGGCCCAGTGCATAAAGCCAGGGCTCTTTTCTTTTAGTGCGATTTGGAGCAGTTCAGCGTAAGGAATGGTATCGGTTGCTGCAGCAGACGATGATGTGTCTACTTCAAGACTATCCGTATCACCATCATCATTAGCATTTTCCTTATCTTGCTCCGTAGTTGCTTTATTGTGGCGCTCATCAATTAATAATTCCGCTAATCTAGCATTACCGATGCGAGCAGCAAAATGTAACAAGCTTTCTTCCTTACCAGTTCCTAGTTTGATGATTAAGTCATTAACTGAAAATTCATGTTGTTGTAATAATTTTATAGCGCATTGTATTGCACACTCATCTTTGTGAATTTCCAGCAAGGCTATCAGTGAATCTTGCAGGACTTTTTCAGACAATGCTCCTTTTTGCGCTATCATGAGATCAACATACGTAAACAAACGTTCTCGAATGGCATACGCCATTGGTGTGAAACCTTTAGAATCTTTTGTATTGAGACCAGCGTTTTGTGAAATTAATTCTTTGACAAGTACATCATCGCGTCGTCTCATAGCTTCATTGAGAAAGTGAGATTTTTTTGTCGTATTAATGGAATCTAACTTTTCGTTGAGAGCCGTTTTATTGTTTAAGTGTTCGGCATAATTAGTTACTAATAAATGGACTAAATCTGGTTTATTGTGTTTTAAAGCTTTGTCATGAGCAAAGGAAACGGCTTCTTTACTCAAGTATGAACGCCCATCAGTCAAAATTGTTTGAACACAGGCATAATGCTTATTTTTAAAAGCAAGTTCTAGTGCTTCTAGGATATCTTCTTTGTAAGATGCATTAGAGTCTTGCAGTAACATTGTTAAAATCTCAGCTCGGCCTTGCTCTGCTGCCCAATGGATTAAAAACTTGTTCTCCCCGGAGCTGTAAGATTTTTTGGCACACCATTGATGGGCAGTGAAACCATGGTGTTTACCTTGTTGTAACAGCTCTTGAAAGAGTTCTTTTTCATTATGTTTAATAAGAAGTTTCGCGAAATCCCATAATTTTTGGTCATCATCATTTTTAAGTATTTTTGCTTTTGGGTTTGTATCATGCAGCATGTCAATAACACTTTGTTTGACTGCTTCGATATCAATTTTCATTTTTTTAGCCGATTTTTTATTTTCAATTATATCGGTGTATTGCATTATTGGATCATAAACTTCAACGTTAGTTTCTTCGGTATAAGGATATCCTTTTCTATAATAAAGCTTACGAGGCAAAATCAAAATGGGTAATCCTTCCTCGTCAACGCTTAAAAGTTTGGATGCCAATTGCATTTTGCGTATGGCATGAAGGCGGTCGCTTGCATATGCTTTTATGGCGGCATTGCGATCAGTGTAATAACCAGAGTGACTTATCGGTTTTTTCTCATTGCCAATAGGTGGCACAACAGTGATGGCTTTGATTGCAGCAGCGCTAGGGCAAACCATGAGTTGGTTTTGCGGCCATTCTTCCTGATCTCTTTGTGCATTGTTATATTCTTTGACCTTCTCAACGGTTTTACTGCGGACCTTATACACTTGATAATGACTGTGTTTACCTATCCAATTTCGACGATTATTTGTTCCCATAAAATTGCCAAAGTCACGATCATGCATACCACCATCCAGAAAAACATATTTGTGTTCAGCAAGCTTTCTTTGATCAACTTCATCAATACTAAAAAGGAAACCAGCAATACGATTTTCTTCACGCGAACCTTTGAAGACTCTACCTTTAGCATCCTTGGGGAACAATGACGAATCGGTTTTTTTGATATACTTGCCTTTTGGCCTAGATCGTTTTTGACTTCGATCCTTGGTTTCTTCTTTACCGGTTGCAGGATTGTAAACAATCGTTTCATCGATGCTCTCGTTCCACCGTTGAAACCAACCTATCCTATGGTAATTTGGCCTAAATTTTTGATCTGTAAGTTGCCTACAAAAAGTTTGCCAATATTTTTCTTTTGCAGGCAAGGCCTTATGAAGTGCTTTATGATCTTGAATTAATTGAAGTGATGCTTGTTCTTTGTCATGTCTGGTATGACGTTTACTGGTAAAAGGCATAATGCTGTCTCCTCTTAATCTCTCGAAAATCGAGTCATTATCTGAATTTCTTATGGCATATTATACAAGTGTTAAAAAAATTGTCAAAAATGGGTTTTTCGTGAGCGAATACGTTCTGTCACTTATTTTTCAGATCTGCAAAAAAATCTTATTTTTCATATACTTATGTAATAAAAGTTCTGCTTGATAAGGAATTGTTTAATAATTAAATCGATAACACTAATGTAATAAGTGCTAGTTTCAGGCTAAAACGTTATTTCACCTTTCATATAAAGAAAGACATTGCCGGCGAGGTATACTCTATCTTTATGCACTTCACAAAAGAATTCCCCACCACGCTTTGATAATTGTCTAGCGTTTAATGTTGTTTTACCAAGCTCACGAGCCCAATAAGGTGCTAACATACAATGCGTAGAGCCGGTTGCAGGATCTTCTGGAATACCACATTTAGGCACAAAGAATCGTGATACAAAGTCAAATTCATTGTTTGAACGACAGCTAACAATAACACCTCTGAGATCAAGTTTAAGTAATTTATTCAGATCAGGTGACATTGATGTGATTTGTTGTTCGTTGTTATAAATAACTAAATAATCTTGGATTGATGAATACATCGCTAGAGGAGCAACTCCTAAAGCATCAACTAAATCAGGCAGTGGTTCAATTTTTTCAACATTAATCGCAGGAAAATCAAGTTGAATGCGACCATCATTTAATTTTGTTACATATAATGGACCACTGTTTGATTCAAACTGAATGTTTTTAGCATCGGGATCTAAATAGTTAAAAATAACAAATGCGGAAGCTAAAGTGGCGTGACCACACAAATCAACTTCATTTATAGGAGTGAACCATCTAATTTGATATGCACCATTATTTTTTACAAAAAAAGCTGTTTCAGATAAATTATTTTCATTGGCAATAGCCTGCATGGTTTCATCAGGCAAAAATTTTGTTAATGGACAAACGGCAGCAGGATTTCCAGCAAACAAGCGATGAGCAAAAGCATCTATTTGATAAAGATCTAATTTCATGTTGACAGCTCCAGCTTTAAAAATTATATACGCCTGACTATATCGTGTTGATATTGTATGTCAAGATGTTCTTTATTTTGGTTAACGACAATCATGCAATTGAGGCAAGCCCTGAGGACAAATGTCTTTATGGTAAGTTATTATATGTTAATGATCTCGTTACCTATGAAGCTACAACAGTTGCTAAACTTGAAAAAGAATTTATAGGATCAGTTAATGAATATTTAAAATCATGTGAAGAATTAGGCTGCGAGGCTTGACCACGGGATCCAGTTCTGGATTGCTTCGTCGTTGTACTCCTCGCAATGACGGATTTAAGAATTTCGTGTCTTCATTAGCGGGTGATATAGATCATTTTTAACTTGTCATCTGAAGCGCTTGTTCCATCGTTTGCATGCCATGAGCACCGCCAGTTTGTATAGCCGAGTAAATCTGTGCTACTTTAGCTTCACGAATTAAATTACGGATCGCAGGTGTGCAGATCATAATTTCATGAACAGCGCAGCGCCCACCATTTTCTTTGCGTTTAATTAATCGTTGTGAGACAACGGCTTGTAAGGATAATGATAACATTGAGCGTACTAAATGTTGTTCTTCACCTGGAAACACATCAATGATCCGATTAATTGTAGTTGCTGCTGATGAAGTATGTAACGTTGCAAAAACTAAATGCCCAGTTTCAGCAGCAGTCAATGCTAAACGAATCGTGGTTAAATCACGTAATTCACCTAATAAAATAATGTCTGGATCTTCACGTAACGCTGCGCGCAAAGCTGCATTAAAACTAAGTGTGTCACGGCCAACTTCGCGTTGATGAATAACACATTGTTTGCTGTCATGAATAAATTCAAGAGGATCTTCAATCGTAATAATATGTTGTTGACGAGTCGTATTTATATGATCAACGATAGCCGCTAATGTGGTACTTTTACCTGAGCCAGTAGGCCCTGTTATCAATACTAAACCATGCGTTAATTGCGCGAATTCGCTAAAAATTCTTGGTAAGTTAAGCTCAGCTAATGACTGAATTTGATTAGGGATCGGGCGTAAAGCACCAGCCATGCCTCGCTGATGATTAAAAACATTCGCACGAAAGCGTGCAAGCTCAGCGACGGTAAAAGAAAAATCAATCGCAAGGTCGCTAATAAATTTTTTTTGTTGTGTAACATTCATAATGGCGTACAATAATTCCTGAGTAGTCGCTTTATCGAGGATAGGAAAATCTAGCCGTTGCAGATCACCATCAACACGCATTATTGGAGGCATACCAGTGGAAAGATGCAGATCGGAAGCATGGTGATTAACACAATGAGTAAGCAATTGGGTAATGTCCATATAATTTGAGTTCTCCAACAAATATGATTGATATTAAAAAGAATTTATTAGAATTACGCCAACACATTAAAGTGCTTGCTAAACAATATCAACGTGATCCTGATCATATCAAGTTGTTAGCGGTTAGTAAAACCCACCCCACAGAAAAAATAAAACAAGCAATTGCCGTGGGGCAAACTTGTTTTGCTGAAAGCTATGTGCAAGAAGCAATACGCAAAATACAAGAATTGTCACAGCAACAACTTGAATGGCATTTTATTGGGAGAATACAAAGTAATAAAATTCGCGATATTGCCAAGCATTTTACTTGGGTGCATAGTGTCGCATCGTTAAAAGCGGCGCAACAGCTTGATCACTATCGTCCTGATAATATGCCACCATTAAATATTTGTATTCAAGTAAATGTTAGCGAAGAAGCAAGTAAAGCAGGCATTCATTTAGCAGAGTTGATCCCTTTAGCGCAACACATAAAAGCATTGCCAAAATTAAACTTGCGTGGTCTAATGACAATTCCTAAAATAAATCACGATTTCACGCAACAACGTCAGCCTTATCGAAAATTATATTTAGTACAACAAGCATTAAATTTACAAGATTTTAATTTAGATACATTATCAATGGGAATGACGAATGATATAGCGGCAGCCATAGCAGAAGGTGCGACAATCGTAAGAGTCGGCACGGCAATTTTTGGAGAACGCATTTATGATGAATAATATCCGCATAGCAATTATCGGTGCAGGTCATTTAGGCACAAGTTTAATTGGTGGTTTGATAGAGCATGGTTTTCCTGCGAAACACATTTGGGCGACGCGCAAAACATCCGCTGAATTAACAACATTGCGTAATAAATATGGTGTTGAAGTAACGACTGATAATCACTTGGCAGTAAAAAATACCGATGTGGTGATCATTATGGTAAAACCGCAAAAAATTAAAGATATTGTTTTGGAGTTGCGTGATCCGATCCATGCCCAACAAAGTTTTACTATTTCTACAGCAGCCGGTATTCCGTTGCAATTATTAGAAAAATGGTTAGGCGCCGATACGCCGATTGTTAGAGTAATGCCGAATACGCCAGCGATGTTGCGTACGGCCGCTGTCGGCATGTTAGCGAATGCACATGCGAATAAACAACAATGTCAATTAGCAGAAATGATCATGAATGCAGTTGGTGAACCCATTTGGGTAGATGATGATGCACAAATGGATACCGTAACAGCGCTTTCAGGTAGTGGCCCCGCGTATTTTTTTATGTTTATGGAAGCGTTGCAGCAAGCAGGCATTGCGTTGGGTTTATCGGCAAGTTCGGCGGAGAAATTAACAAAACAAACGGCTTTAGGGGCAGCGAAAATGGCTATTGCGAGTGAACATGATTTAGCAACGTTACGCCATCAAGTCACTTCACCAGGTGGCACGACGGAACAAGCGATAAAAGTATTTACGCAAGCCAAAATTTCCGATATTGTTAAACGCGCAGTGCAAGCTGCGAAAAAACAAGGTGAAATATTAGCGAAGCAGGCAGATTTGTCATTGTGAAGAACGAAGTGATGAAAAATCTAGAGTTCACGTCATTGCGACCGCGAGCAGCGCGTGGCGGGAAGCAATCCAGGATCCTTATAAATAAACTTTCTAGATTGCTTCGTCGTTACACTCCTCGCAATGACGGTAGATACAATTAAAATTTTAGGAACCTTAAATGAGTCAAGCATTAACAAATGCAATTGTATTTTTAATTAAGACGCTCTTTAATCTTTATCTATACGTATTAATAATCCGTTTGCTATTGCAATGGTTTAATGCACGTTATCATAATCCTTTCAGCCAATTTATTGTTAAACTTACTCAGCCATTAATAAAACCATTGCGACGCTTCCTGCGAGTGTTTCACAGTGTCGATACCGCTGTATTGTTTTGGTTATTTATCGTATCAATCCTTAAGTTATATTTAGTGTTTGTGATCCAAGGTCAAGGTATTGCTAATTTTTTTGCGGTGTTGATCTTGGCTTGTGCCGATATTATTTGGCATTTGCTCAATGTGTTATTTTTTGTAGTATTGGCGGGTGCGATCATAAGCTGGATTCGGCCGAGTCAATATAGCCCTTTAATCGAAGTTGTTGAAGTGATCACCGAGCCGATTTTAGCGCCTGCTAGACGAATTATACCGCCAATTGCTGGGTTTGATTTATCACCCATCGTGGTGTTAGTTTTATTACAGCTATTGATAATTCTGGTGGTAAGTCCATTACAAAGTTTTGGGGTCAGATTAATTTAATAGGAATGAAATTGTTATGGTCAAACTTAAATTAACCGAAATAGCTACAATGGTAAATGGTGAATGTCATGGTGATGACATTGAGATCCAGGGTATTGCAATTGATTCTAACAAAGCTAAGCCAGGTCATTTATTTATTGCCATTCGTGGTGAACGTTTAAACGGCCATGACTATATTGCTGCTGCGCAACAACATGGCGCAACAGCAGCATTGGTATCACAGCCGATTGAGGTGGATATTCCTTATGTGAAAGTTGATGATACCGTAGCTGCTTTAGGAAAATTAGCGAGCCAGTGGCGCCAGCGATTTACAATGCCAGTGATCAGCGTAACAGGCAGTAACGGTAAAACTACCACTAAAAATATGTTAGCTGCGATTTTTACTGCAGCGTTGCAAAATGATCCGACACAAGTGTTAGTCACACAAGGTAATTATAATAATCATATTGGTTGTCCATACACCTTATTGCATATGAATAGTCAACATAAAGCAGCGATTATAGAAATGGGCATGAATCATCATGGTGAAATTGCTTATTTAACCAAGCTCACCCAACCACAAGTTGCCATAATCACTAATGCAGGGCCGTGTCATTTAGCAGGCGTTGGCAATGATATCGCGCAAGTTGCTAAGGCTAAGGGTGAAATTTATCAAGGGCTTAAAGCGGATGGGATCGGGATCATCAATGCCGATGATAAGTTTGCTGATTATTGGCGTGGGTTATTAAAGAAACGTCAAATCTTTAGTTTTGGCATTAAGCATCGGGCTGATCTGCAAGCACGTTTACACGATCAATCAGATCCTCTTAGTCAAGTGCAGTTTACCTTGCAATATAAAGATCAAACAATTGCAGTTACTCTTCCTTTACCTGGCGAACATAATGTAATGAATGCTTTAGCTGCGGCAGCAGGAGCATTAGCTGTAGGGCTTGATCTAACAACCATAAAACAAGGTTTGGAGAACCTGCAAGCAACACCTGGGCGCTTACAGCGCAAGCGTGCCAAATGTGGTTGCCAGTTGTTCGATGATACGTATAATGCTAACCCACGCTCATTACAAGTTGCGCTAGATTTATTAACAAATTATTCAGGGCGCACCATATTAATATTAGGTGATATGGGTGAGTTGGGTGATGATGAACAACAAGTCCATGCACAGGCAGGTGAAGATGCGCGTACAGCTAACATTGACCTGTTGTTTGCTGTAGGCGATCTGAGTCGGCATACTGTTGCAAGCTTTGGCGAGCATGGTCAGCAT
The DNA here is from genome assembly GCA_028284465.1 of Gammaproteobacteria bacterium. Taxonomy (GTDB): domain Bacteria; phylum Pseudomonadota; class Gammaproteobacteria; order JAJFKO01; family JAJFKO01; genus JANQRR01. The sequence goes on along the minus strand of JANQRR010000012.1, from coordinate 30,651 downwards.
TTTGCCGATCATGCAAGCTTAATCGCCGCAATCCAAAAAGTTTTACGGAAAGATGACTTGGTATTAATTAAGGGCTCACGCTTTATGAAAATGGAACAAATCGTAAAAGCTTTAGTCGAATAGTAGGTTGATGGGTAAATGAGGTATATAAAATGACTAATAATGTTCCAATAACAGTGGCTCGAGGTGATGGCATTGGTCCAGAAATTATGGATGCAACCTTACGCATACTCGAAGCGGCGGGCGCGCATATCGAGCCAGAATTTATCGATGTCGGTGAAAAAGTGTATCTTGATGGCAATACCACCGGCGTTTCAACACAAGCGTGGCAATCCATTAAGCGCACCAAAGTGTTATTAAAAGCACCGATCACCACACCGCAAGGTGGTGGTTTTAAAAGTGTAAATGTCACCATGCGCAAAACGTTAGGTTTATATGCCAACGTTCGTCCCTGTCGAGCCTATCATCCATTCGTGTTTTCACATTTTCCTGATATGGATGTGGTGATTGTGCGAGAAAATGAAGAAGGCTTATATGCCGGGATCGAACACAAACAAACGGCTAATTCATGTCAAACCTTAAAATTGTTTACTCATCAAGGTTGTGAACGCATCATCCGTTATGCGTTTGAATATGCCAAAAAGTTTAATCGCCGTAAGATCACATGCATGAGCAAAGATAATATTATGAAAATGACTGATGGCATGTTTCATAAAATCTTTAAGCAAGTTGCTGAAGAATATCCAGGCTTTCACACCGAACATTTAATCGTCGATATTGGCAGTGCATTATTAGCCACGCGTCCAGAGCGATTCGATGTTGTAGTAACACCGAATTTATATGGTGATATTATCTCTGATGTAACCGCGCAGATCACCGGCTCAGTAGGTTTGGCTGGTTCTGCGAATATTGGTCGAACGACAGCGATGTTTGAAGCGATCCACGGTTCAGCACCGGATATCGCCGGGAAAAATATTGCTAATCCATCGGGTTTGTTAAATGGCGCAGTGCAATTGCTTATTCATATTGATCAAAGTGATGTGGCAGCAAAAGTTGAAAATGCGTGGTTAAAGACTATTGAAGATGGCATGCATACCGCAGACATTTTTTCTGAACAACGTAGCATTCGTAAACTTAGCACAAAGGAATTCGCTGATGCAGTGATTGAACGCTTAGGTGAAAAGCCAACGCAATTTCATGCGGTGAGTTTCCAATCAGGAGTGGATACAACATTTAAAAGTATTCATGATAAAGTTGCGACGCTTACAACGAAAAAAGAAATTGTAGGTGCTGATATATTTATTGATGCACTTACTGATGATGTAAATGCCTTATGTAGTAAATTATCCGAGCTTAATGGGCCATTAAAATTAATTGCAGTGACTAATCGTGGTTTAAAAGTTTGGCCAAACCATAGCGAAGCAGCGGAATTTTTCTTAAGTGATCATTGGTGTTGTCGCTTTCAAGCAACCGACGATTTTGCGCCAACGACGCAAGAAAAAGTGTTAGAACAAATTACCTTGATGTATCAAGCTGCGTTTGACGTCATTAAAATAGAGAATTTATATACTTTTGATGGCGAGCGTGGTTTTTCCTTAGCGCAGGGGCAATAATCATAATGCAGACGATAGCAATATATCCAGGCACGTTTGATCCATTAACCAATGGCCATGCTGATATTGTTGCAAGAGCAGCACGATTGTTTGATGAAGTAGTAGTTGCCATTACGACTAATCCACAAAAGCAAGGCTTTTTCAGGGTTGCTGAGCGCGAACATATGGCCAAGCAAGTGTTGGCTGATTTACCCAATGTAACGGTTGAATGCTTTCAAGAATTATTGGTAGATTATGCTAAGCGACGGCAAGCAAATATCATTATTCGTGGCTTGCGTGCGGTTTCAGATTTTGAATATGAGTTTCAGTTAGCCAGCATGAATCGTCATTTAGTCCCTGAAATAGAATCTATTTTTCTTACGCCGGATGAAAAATTTGCCTATATTTCATCAACATTGGTTAAAGAGATTGCAAACTTGGGCGGAGATGTGGCACAATTTGTTCATCCAGTTGTCAAAGAAGCATTAGCAAAGCGATAAATACTCATGGCATTAATGATCACTGATGAATGTATCAATTGTGATGTTTGCGAGCCTGAATGTCCTAATGAAGCGATATTTCAAGGCCCGGAGATCTATGAAATTGATCCGCATAAATGTACCGAGTGTGTCGGCCATTATGAAACGTCACAGTGTGTCGAAGTCTGCCCGGTTGAATGTATTCCTGTTAATCCTGATCACATCGAAACGAAAGCTGAGTTGATGCAAAAGTATGAGCGCTTGACTGCTGAGAAAGCTGAAAGCACAGAGTAAGTATTAAAATTAATAAACACAGTAAAGCGCAGTTATAAGGCATTAAAAAATCATGCTCAGGCCCCCCTGATGTAGCAATGCTAAGAGTGCTTATTGATCAGCATGATCTTAATTTGTCTGATCTGCCGGAAATAGGCAATTTTTTATCATCGTTGACAGTTACCGCAATAAACCGTAGTGCGTTGATTTAATTGAATCTCTTTGAGAGACGATTGGCAAGTACGACAATTTTCTCCACCGCGCCCATAAACGTTTAGCGATTGTTTGAAATACCCAGGTTTGCCATCTGAGGTCAGAAAATTTCGTAGCGTCGTTCCACCTTGCTTGATTGCCTGAGACAATATCATCTTGATTGCTTCTGCTAAATCATTACAGCGCGCTTTACTGATCTTCATCGCAGCACGTTGTGGATGAATTTTAGCGATATGCAGCGCTTCATTCGCGTAAATGTTGCCAACACCAACCACAATTTTACTGTTCATAATAAAAGTTTTAATCGCTGTTTTGCGACCGCGCGCGATTTGATACAAATACGCACTATTAAATTCTGACGTTAATGGTTCTGGGCCGAGATCTTTAATTAAACGATGCTGTTGAATATCATGTTCGCACCACAATATGCAGCCAAAACGACGCGGATCATTAAATCGCAAAACCTGTTGTTGATTAATTTCAAAATCGAGATGATCGTGTTTAATGATTGCGTGATCAAGCGGCAAAATTCGCAAACATCCTGACATGCCTAAGTGGATGATCACGGTGCCACGTTTGCAATGTAGCAAAATATATTTGCCACGACGAGTTACGGCAGTGATGGTTTGCCCGGATAAACGAGTAGTTAATTCTTTAGGAATAGGCCAACGTAAACGTCGTTCGCGCACAACTACGTCGGTAATAGTATTGCCGAGAATATGTGGCATTATTCCACGTCGGCTAGTTTCAACTTCTGGTAATTCTGGCATGTTGATTATTACATGGTTATTTAAAAGCAAATGATAAATAGATAAATAAGCTATACAGCAATAGCAACATTATACCTTCAAATCGAGTGATCCGCCCAGGACCACGAACACTATAAGCCACTACAAAAATCGCTAAAGTGCTAATAAGCAATGCGGGCAAATCAAACGTTTTAAACCTAGGGTTAATATAAGTTGGAGCGATTATTCCAGGAAATGGCAATACAGCTAATAAATTAAAAACATTAGAACCGATAATGTTGCCAATTGAAATATCATGTTCGCCTTTAATCACACTGACTACCGACGTTGCTAACTCAGGTAAACTAGTGCCAATTGCGACGACGCTTATCCCAATAACAAAACTGCTAACGCCAAAAAACGTTGCGATGCCTATAGCGCCGTTGATCAATAACTCAGAACTTAATGGAATGATTGTGCCGCCGATGATTAGCCAAATGATGGCACGCTGCGTTGACATCTTTGAGATCACACTATTATCAGCAGTTTTGGCGAATTCACGTTGATGATAACGCGCATACCAAGTCGTTAGTGTTAACAAAATAATTAATAGCACTAACAAAATAATCCCATCAGAACGACTAAGATAACCATCAAATAACAATACCGCGCTTAATATGGTAACGAACAATAAAATAGGATATTCACGCCGCAAGGTGATAGCTTCAACCCGTAACGGTGCAACGATTGCGGCTATGGCTAACACAAAACCAACGTTGGCAATATTAGAACCAATAGCGCTACCAATGGCTAAAGTGGGCTCACCTTTAACAGAAGAAATGATAGCTACGACAATTTCTGGCAAAGAAGTGCCAAGGGCGACAATGGTTAAACCGATGATCATCGAGGGAATGCCAATATTTTTTGCTAAAGCAGCAGCACCTGCAACGAAGCGATCCGCTGCCAGGATTAATAATACCAAGCCAATAATAAAATATGTGATTGATAACGCCATGGGATTTTGTACATATCGATGAAAATTGTCTCTATGTTACTACGAATAATGTGACTGCGTAAGTCGCCGTTTTCAACCAGTTGTAATGGTGAGCAAAAAAACTTGCTGATTTTACTCCCAAATTGGTGCAATTATCCTTACAATAAACAGGCTTGGGGGTGCAAGATGTCTATTGGCCAAAACAACATTTATGCTGAACAAAAAATGTCGCTAACACCAAATCGTTGGGATATTGTGGCATTGATCGTTGTATTGGGGGTAATAGGCGCATTTATTTGGTCAGGTAGACAAATGGCAGCGCCTTATAATATTGGACAGCCATTACCGATTTCACTTGATCCACGCTATTTGCCCTCATATTCTGTTCGCACCGTGAGCCGAATGTTGATCGGTTTATTCTTTTCATTATTATTCACCTTTATTTTTGGCACTTGGGCAGCAAAAAGTAAACAAGCGGAAAAATTTATTATTCCATTAGTGGATATTTCGCAGTCAGTGCCAGTATTGGCGTTTCAAGCAATTTCTGTTGTGCCATTCATTATGTTGTTTCGCGGTAGTTTGTTGGGGCCAGAATGCGCGGCGATTTTTGCAATTTTCACTGCGCAAGCGTGGAATATGATGTTAGGTTTTTATCAAACCGTGAAAACAGTACCAGCAGAATTAAAAGAAGCAGCAGATATGTTTCATTTATCTGCTTGGCAGCGTTTTTGGCGGATTGAAGTACCCTTTTCTATGCCGAGCTTGTTGTGGAATACCATGATGTCGATGTCAGCGAGTTGGTTTTTTGTGGTCGCCACAGAAGCTATCTCAGTCAATAATCAAACTATTAATTTGCCGGGAATTGGTTCTTATATTGCGTTAGCGATCCAACAGTCCAATTTGCAGGCGGTAATGTATGCCATCATCACTATGTTAATTGTGATCATTCTTTATGATCAAATTTTATTTCGACCATTGGTGAAATGGTCAGAGAAATTTAAAGCAGAAGAAGTAGAATCAGATAATGAATCGTTTTCACTCGTGGTTACTATATTGCAGCGAACTCGATTTATTGCGTATTGTGGCATGATAATAGGTATTATTAGTGATCTATTCGTCAACTCATTTACTTGGTTAAGTAAAGCTAGTTCAAAACGCGCAGTGATCAGCAAAACAGTATCAAAATATGTCGTTTGGTTATGGAATACATTATTGTTTGGAGTATGCTTAGCGACGGTTTTTTATCTCTTGCAATTTATTTTAACTGCGGTAAATTTCCATGAAATTGAACATGTTTTTGTGTTGGGATTAATTACCGCTGCTCGTGTATTAATTTTAATTCTGTTGTGTTCGCTAATTTGGGTACCAGTGGGAGTGTGGATTGGCATGCGCCCGCGAGCGGCACAGCTGGCAGCACCATTTGTGCAGTTCGTAGCAGCATTTCCCGCCAATTTATTATTCCCATTGGTAGTGATCTTAATTTTACGTTTTCATCTTAATGTGCAAATTTGGACGACACCGTTAATGATATTAGGAGCGCAATGGTATATTTTATTTAATGTGATTGCGGGAGCTTCAGCATTACCAAAAGATTTGTATCATGCCGCAAATAACTTTAATGTGCGAGGTTGGTTATGGTGGCGCCGTTTCGTATTGCCAGGCATCTTCCCGTTTTATATTACTGGCGCGATTACCGCAGCAGGTGGTGCTTGGAATGCTAGTATTGTCGCCGAAGTGGTCCACTGGGGGCATACGACGTTGCGAGCGACCGGATTAGGCGCCTATATCAGTGAATATACGCGTTTAGGAGATTTTCATCGGATTGCGTTAGGTGTTGGAGTGATGTGTTTATTTGTGATTGCACTTAATCGAATATTATGGCGGCCATTGTATAATTTGGCAGAAAAACGCTTTGGGGTATTGTGATGGCCGAAACAATTGTTGAAGTTAAAAAAGTTGTTAAATCTTTTAAAAAATCGGCGAAGCAAGAATTATTAGTCTTAGATGATGTTGATTTTACCATGCGTGAAGGTGAAATCGTGGCATTGTTAGGAAAATCTGGTTCTGGCAAATCAACATTATTGAGAATTATTGCTGGCTTGATCCATCCAAGTTATGGCGATGTAAATTATCGTGGTGAGCCGGTGACTGAACCTGCAAACGGCATTGCCATGGTGTTCCAAAACTTTGCGTTAATGCCGTGGCTCACCGTGTTACAAAATGTGGAGTTAGGTTTAGAAGCCATTGGTATCCCACGCGATGAACGTCGTCAACGCGCGTTAAAAGCGATTGATATTATCGGTATGGATGGGTTTGAATCAGCGTATCCTAAAGAATTATCCGGCGGCATGCGTCAACGTGTTGGTTTTGCCCGGGCTTTGGTGGTTGAACCTGATATTTTATTAATGGATGAACCATTTTCGGCATTGGATGTATTAACGGCAGATAATTTAAAAAGTGATTTATTAGATTTATGGCAACAAAAGAAAACGCGTATTAATGCTATTTTGTTAGTAACCCATAATATTGAAGAAGCCGTCGAGATTGCCGATCGGATCTTAATTTTCCGCAGTGATCCTGGGCGCATTCGTGCCGAGTTGACTGTCGATATTCCACATCCGCGTAGCGATCAAGATCCACGCTATCGTGAATTAGTCGATCAAATTTACACATTAATGACAACCAGCCCTGATCGTCCAGAACGTTTACTTGCTGCTGGTGGTAAACCGCGTGAAATTGGTTTAGGTTATCGTCTTCCTGATGTTGATATTTCAGTATTAACCGGGTTAGTTGAAGAAATGGCTGATCCAGAATACGCACAACGGATCGATTTACCAGAATTATCAGAAGAATTATCATTAGACGTTGATGATTTATTAGCATTAACCGAAATTCTAGAAATTTTACGCTTTGCTAATATTTCTAAAGGGGACATTGAATTAACCCCAGCAGGTCGGCGTTTTGCCTCTGCCGATATTTTGCAACGTAAGAAAATTTTTGCTGCGCATCTTATTCGCTATGTTCCATTAGCACGAAATATTCGCCGAGTGTTGAATGAGCGCCCGAGTCACCGTGCTTCTGAGGAGCGATTTTTGGGTGAATTAGAAGATTATTTGAGTGAAGAAGAAGCTGAGCGGGTGCTTAAAGTAGTAATTGATTGGGGGCGGTATGCAGAAGTGTTCGCTTATGATTATAATACCGGCATATTAAGTTTGGATAACCCGGAATAACCTATATGACTACAACAACTGATCTCAATATGGAAGGCGTTGAAAAACGTCCGCTGAAAGACTTTACCGAAAAAGCCTACCTTGACTATTCTATGTATGTCATTTTGGATCGTGCCTTGCCGCACATCGCCGATGGTTTGAAGCCAGTACAACGGCGGATCATTTATGCGATGTCTGAATTAGGTTTAAAAGCCACAGCAAAATTTAAAAAATCAGCGCGCACCGTCGGTGATGTGTTAGGTAAATATCATCCCCACGGTGATAGCGCGTGTTATGAAGCAATGGTATTAATGGCTCAGGAGTTTTCTTATCGTTATCCGTTGATCGATGGTCAAGGTAATTGGGGGTCGATCGATGATCCGAAATCATTCGCAGCGATGCGTTATACAGAATCGCGTTTAACACCTTATGCCGATCTGTTGTTAACAGAATTAGGTCAAGGCACAGTTGATTGGCAAGCCAATTTTGATGGCACCTTAGACGAACCCGTACTGTTACCGGCACAAGTGCCAAACGTGTTACTCAACGGCGCAACAGGTATTGCCGTTGGCATGGCAACCGACATTCCGCCTCATAATTTAACCGAAGTGATCAGTGCGTGTATTCGGATCTTAGAAGATCCAAAAGTTACTCTCACGGCTATCTTCGAACATATTAAAGGGCCGGATTATCCGACGGCAGCCGAAATTATCACACCACAAAATGACATTCATGCATTGTATACAAAAGGCAATGGTTCATTGCGTATGCGCGCGGCGTTTACGGAAGAAAAAGGTGATATTATAATTACTGCGTTGCCACATCAAACCTCAAGTTCAAAAGTCTTAGAACAAATCGCAGCGCAAATGCAAGCAAAGAAACTACCGATGGTTGTTGATCTGCGTGATGAATCTGATCATGAAAATCCAACACGCTTAGTCATTGTGCCGCGATCAAATCGGGTTGATATAGAGAGTTTAATGGCGCATTTATTTGCGACGACTGATCTGGAACGCACCTATCGCGTTAATCTTAATATGATCGGCCTCGATGGACGGCCACGGGTACGCAACTTATTAGAAATTTTACAAGAATGGTTGAAGTATCGCTTAGCAACGATTAAACGTCGTTTAGAATTTCGCTTAGAAAAAGTCGAAGCGCGTTTGCATATACTTGATGGATTATTAATAGCATTTCTAAATATTGATGAAGTTATTCATGTGATCCGTGAAGCGGATCAACCTAAACCAGAATTAATGCGTAAATTTAAATTAAGTGATAAACAAGCAGATGCGATCCTTGATATTAAATTACGTCAATTAGCTCGTTTAGAAGAGATAAAAATTCGTGGAGAGCAAAAAGAATTAGCTGAAGAACGTGATCTGTTAACTAAAATTTTAGGCTCAAAGCAGCGTTTAAAAACGCTATTACGTAAAGAATTAACAGCGATTGCTGAGCAGTATGGTGATCCGCGATGTTCACAATTAATTGAACGTGAAGAAGCTAAAGCGATGCGGGTTGAAGAATTAGTGCCAACTGAGCCTGTCACGGTGGTGCTCTCGAATAAAGGTTGGATCAGAGCGGCGAAAGGCCATGATGTTGATGGCCGTAATCTAAATTATAAAGCTGGCGATGAATTTCGATCACAAGCCCAAGGACGCAGTAATCAAGCTGTTATTGCCTTGGATAGCACGGGTCGCACGTATTCAATTCCTGCGCATACATTGCCATCTGCGCGCGGCCAAGGCGAACCGTTAACTGGTAAATTGAAACCGCCGGCGGGTGCGGAATTTATTGCAGTAATGATGGGCGCAGATGATCAGCAATATGTGTTAGCATCAGATGCTGGGTATGGATTTGTCGTCAAACAAACAGATCTCTATTGTAAAAATCGCAGTGGTAAAGTGGTATTAAAATTACCGCAACAGGCGAAAGTGTTAACCCCAATGTTGATCCAAGATAGCCAACATGATCGATTAGCAGCAGTCACTAACGAAGGCAGACTGTTGATATTTGCGGTAGCGGAGTTGCCGCAATTGGCGCGCGGTAAAGGTAACAAAATCATTGCTATTCCCACAGATCGTGCGAAAAAGCGCGTAGAATTTGTTATTGCTAGTGCGATTTTAGGTCAGCAAGATGTATTAACGTTATATTCAGGTCGACGCCATATTACGATTAAGAATAAAGATTTAGAACATTATCAAGGTGAACGTGGGCGTCGTGGCCACAAGTTGCCACGAGGCTTTCAACGCGTCGATAAAATTGTGGTTGAGCCAAAGTAAAGTATGAAGGATAAATATTATTATGGCACATCAACATGATCATAATGGGCATAATCATCATCACCATCATCATGTTCCCGAAACATTTACTACAGCGTTTTTTTTAGCGGTTTTTTTAAATCTTGCGTTTGTGATCATTGAAGCAATCTATGCGGTTTCAGCCAATTCCATGAGTTTGTTAGCAGATGCGGGGCATAATTTAGGAGATGTTTTAGGATTAGCGATGGCTTGGGGCGCTAATTGGTTAATGACACGGCCAGCGACATCACGTTACAGCTATGGTTTCAAACGGACAACAATTTTAGCGGCTATTGCGAATGCATTAATATTAGTCTTTACCTCAGCGATCATTGCTTATGAATCGATTTATAAATTGATAAATCCGGTCAAAGTCCATGAAATGACAGTGATCATTGTGGCTTTAATTGGAATCGTTATTAATGGTGGTACCGCATTATTATTTATGAAAGGCTCAGCAGATGATTTGAATATTAAAGGTGCTTTTTTGCATTTAGCCTATGATGCATTAATTTCTTTAGGCGTGGTTGTAACCGGCGTTATTATTTTATTTGCTGGTTGGGTTTGGCTTGATCCGGTGGTTGGTTTATTAATTGTTGTAGCAATTTTAGCAGGTACTTGGGGATTATTGCGTGATTCAATTAATCTGATTCTTGATGCAGTGCCGCATAACATTGAGCAAGATAAAGTACGTGATTATTTAAATGCGATTAAAGGCGTTGTTGCCGTGCATGATTTACATATTTGGGGATTAAGTACTAAAGAAATTGCGCTAACTGCGCATTTGGTGATGCCAGATAGTTATCTAACTGATGATGATTATCAGCATATTTGTGGCGAGTTAAAGCAGCAATTTAAAATCAATCATGCTACCTTGCAAGTCGAAAAAGGCGGTAAATTGTGTGACCTCAGTGAATGTTCGCCTCAAAGCCATTAAAACTAAGATCAGCTTTTACTTTTCTTGCGCGAGTAAATCCACTTGATAATATAATCCAGTGAAATTTTTCCAGAGCCATGGAGCATCAACACCATTAATAACAACCCCCAATAAAAGTGATCATTCAAGCCCGAAGCACCCTGCTCAGTTAGTAAAAATGGATACGAAATTACAGCAAAGATGTTAAAGACAAATAGGAATAACGCAGGAACACGGCCGCCTAAACCAAGGACTAAAAATACTGGCAGAACTAATTCAACCGCAGTGCCAATTCGTGCTGCCCATTCTGCTGATATTAAGGGTACATTGTACTCATACGTAAATAACGCAATAGTTGAACTCCATGACGCTATTTTAGTTAAGCCTGCTTTGAAAAACACTCGCGCAACCCAAAGCCGAATAATTAAATCACCAAAGTGCGAAAGAAAATCTAAAATGTTATTGAACCAACGCCAGCAAAAGCAGATGAATTTAACGATGTATGACATTTTTTAAAGCTCCTTGGTGTTAATGAAACCTGATAGCCAACCGCGTTCGGCTAGTCGCGGTAATTGAGCGACAATATCAAGTTTGATCTTATGTTGTGCTGCATGCTGAAACACTTCAGTTAAGTTTAAGCCATTAGCAAACATGGTTAACAAAAACCACTCGTCTCGAGTGAGTTGCTCAATTAAAACATTTAATTGTTTGCGCCACACAATTAAGCGTACCGCATTATTATCTAAATTGACAATATCATCGCCGGTAAAATTTGGCTGATTGGTTTCCCATATGCGATCGATCGGAAAATCTGAAGCAAGTAATGTACTATTTTCAGGTAAGGTAAACGAAATAGCTTCGCCAATCTTTTCATGCACTGCAGATAATGCAGTAAAATCTAATTCTTGAGCATCTGGTCCATTAAATGCACGATGCCACGCCCATTCTAAACGAGCAGTATCACCAAAATAGGGTAGTTGCTGAGCAGGCGGAAAATGATCAATAAATTTAGCAAAGGTTTCGCCATAATCACCCAAATCGGGCGAATATGAAGGTGTTTGCTTAACATAAATGTTTGCCATCGCATGAAAATATTCTTCACCGACTAAGCGTAGACAAACTGGGTAAATTTCTGCAAGCGTATTGACTAAGCTAGCAGTTATGCTGTCTTTGTAAACTTGCAAACGTTGTTCAGCAGATAAGGTGCCAGCGTTTACTACTTCATCAACAAAGTCAGTGTTATCATCATCGTTAAAAGCGTTTAGAAATGATTGTTGTAATTCATGCAACGGCATCGGCATGTTTTGCTCCTGTAATTTCATCCATAAAATGTTGTGCTGATTGCATTTCTTGTAGTAATGCAGCAAATTCGGGGATTTCCTTATCCCATTCTAGTAATGTTGGTACAGGGCCAAAACGTTTGAGTGCAGTTTTATATAATTCCCACACTGGCGGGTGTACTTTATCACTATGGGTATCTAATAAATGAGTTTGCAGATCAGTATAACCTGCAAGATGGAATTGTTTGACACGGTCAATCGCTATACCTTGTAAATAATCCGTTGGTGCAAAGTTATGGTTTTGTGCACTAACGAAAATGTTATTTATATCTAATAAAATATAACAATTGGCTTGTTCAGCAATCGTGTTAATGAATTCCCACTCGTTGATCTGAGAAGATTTATAAGTCAGGTAACTCGAAACATTCTCGATTAAAATAGGTTGTTCTAAGTGATCTTGGACCTCTTTAATTCGTTGTACAACGTGAGTGATAGCTTCTTCAGTGTAAGGCAATGGCAGTAATTCGTGTAAACATTGATTATCAATCGAAGTCCAACATAAATGATCAGATATCACACTAGGCTGAATGAGATCAGCCAATTGTTTTATTTTATGTAAATAATCTTTGTTTAAAGGATCAGTTGAACCTAAAGACATTCCCACGCTATGCATCGCCATTGGATAATCTTGGCGAATTCGCATGAGATTATGCAATGGTGAGCCGCCTTCAATTAAATAATTATCTGTTAGAATTTCAAACCAAGGGACTGGTGGATGGTTTGCAATAACGTAAGAATAATGAGAAGAGCGCAGACCAACACCTGCTCCGTGAATATTGTCTGCGCTCAAAGTTACGTTATTGTCCATACGTATGTAACAATATTAGCTTTTCGGTGGTGGCTCGGTGCTGCCATCCGTTAATTTGCTACAGGTACCTTTTGGTACAAATAGCCAGCTATGTGGATCATTATCTTTGGTTGAGGTGCCAGCACAAGAATGTGTAGCGGTACCACAATCGTTTTTACCGGCTTTAGCTACGCCATAACATTTTTCCATTTCAACGGTTTTTTTGGCGGCTAAAGCAGTTCCAGCAGCCATTGATAAACCAACAGCAACCACGCCGGCGAGTGCTGTATTGACAATTTTTTTCATTTCCATGGTGTGACTCCTTCATTTATTAGACAATTAGCACAAAATATTCTCACTCATAAGTACATGATTTCCATTTAAAAATTCGAAAAATGGTTATAAAAATATATCATTACTTGATTGTTGGAATAAATCAAGCAAAAAATAACATATTAAGTATAGACTAATTATTTAGAGTCAATAGCACGTACGCGCAGGCCACTGATCGCTTGTGGAAGATGGGTGGTAATGATTAAGTCACCGACGTTAAGTTTACCACGAACTAAAACTCGTTTATTGCCATCGGAGTTAGTAACGCTGGCAATACGGGTAACTTTAACAGGCTGCATGCGACCATTTTTAATAATATAAACGAGATCATTGCCGTACAATGCTTGTTCAGGAATAGAAAACACATCTTTAAGTGTTGGTAGTAAAATAGTAAGTTTAATAGAACGACCAATGGCAAAACGTTCGCTACTACCTAAGATCCGAAATAACGCATCGCGGCCACCGCGACCGGTTTCGACTCTGCCAGCAAGACGTAAAAATTGCAATTTAACACGTTGATTGTCGATGATTGCATCGGCAATGATTTCTTGTTTTTGGCTCAAGGCACGATGGATTTTGGGCAAATAAGATGAAGGAATTTGCACTCGTACTTCAACATCTTGTAAATCAAATAATTCAATTAAATTGCTGCCTACAATAACGCGATTGCCAACGGCAACAAATACTTTTACTACCCGGCCCACAAATGGTGCTTTGATTTTGGTTCGTTCAAGATCAAGGTTTGCATCAGCAAGATTAGCTTTAGCGGTTTCAAGTTGCGCTTCCAGCGTTTTTAACTTATGCACGAAATTATCAACGGCGAGTTGTTTGCTGGCGAGTTTAATTCTTTCGTTATTCAATTTTTCTAACGCTTGATCAAATGCTGCCTCAGAGCCTAAGCGTTTTTTAAGTAAAGTAGCGTGTCTGCGGGCTTCACGTTTTAAAATTTTTATCATAGATTGTTGATGCTTTAACGCAAGCTTATTACTAGTGTATTGAGTTTTTTCCGCATTAATCATAGCGACGATTTCATTGATTTTTGCTTGATTACGTTTGATCAGTAGTAAAGTATCGCGATCATCTAGGGTTAAGAGTAATTGACCTTTGCTGACTTTATTGCCGCCCTTGACATACACTTGGGTCACATCTGCGATGAGTGCGGATTTAAGAATGGAGGTTGTAGGTGATTCGATCTGGCCATATAAGATTAAGTTCGGGGTAAAGTTGCCTTTGGTGGCTTTCTCAACGTAGACATCCCAAACACGTTCTTGGCTTTTCGTAACGGGTGGCGTAGGTCTAGTAACGATTAATAAAATAAAGGCCAACACCGCCACAATAATAATGGCGCATGGCAAAACAATCGCATAGTTTTTTTTTATCCAATTCATGTTGCCATGTTACTATAACTATTGAAAAATTTCTGCTTGAGTGATTGTTTTTTAGTTGATGTTCTGAATTGAGCCAACAAAGTTCAGTTTTTCAGCATGCAAAATAATAGAATCTGCATGAAATTCAAGTTTAGCATGTTTGCTGCGAATGCAGGCGTTTGCTTGGCCAAGCAGCAGCGAGCCTTGACAAGTTGGTGTTATGTTTATGTTTTGTGTTGCCTTGATATTAACATTGCCTCTTTGAGTAAAAACATAACAAGCTTTATTGTTAGTGATATCGAGGTCATAGCGTGCTTTGTAATATTGCTTCTTGTAACTATTAATGACGATAGCATTGGCTTTAATAATATGGTCACGGTTGCTAGTGAAAATCATGTTCTGATCAGAACGATAATAAATACTACCTTGTTGAGTATGTAATTTATAATTATCGCCAACTAGAATGTTTGAGTTTGCCGCTTTACTTTTACAATTATGTTTACAGGCAATATTCATGTTTTGCTGACTGTAAAACTTAATTGCACCGATCGTATTAATAATAGAAATATTAGGACTAGTTTTTTGTGCGTCTAAAGTAATTTGTTGTGAATGCTTTTGGGTGTAAAGATAAATCGCTAGATGATCTTTTTGATCATCCATAATAAATCCATGACCGTAATGAGTGCGAATAATGTTTTGAGTTTTGTTATGACACGTCACCGGTGAGGGATGTTCAGTATTCGGCATTGCTCCAATGATGATCGGCTGATCGGTGTCGCCATCAATGAATTGTAAGCACACTCGTGAATTTGGTAATAATGGTAACTGCAAACCATGATGCTGCAAAACGTTAATAGGCCCGCATATATTGTTTGGAATACAATCAAAGTCGATTCGTACATAATAACGCCCGCGTTCATCTTGTGAATAAACGGTTGCTAAGTACAAACCGAAACGTTTGCTTTTCGTAATATGGAGAATGTTAAATAAAGAGCTTTGTGGAATTAACGTTGCTTGGCAATAATAATCATTACGCAACGACATAGTGTGTTTCGTTTGCATAATGACTTGTTGTGGCTGATCATGAAAACAATATCCTGGTAATAGTGGCACATCACTATGTATGGTCACATAAGAAAAAGCATTGTTAAAGAGACTTTTGCGAGTATTTGGTTTGTCTAGATCGAGATTGGAAGCAGTGTGGCTTTTGATGATGTTTGCTTGGTCTTGAATAATAATTTGGTAAGAATGTTTACTTTGTTGGATAAAGAGATAGAGTTGATGTTCGTTTAATAAACGTTGTAAAAATGCCAAATCGGTTTCTTGGAATTGAGTTTTAAAAATTAACTTGGGTAATTTGCGGTTGATGTTGAGTCGTAAATGAAGATTAAGTTGAGAATATTCGGCAAAAATGAATTTAATAATGTCGCGGCAATGCTTTTTAACAAATACACGGCTGGTTTGCTGTTGAGTTAATGGAAATAACGGTGAATGTAGCGTTAATTTATAAAAATAGAGATTGTCGATATATTGATAATAGATGATCGTTGAAATATAGCCGTGAAAGTAGGTCGTTTTGGAGTTCTGTTGAAAAGTCAAGGTGGCGATGGATTGCAATGTTTGTTTGGGATTTAATTTTTTGTTGCAACTAACGTTAATTTCAAAATGATAATCGCTATTAATGGTGCAGTTATGTCCTGTAAATTGGATGATTGAGAATTCGATGTTTGGTGATTGAATTAATTTAAAGTGATAATGTGCACTTGCATAAGTTAATTTTTGTTTGGCATTATGGTTCATTGTTTTATTCATTTTTTCTTTGTTTAATGTGCTTGCGTAGAAGAATTAAATATTCTAGCTTTAATTCGCGTGACAAAATATAGGAGATTTTAATCCTGATAGTTTTGACTTTGAGGAAAAATTCATGTCGACGCACAAGATTGGGGAACTTTCCATATTATATTTTGCTAAATTTTTAAATTTGTCATTGCGAGGAATGTAATGACGAAGCAATCCAGGACTTAAATTCATAGACTTTCTGGATTGCTTCCCGCCACGCGCTGCTCGCGGTCGCAATGACAGTTAGGTTGGCAACTTCAATGTCAATTAGCGGGATGAAACAGCGGGAACTAAAGGAATATCACCATATTTTTCTTGGATTTTCTTTAGAGTTTGTCGGCTTGTTGTTTTGCCTGTTTTTTGGTGATGATAACGACATGTGGCTAAAGTCTTATAGTTTTCGGCTTGTTTTTTATTACTCCCGTTGTTAGTCCAAAGGTTATGGCTAACAAGTAATTGGGTAACGTTAGATGTTTTGTTTTTTGATGTTGTTTCTCTTTCAGCTATGGGCGAAGTTTTTTTCGTATTTATGTCACTTAATAATTTGTTGAAAATCCCAATTTTTTTATTACGGAGTTGGGGATTAAACTTAGTTGATCGCAATCGTTCGATTTCGTATGTGATATCTTGTTGAAATGCGTGTAATAAAAATTTGTGTGATAGTGTAGGTTCTGTTGAGAGTTCTTTTGAGTCTATTTTAAACCCAAATGTCCACAACATTGCTTTCCTAAAACTTAGTTTTTTGTTTGAGTCTGCATGCAATTGGCTAAAACCAAAATGCCAAAGCCCTGAAAGTAGTAATAATGGTGATAATGCCGTTTTAAGAATGAGTCCAGGAATGTCTGAAACAGAAATATCTGATTTAAAAATATAGTGAATATCTTCGCCCGCCTCTTCTAAAGCGCCAGCCATTGCTGTTCCTGCTGGTGGGACTTTTCCTAAGTGATCAGTGGTTAACCCAATGCTAAATATGTGCAGAGTGAAAATTACTAATCTTCCAGCAAACTCTAAAATATTCGCGGTCCAGCGGAAAGGATTAAGTTGTTGGCCTAAATTTTCTGTATGTTTAATTTTATCTTCAAATGCGTGCCAATGTTTTTTTAAAAATCCAGGTGTTTTGCCTATTTCGGAAATAGATTCAAAAAAGTTTTTAATACCGAAACTAAATTGGCCGCCAATGAATAAAGGCATCCCTATTTTATAAATCCAGCGTGCAGCACGAGATAGATAAGGTATGGCTTTAGCGCCTGACTTTGCTGCTGACCAGATTGTGCCAGCAGTTGCAATAATGAAGCTGACAGATATAGTGAGTAGAACAGCAAGCCCTACAGTCACTAAAATTCTACGCGTCCAACAACGCAATGCTGATTCTTGTTTACGCTTTTTAAAAAGTTTGAAAATTTTCTTTTTATATTTTTGATACTTATCAGTAGCAATGATGTCAGCAAACGTATGGTAGATTGCTATTGCCCAATAAATTGCGAAAAGTGTGGCAAGCGGAGCAATTATTCCGGCTAACATTGGAGAAGCGGCTAATCCAATATGTAAAAATGCCAAAATCATTTTTGCGCTGAACATCATTTGACGAAAATTTGCCAAGCCAGCAACTGCACTTCCACCGAGTGAAAATAGTGATGTTGTCCATAATTGTCTTTTTTTGGATTTGATAGTTTTTATAAGGGTGTCTTTGTCTTTGCCAAGGGTATCATTTATTTCTGCATATAAAGCTTTTGTGAAACTAGGGGTGTCGTTTGATGTAGAGAGTTCAGGGTTAAATACAGCATTTCTGAACAAATCTGAGATCATTGCCATCTG
The DNA here is from genome assembly GCA_028284465.1 of Gammaproteobacteria bacterium. Taxonomy (GTDB): domain Bacteria; phylum Pseudomonadota; class Gammaproteobacteria; order JAJFKO01; family JAJFKO01; genus JANQRR01. Next base: position 12,466 of record JANQRR010000012.1, on the reverse strand, counting down.
AGTTTTTATGCGGCGAATTTCAGCGCGTTTTTCACCTAGCTCTGTAAAATTTTGGGGGTGCCATTGTTTTTTTATTTTTTTTAAGCGCGTAGATAATTTATAATAATCGGTAAAAATGTTATCGTTAGCTTTTTCTTGCTCAGCTAATGCTAATCGTTTTAACTTGCGTTCTAATTCTATTGTTTCAATATACTTTCCCCAATGAAATAATTTTTTTAAGCCTTCATTTAAATTTACCCTGTTAACTTCACCTTCAATTATTACTGCAAAAGCAGCAGCAGCAATTGAAAAGAATAAATCTGGTCGTATTAGCCACATGCCAGTAAAAGCAAATGCAGTAACCGACAGCAGTGAAGCAATAAAAATGGGTGTGAATAATAGCCCGCGAATAACAGCTTTCATAGTAGGTTTCATGGTGTTTATTTACTCTCAGTTTGTAATGTTTTTTGTTTATCCTTTGCTTGAGGTTGCACTACCCCTAACGAAATCACTAATTTTAATGCTTGATCAACCGTCATTGATAATTCTTTTGCATCTTCTTTGGAGATCATCATTAAAAATCCTGACGTTGGATTAGGTGTTGTTGGCACGAAAATAGTTATCATATCTCGTTCAACACCATCGGAAATTTCTTTAGCCACATCGCCAGTTTGAAATGCAATGCTCCATAAACCTTGGCGCGGATATTGCACTAATAATACTTTGCGAAACGCTTTACCTTGTGGTGTGAATACAGTTTCGAGAATTTGTTTTGCGCCAGAATAAATAGTGCGCACTAGCGGGATTTTATTGATGAAACGATCCCACAAGCCAATAAAAAAGTTGCCGAGAAAATTTGCGACTAATGCGCCGGTAATTAAAATGAGAATGATCACCAGTAAAAAATTTAACCCAGGAATATGAAAGCCGAGCAATTGCTCAGGCTGGTAAGCTTTGGGTAATAATGAAACAGTGCCGCCAATAATATCAACCAAAAAAGTGATAATGAGAATCGTTACCCATATCGGCACCCAAAACAACAGCCCTGCTATAAAATAGCGTCGCAAAAGTTTCATTGGAAGTGATTTCCTTTTGACCAGATTCTATGTCCAACTAATACTAACACAATCCGGCGTTAAAGTTAAATAAAATCTAAAAGCTAAAAATTAGCTATCTACTGTTCAACTCTTGCGAATTTATTTTGCGCGCAGCATATAATTAGTCAAAAAGATAATTGCTAAAAATATGTCATGATAGGATAATTAATGCAGAACTGTCATTGCAAGTGCAGCGAAGCAATCCAGATCCGAGATAACATAATTATTCTCGAATGTAATGAATTACATTCGAAGTGTTTATTTAAAGAGGAATTACGTTGTGATTGGTTTTTTACGTCGCAAAAAAGATCCAAAAGAAGCAAAAGAAGTAAAAAAAACACAGACTGAACAATCACCGTCGCTATTTACGCGTTTAAAGCGAGGCTTATCTCGTACTCGTGCAACCATCACCGAAGAAATGGCGACATTGGTACTTGGCAAGAAAGTCATTGATGATGAATTATTAGAAACATTGGAAACACATTTATTGTTGGCTGATGTTGGTGTCGATGCGACGGAAAAAATTATTGCTGATCTGACGGCGCGGGTATCACGTAAAGAATTAACGGATCCACAAGCATTATGGCAACAATTGCAACAAGAGTTAATCGCGATTTTACAGCCTTGTGAACAACCATTAGCAATTACTGCATCTAAGCACCCTTTTGTGATTTTAGTAGTTGGAGTTAATGGCTCAGGCAAAACCACAACGATTGGCAAATTAGCTAAACGTTTTCAGCAGCAAGGTAAAAGCGTTATGCTAGCTGCGGGTGATACTTTTCGTGCGGCTGCGATCGATCAGTTGCAAGTGTGGGGTGAGCGTAATCAAATCTCAGTGATTGCGCAGCAATCAGGGGCGGATAGTGCGTCAGTGATTTATGATGCCGTTGCTGCCGCGCAAGCGCGTGATATCGATGTGTTAATTGCTGACACGGCTGGGCGTTTACATACCCAAAGTAATTTGATGGCAGAATTGCAAAAAGTAAAACGCGTGATCACCAAGCTTGATCCAAATGCGCCACATGAAGTGATGTTAGTGCTTGATGCTGGAATTGGTCAAAATGCTCTAGTGCAAGCACAACAGTTTAATGATGCTGTGGGGATCACAGGTATTACTCTAACAAAATTAGACGGCACTGCTAAAGGTGGTATTATTTTTGCGATTGCCAACACCCTAGGTTTGCCGCTAAGATTTATTGGGGTTGGTGAGCAAATTGATGATTTACGTCCTTTTGTCACTACGGAATTTGTGCAAGCATTATTGACTATAGAAGAGAGTGAATCGACACATGATCCGCTTTGATAATGTCAGCAAGCGCTATGCGAATGGCCATGAGGCACTTGCTCAAGTTAGTTTGCAGATCGCGCAAGGTGAAATGGTATTTTTAACCGGGCACTCAGGCGCTGGTAAAAGCACCTTGTTAAAATTAATTGCCTTGATCGAGCCTGCAACTCAAGGGCAAATTTTTCTAGGTAAAATGAATATTTGTCGGATCACCAAAAAAGCTGAGCCGTATTTACGGCGTTCGATGGGCATTATCTTACAGAATCCACATTTGTTACCCGATCGTAATGTATTTCACAATGTTGCTTTGCCATTAGTCGTGGCAGGCGTTAATTACCGTGATGTTGGGCGGCGAGTGCGTGCAGCGCTAGATAAAGTGGGATTGTTATCTAAAGAACGTGCTACCCCAACATTATTATCAAGTGGTGAGCAGCAACGTGTTGGTATTGCGCGCGCCATTGTAACTAAGCCGGCTTTATTATTAGCAGATGAACCGACAGGAAACCTTGACCCAACATTGTCATTGGAGATAATGGAATTATTCGCCCAGTTTAATCAAGTCGGCGTAACGGTCTTAGTTGCCACTCATGATTTAGGAATAATTGCACGCATGTCGCAACGCATGTTGGTGTTGAAAAATGGTCGTTTAATAACAAGACGAAGTAAGATTTACTAAGATAGAGTAATGATGGATAATAAACAAGCTTCTTATTTTGCGAAAAGATCACCAAATGTATCAATGTTATTGCGTTTTCATGTGCATGCAATGTTTGCAAGTTTGTGGCGTTTAGCTCGACGGCCATTAGCGAGTGTCATGACATTATTAATCATCGGCATTGTGTTGTCGTTACCGATAGGATTATATGTTTTATTGCATAATGTCCAAGTGTTGAGTCATCGCTGGCACAGCGGTACGCAAATTGCGATGTATTTACAACAAAACATTACCCCAGCACAATTAACACAATTAAAAGTAACAATTAATAATAATAAACAAGTCGATCATTTGCGTTATATTTCGCCGACACAGGGATTAACTGAATTCCAACAACAAGCAGGGATCAATGATATTTTGGCTTTATTGAAACATAACCCACTGCCGGGTGTGCTTGAAGTCTATCCGCATGCAGCGTTAACCTCACCACAAGCAGTTACCCAGTTAATGACACAATTGAAGAAACTGCCAAATGTTGCTTCAGTGCAATTAAATATGCAATGGTTGAAACGTTTGTATGCATTTATTAATTTAGGCACAAGTATCGTCACCGTGTTTGCAACGTTATTAGCATTTGCAGTATTGTTGATCATTGGTAACACTATTCATTTAGCAACCCGAGAGCATCGTCAAGAAATGCGCGTGATGCGTTTAGTTGGCAGCACCGATGCATTTATTCGTCGGCCATTTTTGTATTCAGGTATTTGGTATGGTTTAGCCGGTGGTGCGATCGCATGGGGATTGGTGTATGGTGCGTTGTGGTGGTTACAAACACCGGTACAACATTTAGCGACGCTGTATGATAGTTCATTTAAATTGGTGAGTTTATCAGGCTTAGATTTGTTGGCGATATTAGCGATCGGTGCAAGCTTAGGATTGCTTGGATCGTGGATAGCAGTCACCAAAGAATTAACTAACGCCAAGATTGAGTAAAGTTTTATTTACTGTGGTTGTGGCGGCTTCAGCGTAGTTTGCAATGGATTTGGTGCAGTAGAGTTTGGATTTGTTTGTGGAATATTAGGATTTGGGTTCACTGCATTTTCTTCTATCCGTTGCTTCAATTCAATCGTTGAACCATATTGAATAAGCCGAGCATCTACGGTATCTTGAGAAGCAAGAGGATCACCAATTAAAGAGCCGGCAGGATTTTTACCTGTGTCACCACCAAATCCAGCTTTACCTGCTAAATTAGGTCCACCCATATTAGCAACATAGCTTGGTACCGCAAACTGGTTACCATTAGGGTTACCTTGAACGTAAGTTCGTTCAGTGCCGGTTGTAGCTTTATCCATTACGCCAATTTGTTCGGCAGTGACAATAGATTCTTCTTGCTGAGCTATCTTTGCAATTCTAGCGTCATCATTGGCTAATGCTTTTGCTCTTTGTAGAGCTAGGGCTTCTTTTTCTTTACGACTAGGCATGATTGAATCCTCCTAAAAACTAAGTCCATTATAGCGGATTGGGTAAAATCTGTCAGCAAGAAACAATAACAATGTTAGCAAACATAATGTTTTTTATTTGCAACAATCGCTAGTGGATACTGTTAACTATCTGATTTTTATTATGTTTATGTTTGTTCATCGGTGTTTACCTCAAATAACGTAGCGAATTTAATCATCTTTTATAGTTCATCAAAATTCATTCCAAGCTAACCTCGTGCTAATTTTTGGAAAAGTTGTTTTTCAATCGTAATTACTCTCTATCAAAGTTACAATAAGTCCCTTGCGATTCTCATTTCAGAGGTTAGTTGATGGCATTATATTTAGTAAGACATGGTGAAGCGGATCAGCAAACCGCGCCTGATCCACAGCTTAGTCAAACTGGCGAACAGCAAGTGACGACAGTTGCAAATTGGTTTGCTAAGCAGCAATTAAATCTCCAGCGTATTTTTCATAGTGGTAAACGTCGTGCACAACAAACCGCGGAAATTATAGCAACGACATTGCATAAACCAGAAATCATTGGTGTTATCGAAGGTATGCATCCTAATGATCCAGTAGTACCCATGGCACACAAGATCCAATCGTGGCCTGATAGTGTGATGTTAGTCGGCCATTTACCATTTATGAGTCGGTTAGCGTCTTGTTTATTAATAGAAGATGATAATGATGAAATTCTTAAAGTACAAACGGCAACGATTATTTGTTTAGAGAAACAAGCGGGCAAATGGTATCTTGATTGGATAGTAAATCCCGGATTGTTAACTTGATCCATGAAGCGTTAAGGATCTGTTAAAACCGGTCGTCAAGTTAGGGTTTTTATTCAAAGACAAGGCGAATTCGCTTCGAGCAGCGGAGAAGCCAATTCAACGCAGTATTTGGATAAGAACCTAATTTGAGACCGGTTTTAATCGAACATTGAGCTAACTGATTCTTGCTCACAAATTCGATAAATCGCTTCAGCTAACATTTTACTTAATCCTAATTGACGAATGCGTGAGGAATTTTGTGCATCTTCACGTAATGGAATCGTATCAGTGACAACCATTTCATCTAAAGTTGAATTCTCAATTTTTTCAACTGCGTTACCTGAAAGTACCGGGTGTGTACAATAAGCTGATACGGTTAGCGCACCATTATCTTTTAGAGCTTTAGCAGCGGAGCATAATGTGCCGCCGGTATCAACCATATCATCGACAATAATACAATTACAGCCTGCAACATCACCGATGATATTCATCACTTGGCTTTCATTACGACCTGGGCGGCGTTTGTCAATGATTGCCAAGTTGCTATCATTTAAGCGTTTGGCAATCGCACGTGCACGCACTACCCCACCTACATCAGGCGACACAACGAGTGGATTGGGATAATTTTGTTTGCGAATATCCTCAAGCACAACCGGCGAAGCATACACATTATCCACTGGCATGGTGAAAAAGCCTTGGATCTGATCAGCATGTAAATCTACCGTTAACAATCGAGTGTAGCCCACAGACGCTAACATATCGGCGACAATTTTGGCGGTGATTGGTACTCGCGCAGATCGTACGCGACGATCTTGGCGGGCATATCCAAAATAAGGTACCACGGCAGTAATTTTATTCGCTGAAGCACGACGAAATGCGTCTGCTAGCGTTAGTAATTCCATTAAATTGTCATTGGCTGGAATACACGTTGGCTGGATCACGAAAATATCATGACCACGCACATTTTCTAAAATTTCAACCATAGTTTCACCATCGCTGAAAGTGCCGACATTGGCTTTGCCTACAGGAACTTCAAGATGATGAGCAATTTTTTTAGCAAGTTCGGGATTAGCGTTTCCGCTGAAGATCATCATATTCGACACAGTGGGTTTCCTCAAAAAACATGTGTATGGTTATTATAAGAATTAATTATTTTAAATATATTAGCGAAGCAATCAAAGCATTACAAGCGTAGATTGATATAAGACTGTGGCTGGGGTGCCAGGATTCGAACCTGGGAATGCAGGGATCAAAACCCTGTGCCTTACCGCTTGGCGACACCCCAATTGGTGGTAACTATAAAATGTAAATAACAAGATTCGGCACACCATCTAACATGATGATGCCGAATCTTAATTATTATACGATGTATGCTTAAATATAATTTATAGCAGACCGTATTGTTTAAGTTTCTTACGCAACGTTCCGCGGCTGATCCCCAGAATACGCGCAGCGCGACTTTGATTGTTTTTAGTAAAGTCCATTACTGCACGAAACAAAGGTTCTTCTGTTTCAGTTTGAAAAATCTGAAATAGTTTTGAAGGTTCAATACCATCTAAGTTCGCGAAGTAATTTTCCAGGGCTTTGTAAACACTATCCCTGAGCGCCTCACCCTGAATACTACCTGCCGGATGAAGGGCAGGATTTGCAATATCTGTCGTTTCCATCGTGTTTAGACTCTCTTTGGTTGTTAAAAAATAATTTTATTTCTGTTTCAACTATTCGCTCCACATCCTGGGGCAAAAGTTAAAACAACTAGCTAATCAGCGGCATTTTAATGTGCTCAGACGGCGCAGTCAAGAAAAAAATGTACAGTAAATAAATTGAATGCCGAAATTAGGATAATTTTATTAAATTCAGGCAAATCCATTGCGCTTTATCATCTTCTGCGATGAGTTTACACCAAGGCTGATAAGCGCGTATGACTTCATCACGCTGATGTTTCAACATACCTGAAAGTATAATAATCCCATTTTTTTTTACTAATTTAACAAGCATGGTGGCTAATTCAATAAGTGGATTCGCAAGAATGTTTGCAAGCAAAACATCGCAAGTTACAGGTGGAAATTTTGTTGGTTCGACGATGGTAAATTGACTTGGATCAATGTGATTACGTGTAGCATTATCTTGAGTTGCTTGGAGTGCTTGGGTGTCATTATCGGTTGCCCATACATGTTTAGCACCTAATTTAGCAGCAGCAATAGCCAGCACGCCAGAGCCACAACCATAATCAATAACAGTATTATTAGCTTGTAAATGGCGATCAAGCCATGCTAAACATAATGCGGTTGTGGGATGAGTACCTGTACCAAATGCAAGCCCTGGATCAAGCATAACATTGCAGGTATTTGGATTTGGCGGGGTGTGCCAGCTTGGATAAATCCACAATCGTTTACCAAAACACATTGGCGTAAATTCTTGTTGTAATTGTTGTTGCCAATTTTGTTCGACTAATGTTTTACATTGAAAATTAAGTTCAGTAATTTCAAATTGATCTTTAACCGTAGCGATAATGTAATTCAGATCAACATCTGGAGCAAATAAAGCAATGATTTGAGTTTGAGTCCAACAAGGTGTTGTTCCTGGCGCGGGTTCAAAAAGTGGTTCATCACCAGCATCTTGTAAAGTAACAGCGATAACCCCGAGCATTTGTAAACATTCACAAATGTCATCAACGTAGGTAGCAGTAGTTTGGATTATTAATTGTTGCCAAGAAGCAGTCATTAAATTTTTAATTTCTTTTCTAAATAGTGAATATTAACGCCACCATTAATAAAATTTGCATCACGTAATAATGCTTGATGTAAAGGAATGTTGGTTTTAATGCCGTCAATCACAATTTCATCGAGGGCATTGCGCATACGCACCATCGCAGTTTTTCGGTCTTTTCCATAAGTGATCAATTTGCCGATCAATGAGTCATAATGTGGCGGCACAGTATAACCAGTATAAATATGTGAATCCATGCGCACGCCATTACCACCGGCAGGATGATAGAGTTCAATTAATCCGGGGCTGGGGGTGAATGACGTTGGATCTTCTGCATTGATCCGACATTCAATGGCATGACCGGTAATTTTAATATCACTTTGCTGCAAAGTTAGCGGTTCACCAGCGGCGATCATGATTTGTTGTTTAACGAGATCAATACCAGTGATCATTTCAGTCACTGGATGTTCAACTTGTATGCGAGTATTCATTTCGATGAAATAGAATTCACCATCTTCGTACAGAAATTCAAAAGTGCCAGCGCCTCTGAACTTCATATTTTCACATGCTTGCACACAAGCAGCGCCAATTTTTTTGCGTTGTTCAGGTGTGATTCCTGGCGCTGGCGCTTCTTCTAGAATTTTTTGGTGGCGACGTTGTAACGAACAATCACGTTCACCCAAGTGAATTGCATAACCTTTGCCATCACCGAGTACTTGAATTTCAATGTGGCGTGGGTTTTGCAAGAATTTTTCCATATATAAAGTGTCATTATTAAATGCGGCGGAAGCTTCTGCTTTAGTTAGTGAAATGGCATTTAATAATGCTGCTTCACTATGAACAACACGCATGCCACGCCCACCGCCGCCGCCCGCGGCTTTAATTAACACGGGATAGCCAATGCGTTTAGCAGTATCAAGATTAGTTTGTGGATCATCTGTTAGTGGACCATCAGAGCCGGGCACGCACGGTACACCAGCAGTTTTCATAGCTTTGATCGCACTAATTTTATCGCCCATTAAGCGAATTGTTGGGGCATCGGGGCCAATAAAAGTAAAGCCGCTTTGTTCAACGCGTTCGGCGAAATCGTCATTTTCAGCGAGAAAACCATAACCAGGATGAATGGCAACAGCGTCAGTAATTTCGGCTGCAGAAATAATAGCAGGAATATTTAAATAACTTTCGCTTGCTTTAGCCGAACCGATACAAACAGATTCATCAGCTAAACGTACATGCATAAGATCACGATCACTATCAGAATGAATCGCAACAGTTTTAATCCCTAACTCTTTACACGCGCGAAGAATGCGTAATGCAATTTCTCCTCGATTGGCAATAACGATTTTTTGAAACATGTATTCTATCCAATTTATTCTTCAATAATATATATAGGTTGGCCGAATTCAACAGGTTGCCCATTTTCAACTAAGCGTGCTTTAATAACCCCCGCTTTATCCGCGTCAATTTGATTCATCATTTTCATTGCTTCAACAATACATAAAGTGTCACCCACTTCGACGTGTTGACCAACTTCAACAAAAGTATTAGCGCCAGGCGAAGGCGCAGTATACATTGTGCCGACTAATGGTGATTTAACCACGTGACCTTTTAATTCGTTAGGCGTGGAGTTTTCTGCGGGTGGTTGTTCGTTAGCGGATGGCGCAGGCGCCGTAGCCGACATGTGTGGTGCGGCATAAGCTAATGGATTGACTTGTGGCGCAACGACAGTTTGCCCGCCATTTTTGCTGATCCGTACCGATTCTTCACCTTCATGAATTTCAATTTCATTCACCCCAGTTTCATCGATCAGTTCAATCAATTTTTTTATTTTACGTATGTCCATGTTGATATCTCACAAAATTACTATTTAGTTTGTTTTGCAGACGCCGCGGCGGCAGCTGCTGCTTTTTGCTGCTCTTTATGAGCAATAAATTGCGAACAAGCTTGTAATGCTAATACATAACTAAATTCGCCAAAACCACTCACCACACCCAGCGCAATGTCGGAAAAATAAGAATGCTTACGGTATTCTTCCCGACGGAAAATATTGCTGAGGTGTACTTCAATAAAAGGTAAATTAACAGCAAGGATTGCATCTCGTAAAGCAATGCTAGTGTGGGTATATGCTGCGGGGTTGAAAATCATAACATCAACTTTGTGTCTATGCGCACTATGAATATGCTCGATCAATTCAGATTCTGAATTACTTTGCTCACTAATGAGCTTATGACCTAATTTTTTTGTCACATCGTTTAATTCTGTTGTCAAATCCGCTAAAGTTTTGCTACGATACTTCTCCGGTTCGCGAGTCCCTAATAAATTCATATTTGGACCATTTAAGAGCATAATTGTTGCCATCGTGGTACTCCCTCACTAAAATATCGCGATTATGACAAAAAAGGTGGATCTTGTCTACTTATCTGTAGATCTTTGCAAGATTGGCGAAGATAGCTGCACATTCGGCGATTTATAATAGCGAGCGAAGGCGATGTTATGGTAATGCTTTGAGGTGTTTTAGAAATGCGCTTGGGCCGAGTTCACCAACCAAACGTGCCGAATTAATTTCTTTGCCGTCAGTATTAAAGAATAAAATCGCGGGTGGTGCGATCACATTGAAATGTTTCATCAGTGCTTTGTCTTGGACATCATTTGCAGTCACGTCAGCTTGCAGCAACACGAAATTTTTTAATGCTTTTTGCACTTCAGGATTAGCAAACGTATCGCGTTCCATGATTTTACATGAGATACACCAATCGGCATAAAAGTCTAACATTACTGGTTTGCCAGCAAGCTTAGCATTGGTTATTGCGCGTTGTACATCGGCGATCGTTTTGACAGATTTAAATAAACCATTAGCTTTGGGGGCGCGCATCGGCGTGCTACTAAAGTGTTGCATTAAGGCAAGTGGCCTGAAGGGATCGGTATTGCCAATAGCACCGCCGATCAATAATAAAATGCCATAAAATGCTAACAATAATCCTAGTCCTTTCCATAATTTTAGCCAGCCAGTATTCGCAGTAGCGAAAGCACCCATATATACAGCAGAAACAATTAATAATGCTGCCCATAAAAACATGATCACTTGACCGGGGATAATACGTTCTAACATCCAAATGGCTAAACCAAGTAATAAAATCCCGAAAAAATCTTTAACCGCTTGCATCCATTTGCCAGCTTTCGGTAGTAATTTGCCGCCTACCGTCCCGAAGATAAGTAATGGTGTTCCCATTCCTAAACCCATAGCGAATAATGCGCTACCACCTAAAACCGTGTTACCGGTATTACTGATATATCCTAATGCACCAATCAATGGTGCAGTAACGCATGGTGATACTACTAAAGTTGACAAAGCACCCATAATAGCAACGCCAAAATAAGTTCCGGCTTGTTGACGTTGGTTAAAACCACTGATCCGTTCATGAATTGATGCGGGCAGTTTTAATTCGTAAAAACCAAATAATGATAATGCTAATAATACAAAGAAGATGCTGAAGATAATGATCACCCAAGGTTTTTGTAGTGCCGCTTGTAACGAACTACCAATTAGCGCAGCGATAACACCAGCAATAGCAAACATCAATGCCATACCTAATATGTATGTTAATGATAATAAAAATGCGCGCTTAGTACGAATTTTACTGCCTTGACCGACAATAATCCCCGATAAGATCGGTACCATTGGCAGCACACACGGCGTGAATGCTAACAAAATACCGAAACCAAAAAATGCTAATAGCGTTACAATAAAATTTTTATTTATTAGGATCTGTTCAGCGCGATCTTGTGCTGATAACGTTGCCGTGGCACCCATGCCGATCTTGCCACTCCCAAAGTTAATGTGAATAGTTTTACTGATCGGCGGATAGCAAAAACCTGCTGCGGAACAACCTTGATAGGTGATCATTACGGCAGCTTTATTGCCACTAAATTGAGTAAGCTTAAGTGGAATGGTAAGTTGATTAAAATAAACTTGATACTTGCCAAATATTTCATCTTCTTTAGGAATGCCACGAGGTAAGGTTACTGGTGCAAGCTTAGCATTTTGTGGCGCCACTAAAGCAAATTTAAATTGTTGTTTATAAAGATAATAGCCAGGATGAATTTGCCAATGTGCTAACAAGGTGTCGTCACCTTGAGTTTTAACCGTTAACACAAAAGCAGTATTCGCCGGTAACGGTTTTTCTTGAGCAAATGAAACTAACGGTACAAGTAATAATATTATAAGTAATAGAAATTTATTCATTCATGGTTTCTCGATGCACCTTATCAATGAGCTTTTGAATAGCTTCATAGTTTGGTTTACCCACATAGCGATATTGATATAAATTAGGCGCGCTTGGATCATTAATAATTTTAGTCGGGCCAATGAATAACGTTGGTGCAGTAGTAACTTCCATAGCATGAGCCAGTTTAGTATTCGCGTGCAGTTGCTCGAGAATGGACGGATCTTTCATATCTACTTCAAGTTCATAAGACGGCATCCCAACATGCTT
>JANQRR010000021.1 GCA_028284465.1 Gammaproteobacteria bacterium | reverse complement strand
CACAGTTATGGTTTAGCCGCATCGCAACTAAAACGCGTTCGTGAAAATAATATTCCCCTAACCGTTATCGTTGACAAAGTTGCTGCAAGCGGCGGCTATTTAATGGCGTGTGTTGCTAATAAAATTATTAGTGCACCTTTTGCAATCATTGGCTCGATCGGTGTTGTTGGCCAATTACCTAATTTCAATCGCTTTTTAAAAAGACATAATATTGATTTTGAACAATTAACCGCAGGTGAATACAAACGAACTTTAACAATATTTGGCGAAAACACTGAAAAAGGCCGGCAAAAATTCCAAGCAGAAATCGAAACAACCCATCAACTTTTTAAAGATTTTATTGAAGACAATCGTCCGACGGTCACTATCAACAAAATCGCCACCGGCGAATATTGGTATGGCCGACACGCGCTTGAGCATCAACTCGTTGATGCTTTAATGACAAGTGATGATTATCTATTAGATGCTAGCAATGATAGTGATATTTATAAAGTTAGTTGTGCGGGCAAAAAATCGTTTATGGAAAAGATCATGTTCAAAGCGCGAAGCCTACTGTCAACAAATATATTTGTCTAAATAAAAACAATTAAACAACGCACTCTTTAAAGCCAACCAACTGGCACTTGAACAATTCGATCGGTAAGCCATATGGCTTCTTCTGCTTGATTGATCACGATGCCAAAAGGTACATTATGTTGCGTTACAAAATCATTTAAGGCACGCAAATTTTTTATCGTCACTGTGGAGCTATATTTAATTTCAACTGGTAAAATACCAAAATGACCTTGTAAAACTAAATCAACTTCAGCTCCTCGGCGCGTGCGAAAATAATTAGCTTGCCAATGAGTTATTCCAATTGCATTTAATCCTTTGATAATTTCTTCAATCACGAAACCTTCAAATGATTGGCCAACAATAGGATGCTGATAAAGCTCATCCAATGTTCTAATATTTAATAAATAATGTAACAAACCAGAATCACGTAGATAGCCTTTTGGCATTTTAACCACAGATTTAATGACCTTACTTTCAAAACTGTATAATTCGCGCCATAGAAATGTGCCATCGGCGATTTTTAAATATTCGCGTGCTGATCCCTCACTGATTTCAAGCGCTCTGCCTAATTGTGATTTATTAACAATTGTGCTTGATAGCTGCGATAACATCTTAATAAAATGTTGATATTTAATTTTATTCATCTTAGGAAAAAGTCTAGCAACATCGCGATTGACGTAATTAAAATAATAATTCTCCATCCATTGTTGACAAAAATTTTCATCCTGACTTAAAACTGGTTCAGGGTAACCGCCTTGCAGCCAAACTTGATTTATTTGATCACGACTCAATGGTGGTCGTCCCATTACGACATGGCGAGCATCCAGCTTATCTTTAAATACGTTATAAAAATCGCTTAAGGGTTGCTGATAATATTCATTTGCTTTTAAAGTGCCAACTTCGACTGTTGCAATACGTCCAGCTAATGATTCAGAAATATGATTAGTGAGTTCTGGGCTACTTGAACCTGTAATAATAAAACGTCCTTTCTTGCTGCGTTGCTTATCTATCACTCCTCGTAACACATTAAACAATTGTGGATAACACTGTGCTTCATCAATGATGATCTCGCTGTCAAATTGCGAAAAATAAAATACCGGATCACGACTAATTAATTCGAAATCATTAGGATTTTCTAAATCTAAATAACGCCATTGTGGACGTAATTGCTTGGCTAACGTGGTTTTACCTGCTTGACGGGCGCCAATAATGGCAACTGCGGGAAATTTATTCAGTAGCTGGTTGATTATTTGTTGTGGAGCACGCTTTATATGTACCATATTCGTATGTTACCTACGAATTTTAAACAAATCAAGCGATTTATGTGTAAAATTCGTAGGTAACACACGAATTTTGCACAACAAGCCTAATACGTGCTTAACGGACCCGGCGCCAAATAGTACCTTCTGCGCTATCTTCAACTTCCACACCTAGCTCAGTAAGTTCATCACGAATTTTGTCGGCAACTTGCCAATCTTTATTTTGCCGCGCTTCCACCCGCTTTTGCACTAATTGAGTGATCTTTTCAATTTCTGCGCTATTAGCACAACCATGCAAAAAGGTTTCTGGATCTTGTTGCAATAATCCTAAGACACCGCCTAAACGTTTCAAGCCTGCGCCTAATTGATTGGCTTGAGTTAAATTAATTTCTTTTAAGCGATTAATTTCATGAGTCATCTCAAATAATACCGCTAATGCTTCCGGGGTATTGAAATCATCATCCATCGCAGCTTGAAAACGTTGCTCATAATCTTGCATATTAATATCATCAATGGCTTGTTCAAGCCCACGCAAACTCGTATAAAACCTTGCTAATGCTTGTTGTGCACTATGAATAGCGGATTCAGAAAAATTAATTTGACTACGATAATGACTAGAAATTAAAAAATAACGTAACACTTCTGGTGAAAAATCTTTTAGAGCTTCACGGATCGTGCAAAAGTTACCGAGCGATTTCGACATTTTTTCATCGCGAAATAACAATGAACCTACATGCATCCAAGTATTTACAAACTTTTCTCCAGTGGCTGCTTCACTTTGCGCAATTTCATTTTCATGATGTGGAAATACTAAATCTGGCCCGCCACCATGAATATCAAAATGATTATGTAAACATTTCATCGACATAGCTGAACATTCAATATGCCAGCCAGGACGGCCTCGCCCCCACGGGGATGGCCAACTTGGCTCACCTGGTTTTGCCGTTTTCCATAATGCAAAATCTAGTGGGTCACGTTTTTCTGTGATCACTTCTACCCGGACTCCCGCCCGCATTTTAGTTAAGTCTTTACGCGCAAGCTTGCCATAATTTTGAAACTTACTCACTTCATAATACACATCGCCATTATCAGCAACGTAAGCATAACCTTTATCAATTAAAGTTTGGATCAATTGAATAATGTCAGCCATATGATCGGTGGCGCGTGGTTCTAGATCAGGCGGGATCATTTTTAATGCTTGTGCATCTTCATCCATCGCTTGAATATAACGCTTAACAACTTCTTCAAATTCAGCGCCTTCTTGTGCAGCTCGCTTAATAATTTTATCATCAACATCCGTTATATTACGCACGTAAGTGACTCGATAACCACGATAACGTAAATAGCGCGTGATCATATCGAAACCCACGAGCATACGTGCATGGCCCATATGACAATAATCATAAACCGTCATGCCACAAACGTAGATCCCGATTTTGCCTTCTTCTAAAGGCTTAAATTCTTCTTTTTGCTTGGTTAAGGTATTATAAATTTGTAACATGATCTTTTACTAACTCCAACACTTGGGTAAATCGTTGCGTTAATTTTTTCGCGCCTAATAACAAGAAAATATACGCTAACTCCGGGCCATGCGGCATTGATGTTAGCGCAATTCTTAACGGCATATACAAAGCTTTGCCTTTGGCGCCTGTTTTTTCACTCACTGCTTTGCAAAAAGCTTTAAAATCTGAACCATGCTCAGCTACTAATGCTGCTGCTGCACTAAAAAATGTTTCGCCAGCATTCACCAGGATTTCTTTTTCCGCTGCCGTCATTATCAATTCATCAGCAAATATAATTTTCGCCCAGGTCACTGCTTCTTCAGGGAAAACGACATTTGGCTTAATAGCCGTAACAAATGTTTCCTTTAAATCTTGCGGCACTAATTCATGAACTGCTTTACCAAACCATTCCCAAGTGCTATCAAAATCAAGCTGCATTACCGCTTCTTTTTGCCAATATAATAATTGTTGCTCATCAAAACGAGCCGATGCTGGATTTAAATGCTCTAATGAGAAGTTATTTGCAAGGTCATTGAAATGCATAAATGCATTATTTTCGTAATAATGTCCCAGCCGCGCTAAATAATTTACTAACGCTTCCGGCAAATAACCTGTTTCCCGTAATTCTTGCACGCTTTTGCTGCCATGACGTTTTGATAGTGGCGCGCCATCAGCTCCGGTGATCAATGAAATATGCACATACATTGGGACCGTTAGCTCTAACGCTTGCAACAACATAATTTGGCGTGGCGTGTTCGTAAGATGGTCGACTCCACGGATCACATGTGTCACATTCATCAGTGAATCATCAATCGCATTACAAAATAAGAACGGCGCCGTTCCATTAGCACGACGGATGACAAAATCTCCCATATCATTGGTAGCAAAACGCTGGCTGCCATGCACACCATCTTCAAACACGATGGTTTGATCCGCAGGCAAATGAAACCGCAATACCGGTTTTAATCCTTGTTTTAATTTACTATCCACTTCCGCTTGCGTTAGATTGCGACAAGTGCCTGGATAACGCGGCGGCTTGCCCGCCGCAATTTGAGATTTACGCACAATTTTCAAATGTTCTTCACTACAAAAACAAGGATATGCTAATTCTTTTGCGATTAAAGTCTCATAATATTCATCATAGATTTTCTGGCGTTTGGATTGCCAATAAGGTGCATGCGGCCCTTCCGGCCCTGGGCCTTCTTGCCATTCCAATCCTAACCAACGCAGATCGGCTTGCATGATTTCAGCGTATTTGTGCTCAGAGCGCTCTTTGTCGGTATCTTCAATGCGCAATAAGAAAGTACCGCGATCACCTCTAGCTAACAAAGCATTAAATAACGCTGTGCGAGCATTGCCGAGATGCATTAAGCCGGTTGGGCTGGGACAAAAACGGGTTTTCATTTAATTATCCTATTAAGCTTCAATTTTCCGTCATTGACGGCATATACAAAGCCAATTTTAATGCTAAAATAAGCTTTTTGCACTAATTGAATGCGCATTTACAGAAAATACTATGGCAACATTAATCATCTCTGACTTGCATCTGGATTCGTCTCAGCCTGAAATAGTTGCGACATTTTGTGATTTTATAGCAACCCAAGCCACTCAAGCCGACGCTCTCTATATTCTGGGCGACTTATTCGAATATTGGATAGGTGATGACCATACTACTATCCATAGCCAAGCTGTCATTACCTCATTAAACCAATTGGCTGCAACCGGGGTGCCGATTTATTTTATGCATGGCAACCGCGATTTTTTGCTTGGTCAGCAATTTGCTGATCAAGCTAATTGTCAATTACTCACTGATCCTAGTGTGGTTGAACTCTATGGTACTAAAGTACTATTAATGCATGGCGATACTCTGTGTACGGATGATGAAGATTATTTACGTTTTCGCGCCAAAGTGCGTGATCATGATTATCAACAGCGTTTTTTACGCCGACCTTTATGGCTGCGCAAAATAATTGCTTATTTGATGCGGACTATCAGCAAAATTCGCATTCGTTTTAAAACCGCTAACATTATGGATGTAACCCCAACAGCTGTTACAGAAGCGATGAAAAATCACCGTGTTAATATTCTTATTCATGGGCATACGCATCGCCCAGCGATTCATGAATTTATTATTGATCAACAGTCTGTCAAAAGAATTGTGTTAAGTGCTTGGCATTCGCACGGAAATGTATTAATCTGCAAACCCAACGCTGAATTTATTTTAAAAGATTTTCCATTGATACCTTTAGGAGATAATCATGCAAAAAGCTCTATTCATTACTGATGAAACTTCATTGGCTGCGTTAAATGACGAACTGGCTCAAGATCAGTTTAATGTCACTAAAATTGCTAGTAGCCCTAACGGCAGCTGGTTAGTCATTTTAGATGACTCTACTTATTCTGATTTTGATGATGTCTTTGACATAGATGAAGAAGAACAAGAAGAATTACAGAAATCCTAATTTATGATTTCTCATTGTCATTGCGAGGAACGTTAGTGACGAAGCAATCCAGGAAATTTCTAATATTAATACTGGATTGCTTCGTCACTAACGTTCCTCGCAATGACGGATTGTAGAATGACAATTACCAATCATCCCCGAAAAATTTAGCATCCTTACAATTGCGGTTCTCTGACAGCTAGTAACAAAATAGCACCTATCAAAAAGAAAATTAATACCGTGCTAATTCCAGCGCGCTGACTAGCAAAATGCAACGTTGCTAAACCAAATATCCATGGGCCGATAAACGTTGTTACTTTGCCTGAAAAGGCATACAAACCAAAAAATTGCGTCGCTTTAGCTTTTGGTACTAACCTAACCATTAATGACCGGCTTGCTGCTTGCACTGGACCGACAAATATCGCCAAAATAATTCCTAAGATCCAAAACCAGACAACTGAATGCGTTAATACCAAGCCAATACCGGTTAGCAACAATGCGCCTAAAGAAAATAAAATCGTTGGTTTCGCCCCAAGATAATCATCAATCCACGCAAACACTGCTGCACCAATACCGGCAGCAACATTCATGGCAATGCCTAATTGAATAATCTGCGCAAGCTTCATGTTAAACGTTCCCGCAGCATAAATGCCACCAAAAGCAAAAACTGTATTTAAACCATCAATATAAATCATGTGGGCAATTAAAAATATTAAGATCGCTTTATGATTTGGTAATGTTTTTAAAGTGCCGCCTAACTCTTTCAAACCAATTTTCATTGCTTTTACTAAACTGACACCGTTAGGATTGCGATCAGGTACTAATAAAAATAATGGTAATGAAAATACTAATAACCAAACTGCTGCGAAAGGCCCAGTGATCCGTACTTGCGCTGCAGTAGCAGTGGATAACCAACTTGGCGGTGATTGCACAAAGCAAAATAATGCAATGATCAATGCAGATAAACCACCTGCATAACCTAAGCCCCATGCCCAACCAGAAACTCGCCCCACAAAACCTTTGGGTGCAATGTTCGGTAATAATGCATTGTAAAACACCATACCGATCTCAATGCCGAGCGTACCACACACTACACACGCTAAAGTAAAATAGACATAACTCGGATGAGGATACGCATTCCATAGCAATGCCATACTCACGATTGCTACTGCCGTAAAGAGGCCTAACCAAGGTTTGCGAGACGTGCCGTGATCCGCAATTGCCCCAAAGATGGGACTAAAGATTGCAATTAATATTCCGGCTATTGCAATCGCATCACCCCATTGACTGGTACCAATAATTTCATTGGTCGCAATATAACGAGTGAAATACGCAGAAATAATAAATGTCGTGATGATTGTTGCAAATGCTGAGTTTGCCCAATCGAAAAAACTCCACGCAATGATGGTGATAATGTTTTTTTTTGGTAATTTATTTATCGATGTATTCAAGCTAATCATTCCTTTTATCCGTCATTACGAGAACCTAAAGCGTAGCGAATGAGATGAAGTAATTTAAAAAAATTTCCTGGATTGCTTCGCTCCGCTCGCAATGACGGAGTCCGGCATTACCCCACTATGAAAACGAAATACTTCATCTTGTCCTAAAATTAAAGTTTTTTCAATTTCTGCAAACTCAGCAATTCTGTTTTCGATCGATTCATCGGAATAAGTTTTTGCTAAAGTTAAATAATCGATAAAATGGCGTGCTTCTGAGGTTAATAATCTCGTATAAAAGCTACTGAGTTCTGGATCTAAATAGGGTGCTAATGCAGCGAAGCGTTCACACGAACGAGCTTCAATAAAAGCACCAATAATTAATAAATCAACTAAACGTGCCGTTTCCTCGGTACGTAAATGTGCTCGCAAACCGTTAGCATAATTAGACGGCGGTAAATATCGATAAGTGATATTGCGTGCTTGCAATAATTTTAATACTTGTTCAAAGTGACGTAACTCTTCGCGCGCTAAGCGTGACATTTTGATGAGTAATTCAGCGCGTTCTTGATAACGATACATTAAGCTTAAAGCACTGCTCGCGGCTTTTTTTTCACATTGCGCATGATCAATCAATAAAATATCTTGTTGCTGCAACGCTTGTTTAAGCCAACTTGATGGCGTCTCACAAGCAAGAAACTGCCTCACTTCAGCGATCAATTCGGGATTGATTTTCATTTATTAAATCCGGCGGCGTTGAAAGAATTGCTGCAGTAGTGTAGCACATTCTTGGGCGAGCACACCACCTTGATAACTTACTCTATGATTTAATCCTGGTGCTGTAAGAATTTGATTAACACTGCTAATTGCACCTGATTTAGGATCAAAAGCCCCAAATACTAGATGTTTAATACGCGCATGGACCATCGCACCAGCACACATAATACATGGTTCTAAAGTGACATAGAGTGTTGTATCAAGCAAGCGGTAATTGTTTAATTGCTTAGCTCCGGCTCGCAATGCAATGATCTCAGCATGCGCAGTTGGATCGTTAGTACTGATCGGCTGATTATAACCTTCACCAATGATCTGATCGTGATACACTAAAACCGCACCAACCGGCACTTCATTAACATGATCAGCTTGCTGAGCTAAGGTCAATGCATGTTGCATGTAAATTAAGTCTTTATCCATTTAACGGATCACTAAAAGCGAGCATGTAGCACTACGCAAGATCCTCGAAGCAGTACTTCCCATCAACACATGGCTTAATGGGCTTGCACCTTTAGCACCGATCACAATTAAATCTTTATCAAAATCTTCAGCAAAATCTAATAATACTTTTGATGGCATACCCCATTGATAAAAAGTTTCAAATTCAAGTCCATCACAATCAATTTTTTGTAAAAACGCTTTCATTTTTTCAATCGTGTCAGCTTTATATTGTTCTTGTGCCGCTTCAATTTCACCAGGATCCATACCAAATGGCGTTTCGACATTTTCAAGCACATTGACAATACACAATTTAGCTTTAAACCGCTGACAAACATCGACTGCAGCACGTAGCGCTTGTGCTGAAGCTTCAGATCCATCAATCCCACATAAAACTCGTTTTACTTGATCAGTTTGGCAGATCCACACGGGTATTTTAGCACCTCGTACCACAGCTTCTGCGGTATAACTGCTTGCCGTACGTTTACCAGCAATATCAATCTTCTCTCCACCTAATACGATCAGATCAGCATCAATATCTTTTGCTTGATTTAACACTGCATCTGCCGAATTGCCTTTTTGAACTAATAATTTATCATTATCGTCTATGTCAGGAAATAATTTATGCTGCCATGTTTGCAATCGTTGTAACGCTTCTTTTTCATAAAGCCCTGAAGTGAGCCAATCCCGCCAAAAAGAAGTGATCACATGAATGAAATATACATTCAATTGACACGCTTTTTTTAAGGTTGATAAAAATGATAGAGCTTTTTTAGATGATGAAGTGAAATCTGTTGCGAATAAAATTTTAAGCTTGTCTTTTAACATAACTATATTTCCCTATTATTTTGTCACTACTGTCAATAATAAATTTTTTAAAAACCAATCGTCAAATTAGAATTTTTGTCCAAAGACAAGGCGAATTGACTTCGAGCAGTGGAGTTTATACATCTTCAACACAGTATTTGGACAAAAAGACAATTTGACGACAGGTTTTTTTATTCCCATTCAATTGTAGCTGGAGGCTTACTCGAAATATCATACACCACCCGCGAGATCCCTGGAATTTCATTAACTATTCGATTAGATACCGTTTGTAAAAACTCATATGGTAATTGTGCCCAGATTGCCGTCATAAAATCAACTGTTTCAACTGCTCGTAACGCAATCACATATTCATATTTGCGCGCATCACCCATTACTCCAACGGATTTAACCGGCAGAAATACCGCAAACGCTTGACTGACTTTGTCATATAATTGTTGCCGACGTAACTCTTCTAAGAAAATGTGATCCGCTTGTTGCAATAAATTAATAAACTCTGGCTTGATTTCACCTAAAACACGAATACCTAAACCTGGCCCTGGAAATGGATGACGATACACTAATTCATGTGGTAAACCTAATTTCACTCCAATCTTGCGCACTTCATCTTTAAATAATTCGCGTAATGGTTCTAACAATTCTAAGTGTAAATGCTCAGGCAATCCTCCAACATTGTGATGCGATTTAATCACATGTGCCTTACCCGTGCTACTATGTGCAGACTCAATTACATCAGGGTAAATTGTTCCTTGTGCTAACCACTTCACTCCCTCAAGCAAACTCGCTTGATGCTGAAATACATCTACAAATACGCGGCCTGCGATTTTACGTTTTGCTTCTGGATCACTAACCCCTGCTAATGCCGTGTAAAATTGCTCTTTGGCATCAACTTTAATAACTTTAACACCCATGTGTTTAGCGAAAGTTGCCATCACTTGATCGGCTTCATGCAAACGTAACAAACCTGTATCGACGAAAACACATGTCAGTTGATCACCAATAGCTTGATGTAGCAATGCAGCGACTACTGACGAATCAACCCCACCGGATAAACCTAAAATAACTTGGTCATCTTTCACTTGTTGCTTAACGTGATCGATAGTATCAGCAATAATCTGCTGTGGTGTCCATAATGTTTCGCAATGACAAACAGTTACCACAAAACGCGTTAGTAATTGTTTGCCTTGTGGTGTATGCGTGACTTCAGGATGAAATTGAACACCATAAAAATGGCGTTGTTCATCAGCAATTATAACTACAGGGGCATTGGCAGAACTAGCAACACAAGTAAACTCGGGCGGTAACGCGATAACATGATCACCATGGCTCATCCACACATCAAGTTTATCTTCGATCTCTGCTAATAAAACTGATGGCGCTGTTACCGTAATTTGTGCCGAACCAAATTCACGCTGAGTTGCTGCAGCAACTTCACCACCTAACTGCGTAACCATGGTTTGCATACCATAACAAATGCCTAATACTGGGCAACCTAATTCAAATACAATTTGTGGTGCACGTGGCGTTTGTTCGGCAGTAACGCTTTCTGGGCCACCAGATAAAATGATCCCCTTAGGCGCAAAATCTTTGATCCGCTCAGCACTGATATCGTAAGGCAAAATTTCACAATAAACACCAATTTCACGCACCCGTCGTGCGATAAGTTGACTATACTGCGAACCAAAATCCAGAATGAGAATTTTATGGGCGTGAATATTTGTTGTCATTTAACTAGCCTCGCCGACTTGATAATTCGGCGGAGTTTTCGCGATCCGTACATCATGCACATGGCTTTCGCGCATGCCCGCATTGGTCACTTGAGTAAATTCAGCATCATCATGCAATGCAGCAATGGTTTTACAACCTGTGTAACCCATTGCTGAGCGCAACCCACCTAACAATTGCACTAACACATTTACCATACTGCCTTTATAAGGCACGCGTGCCTCAATGCCTTCCGGCACCAATTTTTCTGGACCTGATCGTAGATCTTGAAAATAACGATCGCTGGAGCCATGTGATTTAGCCATCGCTTCGATCGAACCCATGCCACGATACGTTTTGTAAGAACGTCCTTTATATAATTCAATTTCACCCGGTGCTTCATCGGTACCTGCAAATAAACTGCCTAACATCACAGTATGTGCACCTGCAGCTAATGCTTTACTGATATCACCAGAAAAACGCACTCCGCCATCGGCAATGATTTTAACATTCGTATTTTGCAATGCTTCAGCAACGGTGCTTATTGCTGTGATCTGCGGTACGCCAACGCCAGTAACCACTCGCGTTGTGCAGATCGAACCAGGACCAATACCAACTTTAACGGCATCAGCACCAGCGTCTGCTAATGCTTGCGCAGCGGTACCTGTAGCAATATTGCCGCCAACAACTTGAATGTGCGGATAATGTTGTTTTAGCCAACGTATTCGCTCAATAACACCTTGTGAATGACCGTGTGCTGTATCAACAAATAAAACATCAACGCCCGCATCCACTAACGCTGCAACACGTTCATCGGTGTCTTTACTCGTGCCGATTGCAGCACCTACGCGCAAATGCCCATGCTCATCTTTCGCCGCATTAGGTTTAGCTTGTGCTTTGAGAATATCACGCACGGTGATCATGCCACGCAATTGAAAATCATCGTTGACTACTAATAATTTTTCGATCCGATTTTGGTGCAATAAACTCAAAATTTCTGCACGTTCAGTACCTTCTTTAACGGTGACTAAACGCTCTTTGGGGGTCATTACCGTAGTGACAGAAGAATCTAGATCAGTGACAAAACGCACATCGCGACTGGTGACAATCCCAACCAAAGCATCACCTTCTGTCACTGGCATACCATAAAAGCCATACTTTCTTCCAAGCTCTAATACTTCTCGCACGGTGGCTTGCGGCGAAATCGTGATGGGATCTTTCACCACGCCACCTTCAAATTTCTTGACTAATTTGACCTGCTTAGCTTGCTCTTCGATGCTCATATTTTTGTGGATCACACCCAAGCCACCTTCTTGCGCCATCGCAATAGCCATCGGCGCTTCAGTGACGGTATCCATCGCCGCTGCGATTAATGGCATATTCAAAGGCAAATGCTGGGTTAGCTCAGTGCGTAATTCAACTGCTTTAGGCAGGATTTTCGAGTGGGCAGGCAGTAACAATACATCATCGAACGTTAAGGCTTGGTGACTAATTCGCAGCATAGCTACCTCCGGGCGCGCGCTAATAAAATTAGCAAGAGATTATACCATAACCAGCAGGAATTTACCACAAGTTTGTCATTTCGGACAAGGCAACTGCCGCCTCTTTCCGGACCCTGGATTCATCCTAGATTGTATGACCCAGCACTGGCGACGCTCTAGGCGACTATGACCTTTATCATAGTTAGATGATAACAAAACATAAAAAGCGGTTAGACGTATTGGTACATACCTCTGGGGAGCATTATCATAGTGATACATATTCCGTTAATAATATGAATGCTTTTTCTTCAATTAAGTAATCAAATTATAGTAACAGATTGTTTCTCAATGATTTATTTTTATAGCTGTAGGGTTTCTTCAAAATTAGTAGATTGCTTTATTACTAATGTGAATCACACAATATTGAATAAATATGTGTTAAACTATCATTACAAGTAATTCTGTCATTTTACAATAGATAAACCAAAAAGTTTTTTTAAACGGAACTCTTCGTTTATGAAAACTCCAAGATGATACATTAATTTTAAAGTAAGAAACCTAATCAATAAAAATGGAATAACGCAATACAGAAATTTTCTTCTTTTAATAGTAGTGATGATGATTGCCAGTATAGTTAGTAAATTATTTCAATCTATAATGCATGAATATTTTGCAGTACTTGATAAGTGATTACTGCTGTAGAATAATCTCTTAATTGATGATGATTGTTATACTTTTTAATAAAATAATTTTTAATTGTAAGATTTTTTTTAAATTCAATGCGCATAAAATATATTTAATACAGATGTGAACGGGAGGACTATAAGATGCCAAAAGAAGATAATAAACCAAAAGAAGATAATAAAAAAAAGAGTAAAGGAAAGGACAAGGAAAATGGAAGTGTTCAAAAGAGCGATGAGGGTGACATAATGCCTGAGGAAAACACGCCTACTAAAAAAAGAGAACGCCATCAGGGTAGAAGCACTGGAAGACGAACACCAAAACCCAAACTTCGCAAACCTTTTAATGCAAGAGCTTCGACTGGATTTACAACATTATTTAATCAAGGTTCTACAGGTGGTGATGATAGAATATCAATACCTAGACTCTTGGAAGACGCCATGTCACTAAATAATGCAGGTAGATATGATGCTCTTTTAGATAAGTGTGAACAGTTAATAAAAACTATACATAATAAGAAGTTATCGATAGAAGGTACAAAAGAGTTTTTTATAAACATTAATGATACATCCCGTCCAAATATACGAAACTTTCAAAAACTGAGAAAATTTCAAAAACAGAGAAAACTTAAAGCACAGGGAAACTTTCAAGAATGGAAGTCAACAAAACCGATAGATATTAGCTTTTTGTGTGATGATATAGGTTTTCAGTTAAGGTCTCATGGCATCTTTGAGATAGCTAGACATTATAATCAATCTTTGAAAAAAGTTGGAATTAAAGCTGAAATTAAAGTTTGTGCTGATGTAAATTCATTTCTTGATGATTTAAAAAAATTAAAATCGGAAAAAGTTAAAAAACGAGGTTATGTGGTTCCCACTAATGGAATGTTGCAACATGGATCGGGAACAGTGACTCATGTGGTACCTATTGTTGTTCATCAATATGCTTACTCTCAATTTACTTTATATGACTTTAATAGTACTGGTACTGCAAAAGCTGATAGGTCGTTCTATGCAAGAAATTCAAAAAATCAAGTAATAGTTGAAACTTTTTTAAATAAAGAAGAAATTTCCCTAGAGATTTATGAAAGCAGATTGCTACGTCAGTATGATAATTTTTCCTGTATTGCTGATGCATTATTTGTGCTTAATGCTATCTTACAAGTTGATAAAGACGATTATATAGTAGGTGAAACGGTAAGTACAACACCAGAAGTAAAAACCCAAGGTAAATTGCCAATAAAGTATTTTTACCCAGCTTACATATGTTTATTAACCATGCAAACCATCGATAAATTTCATGACCAAGTAGGAGAAGGAAAAGTTTATTCTGAGAACAAGTTGTGGGATGAAGAAATATTCAATGAAATAAATGGTATGCCAGATAATGATAATGAATTATCGATAATCCAGCATCGAAAAAAATATACAGTAACACCGAAGGGTTTTTGGCCGGGTACGGATGAAGATAGAAATGTTTTTCTAACGTATTTAGGATATTATTATCATTCTATTATTTATGGTAAAAAATTAAGCAATAATTATTCTAATGTTTGCATAGGTAAATTTTCCCAAGAACAAGAACAAGAACAAGAACAAGAAAAAATTTTGGACACCACTCCAGGCAATAGTCCCCAAGGCGGTACATCATCAAGCGGGTAATATGCTAGACTAACTGTTTTTTAAAATGAAGCAAAAGTTGAATCCGCGAAATGATACCTCTCAATATGCCTGATAGTACCTATTACCAGGCATATTGACAAGCCGCAAATATCCCGAAAATGGACACGTACAATTTCGGGCTACTATACCCACAAAAACGCTAATTGTACAAGATTAAGATGCGGTTGCCCTATCATTTCAAAGAACAAATTGTTATTTAACTAGTAAAAATGCTAGACTTTCGACAAATTGATTAGACTCAAGATATTCGTAATGCTCTTTGAAATACACATTACATCGATAAAGTGAGTCTTTCTTGTTTAATTGCTTCACCAGCATCTGCACCTTGATGATATTGCTGTTGTAAACTAGCGAGTAATGCTTGTCCTTTAAGATTATTATGAGGTGCATATTCTCTTTTCATTCCTATTACTATCCATGTCAAGTTCGCAAAATCTGACCTCTGCATTTTAAGTTTCATTTCATCAGTGTCTATTAGCGCCCAAAACACACTTGCCAAATTTGGATCCTTCGCGAATGCCGTTTCAAATAATGAAAAATCAACCTCTTTATTGCTCCGAAGCCATTGATGTAAACCTTTTGCAAAATAAGATGTTGATACCATCTTACTATTCTTCGGAGCCGCAGCTATTGACTTATCAAATGCCTCAGCCGCCATTTCATCGGCTCCCATCTTTACAAAATCAAGTCCATAAAGATAATATGATTCTGATTTTGCTTCCTCTACAATAAGCAAATTGATCTCTACCGTGATAAGTTGTTGGAGCAGTTCTGGTTCCGATTGCTTTTGTGCAAATTTAATGAGCTTGCTTACTTCATCATAATAACCTTCGACCTCTCCTCGTGCTTCCTCAACTTTACCTGCGTTGAAAGAAAGATAGCTTCGGAAAGCATTTTTATATTGTTCGTCAAGTCCAACTTTTTTGAGTAATGGCATTAACCGATTAGCTGCTTTGAAATCTTCGGAGAAAGTTTTAACTTCCGCTACATTGCGAAATTCCGGTTTCTCCAGTGCTTGTTTAAAATATTGCATACCTGCCTTTAAATCTTCGCTAGTTAATACAGAATAATCAAACTCCACATCATTACTAAATTCCAATATATTTACGTTATCAACAAACTTATTTTTAATCTCTTCACGTATAGCAAACCATTGATCATGATTGGAACTATCTGGATCTTGCAATTTATCTACTTTCCTAGCAAGCTCTTCTGCATGTTGATATTTGCCTCGCAAAAATGCAAGTACAGCTCTTCCCTTAAGAACATTAGGTGTTGATATTGGTGTGTTTGTCATAATGTCTGGTAAGTTCGCCAACTTTGATCTTATAAGTTTCATGTTATCAGGGTCAATTAGCCGCCATAATACCCTAAATAAATTCTTATCTCCTTTTAGTGCAGGTTTAAGAGCAGTTTTAAGAAAGGTTAAACCAACCTCCTCATTACTTAACATCCATTGATGTAACCCTTTTGCAAAATATACTACCTGCGATTGAGGTGCAGCGGCTTGTGACATGTTAAATTCCTCAGTAGCCATGTCATCTTCATTCATTTCTATTAGTATAAGGCCACACCTATAATGATACTGTGCCGCCGCAGTTTCAGCGAACTTTTGTTCAGATAAATTGATATATGTTGTGAAAAGTCGCTTGATTAATAATGGCGCTTTATGCTTTTTAGCAAAATCAATGAGTTGGTTAAACTCCTTATTACGATTTTTTATTAAGTTTCTACCGTTATTAACGCGATCTGTTATAGAGAAGGCATAGGATTTGAGAACGTCTTTGTAGTATTCAGCAAGCTCTGCTTCTTTCAGTGATAACATTAACGTGTTAGCTTCTTTAATACCTTCATAAAGAGTCTCAATTAGATCAGCATTTCGGAGAAATTCCGGTGTTTTCAATACTTCCTCAAAAAGTTGCTCAGCTTGTTTAAAATCTTTTTTTTCAGTTAATACTTCAAAAGCAGAGTTCAAATTTAAATAAATAGCTGGTACTTCATCGGCATATGATTGTGATCCCCGTTGTTCCTCACTCAAACCTGCTGCTACACTAAATTCACTTGAAAGCTTATCTGAATGTGGAAATAACTCCGTTGAACTTAGTCTAGCTAACTGATCAGAATCGTTATCATTTTCTTTATCTGTTTCTGACGCGCGCTCAGCATTGACAACAGGGATCAAAAATCCTGCCATCAATAAAAACACTATTAACAAAATAGGGAATCTGTTTTTCGACACAGTTTGAAATAAGTCATTGATAGTGGTTGCCAAAGTCCATGATGGTTGTTCATTGTTGGATGATGATGTTGGCAATGTCGTTTCTTCTGGGAATGTTAAATCTTCACAACGAGCAATGAGGTCATGCAATCTTTTTTCGATATCGCCTTTATCTATTAACTTATCCTGATTCAATCGAGAATAAGTCGATGTTTGCTTATTTTTATTTTTTTGGGTAATGACTTTTTCAAAGTCTCTTAATTTCTCTAACACTATCTCTTTGATGGCATTGCTATACGTTGCGCTGACATAAAATGCTAAAACTCTCAAACAATACGTTGGCCTTTGTTGATAATAATCAAGAATATGCATATCACTCTCTAAACTCATCAACACATCTGCTTGGTTTTGTTCAAGCTGACTATGAAATTCTCGTCTTATTTTATCTAAGTTTGTGCTTAGCTCGCGACAATAACGTATTTCAGCTTCAATTTGATCATGAAGTTTTTTTCTACCATTTGCTTCTTCTAACTTGTTCTCAAACACGTTTAGTCTTTTTTCTGCAACCTGTTCCAACTTCGCTAGTCCAGCATCATAGATCACAGGGGAAAAACCAGTACGGAGGTAACCGAAATCTGTTTTTTTTGCGCGTAATTCCTCAGCGATTTTTTCTACCGATATTTTAAAGCCTTCAGATGTTGTTAATCTATCTTTGATCTTTGATTCTGTGTTATCTAACCACTGTGAAAATTTGCGTTCCCATTCGATTTGTTTATCTTGTTCAACGATAGGCATGATGGGGCTCCTTTTTTAATTCTATTTTAAACATTTATTAATTTATCTTAGGATTCTTGCGGGATTTATTCTTTTTTAGGTGACTAAAGTGTACATTATTTTAATAAAATAAGCAAGAAAGCTGGCATGAGAGTTAGAGTGTTATCAACAGGATTCTTTTATCCCTTGCTATACCAAAAAATTCATTATATATTGATTCATTGTGAATTAAACATACTAAAATGTTACCTCAACACAAAAGCTTATTTACAAATGCCTAAAAAATTTTTTAAACGCTGGTTGCCAGATGCAAAAATTGTTAAAAATAACAAAACTTTGCGCATGTTCGGTAAGCTTTTGCATGATCCTAATTTATGGCATTTAAACCGGCGTAGTGTACCGCGAGCATTTGCTATTGGGCTATTTACAGCTTTTATCCCTATTCCTTTCCAAACTGTACTTGCAGTTGGTTTGGCGATTGGACTGCGCGCTAATGTATTAATCTCTGCCGCACTGATCTGGGTAAGCAACCCGCTCACCATGCCGCCTATTTTCTATTTTGCCTATAAACTCGGCGCAAAAATTCTTGGAGTAAAACCACAACCGTTAAAATTCGAACTTACCCTGGAATGGTTTAAAGTACAACTCGTTCATATTTGGAAGCCACTTTATTTAGGTGGATTTATCTGTGGCATTGTTAGTGCGGCTTTAGGCTATTTTGTGGTAGCCCTATTGTGGCGATTAATGGTTTATATTCGTTGGCGCAATAAAAAAAATAAACTTAAGTGAACTTGTTTGTGCTATTAATTCATTTGTGATAACTCGCCATCCTCTAACACATAAATCTTTTGCATACGCTTTGCAATCTCATGATCATGCGTTACGATGATGAGGCTAGTCCCTAATGCTTGATTGAGCTCAAGCATCGCATCAAACACTTGTGCAGCAGTGATGTTATCAAGATTGCCCGTAGGCTCATCAGCTAACACACAGGCAGGGCGAGTGATAAGAGCCCGAGCAATGGCAGTACGCTGACGTTCACCACCTGATAATTCACTAGGCTTATGCTGTAAACGTTTAGCTAAGCCTAATTTTTCTAACAATGGCAATGCTTGTGCGCGAGCTTCGGCAACTCGATACTGGCCTAATAATAATGGCATGCACACATTTTCAATCACACTAAATTCAGGCAGTAAATGATGAAACTGATAAACAAAACCTAATTTTTGATTGCGTAAACGACCACGTTGAGCATCACTTAATGCTGACATACGCTGACCACAGATCCTAACGTCACCCGCTGACGGTATATCCAAGCCACCTAATAAGTGCAATAGAGTACTTTTACCAGCGCCTGAGCGACCCATTATCGCTACTTGTTCACCAGCCTTAACATTTAACGATACATCCGTTAACACCTTAACATGGAGGCTGCCATCATTGAATGTTTTACTCAGTTTGTTACCAGCAACTACGATTGGATCATTCATAACGTAATGCCTCCGCTGGTTGAACTCGCGATGCTCGCCACGCTGGATAAATCGTTGCAACCAAACTCATGACCAACGCCGCGATACAAATATGCCATACATCGGGCCATTGTAATCGTGAAGGTAAATAATTGACGTAATACACGCTCGAAGAAAGAAATTGAATATGAAAATATGTTTGTATTAAATCAAATATTTTGGTGACATGGGTTGCTAACAATACTCCGCCGATTAGACCTAGCAGCGTACCGAATAATCCTACTAATAATCCTTGAATGATAAATACTGTGGTAATAAAACGTGGGCTGGCGCCTAATGTTCTTAAAATTGCAATATCGGCTTGTTTATCGGTTACTACCATTACTAAAGTTGATACTAAGTTAAAGACTGCAACTGCAATGATTAATAATAAGATTAAAAACATCATGGTTTTTTCCATTGCAATCGCTTTAAAAAAGCTACCGAATTGTTGCGTCCAATCGGTGATCCAAAAGTTATCGGTAAGTTTAGCTGCTAACCGAGTCACAACTTGCGGTGCTTTATAAAGATCATCTAATTTTAAACGCAACCCAGTTATGCGTGAACCTAATTGATATAATGCTTGCGCATCATGAATGTTGATATACGCCAATCGAGTATTAAATTCAAACCCAGTACCTGCATGAAAAATCCCAACTAAAGTAAACCGCTTGAACCGAGGCATGACTGCCGCTGGAGAAACATTGATTTGAGGCGTAAACAGTGTGACTTTAGCACCAATTTGCAATCCCAAATATTGCGCTAACTTATCTCCCATGACAATCCCAAAGTTTCCTGGCTTGAGCGCAGTTAACGAACCAGCAACAATTTTATCCCCTAATTCAAATACATTTTGTTTTGATTTGGGCGCTATCCCATTAATAATGACTGCACGCACCACTCCTTTGTTTGATAACATGCCTTGACCATTAACAAATGGAGCAACTCCGGTGACATCCGTTGTGGCCGCTACTTTACGACTTAACGCTTGCCAATTCGTAATACCTTGATTAAGCGTGGTGATAGTGACTTGATTTGCCATACTAAAAATGCGCCGCTTGATTTGATAATCAAACCCATTCATCACCGAAAGCACGGTGATCAACACGGTAATGCCTAAGGCAATTCCGAGCATAGAAGTTAAAGAAATAAAGGAAATAAAGTGATTGCGGCGCTTTGCACGTGTATAACGCAAACCTATATAGACGGATAATGGTTTAAACATGCAAAAACCTCAGTAATAATGCAAGCAATAGCACAATAGCGCATTATTTTAACATAAATTATGTATATTCAAAACTAAAATGCTTGGCACATCATAATCATTGCGAGCGCAGCGAAGCAATCTAGGTTGTCATTATTGTCATTGCGAGCGCAGCGAAGCAATCTAGAAAATTCTTAAATTAAGATTTCTGGATTGCTTCGGAGCAAAGCTCCTCGCAATGACGAAGTGGCATATTTAAGGATTAATGGGGATGGTATCTGGCTGTGGTGTGGTTGGTGCTGGTGGTGTTGGTGTTGCCGCTGAACTTGATGCCGCCGATCCCGCTGAACCCGCTGATCCTTTAACAGCTGTTGCTTTTTTCGCTGCTGCCTTGATCTGAGCGAAATGCTGTTCGATCGACGTTGGCAATAAACTTTGTAGCCAACTGACTAAATCTTTAAAATAAGGGATTAACATAGAATTTTTATACCATGAAGTATTGTCAAAACCTGTTGCTTTTGCAAGTAATAGCAATAAAGCAATTAACAAAATGCCGCGCAACAAGCCAAAGATAAAACCAATAAGCCGATCTGTACCAGACAAACCAGTTTTATGCACCAGCTTAACTAACAGAAAACTAATAAAGCTACCAATAATTAATACAATGACAAAAATTGCAAAAAAGCCCACAACCAAACGAATATTGGGATTGGCAACATGCCCGTTGAGTAATTCACCGAGTTGTTCAGAATAAGTATAACCTAGCCAAAATGCTATGATCAAAAAACCTAACGATATTGCTTCACGAACAAAACCTCGCACCACACCAATGATCGCAGAAATAACTACAATTGCGATGATCACAAAGTCAGCATAATTCATTGCTTCAAATGCCACTATTGTTTTAACCTCGTTTTTCGATGAGCAAACCTCGCAAACGGGTTTGTTGATTCAATTTATTTAATGTTCGTTGCGCATGCTGATGTTGTGAAATAGGCCCCACCATAACACGATACCAACGCGTGCTAGCAGTACGTTTAGTCACAACAAATGCCGGATAACCTTGAGCGCGTAATGATTTCATTAGATGCTTAACGTTATTATAGTTATGAAAGCTACCTAGTTGGATCAGCCAATAAGATGAACCTTTAATAGGTTGCGCTACAGGTTTATGGATTGCTTTATGTGCTGGATAAAATTTTATGGGCGATAACGATTCAGCATTTACATTTTTAGCTAAACGTTCACGTTCAAGCGCAAGTTTATGCTCACGTTTTTCAAGTGCTTCTTGGGCTTTGATCTGCGCACGCAGTTTTGCTTCCTCAGCAGCAAACGATGCTGGGGTGGCCGATACAGCGTCGGTTTGAATGCTACTGTCTGCTGGCAATGGTGGCAACTGTGTCGCTCGATGATTATATTCGGCGGAACCTTTAGGAAAACGTGGTGGCCTGCTCGGTATGGCTGCTACTTTTTTAGTTTTGTTAACTTTCACCTTAACCTGTGGCTTTTGTGGCGCCGGAGGAATGACTTCACGGATGCTCACCATATTGCGATTCTCGCGCTGCTTTTGCGGGCTATGGGTATGATGCACGAAGATTGGTACAAGCACGATGATCAGTGCTAACAGCACTGCTGCCCCAATGATCCGTTGTTTATACTTTTCTTGCATTGAATTCTCTTCTACGAAAATCATTCTCTAGCCGTAAGCGTACCTGATTTCACTTTAAAATAAAATACAAAGATTCGTTAAATGTTCACTTGACAAACACATCATAGATGTTCAAAATATGTGCTTTTTTTGAAGCAGCCTTATTATAATTAACTGATATTCAAAGATTTTTTTGGGGTGGTGCAAGAGGAGTAATAGGAATGAGATTTCGTCTTTTCGCTAAAAAGGCAAAAAGTCATACTAATTTTAAATTTTTTACCGAACTTCCTGATGAAATACTATTACAGGTATTTTTAAATCTTAATACTGAAGAATTAGTACGGCTAGCTACTGTTTCCAAGAGATTTAATGCTATTGCTAATGACCAAGATTTATGGAAATTTCTTTGCAGGCAACTGTCTTTTCCACTTTCAAAGATTTTATCTGAAAAAAAACATACAGAATATGATTATAAAAAACTCTATGCACACTTATCAAAGTTGCAGAAATTTAATTTCACATTTTGGTGTACTCAAGCTATTGAAAAATTTAACACTCAACAAAAACTAAATGAAGACAAGAGAATCGCCAAGGCTTCTTGTACATTTACCACATTAGGACAACAACAAAAAATAACAAACTTTGAAAAGATCTGGAACGAAGCCAAACTAAATGATTACTTTAATACTGATCCTCAATTGATTATGGGTCCTTTCTCAAAAATTGAACTTCGTCCTGGATTAAATATTTCTTTACAGATTAAAAATAAATATGCAGATCTAAAAAGTAGTGAGGTAGTCTTTGTGTTATCAGAATTCAATGACGAAACTTCTTTAAAAGAAACAAGCAGCACGCTAAAAACAATATATAACATTAATAAAAAACCTAAAATTGTCGTTGTTATTAAGCTATTCAATGAATCAAACACCAAAGATTTTCGAGAAATTGAAGCTCAAATTTCTCGCCTTGATAAAATCACCCGAGAATTCGATACACCATTTATTTCGCTAAACCTTGATGATTCGGCACCTGAGCAGTTGCGATCAATAGTTACTCAAGCTATCACCAGTGCTCTAGCAGACTATCTACAAAATGCATTAAACTCAAACAACAAAAAGCCCAAACGTTGCTTAGTTATGTAATTGATATAGTTCAGCCACTGCATAGATTGATCCAAATGCTACAATACAATCTCTGGCTTGTGCTTGCTTACCAGCAACTTGATAAGCTTGCGCTAGATCCTGGTGTACGGTAACGTGTGTAGCATTCAGTGTTTTAAGTGCCATAGACAATTGATCAATAGCAATAGAGTTCGACTCTGCTAATTCAGCAATATGCCAACTATCAACGCTATTTATCATCGGAGCTAACATTTGCAATGGATCTTTGCTTGCTAACATACTCACTACCGCAATGGTTTTTCCCGAATAATTTAAATCTTGCAACGTTCTCGCCAATAACGTTGTTGCTTGTGAGTTATGCGCCATATCAAACACTTTAATAACTTCACCAGAAATAATTTGTAACCGTGCTGGCAACCATGCGCGTTGTAAACCAGTGACAATATTGGCATGATCGACTGGAAAACGTTTTGTTAATAATTCTAAAACCATTAAGCTAGTCGATGCATTTGTTAGATTTAATCTTGGCAACGGCAATTGCTGCCAAATCTGCTGCTTACCATACCAATCCCAAGTTAGATCATTAACTTTATAATGAAAATCTTGGGTCTGATAATAGATTGGCACTTTATGCTGCTTAGCATAGTCTATTAATGTTATTGGCGGCGCTTCATCACCACACACAGCCGGTTTACCAGAGCGCATGATCCCTGCTTTTTCCCGTGCAATTTGTTCGCGAGTATGGCCTAAGGTTTGTTGGTGATCTAAACCAATGCTCGTGATCACTGCAAGATCGGCATCAATCACATTAACAGGATCTAACCTGCCACCCACACCAACTTCCAAAATTACTAGATCTAACTTGCGTTGTGCGAATATCCATAATGCTGCTAAGGTTGCAAACACAAAATAATTGATCCTATGCTCACCTCGAGCATGTTCAATGGTTTTAAATGCTGCGCATAATGTTGCATCATCAATTTCTTGGCCTTGCAAACGAATACGTTCGTTATAACGTAACAAATGTGGCGAGGTAAAACTACCGATGCGATAACCTTGAGCACTCAGTATGGCTTCAAGCATCGCGACACACGAACCTTTACCATTAGTGCCAGCGACAGTTATTACAAAACTAGGAAAAGGTAACAAGCCAAGTTCATTAGCAATATCACCAATAATATTAAGATCAGGATGAACATGTACATAAGTGGGTTGTGATAACCATTGTAACCAAGCAGCTAATGATTTTGGCTCAAGCGGCATTTAATTGTTGCTTAGTTAATTTTGCGATTAGACGCGCTAGCGTATCACGCATTTCTCGACGATCAACAATCATATCTAGTGAACCATGTTCTAATAAAAATTCACTGCGCTGAAAACCTTCCGGCAAAGTTTCACGTACGGTTTGTTCAATCACGCGTGGCCCAGCAAAACCAATTAAAGCATTAGGTTCAGCAATGTTGATATCACCTAGCATCGCAAAACTAGCAGTTACACCACCGGTAGTTGGATGAGTTAATACTGAAATAAACGGCAAGCCATGTTCACTAAGACGAGCGAGTGCTGCACTGGTTTTCGCCATTTGCATCAATGAAATTAAACCCTCTTGCATGCGCGCACCGCCACTAGCGGCAAAACAAATTAATGCGCGATTCTCAGCGATAGCGAGATCAGTGGCTCGCGCAAAGCGCTCCCCGACAACAGACCCCATGGAACCACCCATATATTTAAAATCCATCGCCATCATTACAACAGGAATACCTTTTAAAGTTCCTTTGACTGCAATAATCGCCTCATTCTCACCAGTTTTTTTCTGCGCTGCTGATATCCTATCTTTATATTTTTTACTATCTCTAAATTTCAGCCGATCAATTGTCTCTAAATTCGGGGCAATTTCATCTGTAGCGAAATCTAAACCTTCATCAAGTAATACTTTTAAACGCCTGCGTGCTGGCAAATAAATATGATGTTGACATTTCGGACAAACATTTAAATTGCGTTCTAACTCAGCTTGAAACAATACTGCCTGACAAGCATCACATTTGCTCCATAAACCTGCCGGCACATCTTTTTTCTTATCGCCGCTAGTGCGGATCTTTGACGGTAATAATTTTGCTAACCAACTCATATTATTATCTCACTAATGTATAACACATCCTTATCTTCACAACACAAATTGACAAAACCAAGGGCCAATTGCGGTACGCTTAGGTAACTTAAATGTTTTGGGATAATCTACCCCCACTAAGTATAACCCATTTGCCGGTGCTGTGATCCCTGCAAATTCACGATCACGGGCTTGCAGCACTTGTTTCGCCCAGTCTGTTGGCTGCTTACCTTCACCGATCGCCAATAACACTCCAGCAATATTACGCACCATATGATGCAAGAATGCATTAGCGCAAATATCAATGATCACTAACTCGCCTAAACGTTTTACTGTTAGATAGTAAACATTTCGCTTGGCTGTTTTAGATTGACACTCTGCGCTGCGAAATGACGAAAAATCTTGTTCGCCTAAAAAATGTTGACCAGCAGCTTGCATTTGTTGGACGTTTAATTGTCGATGCCACCAAGTTGTATGCTTATGTAACATACCTGGTCGGGTCGCTCGATTATAAATGACATACCAGTAACGACGTGCCGTCGCAGCAAAACGCGCATGAAAATCTTCCTTTACCGCTGCCGCCCAACTCACTGCGATATCATCTGGCAAATTAGCATTCGCTCCCATCACCCAATTATGCAATTCACGCTCACTATCAGTATCAAAATGAACAACTTGATCAGTGGCATGGACACCAGCATCAGTACGCCCAGCACAAGTAATTTCCACTTTATGATCCGCCACTTTGCTCAAAGCTGTTTCAACATAACCTTGCACTGATGGCTGGCTTAGCTGACGCTGCCAACCACTATAATTATGGCCTTCATAACTTAAATTGATTGCTATTCTCATGATCCGGACAATATATACAACTCTAGCTTGCATCGCAATCTTTTTGATCAAGTAATAAAGAAAAAATGTGAACCAAATGAAAAGTAAATCCCCCGCTTCCATGCAGGGGGATTTATGGAGAGAGAGAGTCGTTGCTATCGACAAGAGACTAAATATTTTTATTCTTTATTTTATTTTAGAAGCTAAATCTTAAAATAAGCTTAAGAAAGAAAAATAATGATAGTTCATTTTTGACCAAATAAAAGAAGTGCAGTATTTGCACAAAAAGATACTTTGATGATAGGCGCTAACGATCTGTTAAAAATAATTCTGCAATAATAACTTCGTCTTTTAGTCCAGAGTGCATTTATTGTCATTGCGAGGAACTTTGTTCCGAAACAATCCAAAGATACTATGCTATGGTTTGGCTGTGGAACCCATTGCAGTTTCTGGATTGCTTCGTCCCCTTCGGGTCCTCGCAATGACGATGATTAAAATTCATTAATTCGCATCTTTAGGCAAATTAATTTAATCGAGATATCTAACTTCCAGTTTAGGGTCATTACCATTTTGATGTTTCGGTCCACACATTGTTCTAGTTGTAATTCTTGCCTCTGCTGTACCAACATAGCCTTGAATATTCGTAGTATAGTTTTGCTGAGCTTCAGTTGTTGTAATAGTATAATGACATTGTCTTAATCCACCATCCTTTGCGCCGCCACCATGTTGAACTCCAGTGATAAACAACGTAACGGGTTGACCTACATAATAATCCAACGTTAACGTTGTGCCATTTAAAGAAGCATGAATACCATTCGTCTGTGCTAAGGTAATGTCACTAAGCGTTTTAGGAAACGTCAGCGTGGTTGTCATTCTTACTGGATGTAGTGGGTTCACTGATCCAAACAATTTGTTAGCACTCGCCTTATTAAGGCTTGTGACAGATGCAAACGCTGAACTTACAGTTAACGCAAGTGCCGCACAGAGTGATATTTTTAAAAGTGATTTTTTCATTTGCTTTTCCTCTTTGTTAATGAAATTAGAATACTATTGATGAAAACTTAAGAAAACCTTAAGAGCCTATTATTAAATTGCATTTTTGCTGTTAGGCTCTTAGAATAATTCTGCAATTTGCACGGCGTTTAATGCCGCACCTTTGCGAACATTATCAGCAACGACCCATAAGTTTAAACCACGAGGATGTGAAATATCTTCACGAATGCGGCCAACAAAAACCGGATCGGCTCCCGCACCATGTGTTACTGCAGTAGGATAATCATTACCTGCAAAAACTTTCACGCCTGGGGCATTGCGCAATAATTCAATTGCCTGTTGTGGCGTGATTTTATCACGTGTTTCAATGTGGACTGCTTCGGAATGACCATACATAACCGGTACGCGTACGGTCGTTGCATTTACTTTTATGTTATCATCATTAAAAATTTTGCGGGTTTCCCACAACATTTTCATCTCTTCGCGAGTATAACCGTTTTCTTGAAAGACATCAATATGCGGCACTACATTAAATGCAATCGGTGTTGGATATAATTCTAAACTTGGCTTTTTTCCATGAGCAATTTCATCAACTTGACGGCTTAATTCATCGACCCCGGTGCGACCATTACCGGACACCGCTT
This sequence comes from Gammaproteobacteria bacterium, assembly GCA_028284465.1. Classification (GTDB taxonomy): domain Bacteria; phylum Pseudomonadota; class Gammaproteobacteria; order JAJFKO01; family JAJFKO01; genus JANQRR01. Next base: position 92,205 of record JANQRR010000021.1, on the reverse strand, counting down.
GATAAGTCGCAACATTTATCCGCTCAATACCTACAGCATCATAAATAGGTTTTAATGCCACAACCATTTGAATCGTTGAACAATTAGGATTAGCAATAATATTGCGTGGCGGCTGTTTCGCTGCTTGTGGATTTACTTCTGGAACTACTAATGGCACATCATTTTCATAACGAAACTGCGAGGAATTATCGATAACGATAGCGCCCTTAGCGGCAGCAAGCGGCACATGATCTGCAGCCACCGATCGTCGCGTTACGAACCAAGCGATATCAACTTTAGCAAAATCAAATTGAGCAACATCTTCAACCACGATCTTTTGATCTTTGAAACTAATCGTACTGCCTGCAGAGCGGTGACTTGCTAAAGGATATAGCGTACCTATAGGAAATTGGCGTTTAGCTAAAATATCTAATAAGGCCGTACCAACCACACCAGTGGCTCCAACAACGGCAACGTTAACAGGCTTTTTCATTGATTCTCCCACTTTTCCACTACTATTGCGGATGCTGACTAATATAATCTATCGCTGCATTATTGCGGTCATCGCTATAGATGCGATTATCTCGCTCATTAGGCGATTTTTTACATACGTAAATCACATTGTTGATCCGTTTGGTATAACCCATTGGGATCACCATACAATTAGCAAACACCGATCGTATCGTAGAATCTAAGTGTTTGGAATAGTCGTCGGTTAAAAATGGGCGTTCAATGATATTAAAAATGGCATAACCACCAGATTGCAGGCCCGATTTGATATTGAGTAAATGTTCACGAGTTATTAAATACCCCGGCAATGCTCGCGGATTACGATAAGCATCTGAAATTATGACGTCATATTTATGTGGCATATGGCGTAAATAAACTCGCGCATCGGCAGCGATAAATTTACCATGAATTCTCTTTTGGAAATGATGGGTAACAATTTTTTTCAGTTGTGGATCAATATCGACATAAGTAACTCGATTACCATGAGTGCCTTCTGCTGTTAAGGTAAAACCACCTGCGCCTAATATTAAGATATCTTTATTATGCAAATGCAGATCGGAAAATAATATTCGTTTAATTAATTCTGCATATTTAAATCCACGATTATTTTTATCTAAAAATGAACTCTCACTATCATTAATACTAAATAATTTGCCCATACGTTTTTGATTTAAACGAAATGGCTGAATTAAACGATAATTACTATAATTTGTGGTTGACAAAAAGAAGCGTTGTTCGAAATACACATTAAAACTATACGCAAATGTTGCCGTTAGCACCAATAGTATTAATGCTAAAACACCAATTTGGCGATACATGCTTAAGATCATGATTAACATTAACAACAAAATAAAATTAATCATGATAGTCCAAGCAACACCTAAATAGTGCATTAACACTAAAGTCGTGATAAGCGCCCCTAGAAATGAACCAATAGTGCTAAATGCTAATACTTTACCACCAATCAATCCAATTCGCTGCTTGCTAACAAATAAATTCATGGTGATTGGAATAGTTTGCCCAAGAAAAAACACTAACGGTGCAATAATAAGTAACAGATAAATGATTAAAATAACGATAGTATTATTTAAAATATATGTCTCAAACCCATAAAATAACATCGCAATAAATGCATATGATAACCCTATGCCAAATAACACCGCAGCGCGAATAAAGTTACGTCGCAATACACTGATTAATTCTTCGCGATGGCAACCACCACGCCAATACCCTATCGCTAAAAATAATAAAAACACCCCTATGATGAAACTGGTAATTACTACATTACTACCAGCAACAGGAATTAACTGACGGATTGTTAGAATTTCAGCAGCAATTGTCACGAAACCTTCAGTTAAGACGATAAAAAATAATAATGGCGTTGCTAACATCGATTGGTCAGTATTGTTATTCATATCTCTTCCTTATTTTGACCGCGATGTCGCAATACATGATCCATTAACACTATCGCTAACATAGCTTCGGCAATTGGTACAGCACGAATACCAACACAAGGATCATGCCGCCCAGTTGTAACGACGTCGACTGGCTCACCATGGATATTAATACTACGTGCAGGAATACGAATACTTGAAGCAGGTTTTAACGCACATTTCACAATAATATCTTGGCCTGAGGAAATTCCACCTAGAGTACCCCCGGCATGATTCGATAAAAAACCATCAGGTGTTATTTCATCTCGATGTTGCGAACCTTTTTGGCTAACAACATCCACACCATCACCGATCTCAACTGCTTTAACTGCATTGATCCCCATCATTGCATGGGCAATGTCACCATCGAGTTTAGCAAACACGGGCTCGCCTAAACCTGCGGGTACACCACTCGCTTCAACCTGAACTTTCGCGCCAATTGAATCACCTTGGCGTCGCAATTCCTCAACAGTTTGCTCCAATTGTTTGATTTGTTGTTTATCAGGCCAGAAAAATGCATTATTTTCCACTTCGTCCCAAGCAAATTGTTGCGGCTTAATTTCGCCAAGCTGACATAAATAACCACGAATAGTGATCCCATATTTGATATTTAAATAATGCTTAGCAATTGCCCCAGCAGCCACTCGCATTGCAGTCTCGCGTGCTGATGAACGCCCACCACCCCGGTAATCACGATGTCCATATTTTTGTTGATAGGTATAATCCGCATGTCCCGGGCGAAAGCTATCTTTTAATTTACTATAATCACGCTCACGTTGATCGTTATTCCAAATTAATAAACCGATCGCGGTGCCGGTGGTTTTACCGTCAAACACGCCTGATAAAATTTGCACTTCATCAGCTTCACGCCGCTGTGTGGTAAAACGTGATTGACCCGGGCGCCGGCGGTCGAGTTCCCGCTGAATAATGTCAGGCGTTAAAGGTAACCCAGGTGGACAACCATCGACGATACAGCCTAAAGCTGGGCCATGGCTTTCACCAAAAGTGCTGACTACGAATAGGGTTCCAATGCTATTTCCAGACAAAACTACTCCTTAATAACTTCGTCTTTTAGTCCAGAGCTTCTTTATTGTCATTGCGAGGAACTTTGTTCCGAAGCAATCCAGAAACTGCAATGGATTCCACGGTCAAGCCATAACATAGCATCTCTGGATTGCTTCGTCCCTTTCAGGTCCTCGCAATGACAATATTCTTTACCTCTGAATCAAAGTACTCGTTTTTAACCTGTTTCAAACTAAGTTATTTTTCTACAAATCTTGAGAATGCAACAATAACACTCCTGCACCACCTCTTGCAAATTCCAGCCAAATGCAATTTAGTTCAGGAAATTGCTGGGTAAATGCTGCTGCACTATTGCCAACTTCAAGGATCAAAATACCATGTGTCGTTAAATATTGCTTCGCTGAAAGTAAAATACGTTTCACAATATCGAGACCATCTTTCCCCGCTGCCAAGCCAAGCTGCGGCTCATGGTGAAATTCAGGCGGCATTTGCGCTAAATCTTCACGATCAACATAAGGCGGGTTACTCACTATGATATCGTAACGCGTCGCCGGCAGACCAGCAAAAACGTCAGCTTGCAACAATGTCACTTGTTCAGAAACCTTATGCAACTGACAATTGCGTTCAGCAACCGCAAGCGCTTGGGGTGAGATATCTGTCGCATCGACTTTGGCATGAGGAAACGCTAATGCACACGCGATTGCAATACAGCCAGAACCAGTGGCCAAATCTAAGATTTTGTTTACCTGCTTTGGATTAATCCATGGTTGAAAATGTTGCTCAATCAATTCAGCTATGGGTGAACGTGGCACTAACACGCGTTCATCGACATAAAATTCTAAGCCAGCAAACCATGCTTGATGAGTTAAATACGCCGCAGGAATGCGCTCGGTAATTCGCCGATTAAATAAATTCACTATTTGTGCGCACTCGGCTTCCGTTAAGGATTTATCTAAATTTTCTAACAACTCAGCGAAAGTAAGCTTGGTGGCATAAGCTACTAACCATGCAGCTTCATCTTCGGCATTATCGGTACCGTGACCAAATGCTAAACCCGCTTGCGTGAATTGTTGTGCGCCCCAAGCGATTGCATCACGGATTTTTGTTAGCTTAGCTTGGTTAGCTTCTTTATTAAATTTGTTTGAATAAGTCACTTCTGGAAACCCCAAAATTAGATATAGTTACCCCTTTGACTTCAAAATGCAAATAATTCAATTTAGATCCATCATCCCGCGGCTTGAACGCGGGATCCAGTTCTGGATTGCTTCGTCGTTACACTCCTCGCAATGACAAAGTAATGAAAACTGCGCTTTGATAATCTTTTTAGAACCATCTCAATAGATTAATATCAGGAGCTGGGGCTGGGTGTCCCGGTGAGTTCTTGTACTTCTTTTTCTTGTTGCTGAACAGGAGGACATGCAGGTGGTTGGAAAAAGCTATTGTTATTATTAGTTAATGTACTTGAAGCTACTGTAGAACCTTTTGCTGTTTTTTGTTGCTGTTGCACCTGTAATAACATTTCAACCTTACGTTCCAAAGATGATATTCTTTGTTTGTTTTCTTTTGCAGTTTGTTCATATTTTTGGCGAAGCACTGTTAGTGCTGTTGCTTGTGTTGAAACTTGTTGCTCTAAAGCTTCTATTTTTTCATCTTTCGCTTTGTTTTCTTTCACTAGAGTTAATATTGTTTGTTTGCTTTCTTCTTGCGCTTCTGCTTGCTGTGAGGATTGTTGCTCTACAGCTGTTAATCTATTATCAGACTTTTCCTGTTTTATTTCTTCAGGAGTTTTTTCTTTACGTAATGGAAAATCTGTTTTAAACACATATTCTTTTTCTTTGCCTTTATTATTTTTCACGTCTTTTATAGGAGAAAGCAATTTATTCATCACACTTTTTTTAGGGTTTGAGATAACTTTTCCTGGCGAAACAAAATTTAATCCATAAGATGGCAGTTCATAGGTAAAATCACTATCTTCCATACGTATTAAACCAAAACGCTCAGGACTGCTTTGTCCATCTTGTCTAAGATACATCTGGCTTTCAACTTTACCCACCATAATACCTGCATGCCGCATTAATTGATTTAAGGTGCATAACTTAAATACTGGATTCTCACCTCTAAGCGTAAGACGCTGGCTAAAAAATATTTTTTCACGAAATTCGTCAAACATGGCTTTATTACATAATTTGATAATACGTTCATTTGTATTACCTTCAATTTCATCTCTACCTTTATCACCTAAAGTAACAATAACGCGATCAGCCAATGCAATCGCCAAATCTTTGATACTGTCTTCTTCTAACAGATCTTCAAGCTGATGCTCCAATCGCTTTATAAATTTTTGCGCAAGCAAATACGCAAAATCCATGCGTTCTCTATGATTTGCAAAATGAGTATGAAGATTCTTTAAAAATACTTTTTGATTTTGATTTAGCTTTCTACCTATAAGCCAAGTAATCACCTTAGTGATTTTTCCAACCACTGGCAACCCCGTAGCTTCAACTGCTTGGTTAATTAAATTTAAGTATTTATCACTTTTCGGCTCAGAAGCAGATAATTCTCCGGTGCGAATTAATTCCATCGAAAGAAGGTAAGTATTAAAATGAGATTGAAATTCATGAGCAAAGCTTCTTAAATTTTTAGAAGCCCGCACAATTTCAGTAAATTTTCTTGTTTTTGGCTCTACAGATTGGCTATTAAAATTTTTATTTGCTTGTTTTTCACCTTCTTGCTTAATATAGGCTTCTGTTTCATTAATTGTTTCGAAACGTTTTAAGTTTAAATACTCAACAAATGCATTTCTGAATTCGTTAAGTTCTTCAAAATCTTTATACTCTGAAGCCGGATCAACACCATTGAAATAGTGTAAAAACTCACACTTTTGTTTATCAGCAAAATGAAATTCTGGAAGATATATACCATCCACATAATATTCTTCAAAAATCCTAAAGATCAAATTTATATGTTTGTGTAATATTTTTTTGAGCGTCGAATTGGGCGATTTAATACTTCTAATTTGTTGATATAATTTTTTAAGAATGTCGGCATAATCCTTAACGATATTTATATCATTATTACCTTGACCTATTTTCTCAAAAAACTTTTCTATATCGTCTCTTAATTTTTCTACTTCTTTAATCTTTTCTGCGTTAATTCCAATTAATTTTTCTAATCTATAAGTTATACCTTTTTGATCAAATATACTGGGGTTTTTTCTTTTTTTTATATAATCATTGAGTTGCTTAACAAAGCTTTTTAGCAACAATTTATGCGTTGAAAAAGCCAAAACCTGCTCTTGTTCTTTGGAAATATTACCTGCATCTTGATGCAGCTCAATGATCTCTCGGCGGATCTTAAGTAAATCAGAAACAATTTTATTACTTGGTTCATAATCAAGCTCAAATATTAACTTAGGGATTTGATAAACAGCGAATTCAAAAGAATTTTCGGCTGTCAATGTTTGCCTTGTGGAAGTTTCTGCTTGACTAGTTGATGCCACTGCTGGCGTACCTTGGCTCTGCTGTTGTGGTAGCTCTGATGTTCTTTGCTCTCTGGTACCAAGTAGTTTATTAAAATTAACTAATTCATCAGCTGTGTATGACAAAACACTACTACTATTATTACGGCCAATTCTACCAAAATGCTTATGATAAAATTCACGTAACTTTTGTCGCTTGGAGCTTTCAAGCTTATGTTGTCTTTTCTGTGCAAGCCATTTAGCACGATAAATAATTTCTCCCCTGCCATATTCAAGTACACTTTGCTGGATCTTAGCAAGAATTTTTTTATCAGGTGATTTTTGTTCTTCTGGTGTTGGGATATATTTATAGTCCCCTGTTTGATTAAGCCAAGCCAATATAGCTAAACGTTGTTTGTGTAGTCGAAAACAAATCTCATTAGTTAACTGACTACTGCTTTTAGAACGAAGATATTCTGCAATTTCACATTGCAATTTAATTATTTCACTATAATCTTCAATATTCTTTGCATCTTTAATTTTTATTTGCAAAGCAGCAATATCTTTATTTTCTGGAAAAGTCACACTCCGCAATGCTGGATCTGAACTAATATCATTTAAGATCTGTTCCAGCTTCTCTATTAATTTTGTTTTATATAAATCATTAAGTTTTTCTCTAATCTCTTTTTGCTGTCCCTCAGTAAACTCATACATTTTACTTAAGGTGATTTGATACAGATCATATGCTAGGTCAAATAATTTATTACTTTCGCGTGGCTTAATCCAAGGAAACTCTAAACATTCAACAATGTTCTCTAAATACTTTAAAAAATCTTTTCGTTCTTTTTCGTTTCCCTCTCCATTACTTGCAACTGTACTAAATAACGATTTAAATATTTCTTTAAATTTTTCAATTGCTACAGTATGCTCAGATTGAGCATTAAATTTTGCCAGTGCTATTGCACGTTCTTTGGGCCGATAGGTATAAAAGCCTGCTTGAATCTCATCGAGTTTAGAACGCACAATTTCGATTATGTCTCTGGTATTTTCTTTAATGAAAGTTTCAAAATTTTCCGCATCAGTATCGTTAGTAGAAGATGTAGAAGGATTTTGTAAATTGCCACTTCCAACTGAACTAGTCACTCTATCAGATATTTTTACAGCTCTTTTTGTTGGCTTTGGCTTAGGTTGATTTTTATATTTTTCAACAGCAATACTGTCCAAGGTGACACTACGCTTCACGCTTTCATCTGCTCGAGCAGGATTTTCTGACAAATATGTGGATGCTTCAAAACTCATAATAATCTCTTTTAATAATTATATTTCATACTAGCTCTTTACCTTATAGCGAAAAGCTTAAGCAAATATTAAGGAAACGCATTGTTTTTAAAAATTATTTTGATCAATAAATTAATGTGGGTTGCAACAATGAATAAAACTTAAGGAATTATTAAGAAAGTGTATTTGACTAAAAAAACTAGGTATTTTTAACAAACTCGAATATACTATCCTTTTCCTGATCTTTGGATCTCACATGAAGCCTAAAAAGCCTATCAGCCAAGAGGAACGTGAATTATTTCGTCAAACTGTCAAAGATATTAAGCCATTGAACTATGAGCCTCGAGCAAACAAACCTGCTACTGCCAATAATTTAACTGCAACTAAATTGCAGCAAACCCCTAAACTGCAGCTTTCGAAAACATCTCTTGAAGCCAATCCAACGGTTGTAACTAAAGAAGAACATCTTGAATTTTCTCGCTCAGGAATACAACAACGAACAATGCATCGCTTACGTCAAGGGCGTTTTGCTAAAAATAATATACTTGATCTACATCAATTAACTGTTGCTCAATCTCAGGCCGCACTTGAAAATTTTATTTATGAGTGCCGGCGTCATAATTGCAGATATGCTGTTATTATTCATGGTAAAGGCTACCGATCATCATCATCGACACCAACCCTTAAAAACAAAGTTAATCTTTGGTTGCGTGAATATGCCGATGTGTTGGCTTTTTGCACGGCTAAGCCAAATGATGGCGGCGCTGGTGCAGTTTATGTATTGCTGAAAACCGCAAAAACACGTAAGATTGTTCCCACAACTAAAAAACGGTGACAGGGAGTGTAATCATGCTCAGCAAAATATTTATCGGATTAGTTTCAGCTAGCTTGATTGTTATTGCTACGATAGCACAAGCAGCTACCGTAACCATTCCTGTGCATTTAGTCACAAGTACTGACAATGGCATTGGCAAAGCGATCGGCTCTATCACTGCTACCGATACCGATCACGGTTTATTATTAACACCAAACTTAAATGATTTATCACCCGGCATTCACGGCATGCATATTCATTTATTTCCTAACTGTGGCCCTAAAGCTGAAAATGACAAGCTAGTTCCTGGAGGAGCGGCTGGTGGACATCTTGATCCTAATAACACTAACAAACATTTAGGCCCTTATAACAACCAAGGTCATTTAGGTGATTTACCTTTTATTTATGTCAATCCACAAGGTAAAGCAACTCATCCAGTACTTGCACCACGCTTGAGTGTGTTTCAAATTCGTGGGCATTCCATCATTATCCATGCTGGTGGTGATAATTATTCTGACAAACCTAAACCGTTGGGCGGCGGCGGCGCTAGAATCGCCTGTGGAATAATCCCTTCTGCTAAGTTTGCTAATTAACACAAAAAATTAACACCTAATATCCAAGATAGTAGAATTTTAAAAGAATCTAGAGCCTAATTAAAAATCAATGCTTACTGCCCAAGATAATAGAATTTTAAAAGGCTCTAAAAACAATATTTTAATCCAAGGTTAAGCGGATAAGACAATATAGGACCCGTGTCACCAATGTTACCACTGGTGACATTGGGTATTGATGGATGGCTGATTGTTGGAATAAACCCTGCACCGTGCAAGCCATCTTTTACTTCAACTCCGGATTCTAGATAAATATTCAAATTCTTTGTTAGTGGATAGGTTAACCCAATAATTAATGCCCCGTAAGGACCAATTTGAGCTTTATAGTAAGTTGATGATTGCCTACCATTAGCAAACGTCACCGGAGTCCCATTTAACTGATCAAGAGTCGTGTCGATTCTAGGATAAATCATTAAACCAGCACGAATGCCCGCATATGGGCTTAGTTTTTTCAGTACTGGCGAGAAATAATAATAACTACCAATAAATACGGTATGACTTTTAAAATCTTCTAACTCTAACTCTCGTGTTACACCATTGCTAGTGCTTCTATCAACTCGTCTGTTAGCAGTAAGATAAGAATAACCTAAGATCAAACTAATGTGAGAAGTTAATGCATAGGCTAAGCGCACCGAACCGCCATAAGGCAAACCGAATTGCTGCTTAAAAACTCTATCATCAATGATGATAATTTGTTGTGTTGGTGAAGTTGGTGCAAACAATAAAAAAGGTGCTGGCTGGCGAAAAGTATGTTCGAAATCAAGATCGGCAGAAGCTGCTAAACTAACATGGCCTGTTTTAAGAGGCCCTGTATGTGCGTAACTATTCGTTAGCACTAGCATATTTAGCAAAAAAATTAATATTGAAACAAAATTGATTTTCATACCATTTCCAATGGATCAACATCAATCGACCAACGCACTTGTCGACTTTGTTTTAATTGCTCAAGCCGAACTGCTAATGGTTGTAACATATTTTGTAATCTACGTCTATTACTTGCTTGCAATAATAATTGAGCACGATAACGACCTGCTAATCGCTCCATCGGCGCAGGCACCGGCCCTAATATTTTAACATCGCCTGAATGCATAGTATCGGCTATGCTCCGTGTTTGTTGCAGAAATGCCAATGGTTGTTGTTGATTTAACGCTTCAACGCGAATTAATGCCAAATAATGATAAGGCGGAAATTGTGCTTGCTGACGTTCAGCCAACACTGTATCAGCAAAACTTAAATAACCATCTGCTAATAAATGCTGTAATAAAGGATGTTGTGGATGATGGGTTTGAATTAATACTTCTCCGGGTTGCTCAGCACGACCAGCTCGTCCAGCAACTTGCAACAATAATTGTGCAAAACGTTCAGTGCCACGAAAATCTGCACTTAATAAACCACCATCAGCATATAATACCGCGACTAAGGTCACCTTAGGAAAATGATGGCCTTTCGCTAACATTTGCGTGCCGATCAATATTTGGTGTTTGCCCGCATGAATATCGGTTAATAATTTTTGCATTGCACCTTTACGCATTGTTGAATCTCGATCAATACGTGCAACTTTGATGTTAGGAAAAATTGTTGTAATCGCTTGCTGTAAACGTTCTGTGCCAAAACCCAATGGCATTACTTGCTGCGCATTACAAGCTAAACATTCACGAGTTACAACTTGACGATTACCACAATGATGGCAACGCAATTCATGCGGTTCAAAATGTAATGTTAATTTTGCATCGCAACGTTTACATTCTGCCACCCAGCCACAAGCATGACAAAATAATACCGGAGCAAAGCCACGTCGATTAATAAATAATAATATTTGCCCATCGCGACTCAAATGATTTTTCATCATAGCAATCAAATGCTCCGATAAACCATGTTGTAATTGTTGTTTACGAATATCAACGACATGAAAGGTTGGTTTAATCGCTTTGCCTGCACGTTTATGTAAACGCAATAATTGATAACGCTTGCGTTTGACATTATATAAACTTTCCAATGAAGGTGTTGCTGAACCTAACATGATTGGAATATTTTCTAACCGTGCGCGTGCTACTGCGAGATCACGTGCACAATAGCGAAACCCTGATTGTTGTTTAAATGATAAATCATGCTCTTCATCAATAATGATGACGCCTGGTGTTAATAAAGGAGTAAATACTGCTGAGCGTGTTCCAATAACAATGCGTGCTTGACCAGTCTTTGCTTGTAACCAACCTTGTAACCGTTCACGATCGGTTAACCGCGAATGAAATACAACAATTGGCACTGTAAAACGTTCTTGAAAACGTGCCACCGTTTGTGGTGTTAAAGCTATTTCTGGCACTAACACTAATGCTTGTTTACCTTGTTGCAAAACCTTAGCAATAACTTGTAAATAAATTTCGGTTTTGCCACTGCCAGTAACACCGTGCAGTAACCATGTCTGAAAATGAGATAACTCAGCTGACACTTTTGCAACTACACTTTGTTGCTCGGTATTTAAAATAAGCTCGCTAGGTTTAACTAATGTGGCAACTTGTGCATCTTGGTAATCAGATTTTATTGTAAACTGCTCCACCCAAGCTTTTTGCACTAACACTCGCATTACCGGTATCGCAACATTTGCAACTTTTAAATCGTGACTATTAACCCCTTGAGGATGTTCACGCAGTACTCGCAACGCATTAAATTGGCGCGGTGCACGCGCGAGCTTGGTGATCTCAACTGCCTTACCCGCAGCTGTCAGGCGCCAACCTAATTGTTGTTTGAGAGTTGCTGCTCCACCTAGCCTTAATAATTTTGGTAATGATGAAGATAATACTTCACCAATTGGGTGGACATAATACTCGGCTGCCCATAACACTAAGGAAAATAAAGCCTTAGGTAGTAAGGGCTTATCATCGATGATAATGCTGGCAAATTTGAGTTTGTGAGTGGGTAATTGGCTGTTAGTGCCAACCTCAAGCAAAATACCAACAACTTCACGGCGCCCAAATGGCACTCGCACCCGAATTCCCGGCATTAATTCACGATTTTCGCTACCTTTAGGCGGTAAATAATCGAAAACTCGGCGCAATGGTGTTGGTATGGCTATTCTCAGGACTCTCATCCTGTCGATTATAGAGGATCTGCTAATATTAAGATATGAAGCTCATAAATTGAACAAAACAATGAAGGAGGAGACGTAATGGATAGCTTTATATTTCATGATATTGCCCATAATCAGCACGAAAACCTCAAATTTAGACACCACATGCTCGCCGCAAGCCAACTTAAACCAAAAGCCATCAAAGCCTTATGGAAACATTATCTACAAGCTTATCGGCATTTACATTCTGATAATCATAATCCTCAATTTACCCAATTTACCGCTGCACTCGCTTATGAGCTTTATCTAACTCAAGCAAAACTACATAATCATTGGCAACATCAAACGCTAACACCTGATCAATTATTACAGTGGATCATTCAAGTCAAGCAAGCTGCCGATCACAATAATACCCATCATCCAGTTTCACAAAATTTAACTGATGCAGAAACTCTTGCTAGAATTCGTGACATGTTACTGACAAAAAATATTGTTGATTCTAACAGATCTCCTCCAACTGATATTACGACTTTGCTTAATGGTGAAATTCAACATTTATTTGATATTGACTATGGCGCACATTCTAAAGTGGCTTAAGGTGACAATATGAATAATACAAGCCCATCCAAATTATCTGCTGAAGATACTATCAAAGCAAAAAATAAATTTATTTCTGATATGGGTCATGAATTACGTACCCCGTTAAATGCTATCCTTGGATTAAGCGAATTAATGTTAGAAGATGCCAAAGATGCTAATGATGAAAACTACCTTGAGCCTTTAGCAAGAATACATAAATCAGGAATATTATTATTACGACTTATTAATAACTTAATCGATCTTGCAAAAATTGATGCAGGCATTATGCAATCAGCCATTGAAGAATATGATGTTGCCACTATTATCCAAGAAATTCAGCAAAAACTACAACCTCAGTTAACAGCCAAACAAAATGAATTTAAATTGACTTGCCCGGATGATATTGGCAAGATTAAAACTGATTTATCAAAATTCAAAAAGATCCTCAATAATTTATTAAGCAATGCTTGCCAATTTACTAACAAAGGCGAAATCATTTTAGAAGTTTCAAAAGAACGTAAAGATAATGATTATATGCTTAAATTTAAAATTAGTGATGCCGGCTGCGGCATTGATCCTGGCAATTTAGCTAAAATACTCACACAATTTAATTTACCTGCGCCGATGATCACCAACGAAACCGGTAACCCTACTTTAGGATTGTTACTTGCACAACGTTTATGTCAATTCTTGCATGGCAGCTTAACCATAAATAGTGAAGTTGGTAAAGGCACCACATGTATCGTTATGTTGCCGGTAACGGGCACATTGCCAGCATAAAATCACAATAACTTTAGCTGTATGCAGTATTTTTGTCACTACCCTTTGTGTTACCGTGGTCCATTATTTATATTAGAAAATAATTCCTATGGATCAGCTACTACCAACAGTTATTCAGCAAAAACTACAACAGCTTAACAGAACCACTGGCAGACAATGGGCTGTTAATCACTACAAAGATAGTAAGCCTGGCGACAAAAAATATATTGTCGATGTGTTTGGTGAGCTTATTGGATCTGAACATAATCAATCTTGGCGTTTTAATTTACCTTATGAAGTATTTCTTTTGGAAAGTTCAGCAAGCTGTGACATTATCAACGCTGCCAATGATCCTCAAATAGAGCCGAACAAACAATATCATTTCACAAACACCGATCCTGTTAAAAAAATATTGATTGACATTATTTTTATTACTAATTCACAAACTTTTTATGCCCTTGAACACAGTGATAAACAAGCCATAGAGAATGCCGGCATGCCACTTAAACAGACTATTAGCAAACTTGTTAATGCTATAAATAGTAAAAGAAACACTCGCCAACAAGACATTAAATCTAGCAAACACCAATTACAAACTTTAATTTTACCTTTAATAAATGGGCCAAATAGTAACTCTTTGACTGAAATTATCAGTTTTGTCGGCAAAAAATGGCTTTATCTACCAAACGATGATCTGCCTAGTTCACTGCACAGTTATCCTTTAACTCGTGATATAGAAAATCGCGCAAAGATAATGACTCATCATAAACTTGATATTGAAAAATTAAAACACCAACTAGTTAAACATGAAACTGCTTTTACTTGGGCGAGCAATATTACGCAAGCTCATGCTGATGAACTCTATCAACAACACTGTGATATATTAAACATAACCAATAGCCATAAAAAACAAATCGTTAATATGAGCGCTGATGCTCGCTTGATGCGATATTTATTCGGCACGGAGATAAGTAGCAACTTTTACCCTCATCACCGTCACGTTGCATTTAGCATCGATGCTGTTGCTAAATTTTCCTTAGCTCAAGCAACCCTAACTTCACAGGTTTATTTACCAAGTCAACAAGGTTGGCATGTACAGCTACCCACAGCGAATAGACAGCGAACCATAGATTTAGGCTATCTACGAGCTGGATTTGAATTTAACTTATCCGGGTTTGCTGGTTGCAGTGCATTAGCCAATGCTAAGCTACACTTTAGCATGGGTAAAACTAACAAAAATGCGGGCAAATTATTTGTAAAAGGTATCAATGACATTGATAAAACCATTTCTGCTCAAGCAGATGCATTTGCTGGAATCGAAATGGGTTGCGCAACTTGTGGCAACCTTGCTTGGGATAATCCAGAAACCCGAGAAGATGATAATAAAAACTTTAAAGAATTTGCCAATGTTGGTTATCAGCTTGCAGGTGATCTTGGGCTTGGCGCTCAAGCCGGTTTTTACATAACGTTTACTAATGGCAAGTTTAGAATTAGATTAAATGCTGGCATAGTTTGTGGTTTTGGTGTCAATGGCGTGATTGACTACACTGTTGATGTGCATCATCTTAATGAATTTGTCATGTTCGTTTACCACAAAATCAAAGATTACAATTTTGGCTATTTAGGCTTTATCGATAAGAATGCTTTTAATATACTTAGCGACATCCTCACATTCTATGCATTTTTTAATGTGCAATTAGATCAGCTTGCGCATACTGGGATTGAACAAGCGATTACTTGGTATAACGGCCTCAAACAAAATTGGCACTCTCCTCAATTACGTCAACAATATCTTGAACAATTAATTCAACATCTGCGTAGCAATGCCCATAAACTAAAATTCACTCCACCTGAAGTTAAGGGCCGGCTATTATATTTATTAACTGAAAAAGCTAGTAGCACAATAGAGCAATCACAACGTCAAATCATTCTAAAGATATTAGACTATTTGCAAAGCATTAAAGACTATGATCAAGTGTTGAAGTATATGTCGATCGATGGCCACCGCACTGATCAACAACACGCTGAAGACCGATTACAACATTTTCTTGCAGATTGGTCTAAAAATAAATTTATTGTCAAGCTACCCAACAAAGCTCTCATTAACACCGCTGTGAAAAGGCACACCTAAATGCTCTATAAATTATTTATATCGCTATTTATTTTCATTACTCAAAGTCATATTCTTTGTGCAAAAGCGGCAACACTAACAAAACCACAGTTGATCCAACAAACTTTACGACATATGGTTTTTGTTAAAGGTGGTAGTTTTATCATGGGCAATGGTGGTAACAATTACAAGCATCGCGTTATCCTTGATAATTTTTACATTAATAAATATACAACAACCTATTTAGAATATGACACTTATAGCAAATTGACTCATAAACCACTTATCCAACAAATGTTATTATTTATGCACTGGCGCCATGGTGGTTTTCCTGTAGGCACCAGTGACTGGCAACAAGCGAAAGCGTATTGTCGCTGGCTCAGACAACAAACTGGCTTAGCTTTTGATCTGCCAACTGAAGCTCAATGGGAATATGCCGCTCGCAGTCGAGGCAAACAAGTTAATTATGCAACCAACACAGGCAAACTTAACATTGGTGTTAACTATCCAAATTATTCAACTCACCCACAAAAAGTAGGTTTATACCCACCTAACCCACTAGGCTTATATGACATGAGTGGCAATGTTAACGAATGGGTTAATGATTGGTATGATCTAAACTATTATAATCATTCCCAACTTCTCAATCCTCAAGGACCAACTACTGGAAAAGAAAAAGTATTACGTGGTGACAGTTATCTTGAATCACCTCAAGGCAGTAGTGTGTATATGCGTTTTCATGATCGACCTAAAGCGAAACGACAATTTCATGGTATGCCATTAATAAATTATGCTTATGGGTTTCGTTGTGTGATAAATCAATAATTACGAACTTGGCTTATTATAAGGTTTAGAACTATAACCTTGCCTAGGAGTTTTTGGGGGAGTTGGTGTTTTTGGTGCCGGTATGGATATCCGTCATCCCGCGGCTTGACCGCGGGATCCAGTCCTAGATTGTTTCGTCGTTACACTTTTCTTTCGTCATTGCGAGCGCAGCGAAGCAATCCAGTAAGTCTATAAAGATTAAGTTCCTAGATTGCTTCGTCGTTACACTCCTCGCAATGACGAACTAAAGAATCTCGCACCTTCAAATAAGAATGCAAAATACTACTTCCTAGTTTTCATAATATCATCATAAGCTTTTTGGATTTCCTGCGCTTTTTCCGTCGCAAGTTTCATCATTTCTTCTGGCAATCCTTTCGAAACTAATTTATCTGGATGATGTTGACTGATAAGCTTACGATAAGCACGTTTAACTTCTGCATTAGTTGCCGTTGCTGAAATTCCTAAAACTTTATAGGGATCTTTAGTCGGCGGCGGTGGCGGACGCTGATAACGATATTGACGTTGCTGCTGATATTGTGCTTGTTCATAACCACCAAACTGAGTGAAGTTTGGCGCAAAACCTAACGTTTCACAAATCAATTCTAATATTCGGCGTTTATTCGGACCAATAGAACCTTCCGCAATTGCTGCTTGCATTTGGATCTCAATAAACATTCGCAGCAGCATTCGTTGATTACGACATGCTTCACGTAAATTTAATAACGTTGTATGTAGATCAAAATTCGGTTGTTTACCCAAAGTAAATAACTCAATCGCACGTTTTTGTTGCTCGCTACCTAACATCATTCGTTTCATGATAGCTCGAGCAACTTTGATCTCACTTTCAGATACCCGGCCATCCGCTTTTGCAACATGCCCCATCACGGAAAAAGTCGCACTAAAAAAAACTTGCTGCGCTTTGATGGTTTGCTGAGCTGAGCCACTCCAGCGTCTTAGCGTCGTAAAATACATACCTCGATCAAAATAATGACCGACGATCACTCCAATAATTGCACCAATTGGACCAGCAAACAAAAAACCTAATAAACCACCAATTAATTTTCCCCAAAACATCCGGGGTTCTCCATCATGATGAATAAAAAAATTACACTATTTTAACGTTATTTTGCCAATTTTGCTTTATAATATGCGTTTAATTTCTCAATCCGCAAATAAAAGGAACGCCCACTTTGAATCCAGGCTCATTTTTACGCTATATCTACAGTATATTGTTTTATCTTGCAACTCCTTTAGTGTTGTTGCGGCTGCTGTGGCGTGCGAATAAATCGCCTGAGTATGCTTTCCGTTGGCGAGAACGCTTCGGCTTTATTAAGCCACCTGAAAAACCTAAAGGCTTTTGGTTACATGCGGTATCATTAGGTGAAGTTATTGCAGCAGCACCATTGATCCATCAACTTCGCAAAACATATCCCCAACAACAAATCATTGTTACCACATTAACACCAACTGGATCAGCACGAGTACGCAGCTTATTTGGTAACGATGTTTATCATGTGTATGCACCTTACGATTTACCTGATGCGGTATATCGATTTCTTAATCGCATACAACCAACGCTTGTTATTATGATTGAAACCGAATTGTGGCCCAACATTTTTGCTGCTTGTCATCGACGCAATATTCCACTATTGATTGCTAACGCTCGCTTATCACCACAATCGATCAAAGGCTATGCTTACATCAAATGGCTTACGCAAGACATGTTAAACAAAGTAACCAAAGTTGCAGCGCAAACTCAATTGGATGCTAAACGTTTTTTAACATTAGGCATTGATCCAAAACTTATAACGATCACTGGTAGCATTAAATTTGATATGGCAATGCCGCCAAGTTTACTAGAAAAAGCAGCGCATATCCGGCAGTTATGGGGCACAAATCGTTCCGTGTGGATTGCTGCGAGCACTCATGAAGGTGAAGATGAACTCATTCTTGCAGCATACAAACAAATGCAAAAACGTGTTGCGGGCGCACTACTCGTATTAGTACCGCGCCACCCTGAAAGATTCAGCAAAGTTGCGCACTTATGTCAAAAACATCATTTTTCAATTGTTAAGCGCAGTGAACAACGCGCTTGTGAAAATAATACTGATATTTTTATTGGTGATAGTATCGGCGAATTATATGCATTTTATGCTGCATCTGACGTTGCTTTTGTCGGTGGCAGCTTAGTTCCCACTGGTGGGCATAATCCTCTTGAGCCTGCTGCTTGTGGAATTCCTATCATTACCGGCCCACACACTTTCAATTTTGTTGAAGTTTTCCGATTGTTAAATGAAGCTAATGCAGTAAAAACTGTAACTAATCCTGATGAGCTAGCCAACGCATTAATTATTATATTTAACGACGTTAAGCAACGTGAACAAATGATCATTGCTGGACGCAAAGTTGTTGATAATAATCGCGGTGCTTTAGACACTCACATGCAGTTGATCGCGGGCTTACTCGCTTAAATCATTTGAATCATGCTATAATTTTTGGCTATGCAAAAAAATAATCTTTCATCATCCCGACCTATTCGCAGCTTTGTACGACGCCAAGGACGCATAACGCCTGGGCAACAACGCGCGCTCAATACGTTATGGTCGAAATTCGGGATTGATTTTACTAAAGCTTATATTAACTTTGATGCAATCTTTCAACGCCAAGCCGCAAAAATTCTTGAGATTGGCTTTGGCATGGGTGACTCGCTATTAACAATGGCACAACAACAACCGGAATATGATTTTATTGGCATTGAAGTCTACGAACCGGGTGTTGGCCATTTATTAAATCTCATTAACCAACATCAGATCACTAATATCCGGGTCATTTGTGCTGATGCAATTGAGGTAATTAAGCATATGATCCCTGATGATTCATTACATAAAATTCAAATTTATTTTCCTGATCCATGGCCGAAGAAACGACATCATAAACGCCGCTTGATCAATGCGAGCTTTCTTGATTTGATTCATCCTAAATTAAACCAACAAGCAACATTACATTTAGCGACTGATTGGGAACCTTATGCAGAACATATGATGACAGTATTAACAAGCCATAAACAATTCACGAATTGCTATGGTGCCGGTCAATTTTCTCCTCATACTACAACTCGTCCGCTAACTAAATTCGAACATCGTGGCCAACAGCGCGGCCATGTGATCCGTGAATTAATATTTAAAGCTTAATGTTTAATGCGATTACGAGAATTATTATTTTGCAGCAACGAACCCGTTTCTTTCAATGTCCAAACTAACATTGCACCGATAAATAAGCATATAGGCAATACGATAAGTGCCATCTTATAATTTTGCGCATTATAAATGTGCATGCCATGATAGATCATACCATTCCATTGCAGATCCAACAGCTTGCCAATTACCGGCTGAAATATTACCCCACCAAGCATGACAAACATATTTGTTAACGCTAATACTGTGGCTGCTATTTGGTTTGAATATAACTCATGAGCAATAGCAAATACAATGGCTTGTGCGCCATATGCAAAACCAAATACGAACATTAAAGCATATAATGCATACGCTGATAGATGAGGAAGAAATAAAATCATTCCGATCGCTACTGTTGCGAGGATCCCACCAACAAACACAGGCAACCGACGACGTTTGATTTTATCAGACACGAACCCAAATAATGGTGCTCCAAATACATAGCCAAAAAACATGAACGCAACGATCGATGAAGCATGCACATCGCTATAATGATACACTGCTCGTAAATAATGTATGCCCCACAATTCAGCAAACGCCGATGCAGGCAAATACAGTAAACAGCCAATTAAACCAATTATCCACATTTGCGGATTTCTTAACAGCTTGCCAATAGTGATAAATAGTTCACGAAAACTAACGTCATTGCCTGCAGCCAATTCTGCAGATGTTACTGGCGTTCGATGTTGATTTTTATCTCTGATCCATAAAAACATTGCTAAAGCTAAAGCTATTCCAAGCAATGAAGATAAGAATGTTGTTTGCTGCCAGCCGACTCGAGTGACTAATTTAGATAATTCAATATCTCCAAACATCGCACCGATAGTACCCAAACCCGACGTCAACCCTGCAATAAGAGCAAACCGATCTGCTGGCAACCAAATTGTTGCAAGTTTTAATACTCCAACAAAAGCAAATGCTGATCCAAAGCCAATCATGAAACGCCCAAATTCAGCAACGCCTAAATTTGTCGTAGTGGCAAATAAATAACTGCCTAGAGCGCAAGCAAGACATGCTACTGTCAGCACACGTCGTGGCCCATATTTATCAAGTAACACCCCCACGGGGATCTGCATTGGTGTGTAAGCGTAATAATAAAATGCGGTTAAGTTTCCTAGCGCCAACCCATTAACGTTAAATGCACGCATCAACTCGAAGGTCATAACGCTCGGGCCGATTCTTAAAAAATATTCGTAAATATAAAACAATACTCCTAAACCACAGATCAGCCATGGCACAACGGTGTATACTATTGTTGAACGATTAGAAAGTGCATAAACTGCTGACTTGGCTTCGATGACATCCTCGTGCATTTTATATTACCTTTTTATTACCTTAGAAATAATCATATTACCTTAAAAGGCAAAGAGTTGCAAGCATCTTGTCTTATTTAATGCCTCAATCTGTCGTTATTAATAATCTGTCGTCGTGCATCAAAATTAGGATTTTTGATCGGCTTGGCCCTGATCTTTAGCCTTTTTACGACCAAATTTCTTGTTGAATTTCTCCACGCGACCGCCAGTATCAATGATTTTCTGGGTGCCTGTATAGAAAGGATGGCAGCTTGAGCATACTTCAATCCGCAGATCATGCCCAAGAGTAGACCGAGTAGTGAAGCTATTACCACAGCTACAAGTAACGTTTATTTCTTTATATTCTGGATGAATATCTGCTTTCATGAATAGAACCTCAAATTCTTGGGATTATGTAGGGCAAGAATGGTACCAAAAAGTCTAGTCATTAATCAAGTCTAAATTGTGCAATGACTGGAGCATGATCTGAAGGTCGCTTGCGTTTTCGTGGTTTTTTATCGATTTCGCAGCTTTCGGCGCGTTCAGCTAGTGCTTGAGTAGCAAAAATATGGTCGATCCTTAGACCATGATTTTTCCAAATGGCACCTCCACGGTAATCCCACCAACTAAAAATCTTATCGTCTTGAGTAAATAAGCGAAAAGTATCAACCAAACCTAAGTCCGTTAAACCTTGCAATGCTTGACGTTCACGCTCACTGACCAACACATGCCCTGCCCAAGCTGTAGGATCATGCACATCCCGATCATCTGGTGCAATGTTAAAATCACCAAGAATGATCATTTTGTCGTGTTGTTGTAATTGTTGCTGACAATAATTATGTAATTTTGCCAACCACGCTAATTTATACTGATATTTTTCAGAATCAACACTCTCGCCATTGGGAACATACAGATTGAGCACACGTATTCCGCTAATAGTTGCAGCTAATACTCGACGCTGCGGATCAACAAAATCTGGAAAATCTTTAACGATGTCAGTCGCCGCAAAACGAGTTAACGTGGCAACGCCATTATAGGTTTTTTGACCGGAGACTATGGCTTGATAACCTATTTGCTGAAATTGTTCATACGGAAATTGCTCATCTTGCATTTTAATCTCTTGTAGCGCTAACACATCGGGTTTAGCAAGAGCTAGCCAATCAAGCACATGTGGCAACCGCACACGTAGTGAATTTACATTCCAAGTAGCAATTCGTAACATGTTAACTTCCCAAAAAAAACATGGATATTCGTTAAAGTTGATCTTATTATATTATTCTTAAAGAGGAAAATGATTATGCGTAAAGTCGCACTTGCTATTAGTATTATATTATGTGTTTGGTTTAATTACGCTCATGCTGGATTTGAGATCAAAAAACATCGAGGTTCGCCGGCTGCTATTAAGCAGCGTTATCGTCGTTATATCCGTGGCCAAATACGATTTTTGAATAACTTAAGTGGCTGTCGACCATCTACTGTGCGCTTACGCAATCCAGAACATCCTAATATTATTTTAATAAAACAAATTCTAGGACGACATAATAATTTTTGTCGTATTCAAAAAACAATTATTAACACCAGTCGTGCTAATCCCAGCCAACTAGCTATGTTATGTTATTTACGAAGCAATCAAATACGCGAATTAACATCAGCCGCAAGTTATCATTATATTCGCACTATTGCTAAAAGACCTCATCCTACTGATGATATTACTTTAGAAGCTCCCAGCATGTTAACGCTCGAACGCAGCGGCGCTTGTCGACAACATCGTGACATTAATGTTAATACATCACGGCCGCATTTATTTAGAAAATAAAATCATATTAAAAACTTCTCTAACTATATGATAGATACATCAGCAATTAGTTGCACTAATTGCTAATTATGGCAACTTCTTAATAGCCTTGATCCGTAATTGTTGTAATTCACGTGCAATTGCTTCGCCTTGTAAGCCTTGCTCCAACAATGGTTTTACTGCTACTGCTTGTGCTGCTTGTAACGCTTGCTGCAAAAATTTTCGTTGCGGGTAAGGTTGTTGCTGAAATCCTTTACGACCTTTAGCATCTGCTTCACACGCTATTAAAAATTGCTCAAAGCGTTGTCCACGCCGAAAAGCATCGGTTTTTTCTAATAATTCTAATATTGTTTTTGGCCTTAACTCCAAAGCTTGATGGCATAGGCCATGATATTGTGCGTTGATCAATGCAAGTTCGCGGTAGTCATTCGGCACACGATAACGCTGACAAAAATTCTTAATTAAATCAACACCGCGAGCTTCGTGACCTTTATGACTTGGCAATATATCTTTTGGTGTTACGCCTTTGCCAACATCATGCATTAACACTGCAAAGCGTACTCGCGGATCCGGACTCAGGTAAGTTGCTTGTGTTAATGCCATCAACACATGAATACCGGTATCAATTTCCGGATGCCATTGCGGTTTTTGCACCACGCCAAATAATCGATCGATCTCTGGAAAAAGTTTCGCTAATGCATCACAAGATTGTAACACTTCAATAAAACGCCATGGATAATCACTCGCTAATGCGCGTGCGAATTCCTGCCACACTCGTTCTGGTACTAACGCATCAACTTCACCTGCGTTTACCATTTGTTGCATCAACGCAGTTGTTTCTGGGGCAATGCTAAATTCGCCAAAGCGTGAAGCAAACCGCGCTCCTCGTAAAATGCGCACCGGATCTTCAGCAAATGCCGCTGAAATATGACGAATAACTTTATTTGTTAAATCAGCTTGACCGTTAAACGGATCAATAAGTTGTTGTGTTTCATCTTCAGCGATCGCATTGATAGTAAAATCACGACGTTGTAAATCTTCTTGCAACGTCACTTGGGGGGCAGCATTAAATTCAAAGCCGGTATAACCTGGTCCGGTTTTACGTTCAGTACGCGCTAGGGCATATTCTTCACCCGTTTGCGGATGTAAAAAAACTGGAAAATCCTTACCAACTTGGCGATAGCCTAACTTGCGCATCGCAGCAGGTGTGCTACCTACCACCACCCAGTCCCGCTCTTTGACTGGCAAGCCTAAAAGCTTATCACGCACTGCTCCACCGACCAGATAAATTTGCATAATGAACCTAAAATTAGTTATTTAAGGTACAATAACACAATATGAGCAAACGTAAAGTCACACACCAACAGCAGCAACGTATTCAAGCGCAACAAACTAAGCGTCGCGAACGTGTGCATGCGCTGCAAACCCCAGAACAACATGGTTTAGTAATCGCACATTATGGCAAATTCGTCGATGTTGAAACTAGCGCTAAAAAAATTATCCATTGTAAATTACGTCAACATTTACCTATCCTAGTCCCTGGCGATCATATCATTTGGCAACAAGCTGATGATGGCACTGGCGTGGTATCAGCAATCGAGCCACGTCGTTCGCAACTTGCGCGTAAAGATCAACATGATCAGTTGCGCCCAATTGCAGCTAACGTTGATATCGTAGTGATAACCGTCGCTCCACTCCCTGAAATGCAAGAATTATTTATTGATCGTTATTTGGTTGCTTTAGAAAATTTACATTTAATGCCTATTATTATCTGCAATAAAATAGACTTATTAGCAACTTCTCAGCACCATGATCTGCAACAACGTTTAAATATTTACGCAAAACTAGGTTATGCTATTTACTATGCTAGCGCGACCACTCAACAAGGTTTAACTGAATTAGCTAGTGCACTAACTCATAAAACTAGTGTGTTTGTCGGTCAATCTGGCGTGGGTAAATCAAGTTTGATTGAGCAACTTATTCCTGGCGTTAATTTACATGCCAACGAGATCTCTGCGCAAACCACTTTAGGCAAGCATACAACTTCAACTTCACGACTTTACCATTTACCTTGTGGTGGCCAAGTGATCGACTCACCTGGCACGCGAAATTTCGATCTTTGGTCAATGGCGTTAGCTGAAGTAAGCCATGGTTTTCGAGAGTTCCGAGAATATGCTGGCCATTGTAAATTTCGTGATTGCAAACATTTATCCGAACCAGGCTGCGCTATTCAACAAGCACTAGCTGCTGGTAAAATTAATCCACTTCGGCTTGCAAATTTTCATGCTATCATTGCGCCTTAAAACTTGTTGTTAAATAGTCACTAAATATGAATTAGCCTATGATCGTTAATCGACTGCAAACACTTCTGCCTCAGCATACCTTGTCTCAGTTTATTGGCTGGCTTTGCCGACAAACAAAACCACAATTTATGAAAAATATGGCATTAAGAACTTTTATTCGCCACTATGGCATTGACATGCGTGAATATCAACGCAAAAATCCCCACGATTATCAAAATTTTAATGATTTTTTTACCCGAGAACTCGCCCCCGAAGCACGTTCTCTAAACGCTGCTCCTGACACTATTATTAGTCCTATCGATGGCTTTGTATCTGCCAGTGGTACCATTACTGCAGGCAACATATTTCAAGCTAAACAGCATAATTACACTTTATTAGAGTTGCTGGCTGGCGCGAAAACTATGACCCAAACTTTTCTAAATGGCCATTTTGCTACTTTATATCTTGCCCCTAAAAATTATCACCGTGTACATATGCCATTTACTGGGAAATTAATTGGCATGACGTATGTTCCTGGGCGATTATTTTCAGTGAGTACTAAGAGCGTAGCCACCATCCCGCGCTTATTTGCGCGCAATGAACGAATTATTTGCCAATTTGATACGATGCTTGGCCCCATGGCAGTGATCATGGTTGGTGCCATGCTAGTCGGCAGTATGCAAACCACTTGGGCTGGGGTGATCAAGCCCCATCAAACAAAAATACAATATTGGGATTATCACGATCAAAACATTACCTTAGAGAAAGGCAAAGAAATGGGCCGATTCTTAATGGGTTCGACAGTTATTCTTTTATTCCCTCATAACACTATTCAGTGGAGTGAAACTCTTTCAGCTCATACTCCTCTCCTGCTTGGACAACAAATCGGTCACAAAAATAATGGATAAAATTATTGCGAAAATTTGTTGGCAATGTTAAAATTTGTTCGTTTTTAGGTGCATATAGGTATTATTTTCCGCACGGAACCGGGATGACATCGGTAGTGAGGTAGTTTTGATGGAACATCAATCTCTTCACGGATCACACATTCTCTACCTGTCTTTTTATTCAAGGAAACATTTTTGCGCTGATCACAAGCTCTGTAGCTAGGTGTCTTGTGTTTATATCGCCGCAAAAAAATTCACCCTAATAAGCATCGGGTCTTTGCTGGCTTTGACATGAGTCTATGTCTACAGCCGAGCAAACGTTTGTTTGGAATATATGTAGAGGTAGAGAGATCATGTTATCGCCAAGAAAAACTATGCCATCACCAGTTGCTCCACGCTTGCAGAATAATGAAATTTTTGTGCCAGAAACACCTGAGCGTTTATGGCCTAAAAAAAATGCTAGAAAGGATCGAACACCACCTAAAACATCAACCCGCTCGCCTATTCGTAAAAAACAAAGATCCGACAGTTTAGAGCATTCACCCAGAAGCACTCGACGTAAACTTAATTTTGCTAATACTTCATCCCCATTCAGAGATGAATCCGCGCAATCAGCCTCTCCTTCATCTTCTTATGTACAAACTCAAGAATACTTTAGAAGGAGTACTCCTGCGTCAACTCCAACAAACACTACTAGCCAAGACGATGAATCTAATTTTTCTCCCTGCGCAAAAACACAGGATTATAATGACGGTAGATCTGATTTTTCTTCCTGTGAAGAAACTCAAGCTTATAGTACTGAAGAACAAGAAATCGATTACGCGGAATTGTTACAATTAATTGAAAAAGAACAACAATTAACGCCTCTAGCGAGATCGACTTGGCAAGCAAATTTATTATTACATAAAAAAGGATTTATTCCGTATGTTGGCAGCCAGCTTACAGACTCTAAACAACTCGATTCTTCTACAATGTCTGAGCATTACACTATTATTAGTAGAAACAGCAGCATACTCGACAAAAGAGGTTGCTCAAGCGAAACAGGCAATCCTTATGGTTCGGTAGTACCACATTGTGTGGCGTCCGATCCTACGTCAGATCAAATTCATGCTTTCTTTATTATTAATGTGCCCCGCTATCGTAACCAACAACGTAAACAAAAATTTGCTTCACCGATAGAACGAATTTTAGTAAAGCAAGATTCTATTAATAATATTGCACGAGCGAAACGCATTAACACCTTCAATGGTATCAATGCACATCTTATTTTTGATTTAACAAAAACGCATTTAACTCAGAAAGAAGCTTTAGCCAACGTAGGAATGTATCTTGAAAAAAACCCAAAAGTAAAAATACCAAATTTTTACTTCATCAATAAAAATAAATCTGGTAATTATATATTAAGCGATGAATTCACACCGGCACAAGCAAAAAATAACAATAGTCAAGCTGGCATAATGAGATTTCTACAACCGACTTCTACAACAACAAAATCACCAGAAAGATACACTAGCACAGCGAAAGGAAAAGAAAGAGTAGGAGCAACAGGAAAAGAAAATAGGCGACCCACAGCAACAACATCAAATGGAAATCGACATGGATTCTTTAGATCGTTGTCTCCACAAGAGGCTCAGGAACAATTAAATAGAAACGCTGCTCAATTCAAGGCTGCTAAACAACGACAAAAGGAAGCAGACAAAAATCAGCCCAAAAAAAATACGATATTATTCCATTTTAGACAAAACTAATAACTCGGTTACGGAAAACTATTCCTTGACCTTAACCTAGCATTCATGATAATTTGGATTTACGTTTTCCGGGCAAATGAATTATAACTCCAATGGAAAAATATCAACCTCAGCGACATCTCCATCATACATAGCCTTACAGATTTGTTTTGAACTTCTAAATCTGTAAGGCATTTCTTTTTTTCATTCACAAGCCCCATCTGGTATATTATGATACATCAATAAAAATAGGAGTTTAAATGAATACAGCTTACGTTCGTCCACGCCGTGTCCTGAGTGTTTTTGCTTTAGTCATGATCAATGTTATTGCGGTTGATAGCTTACGGACTTTAGCAATCAGCGCCGAATATGGTTTTACTGCTGTATTTTATTACACTATTGCTGCATTAATCTTTCTCATTCCTTCTGCACTCGTCGCCGCAGAATTAGCTACTGGCTGGCCTAAAACCGGCGGTGTTTATGTTTGGACCAGCACCGCATTCGGTAAACCTATTGGGTTTCTAGTGATTTGGTTTCAGTGGATTTACAATGTCGTGTGGTATCCAACAGTACTTGCTTTTATCGTTGCTACTCTAGCTTATGTGATTGAACCACAACTAGCACACAACAAAGTTTATTTAGTCAGCACAGTATTGGTGTTATTCTGGGCAATAACGCTTATCAACTGCTTTGGAATGCGCATTTCCAGCTGGGTTACTACCTTAGGCGCTCTGTTTGGCACATTATTACCAATGATATTTATTATTATTCTTGGGATCATTTGGTTTGCACAAGGCAATTCCTTACAAATTCAAATGAACGTCACCACCTTATTTCCGCAATCATACTCATTTCATAATATGGTATTACTGTTAGGGATCATGTTCGGATTAGTCGGGATGGAAATGTCAGCCGCACATGCTGAAGAAGTGCATAACCCGCAGCGCGATTATCCGCGAGCATTACTGTTTTCAACTTTGATTATTTATATTTCTCTGGTGCTTGCCAGCTTAGCCATCGCTATTGTGGTGCCGCATACGCGATTAAGTTTAGTGACTGGGCTTATCGATGCATTTGGAATTTTTCTACACACTTTTCATTTACACTGGCTACTGCCAGCCACTGCTATTTTAATTGTTATTGGTGGGATCAGTGGAATTTCAGCTTGGATCATTGGGCCTACTAAAGGTTTATTGATCGCCAGTCGCGATGGTAGTATTCCAGCTATTTTTGGTAAGGTGAATCGTTACGGTGCACCAGTGCCTGTACTGATCATGCAAGCTATTCTTGTCAGCATTCTTGCTATGGTGTTTTTGTTATTACCAACAATTAATAGCTCATATTGGTTGTTAACTGCGATGACTGCACAATTAGCTTTATTAATGTATATCGGCATGTTTGCTGCTGCAATTAAATTACGTGTTAGCCAACCAAAAACGCCTCGAGCTTACAAGATTCCTGGCGGCAACATTGGTGTTTGGTTAGTAAGCGGGATTGGAACTTTAGCTTGTATCTTCGGCATTGTTGTCGGCTTTTTCCCACCATCACAATTGCAAATAATCGACAGCCAACGTTTTGAACTCATCTTATTTGCTGGTATGATCATATTTTGTGTATTGCCGATTGTAATTTATAAGTTAACTCAATATTGTGGTAACAAGGAAACTTCCCAATGAAACGATTGCTGCATGCGTTTTTTTACTTAACAATCTTCTTATTGATCTGTGCAAATGTAGAAGCTGCTAGTATCACTGGAATTTGGCATAACATGGAACATAACAATCGCTTGCTAAAAAAAGTTATTATCAGCAAACAAAACCACCATATTGTCATGCATGCTTGGGGTTACTGCGGCAAGACTGTATGTGATTGGGGCACAGTGACATTGAATAAGCCTTTAACGCATGGTTATGTCTTGTTAAAACCTTATGATCAACAAACACTGGGTATTGCAATTTTTAATGTTTTTACTAAATACACTAAACAACCTAATAAACTGCTTGAATGGGTGATGAAACGTCAGCAAATGACATTTTGAGGTAATGAATATGTTTAAAAAACAAATTAAAGCAAATTATGTTAGCGAGATTGATACGTTATTAAAAAACTTCGAAGCAACTCATCCGCAAAAAACTAAATTTCAACAGCAAGAAATCAATAAGCATAAACCAATATTTGAAAAACGTAATAATCCTAATTATTCTGAGGATGATAAACAAATTTGGGAAAATTTCTGATGATAGGATTATCGCGCAAGTAACATTTGCAAACGCCCACCCACACCTTGCGCTCGATCGGCAAGATCACCAACCCAATCAACTATCTTATAAAGAAACATGACATCGATCGGTGCCAATGTTGATTCCAATTCAAATAATGATCGACGAATACTAATCTGCATTTCATCGGTATCATGTTCAATGTCATTTAGCTTCAAGATCATTTCTTCTACAATCTCGACTTCCCGACCACGAAAACCTGTTTCCAGCAATTCATCAAGCTCATGAATGGCTTTATTCGCCTGCGCTGCTGCATCAATACTGCGTTGGATGTATTGGCTAAATGCCTCAGCGATACTCTCAGGAATATGCATACGCCGACCGATGATCATGCCAGCAATATCTTTAGATTTATTCGCTACGCTGTCTTGAATACTTAATAATTCTAAAATGTCTGATCGTGGCACTGGTAAAAACAATCCTTTCGGTAATTGCAAACGTAAATTCTTTTTTAATTCATCCGCGTCGTTTTCAAGCTGAACAATTTGACTTTGATATTTTTCTGCTGCAGTCCAATTTTGTTTGAGCACTTGTTCAAAGAATGGTTTTAACATTTCTGCACAAGCAAATGCTTTTGCCATGTGTTGTTGTAATGGACGAATTGGCGATGGCCCGAACATACTAAAGAAAGAACGTGTCATACCCATAACAAATTACCTATCATTAATTAAACGATTTGCATACGAACAAAACAAATTATAACGCAGTCGTTGTTTTATTGCGACTATAATTATACTAATAGATCATTATTTATTCTCTCAAATAATTATATGTTTTTATTTGCTTTTTTTATTTAAAAGTTTATGTTATGTTAATTATAGCAATGCAACATAATAAAAAGAACAACGCTTTGCGCGGAGAGAAACAGTCTTAAAATAACTTAGCCTTCCAACATTATTGCGTTATAACAATTTAGAATTGTTTGTTAACAGTTCTAGTTGGTATACATACGCAAGAAACATAATAATTTAAGGAGATGTTATCGTGGCTAAAGGTGATCTAACTATAATAATCGAAGCTTTTGACCAACGTAGAAATGATAAACAAAAAGTAACATATGCTAAAGAATTTTTAGCTTATGCAATCGATCAAATTAATAATAATATTTTGACTGAAGTTGATTATAATTATTTTAAGAAAAAATACGATGAAATATATCCGAATAGAACATCATTGGCACCGTCAAGCTCTACATATAATAATAAAGAACAAGCGATAACTTTAGCACATGAATTATTATATTGTTTAAAATATCATTACAGATTATGCCAATATTTCAAGCGCACTACCGATAAAGATTTACAAAAAAGCATTAAAACTTTACAAACTAAAATCAATTATGTTTTAAGATTTTTATTTAACGATAAAAAAACTGAAAAACAAAAACAAATTCGGCTAGAAAAATTTTATAATGCCAGCGCATCCCCTCTGACAGTAAAGCGTCTTAATGAAAAACTGTCTTTATTACGTTATGCACGCGCGCATTGTTCATATGCATTAAAAAATTCAAATCATGAACAATATTCTATTGTTTCTAGTTCTATTTTATCTGAGATCACGACTGCCATTAATAATAAAAAAATAAAAGTTGATGAATTAACAACACTATTAAATACGATTATTGGAAAATTTAAGGATAGATCATCTGAAGAATTAGATACAATCATAAGAAATCTAGAAGATACAAGTAACAATACAATAACACCTAAACTTGCTTTGGCAAATTTGCAAAGTAATACTGACTTAATGCGCGCTTTATTGCGCATTCGAGTTATTTTAGCGCCTATGCTACCAAACACCGTAAAGAATGGTGCAGCGGCAAAAGCCACATCACCTATGCTACCAGATTGTTTAGCGGAAACTATTGAAGAAAATTCACAACAAATCACTGCAATTATTGGCATAGTTAGCAAGCAATTATTTGATATTAAACGATCATGGTGGAAATTTTGGGTAGCAGGCAATAAGGCTCGAGAGTTGTTAACTGGATTCCCCGAAGATGGAGAACAAGCAGAGGCCACACCACTGAAATGGAGTGACTATGTTTTACCTGTGATCGCAAGCTATCCACAATTAAAAAAATACCATTTTGCAACTCGTTCAACTTATAAAAACTACATCAACTCTATTGTTAATATTTTTATTAATAAAGTGCTTAATGAAAGTGATCTCAGTCAATTAGTATTGGTATTTCATGCCCTACATAAAATCCCAGACATGGAAGAACTCACAGCTAGATTGGGACGCAAGATTTTATTTCATTTTAAAAAAGGCCATCTTACAGGTGAAAGCAAGATCCACTTTATTTATACCCTACAATCGATGGAAAAAAGGCAAGGCCGCGTATTGCCTATCGTCAAAGACTTAATTTCAGAAATTACTAAATTTCAAGATTGTAATGCGACTGTCAAGGCTGACGGCACACAAATTCGCATAACTAATATAATTGAAAATCATAATGCATTTATTAAAAAACGCGCCAAATCTTTAGCAGGGTTTTTAGGTTTTCGTTCAAAAGAGAAGGAACAATTAATTCCTGAACTAAAACATATTCAAACAACAATAAATAACAATGATGCTTTAGCAGCGTTGAAAGAAGATGAAAATTTATCACAAACACAAAGTAAAACCTCAAGAACCTATGAAAAAATAGAAGAGCAAGTAAAATTTATATTAGACGATTATAAATACTCAGCCACTGGCAGCAGTTCATCAAGTTTTGATGAACAAATGCAAGCTTTGCGCATTGATATCGACAACTTAGAAGCAAAAATCCCTAATCTTTCAGAGATCGATTGCAATAAACTTAAAACATTAATCCATGCACATTCAATTACTATCGACATTAAAACTTTAGAACAAAAAATTTCTCAGCTTAATAACAAAAGTTTGGATCAATTATACATAAAACTTTGCAAACGATTATCAATACAATTAGAAGCCGCCAGAGTTGCTAAAAGTGGTGATGTCTCAGTTAGCAGTAAATTTGGTAAATTAAACAAGTACTTTACAATTGCTGGCATGATCACCCCTGTAGGCGCTCCCATAATAAGTGCAACTTCCAATATTGTCAGCATGTGTGGGCAATATCTTACTCAACAATCTTGTGATACTTTAGCAGAATTAACAATGACAGGTACTGAGGTTGGCTTATTTGCAAAATTATTAACGTTACGGCTTATTTTACGCTGCAATAAAATGTTTGCTCAAGTAGCCTCTGGTAGCATCGAAGAATTAAGTAATCAATTATTTGAACGCACCAAAGCTGTATTATTAGAACTTGCAGCCCCACCAAGCCCGAATCAAAGTTTATCTTATACTATTGAAAATTACTATTTACCAGAAATACTTAAACCTAATACCAGCACTTGGAAAAAAAATCCTTTTACAAAGAAAATAGAATTACTCAATGGCGAGTTTAAAACATTAAATCAATTATTAATAACGAAGCATGTTAAAACTACGCTTACAGCAGATCTTAAGCCTGGGATTGGAGTCATAACTCCTGGCCTAGCCGCAGTTGATCAACAGGTGAGGCTACTGTCTGAGCTAGTTAGAACACAACAACAAACATCATTAGCACATGCAAAGGAACGTGGATTCTTACTAACGCAGCTTATGGCATTACAAGAATGGCAAGGTGAAGCTAGCGATAGTATACAGGCTATGCAAGCACAAATTCAATCTATTTTATCTGAACAAGTTTTAAGTACCAGCGCAACAGATCATACACCAACAACGCCAACTAAAAATCCTACCGCCACTACACCGGTACTAAAAAAAATGACGAGTTCGATTGGCACACCATATAAGCGTGTATCTCGTCGAAAGAAAAGTTCTGTAACCCCAAAAGTAAAAAAAGCATTATTTGACGACACTGAAATGGATAAAAAAGGGAAAAGGAAAGCAACAGCTGATAAACCTCATTCATCTAAAGGGCCACCGCATGTATTAGTTCTACGAGGTATCCTAAAAGCAGAAAAGAATTTCTGCACTTTAATTTTAGCTTTATGTACTCAGATCACTAAGATAAAACAAAATTTACCACCAGGTAAAGATACAAAAAAATTCTTAAAATGCATAGAGCATTATAAAGCTTGGGCAGAAACAAGCTTCTCTAGTTCTAACGCTTATTCTTGGCCGGAAGATACTGAACAATCAGAAATAATTGAATTTAATAATTTACTCAATGTTCCTTTGACCATTACCAATAAAAACTTTAATAATATAGTAGAAAACCTTCACCGTAATTTTATTGGCAAACCTATATTAGAATCTCGTACTATTGATGTATTGTTTATTACACTTCATCTTGGCTTTATTCAAAAATATGTAAAAAATAATCTCGAAATTATCCTAAAAGATGCACCTAAAAATGGCACTGATTTACAGAATAATATTTATTCTTTGATCAGCGCTCCTCCAGCACGCAGTGCTAACTATATTCCTTCATTTACTACCTTACAAAAAAAACTTTCTCAAAATTTAACAACCACAAATAATAATGAGATAAATATAAAAATCGAAGAAATCATATATGCTTGGAAACTACTTGCTGCCACTCTCGATGGGTCTATAGCTTTTAGGACAACCTTAGAAAACCCCAAATATACATCTGAAACTTACCTTAAAAAATTTATTGCTTGTGGTCATTTATTTTTTGATGCTAGAACAAAAGGTAAACAACCCAGAACCACTATACCAATTCCAGACACAAAACAGTCAGAAGAACCTAATGGAAACAATATAAATGAATATCTCTTTTGCCCTAGCACCTAGGGCCAACATAAACTGCTGAAATCCATCACGCAACCTCAACCATCGGCTCTACTTGCGTCAAATCAGCTAGCTCCCTCACTGCGACTAGATACATTGTAAACGATGGCGTGCTAGTGCCACGCAGATCAGCAACAATACTAAACCAACGATCAACTAAACTACGATGCGACTCCAACCATTCTTGGATCCGTTTTTCAGTATTACGAGTACGGGTTTTATATTTCATCGCATAAACCGCTAATAAACATTGTTGTTTATCAATATCATCACGTAATGCCGACCGTGCTAATGCTTCCCAGTAACCTTCAAAACTGAAATCCCGCACTTGCTGACGGATCCAGCTTAACTCTAACATATCACCTAAGGTATAATAGACTTCAGCAAATTTTGCTAAATTCAAGTTATTCTTTTTTGCTGCATCAATAATATCGAGTGCTGGAAATAATACATCAGTAACTGCTATCCTTTGCGCAATAGTTTCATCAACGCCTGCTTCTACAAAAATTTGTATTATCTTATCAACATTATCGCGCTCCGAACCGATTATTAATTTATTTACCATTCCAGCAAGTTTTTTCACGTCTGCAACGAAATATTGTTGATATTGCAAAATATCTAATTTATAACGTCGATTTCGTAAAAACCAGCGAGTGCCTCGCAAAATTAACCGATAAGCTAGCAACATCATTCTGATCTGCACTCTAGAATCAATTTTATTATCTAGTGAATGGACATCTTCCCATAAACCATCACGATCAAATATATATTGTGAAATTAAATACGCTTTAACAATAGAGCTTTCAGGGGCACCCGTTTCATTTTTCATGCGATGGATAAATGAGCTACCCATATCATTAATAACAACATTACTCAATTGGGTGGCAATAATATCGCGTCGTAAGCTATGCTTTTGTAAATAGTTATTATATTTTGTACGTAAAGGTTTGGGGAATGCTGATTCTAATATCCAATCTAAACCTTTGTTATCAGGGATATCTGACGCTAAGATTTTTTCTTTTAAAATATTTTTACTATAGGCTAGCAACACTGAAATTTCTGGGCGAGTGAAACCTCTTCCTACTGCTTTACGTTCTAATAAATCTTTTTCGGTTGGCAAGAATTCTAATTCGCGGTTTAATTCTCCATCATGCTCGAGTTCAACAATATAACGATTGTATAGATTAATCGTTGCTACTGGATCATGCATTGACATTTCTAACGCTTGAGTTTGATGGTAATTGTTCGATAATACTAATTCAGCAACCTCAGCCGTCATTTCTGCTAATAATTTATTACGTTGTTTTTTTGTTAATTCTTTTTTGCGGACGACTTCATTTAATAAGATTTTTATATTAACTTCATGGTCAGAACAATCAACGCCGGCAGAATTATCGATAAAATCAGTGTAGATCATCCCTCCCATCAATTCATATTCAACCCGCGCGAGTTGTGTAAAGCCTAAGTTACCGCCTTCACCAACAACCCGACATTGCAATTCATCGGCATCAACTCGAATTGAATCATTAGTACGATCCCCAACGTTTATATTCGCTTCTAATGAAGATTTTACAAAAGTTCCAATACCACCATTCCACAATAAGTCTATTTCTGCTTTGAGCATTTCACGAATTAAATCATTAGGCACCCACACATCTTTCTTTAATCCAAATACTTCTTTAACTTGTGCTGATACGCGGATCGATTTGGCGGAGCGCCGATAGACACCACCACCACGAGAAATAAGCTTGGGATTATAATCAGCCCAAGTTGATCGTGATAACTTAAATAAGCGGCGGCGCTCACGATAACTAACATCTGGCTTTGGTTTTGGATCAAGAAATATGTGTAAGTGATTAAACGCAGCTATTAATTTAATATGACGTGATAACAACATACCATTGCCAAACACATCACCACCCATATCACCGATCCCTATCACGGTAAAATTGTTAGCTTGAATATCAAGATTTAAATGACGAAAATGTCGTTTTACCGATTCCCAAGCACCACGCGCAGTGATCCCCATTTTTTTATGGTCATAGCCAGTAGAGCCTCCTGATGCAAACGCATCACCTAACCAAAAACCATATTCTTTGGCAATGCTATTTGCAATATCAGAAAAGGTTGCAGTTCCTTTGTCCGCAGCAACAACTAGATAAGGATCATCTTCATCATAACGCACGACATTTTTAGGCGGGATCACTTTGCCTGATTTTAAGTTATCAGTAATATCTAACATACCTTTGATAAAATTACGATAACACGCTATCACCGCTGCTAAAATTTCTTCACGATTACCATCGATAGGCAAATTCTTCGGAACAAAACCACCTTTAGCACCTTGCGGAACAATTACCGAATTTTTAACTTGTTGTGCTTTCATCAAGCCAAGTATTTCGGTACGAAAATCTTCTCGACGGTCTGACCAACGAATACCACCACGAGCAACTTTAGCACTACGCAAATGCACCGCCTCAAATTTAGGTGAATAGACAAAAATTTCATACAACGGCAATGGTAGTGGTAATTCAGGAATATTACGCGAATCAAGTTTAAATGAAATATAAGGTTTATATCGCCCAGATTTTTCTATTTGAAAGAAATTAGTACGTACTGTTGCTTTAATAATTTCATAAAATCGTCGTAAGATCCTATCTTGATCTAAATTAGCAATTGA
This sequence comes from Gammaproteobacteria bacterium, assembly GCA_028284465.1. Classification (GTDB taxonomy): domain Bacteria; phylum Pseudomonadota; class Gammaproteobacteria; order JAJFKO01; family JAJFKO01; genus JANQRR01. Next base: position 54,809 of record JANQRR010000021.1, on the reverse strand, counting down.
ATCTAGAGATTCTTCAATACTTTTTTCGAGTTGCTTCACTTTAGCTTCAGAAGTTTCAATTTGCTGTGGATCAAAGTACATATTAAACAAATCAACTAATTGCGCTGCAATACTTGGATTCGACATCAATGTTTCTTCAATATATGATTGGCTGAAAGTAAAACCAATTTGACGAAAATATTTTGCGTAGGCACGCAACAAACTGGTTTCGCGCCAAGATAATTCAGCACCAATCACTAAGTAATTAAACCCATCGTTTTCAGCACAACCAAACCAAATATTACGAAATGCTTCTTGGAAAACGCTTTTAATCACAGAGATATCTAAAATTTCATGTTTAACACTCGTCATGTAAAAATCATTTATCCAATAAACTCGCTTATCCTTGGTGCGAATTTCATAAGGTTCTTCACCAATTACGCGCATCCCCATATTTTCCAGCACGGGTAACACATCTGATAAAGGTATCGTAAGATTTTCATGGTATAGTTTAAAGCGTACTGTTTCTGGTGGTGAATCACTGGGAACATATAAGCTCATTTCTAGCGTATTATCTTCTGATAATTTTTCTAAATGGCGAATATCATTGATAGCCAAAGCTGCAATAAATGTTTCACGATAACCTACAGGGAATGCATCATAGTATTTTGCTGCTAAACGATTACCTTGTTCATCACCATAATATTCACATAAGTTATCATGCAGATCATGTTTCCACGATCGCCCTATTTCAATTAAACGTTTTTCAATAGCTTTTAAATCATAATCGATCACTTTCGTTTGATCGAGATGCAACATAAAATGAATTCTAGCCAAAATAGATTCAGAAAACTGTGTGGTCGTCGTGACTTCTGCACTTTGAAATGCTTCGGCTAACACTGCTTGCATTTGTTGGCGTAATTCTGTGTTGTATAATTCTCTAGGCACGTAAACCATACATGACATGAAACGATTATAAATGTCTCTGCGAGCAAACAAACGGATCTGTGGACGCTCTTGCATATGCATGATCTCAATGCAAGTATCATAAATTTCTTGCACACTTGCTTGAAATAAATCATCACGCGGATACGTTTCTAAAATATGTAATAGTGCTTTACCTGAATGACCGCGTAATGATAAATGTGATCGCAACATGACTTGACGCACTTTATCGCGAATAAACGGAATATCTTTAGGGCGACTACTGTATGCTGTTGAAGTAAATAAACCTACAAACCTACGCTCACCAATAGTATTGCCTTCACTATCGAAGCGTTTAATACTAATTAATTCTGTGTAAACTCGACGATGTACTGTTGCTAAAGTATTAGATTTAGCGATAATTAAAATTTGATTAGATAATGCTAAATCACGAATAATTTCCGGCATTTCGCTAAATTTACGAATTTGTTTACTCGACTTTTCATTACGCAAAACCCCTGCACTTGAACCGGGGACTATTTTCAATGCCATTTCTTCGTCTTGACCAATTAATTTATAATCACGACAACCGAGAAAAGTAAAATGATCATTGACCATCCAACGTAAAAATTCTTTAGTTTCATCTAGCTCAGAAATATTAGGCAATACATGCCGACAACTTTCTAGTTCATCAACAATTTCATAAACTTTACCACGCATTTTGTCCCAATCATCAATTGCAACTCGAACATCTTTTAAAATGCGTATTATATTTTTCTCTATGTTGGTAATAACTGCTGGATCGGTAACACGATTAATTTCAATATAAATTGGTGCTTCTGCAATTCCACTTTGTAATTCTTCCTCTTCTTTTAAACTAACGGTATTGATCTTGCCAGAAATGATGTCGCTAGAATAATCTACCGGAAAAATTTTATTTAACTGATGTTTGTTATTACGATGTACAATTATGCCACCAACATGAATAATTAAATAAATTGTATATCCCAGGCGATTTAACTCCATGGTAACTGAGTCAACTAAAAATGGCATATCATCATGAACCAATTGGATCACAGTATGTCGTGACTCCCAACCATCTTCTTCAAATGTTGGATTGAAAATTCGTAATTTAACTTCATGTTTTTTGCGTTCATACATGAAATTCCAATGCGATATCACTGCGCCATATAAATCGATGATGCTGCGTGAATATAAATCTTCAAGTGCCACATGGGAGTAATATTGCTTAACAAATTCAGCAAATAACGCTGTTTTTTTCTTACTAAGTTTTTTTTCTGCAATCGCAACTAATTTGGAGATGATTTCTTGTCGACATTCGGCATCTGATGCTCGTTTCATAGAGCCTCCTCCATTTATTTCCTATCTAACGACTTTATCGCGTATATAGGTAGAATAACAAAATTCTGCTGTGGTAGTTTCACCTAGGGTTAACTTAATTTTCGCTAAAGCCAGCATTGCTCGAGCTGTTGGTAAACAATTTAGATCATAATTGTCAGCTGCAAATCGTGCGCCTAGCTGCGGATAGTGCCAACCATTACCGACACCATACCATGCGGCTGTTGGCAAATTGATCATTTCCGGTGGCGTCACCGCTTCATCGCCATTTAGCTGCATTAATCCTGTGACTGGATCTAATTCAAACATACCCCAATACACTTCTTGCATACGTGCATCAATACAACTAATGATACGCGATTGTTGGTGTTTAGCATATCCTGTTTGTGCTAAACATTGTAATGAAGAAATAGGGATGACAGGAATGTCTGAACCCAATGCAATACCTTGGATTACACCAGCTCCGATCCGTAAACCTGTAAAGCTACCAGGGCCTTTACCATATGCTAGTGCATCGAGTTGGTTCAATTTAAGATCGGCTTGAGTTAATAATTGTTGGATCATTGGCAAAATTTGCTGAGCATGTGTTCGCGGCGTGATATCATTTAATTCAATAATGGCTGCATCATGTAACAATGCTACCGAGCATTGCGGGCTTGAAGTTTCTATCGCTAATATATTCATTTCTCTAAGTGCTGCAATTTATTGGCGACTCCTTTCCAATCATCTGCATCTGCTGGTGCATCCTTGGCAACACTGATCACTGGCCATTTTTGTGCGAGCTCAGCATTTAGGGTTAGAAATTGCTTGGCATCGGCAGGTAATTCATCTTCAGCAACGATTGCATCAACTGGGCATTCTGGTTCACATAGCGCACAATCAATACATTCATCCGGATCGATTACTAACATATTCGGGCCTTCATGAAAGCAATCCACCGGGCAAACTTCGACACAATCAGTATATTTGCATTTAATACACTGCTCCGTCACTATATATGCCATTAACCTTCTCCACTAGCTTCACTTGATTAAATACTATTGTCCACAACCAAAGGGCGAACCACAACCCTTATCAAATAATTCTTGATAATTATCACTTGAATTTAATTTAGTTTGACGTTGTTTGATATACTCAATCACTGCAACAATGCCTTTAGCACCAGCGTAATTCGCTGGTACAAACATTGGCTCACCTACTTCTGTCTCTAGAGATTTAATTTTAGCGATACTGTGAGGCTCCATTCGTAAAAAATCAGCATCACTATTGTGTATACATGGATCACACTCTAAGCTACGATGATGCAACAATGGAAATTTTGCTGCTGTTACTAGCGCATCTCGCGCAGCATTATCAATGTCATATAATGGGTGCCAAACGCGACGCTGCCCATGATGCTCACTTTCAGCAATATATTCTGGCAAATTGGCTTGCGCACGCGATGCGGCCCGGCGCTTACTTAAAACAATCGTTGCTTCGCAACTTGGATCAACATCATCAAGCCACTGTAGTAACGGCAGGCCTTTTAAAAAGCCTGGGCACCATTGATATTTTTGGTTTGGGAAATGCTGGCGTTCGCGCACCAGATCAGCAAAATTTAATTTTGCTTGTAAACGCACCGGGGTGAAGCCACAGCGCTTTGCAAATGCTTCGCCTGCCGCAACTCGCGTTTGCCAACAGGGTGCTGCCCAGCCGGTATCGATCGAAACCACTGTAACTGGCGCTAAGCCTTGTTGCTTTATCCATTGCATCACAGCGATAGTCTCATCACCGTAATTGCCTATAACTATAAACATACTCATTCTATTGGTTTACAGGTAAGTTTTCAGGTAAAATCATGCTCAAAGTTACTGTGAATTGTAATATTTTTTATCGTTATTTGCCAGTATTAACTTCAACTTATGAACACTAAAAACCATTTATATACCAGCGAAACTTTCTATAGTATTCAAGGCGAAGGGCCGTGCGCTGGTCAACCAGCAGTTTTTCTACGCTTGAGTGGCTGTAATCTACAATGCTCAGGGTTTTCTTATAAAGACCCAACGACTGGCGAACACCTTGGCTGCGATAGCAAGTTAGTTTGGAGCAAAGGCCATAAATTCACTTTTGCCGACATTATTGGCAATTGGCAGCAACACGGCTGGCTCGATAAACTGGCGTGTGGCGCACATTTGGTGATCACTGGTGGCGAACCATTATTGCAACAAACTAAAATCGTTGAATTTATCAAACAACTTGATGAATGTATTTCACCAGCCCCCTTTATTGAAATTGAAACCAATGCCACTAAACTGCCAATACCTGAATTACAAATTCGTGTTAATCAATTTAATGTAAGCCCAAAATTGCGTAGCAGTGGCGAGCCTGATCCAAAAGCTTATCATCCTGATATTTTGCAAAGCTTTGCTGCATTACCATCTGCTGCATTTAAATTTGTGATCCAATCGCCTGGCGATATCGAAGAAATTATTGCACGTTATTGCCAGCCTTTTAATATTCCTCGCAATAAAGTTTGGCTAATGCCCGAAGGTGGCACCCGCGAAGCTATTCTAGCCAAATCGACTTGGTTAATCGAAGCCTGTAAACAACATTTAATGAATTACACCTCGAGATTACAGGTTGATATTTGGAATGAAGTGACAGGCGTTTGAGTCAATTTGATTTCAAGCTAGTATGAAAAATATTGCCAAACTATCAAATTCGCACTATACTTCTGACTAGTATAACTAGTCAGTATTGGAGGATCAAATGCACACCTGGCAACTACAGAACGCAAAGGCGGAATTTAGCAAAGTTATAAAGCTGGCTGTTACTCAAGGGCCTCAAGATATCACTGTTCGTGGAGAACCCACTGCCGTGGTAATTTCACGAAGAGACTACAATAAACTTGTTAAGAAGCCTCATATTTCATTAGTAAAAATGTTACGTAAATCACCCTTGGTTGGCTTAAATTTAGATTTAAAACGTAATAAAACCACCTGCCGGAATATCGATTTATGAGTTACTTAATTAACACCAACGTTATCTCAGAAATAGTTAAATCTAAGCCTAACAAAAAAGTTATTGCCTGGATGGAAACAATTTCAGATGAAGATTTATATTTAAGTGTGTTAACGTTAGGAGAAATTCGTAAAGGGATAGAAAAAATAACTGATAACACACGTCGCAAAGAAAAGTTAAAAATTTGGTTAGAGCAAGAATTAATTACTTGGTTTAATAATAGAATACTGGTTATCGATAAAGATGTCGTGGATTGTTGGGGAAAATTACAAGCAGAAGCTAAACGACCTGTTTCAGCGATTGATAGTTTGATCGCCGCAACTGCATTGCGGCATGATTTAACACTGGCTACCAGAAACGTTTCTGATTTTAAATACCCACTGCTTGAAATTATTAATCCTTGGGATTAAACCTTCAAGCTTATCTTCTCTATCTCCATGAAAAATAAATATATTTTATGTGTTAATAACCATATCAATTTTTCAAGCTATAATTGTAAAAAGACCCTAATTGAGACGCCATGAAGGATATTGTCATTGCGAGGACCCGAAGGGGATGAAGCAATCCAGAGATATTATTGCGTGGCTTGAGCGTGAAATCCACTGCAGTTTCTGGATTGCTTCGGAACAAAGTTCCTCGCAATGACGATAAATACGCTCTGAGCCAAAAGACGAAGTTATTAAGGAGTAAAGGTAATGGGAACAATCAACATTGAAAAAGCCAAGCTTGAACCTAGCCATTTTTTCAAAACTCCAGATGACGTCCTGACGTGCAAAGAATTAAAACGTGATCAAAAGATTGAAATTTTAAAAAGTTGGAAGCACGATGCTCTTGATATGCAAGTTGCTGATGAAGAAAACATGCCATGTACTGATGACCGTTATGACTTGCTTGATCATATTCTTAAAGCAATGCGTGACTTAGGAGTGACACCGAACACCACTAAGGGTTCGCCAACTAAACACGGCGATATTTAATGAAATAGCCAATCAATGATTGCATCTGGGCTTAGCGAAATATTATCGATGCCTTGTGCTATCAGCCATTTTGCAAATTCAATATGATCTGAGGGTGCTTGTCCGCAGATGCTAACAAACTTATGTTGTTGTTTACAGGCTTTAATAATTTTTTGCAGCAAGAGTTTAATTGCCGCATTTTGTTCATCAAACAAATCTGCAATTAAACTAGAATCACGATCTAAACCTAGTGTCATTTGTGTCAAATCATTAGTGCCAATGGAAAAACCAGCAAAGTATTGCAAAAATTCTTCGGCAAGAATAGCGTTTGATGGTACTTCACAATTCATATAAATTTGTAAATCTGATCTTTTAGTGTATTTCAAACCATAACTTGTAAGCAATTTAATAACTGCTTGAGCTTGGGCAAGAGTACGCACAAAAGGCACCATTAATTTTACATTCGTGAAACCCATATCATTACGCACACGTTTAAAAGCTTCACACTCTAACGCAAAAGCTGGCTGAAACGCTGGATTCAAATATCGCGAAGCACCACGAAAACCTAGCATAGGATTATTTTCTGTCGGCTCATACAACTCACCACCCAATAAATTGCGATATTCATTAGAAATAAAATCTGAAAATCTAAAAATAACTGGCTTAGGATGAAATGCTGCAGCAATAGTTGCAATACCTTCACGTAATTTTTCAATATAAAATTCGCTGGGAGAAACATACGCCGCAGTTCTTTTTGCAATTTTTGTTTGCACTCTTTTTGGTAACTTAGCGTAATTTAACAATGCTTGCGGATGAATACCAATGGTATTACCGATAATAAATTCGAGTCGGGCTAAACCAACACCTTCATTGGGAATTGCTTGGTAAGCAAATGCTTTATGCGGATCACCTAGATTAATCCTCAACGGATAAGGCATTGACTTAAACTTCGCAAGTTCTAGGTGTTTAATCTCATAAGGAACTAAGCCTGAATAAACATAACCCGTTCGATTGTGTTCACATGTTACCGTAACATTGGTACCGGTTTTTAAAATTTTGCTTGCATCACAACATCCTATTATCATTGGAATTCCCAACTCGCGAGCCGTGATAGCCGCATGACAAGTGCGACCACCTTGCTCCATCACAATGGCTGCAGCACGTTTGATGATAGCTTGTGAATGTGGCTCAATCATTGATGTTACTAATATCTCATGTTTTTTTAACGACGTTAGTTGCCGTTGGTCAGTGATCACTCGCACCTTGCCTTGAGCTATTTTATTACCAATGCCGATCCCTTGGGTGATAATTTTTCCGGGCTTTTTTAAGGTATGAACTTCAAATAATGCCTGTGGCTTAAGCTTATGTTTCAATAATGGTTTGGTCTCTATAAAAACTATTGTGGATTTTTTTAATGCTTTTTCAAAAGTAATGCTGACTGCTTTTTTACTATTTATTTCGGTATTAAGCGCATGTTTTGCAAGTTTTTCAATAGTAGAATTATCAAGATAATAAGCTCGACCTGCTTGCGATTGCGTGCGTTGTAAAATTGCAAGCTTTTGTTTTTTTAACGCCACTTTAGAAATATAATATTCATCGGTGCCTTTGTTTGATTTAACTTTAATATAAATGACACCAGCAAACTGAGTTTTCGGATCAATGCTTACTACTGTACCCGTTAATTGACTCATGCCAATACTCGATAAGGTATTTTAAAGAATATAGCATATAACACTGGCACAACAATTAAAGTTAATACCGTTGCGAAGGCTAAACCAAACATGATCACCACTGCCATACTCACAAAAAATGCGTCAAATAATAATGGGATCATTCCTAATACCGTGGTAATTGCTGCAAGCGATACTGGCCGTACGCGGCTTACGGCTGAATCAATAATAGCTTGAAACGGATCTTTGCCTGTATCAATTTCTAAATCAATTTGATCGATTAATACAATCGCATTTTTGATCAACATTCCTATCAAACTCAAGAAACCTAATAATGCCATAAAACCAAATTCATTATTGGTTATCAATAATCCTGCGGTGACACCAATAAATGCTAACGGCACACACAACCAAATAATCAATGGTTGGCGAACTTTAGAAAATAACAACACGACAATGATGATCATTGCTAGAATTCCCACAGGCAATTGTTTGTATAACGCTACTTGTGCATCATATGAATCTTCATATTCACCACCCCATTCAAGTTTATAACCCGTTGGTAATTTAAGCGCTTCGATCTTCGGACGTAGTTGCTTTAGCAATTCACTAGCCGGGCCTGTTTTTGGATCGGTTGATGCAGTAACCGTCCGGCGACGGTTTCTGCGAGCAATACGATCATTGCTCCAAGTCGTTTTAAATCCTGAAACCACTTGCCCTATGGGTACAAACTTTTTAAGATTTGGGCTCCAAATTTGTAAATTATAAATAGTGCCTACATTTAATCTTTCATTTTCCGGTGGTCGCATAATAATTGGCAATAACGTATCACCCTCTCGGTACAAACCCACTTGAATGCCAGTAAATGCTTTTGCTAAAGATTGTGCGAGATCTGGGCGCGTGATCCCAGTGACACGTGCTTGTGCTTCAGAATAAATCGGTTGTAATACTTTAACTTGTTGGCGCCAATCATCACGAATGTTAATAGCATTAGGATTTTGATGCATGATTGCTTGCGCTTCATTAGATAATTTACGCAAAATCGTCGGATTAGATCCGCTAAAACGTGCTTCAATCTTTGCATCTTTGCCTGGGCCTAAACGTATACGTTTAAACTTAGGTTCTGAATTCGGAAAATTCTCTTTTAAATATTGCGCAATTTTCTTTTCAACGTGATCAATGTCACGATAATCTTTTACCCGAATCACTAACTGTGAATAACTGCTGTTAGGTTTCTCTGGCGTGTAGACTAACATAAATCGTTGTGCGCCTTGGCCAATTTCTGAAGTTACCGATTCCACATCTTTAAGTGTCATAACGTATTTAACCAGCTTTTTAGTATCTTGCTCAGTTTCACGGATATCAGTACCTTGGGCTCGCCAATAATCTAATAAAAATACCGGTGTGGTTGAATTGGGGAAAAAACTTTGCTTGACGAAACCAAAACCAAAAATTGATAATGCTAATAACCCTAACATTGCAGTAATAGTTAACCAACGCGCACGAATACACATTAATAAAAACCGTCGATAAATCCGATAAAACCACCCTTGATACGGATCGGCAACTAACTTGCCTGGCTTAGGTTTAATAAATAAAACACATAACATTGGCGATACCGTGATCGCTAAAAACCAACTAAGCATCAATGAGATTAAAATCACTTGAAATAGTGAGCGAGTATATTCGCCTGTGGAATCTGGTGATAAACCAATAGCGGCAAATGCTAATATACCAACTGCCGTTGCCCCAAATAACGGCCACATGGTCTGCTTAACTACTTTACTCGATGCTTGGGTACCATCTTCACCTTTTTGAATACGTACTAAAATACCTTCAGTAACAACGATAGCATTATCGACTAACATCCCTAATGCAATGATTAACGCGCCAAGCGAGATCCGTTGTAAATCGATGCCAAATATATACATAAAAATAAAGGTACCAAGCACCGTTAATAATAAAATAGCGCCAATTAAAATTCCGACTCGCAATCCCATAAAAAGTAACAATACAACGACAACAATCGCTAAGGCTTCTAATAAACTAATTAAAAAGCCGTTGATCGCTTCATTAACCACAATTGGTTGTAGATAGACTGGGTTTAGCTTTAAGCCTACGGGCAATATCCCCTGCAATGATTTGACTTTCTCTGCAATATCTTCACCGATTTTTACAACATTACCACCGGATACAATTGAAATACCAATACCAATTGCAGGTTGATTATTAAACCGCATTAAATGCTCTGGTACTTCGATGTAACCTCGTACAATTTTAGCGACATCATCTAAATGTACTAAGCGCTTAGATTCGCTACCACTAACTAAGATATTGCCAATTTGTTTAACATCAGAAAATGTTCCTGTCGGATTAATAAGTATGTATTCATCGCCAACTTTAACTTCACCAGAATAAGTGACGAAATTCTGTGATTTTAATGTTTTTGCGATACTGTCTGGTGAGATCCCTAATTGTGATAAACGCGCATCGGAAATTTCAACAAACACAGCTTGTTGTCGGTTTGCGCTTAATTCTACTTTACCCACACCTTTAACTAACAATAACTCGCGCTTAATAATATCTGCATAATCTTTTAATTCTTTATAACTAAAGCCTTCTCCAGTTAAAGCAAAATACATCCCAAATACTTCACCATAATCATCATATACAGTTGAAGGTCCGGCACCTGGCGGCAATTTACTTTGTACATCGGTGATCTTACGACGCAATTCATCCCATATTTGTGGCAAATCTTTTTTGGTGTATTTGTCTTTGATCACTGCTGTGACTTCTGACATCCCGGGCTTAGAAATTGAGGTGACACGTTTTAATTGCGGTAATTGCTGTACTGCTCGTTCAATATGCTCAGTGACTTCCGTTTCCACTTCTTGGGCCGTGGCTCCTGAATATGAAGTAAAGATCATAGCTTCTTTAATTGTAAATTCTGGATCTTCTAAACGCCCTAAATATTCAAACGCAAAAATTCCACCGCCGATCAAAATGATCACCAACATCCAAGTAATAACTTTATGTTTTATGGAATATTGCGCAATATTCATCGTAAAGTTCTTAATTACCTTTTGGGTTTTTAGTATCTGCAATGCGCACAGTCATGCCTTCTCGTAAAAAGTGCACGCCAGCGGTAACAATGCGATCACCAATTTTTAAACCTTGCGTTACTTCGATCTGATCACCGGTTAAGCCGCGAGTTTTAATTTGGCGCTTTTTAAGTTGCATGGTTTTAGGATCAATAAGCCATACATACTGCCTAGCATCTTCATCAGTAAAAACTGCACTTGATGGAATTAAAAATAAATCTTTACTTTGAATACTTGCCATATTGACTTTGAGTGTTGCCGTCATACCCGGCAGAATATTAATGCCTTTAGGAGCTGGCATTTTCATTACCACGCGATAAGTTTGGGTATCAGGATCAGCTGCAGTTGCATGCTCTTTATAGGTGACAGGGAAAGAACGATTGGGCACAGATTCAAACTCAACTCGTATATTCGACGTATCTTCATCACCTTCATCACGTACATAAACCATTACACTTTCAGGAATATCAACCGTGATATCGATATATGAGATATCTTGTAAACTTAAGATAGGTTGCTTTGCTCTAACATATTCAAAATTATCAACAAATTTTTTCGCTACTAAACCAGCAAACGCTGCTTTTAAATACGTATAACTTAGATCACGCACTGCATTTTCATAATTAGCTTTATCAACACCATAATTCGCTTTTTTAATATCATAGGCAGAGCGTGTCACGTGACCTTGCGGCAATAGTTTTGCATAGCGTTCCAGCTCAGCTTTCGCCAATACATATTTAGCTTTTGTTTCGTTGACTTTATCCTGGTAAGGTGCTGGATCTAGACGCGCTAAAAGCTGTCCTTTTTTAACTTTTTGTCCTTCTAATATTGGCAACTCAATTAATTGCCCTGGGACTCGAAAAGCCAACACCGCTTCTTTAGTCGCTTTAACTTTGCCAGGAAATGATCGCGATAACCTCGCTGTCGGATCACCAATGACCATAGTTTTTACTGGCCGGATCACTTGCGCACTTTGATCGGTTTTATCGCCACTGCAAGCCCCTAATGACAAACATAAGACAATGATGCATAAGATTTTAATAAGGTTAGAATTAATAATTATTCGCTTAAGTTGTTTCATCACTGCTCACTTCCATATTGGCAATCTGTCATCTATTTACCCAACTAGGTACTCATCCCGTGGCTTGACCGCGGGATCCAGCATAACTCGAATTAATAGGCTACTACAAACGACAATTTTTAAAAAATATATCAAAAAGGTAACTTAATTTTTTCATTATATCATTATTCACACTTTATCCTTGTAACTTGATGCAAATTAGCATATCCTTCTGCCACCCCATCCTTTAGATATTACTAAACTGCAGGAGAAAATCATGCGTAGTGCATTGCTAGATCATTTAGCTAAAGAAACCGAAGAATTGAAACAATCCGGCTTGTACAAAGCTGAGCGGATCATCACCTCACCACAAAATGCATCAATTCACGTTCGCAGTGGCGAAGACGTTATAAATTTTTGTGCTAATAATTATTTAGGATTGTCTAATCATCCTGAACTTGTCGCTGCCGCTAAACATGCACTCGATGAACGTGGTTATGGCATGTCTTCAGTACGTTTTATCTGCGGCACATTGGATACTCATAAAGAATTAGAACAACGCTTAAGTCAATTCTTAGGAATGGAAGATACGATTTTATACTCTTCATGTTTCGATGCTAATGGCGGTTTATTTGAAACGTTATTAACAGATCAAGATGCCGTGATCAGTGACTCTTTAAATCATGCCAGCATCATTGATGGTATTCGTTTATGTAAAGCCAAACGTTTGCGTTACGCCAATAATGATATGGCTGACTTAGAGCGTAAACTACAAGAAGCCAAAGACTGTCGCTTTAAACTCATTGCAACCGATGGGGTATTTTCAATGGATGGGATCATTGCGAATTTAAAAGGCGTGTGTGATCTAGCTGAAAAATACGATGCATTAGTAATGTTTGATGATTCACATGCAGTAGGTTTTGTCGGCGAAAAAGGCCGAGGTACACATGAACATTGTGGAGTGATGGATCGTGTTGATATCATCACGGGAACATTAGGCAAAGCACTTGGTGGTGCATCTGGCGGTTATACTAGTGGCCGTAAAGAAATTGTCGAATGGCTGCGACAACGTTCACGACCGTATTTGTTTTCCAATGCGTTAGCACCTGTTATCACCGCAACATCATTAAAAGTGTTAGATTTATTAGAAGGTTCTGATGAATTGCGAGTGAAGTTACGTTATAATAGTGAATATTTTCGTAAAGGCATGACCGAACTTGGCTTCAATTTAATTCCAGGTGAACACCCCATCATTCCCGTAATGCTAGGTGATGCGAAATTAGCAACGGTCATGGCCGATCATTTACTGCAAGAAGGGATTTATGTAATTGGTTTTTCATACCCAGTGGTACCGAAAGACCAAGCAAGGATCCGCGTTCAGTTGTCCGCTGCCCATGAACAACAACATTTAGATCGTGCTATAGCAGCATTTGCTAAAGTTGGTCGTGAGTTGGGAGTTATCTAATTTAATGAAAGCCTTAGGTAAACTTGAAAAAAAAATGGGGATCAGCTTGTATGATGCACCGGCCCCCGAAATTGGCCCCTACGATCTATTAGTTAAAATACATAAAACCGCTATCTGTGGCACTGATGTCCACATTTTTAATTGGGATGAATGGGCACAAGCTACCATCCCTGTGCCAATGACGACAGGACACGAATTCGTTGGTACCGTTGAAGCGATGGGTGATGAAGTTAAAGGTTTTAACATTGGTGATCGCGTTTCAGGTGAAGGTCATATTAATTGTCACTTTTGTCGTAATTGCCGTGCAGGCAAACGTCATTTATGTCGTAACACGCAAAGTATTGGAGTAACGCGTACAGGCGCTTTCGCAGAATATCTCAAATTACCAGCATTCAATGCGTTTTTGCTACCTGATGAAATTAATGATGATACAGCAGCTATTCTTGATCCGTTAGGCAATGCTACTCATACCGCATTATCCTTTGATTTAGTTGGTGAAGATGTATTAATTACTGGCGCAGGTCCAGTTGGCATTATGGCAGTAGCCATTGCTAAGCATGTTGGTGCACGTAATGTAGTGATTACTGACATTAACGATTATCGGTTATCTCTAGCAAAAAAAATTGGTGCCACCCGTGCAATCAATGTAAATAATACTGACATTAACGCCGTTATGAAAGAATTAAAGATCAAAGAGGGTTTTGATGTTGGCTTAGAAATGTCAGGCAGCTCAAATGCGATTAATACTATGATTGAAACTATGATCCATGGTGGCCATATCGCGTTACTTGGATTCTTGCCAGCAGAAACCACTATTGATTGGAATCAAGTGATCATGAAAGGTTTGTTTATTAAAGGAATATATGGCCGGGAAATGTATGAGACTTGGTACAAGATGGCCAGCATGATCCAAAGTGGCTTAGATATTAGTCCTGTGATCACGCATACATTTCCAATAGATGATTATAAACAAGCATTTGCTATAATGCGCTCAGGCAAATCAGGTAAAGTTATTTTGGATTGGCAATAGACTGTCCGTCATTGCGAGGAGTGCAATGACGAAGCAATCCAGAAAACTTCTAAGTTAAATCCTGGATTGCTTCGGAACAAAGTTCTTCGCAATGATGGTATTCGTTTCCTTCGAGTCATCGGGATGACGAGACATGAAGTTACCGGGAAAAAACACATGGAACCAAACTTTATTCACCTACGTACACACAGTGAATATTCGTTAGTTGATGGCATTTTACGGATCAAGCCATTTGTTAACGCTGTTGCTGATGCACAAATGCCTGCAGTTGCTTTAACTGATCAATGCAATTTATTTGCCGCAGTAAAATTTTATCGTGCCGCCATTAATGCTGGCATAAAACCCATCTTAGGCACCGATCTGTTATTACATAACGATCAAGATCCGAAACATCCTTATCGTTTTACCTTACTTTGCCAAAACGAAATAGGTTATCGCAGCTTAACCCGTTTAGTCTCTAAAGCCTATATCGAAGGCCAAGTTAATGATATTGCTATGGTGCAAGCAACTTGGTTAACGCCAGATTCGGTCGCTGGTCTTATTGCTTTATCCGGTGGCCGTGAAGGTGATATAGGCCAAGCGTTATTACATGACAATCATCAACAAGCACAACAATTATTACAGCATTGGTCAGCTTTATTTCCACAACGTTTTTACCTGGAGTTACAGCGCACTGGCCGAGACAATGAAGAAAACTATATCAGCGCTGCTTTAAACCTAGCTCATCAACAACATATTCCTGTGGTTGCGACTAACGATGTACGCTTTCTCCAAACCGAAGACTTTGAAGCACATGAAGCTCGCGTGTGCATTCATGATGGCTTTTTACTAAATGATAAAAGACGAATAAAGCGCTATAGCAAACAACAATATTTGCGTACTCCCGAAGAAATGGCAAGACTATTTGCTGATATTCCTGAAGCGTTAACTAATTCTGTAGAAATTGCTAAACGCTGCAATTTAACTTTAAATTTAGAGCAGGTTTGCTTACCAAATTTCCCAGTCCCAAATAATTTAACTATCGAGCAATTTCTTGCAGAAAAATCACAACAAGGTTTAGAAGAACGCTTACAGATTATTTTTACTGATCCCGATGAGCGTCAAAGCAAACGCCAAATCTATGATGAACGTTTGCAAACTGAACTTAAAGTGATTAATTCAATGGGCTATCCTGGGTATTTTTTAATTGTCGCCGATTTTATTCAATGGGCGAAAGCACAGCAGATCCCTGTAGGCCCAGGGCGTGGCTCCGGCGCTGGCTCCTTAGTTGCTTATGCGTTAAAAATTACTGATCTAGATCCTTTAGAATATGATTTACTATTTGAGCGCTTTTTAAATCCTGAACGCGTATCCATGCCAGACTTTGATATCGACTTTTGTATGGAAAAACGTGATCAAGTCATTGAGTATGTTGCTGAAAAATACGGTCGTGACAGCGTTTCACAAATTATTACTTACGGTAGTATGGCAGCACGTGCCGTCGTGCGTGATGTTGGCCGTGTTCTCGGGCAACCTTATGGCTTCGTTGATAAAATTGCAAAGTTAATTCCATTCGAATTAGGGATCACGCTTGATAAAGCATTAGAGCAAGATGAACTTTTAAAAGAACGCTACAAAAAAGAAGAAGAAGTTAAAACATTATTAGATCTTGCGCGCAAACTTGAAGGCATTACACGCAATGCTGGCAAACATGCAGGCGGAGTCGTGATCGCTCCTTCCGCTTTAACCGACTTCGCACCTTTATACTGCGAACAAGACAGTGATAATATTGTCACTCAATTTGATAAAGATGATGTTGAAGCCGTGGGCTTAGTTAAGTTTGATTTTTTAGGCTTGCGTACTTTAACAATCATTGATTGGGCAGTGCAAACCATTAATGCGACTCGTGCTAACAATAATGAAACACCGTTAGATATTTCACAGATCCCATTAGATGATCCACAAACATTTACCTTATTAAAAGCTTGCGCAACAACAGCAGTATTTCAATTAGAGTCACGCGGCATTAAAGATTTAATTAAGCGTCTTCAACCTGATTGCTTCGAAGATATTATTGCTCTAGTTGCATTATTTCGCCCTGGGCCGTTGCAATCCGGCATGGTAGATGACTTTATTAATCGTAAACATGGTCGTGCGCAAGTCGAACATTTACATCCTTCACTTGAACACATTCTCCATCCAACGTATGGCATTATCCTTTATCAAGAGCAAGTGATGCAAATTGCGCAAGTGTTATCAGGCTATAGTCTTGGTGGCGCTGACTTATTACGGCGTGCTATGGGTAAGAAAAAAACTGAAGAAATGGCAAAACAGCGCCATACCTTTATTAGTGGCGCTAAAGAACGCGGCGTTGAAGAGCCTGTTGCTAATTATATTTTTGATTTAGTAGAAAAATTCGCAGGCTATGGTTTTAATAAATCACATTCAGCAGCTTATGCATTATTAGCGTATCAAACTGCCTGGTTAAAAACTCATTATCCGCAAGCATTTATGGCAGCAGTATTATCATCTGATATGGATAACACTGACAAAGTTGTTAACTTTATTGATGATTGTAAACAATTGAAACTCGATGTACTACCGCCGGATGTTAACGTTGGCGAATATTCTTTTACCGTAGATGAACAAAAACGCATTATCTATGGCTTAGGCGCCATTAAAGGTGCTGGTGAAGCAGCTTTAGAAAGTATTATTGCCGCGCGCAAGCAAACTGGAAAATTTACTGATTTATTTGATTTTTGCCAGCGAGTTGATTTGCGTAAAGTCAATCGTCGCGTAATTGAAGCACTCATTCGATCAGGAGCGATGGATAATTTCGGCAGCCATCGCGCAGCACTTATGCAATCACTTGAACAGGCCATCAAGGCCGCTGAACAACACTTGCAGAATCAACTTTGTGGCCAAAACGATATGTTTGGTGAGCAGCAAACTACAAAACCAAATGAGGCGCAACAATTAATAACTTGCCCAGCTTGGAGTGATGCAGAACGTTTAGCCGGTGAAAAATCCACGTTAGGGATTTATCTTACAGGACACCCTATTGATAGATACACTGATGAACTCTCATATTTTACCACTGCAAAATTTGCTGAATTAAATCCGCGAGATAGTCAAACAGTAACGATTGCTGGTTTAGTGATTGGTATACGCACTATGATGACCAAACGCGGTAAACGTATGGCATTTGTTACCCTAGATGATCAAACTCGCAGAATCGAATTGGCTGTGTTTTCTGAAACCTATGAAAAATGCCGAGAAATTTTAGTTAAAGATACTTTATTGGTTGCTGAAGGAGAAATAAGCTATGATGATTATTCTGGCGGCCACCGCATAAGTGCTAATAATATTTATACAATCGAACAAGCCCGTAGTATTTACGCTAAATACTTACGCTTAGAGCTAACGCCTACCGACACTAATCAAACATTGTTAAACACGATTAAAACCGCGCTGCAACCTTTTCGAGGCGGCAATTGCCCTGTGCAAATTCATTATCAACATCCAGATGCTAAAGCAAATTTAAAGCTCGACAATGCTTGGAATATTATTCCAAACGATAATGTATTGACCGAGCTAAAACAAACTTTAGGTGAGGATAAAGTTACATTTGTTTATTAGATCAAAAAATCTCAAAAGGTTTTTGTGGCTCCATGCTTAAGCTAAAAACTTTGTGTTTATGTGCACGCTGCTCTAGATCTAGGGCATAGACTTTTTGCATTTGCAATTCCAATTCTCGTTGTTTTTTTAGCCACGCATTGAGCTGTGATTGAAGTGCTTTACTTTTACGTTGATTTTCATTGACTATATGCATTAAATCATGCTGTTCCTCTTCATTGAAATATGCCTCTTCTCGTCGTAATTCAAGCCGCTCTAGATAATTAATTAGATGATCTTGAATTTCTGCTTTTTCGACCGTGGATAACATTGCTGGCGAATGTTTAATAATATGTTCAAATAACTTGTTTTTTGCTTCTTTTTGCAAAGCTAGTTCCCCAGTTTCTTCTTCAACTAATTCATTTTTTTTAGTTTCAGCTGGCGATGAAATTTCATTGCGCAATTCAACTATCATTTGATGAGCTTCTCTAATTTCTAGCTTTATGCATTTATAGCCTCCCCGCGCAGCTTGCTCTGCACGCGCTAGTTTTAATAAATTCTTTTTAATTAGCTCATGTTCTTTATTAACTTCATCTATCATTTGTAAATTACGCGAAGCTTTAGCAACATGGTGATCCAATATGCGTACATATGCCATTGAATTCTGTACTTGCTGAGTTAGGCTATGAAAATGTTTGGCTAATTTAGCTTTCTTTGGTGCAAAATATACCTTCAACATCTTGTGAAGTTGACGTAAAGAATCGCGAAATTTCATGTCTTCATTCGGTAATTTTGCTGCAAAATCATCTTCATATTTTTCTAGTGCAATTAGCAATTGCTGAATTTGCTCTGAAAATTTAATGGTTTCATTAGTTAAATTAAGATGCTCAGTAATAAGCTGGCGATACTGGCGCAACAAATCTAATAACTGTTGTTTATCGATATTAACCATTTTCTCCATATCTACCCCCTATCTATTATTTAGCAACAACTTCATTCTCAAGTTTACCATTGCAAAACGCATCAAGATTTTTTATCGTTATTAAAGCAATATTTTGCAAAGCTTGTTTAGTGAAAAATCCTTGATGACCAGTAATAATAACATTAGGAAATGTCTGCAACCTTGCAAACACATCATCTTGGATCACTTTATCGGATAAATCTTCAAAAAATAAATCATCTTCTTCTTCATAAACATCCAGCCCTAAGTAACCAATATGCTGTGATTTTAGTGCCTTAATAACTGCAGTAGTATCAATAACTGCACCTCGACTGGTATTAATGATCATCACGCCCGGTTTCATTTGTTGTAATGCTTGGGCATTAATCATGTGAAACGTATCAGGTGTTAAAGGACAATGGAGGCTAATAATATCTGCTCGCTGATACAATTCAGACAACTCGACATAATCGACGCCAAGCTTAGTACATTCAGGATTAACAAGCGGATCATAAGCTAATAAATGACAACCAAAACCCTGCATAATACGGGCAAATACCTTGCCGATGTTACCGGTGCCAATAATCCCTACTGTGGTTTGATGCAAATCAAACCCCATTAAGCCATGCAGCGAAAAATCATGTTCACGCACTCGATTATAAGCACGGTGAATTTTACGATTTAATGCTAAAATTAAGCCGACAGCATGTTCTGCTACAGCATATGGTGAATACGCAGGCACGCGCACAATCTTCAAACCAAGTTTTTTTGCACAAGCTAAATCTACATGATTATATCCTGCTGAGCGCAACGCAACTAATTTAACACCGAATTCCACTAATTGTGTCAGTACTTTTGCATCTAATGTATCACTAACAAAGCAACAAATTGCGGGAAAACCTTTTGCCAGCACCGCTGTTTCAGTCGTTAAATGTGCACAGTGATAAACAATTTCATGCTGTGCCGACTCATTAGCAATATCGAAAAACTGCTTTTCGTAAGGTTTAAAACTGAAAAATGCAATTTTCATAATGCTCACTCACATTTAGCTGATGTTATCTTTATATTGTACCATGAGACTCCATTAGTATGCTGAAAGCAGCCGCTTGCGGGCCAAGTCATAATTCTGCTAAGATCACTGCCTAAACAATTAAAAACTATTTTAATTGACTGATTTTATTATCGTTTTCAATAAGAACTACACTGATTCAATGAATTGCGCCCATAGCTCAGCTGGATAGAGTACCTGGCTTCGAACCAGGTGGTCGGGGGTTCGAGTCCTCCTGGGCGCGCCAGGATCTGCTGGTCCGTACCGAAGCCAACGTTAATACTCTTATTTAGCCTAATAACAGAAATAATAAACAATATGAAAATCCCAAAAAGATAATAAAAGACAGAGAAATTACCATTTTTTGGTTGAAAAAAATACTAGCATTTGATATAGTTGACTGAATTTGAAATAGAAATAGAAGAGGAAGTTAGCTTATGATGAACCCATTACAAATATTAACTGGTGGCGATATTAGCGCACAACTTAAATCTCCCAAAGATAGTTTAGTGAAGCAAATAAGCATAATAGGGGCTACATTAATTTATAATAAGGAACGTATTCAAGAATCACGAAAGCTTTTTCTCATTCTACAAACCCATATAATTGAATTATTACAATTACAGCAAAAATTTAAACAACTTAGCAAAAAAGCGCCACACCACCCTATTGATATTAAAGAAAAACAACCACTGAACAGTGAATTAGCTAAAACTGAAGAATTAGATCAAATCATTCAGAGACTATTAGCAGATTTAAATAGTCACTTATCAACTTTACAAAATTATCAAGCAGAACTTAAACAACAGCGTGCTGAAATTTTCGCAACTTTTGAAGCAATAGATACTACAATTAAAAATGATGTCAAAGATGCCGTTCAAAGAATTATGTCTACACCCATTGCCATACCTGTTAAACCAATTAAAATTGGCGCAAAACATTATGACCCAGATAGCCCAGTAATCGTAGACACGGTGAAAAAAATTAATAATGCATTTGCTAAGAAAGACTTTGTAGACAAAATGTTAGCTGTAATAGATAACCAACCATCTTTGATGAAACTTGAAGCAAAATACAGAGATTCTTCAAGTAAAGCTTATAAGGCTAAAGATAGTGAGAAACAACCTTATATTGATCCTCGATCCTCTGATGCGATTATTTCACATAATATATTACTCTCCGAATTAAAATTCATGCAAACAATGAGCGAAGAATTATTTAGTACCACTACCACAGCAGAAAAAACCCTCCTAACTTCTAAAATCATAAAACCATCGGTAGGAAAGGAATTTTCTAGCATTACAAAAAGTCGTGAGCTTGCGAATCAGTGTGAGCAACTACAAAACCAATTTGAAAAAACTAATAAGCTTACAGATAAAGTTTTCCGAATGAGTAAAATAGTAGCTTCTGAAAAAGCATGCTATGAAGACCTTAAGCAAAAGTATGATGCGTATAGAGAAGTTCATTCATCATCACAGCAACAAACGATGAGCAAAACTCCTACGCCTAATCCTTTTGGAGCTTCCTATTAATCATCAATAAAAAAGGGTCAAGTTAAGGTAAAAGATTAAGATAATATCTCAAGTAAATTTTGTAAGCATGTGTTCAATGGCAAGAATGTGATTTTCTCTTTATACTCTTTCTCAATCCCTCCAAATACAACATAACATTTTGCCTGCGGATAATCAGCCTGAAATGCTTTTAACCCTCTTAAATCTGATATTTGTATTTTAGATTTTCTTTTAATCTCAAAAGCAAAAAATCCTTTTTCTCCATATAATACAAAATCTACTTCTCTACCATCGCTAGTACGCCAGTAATTTAATTGATAACCAAGATTATAATAATCATTAATAGCATGCAGATGTTGTAGAAACAATGTTTCTAATGCAGCACCATCAATTTCAGCATAATTATCTAATAAACCTCGTGGACGTAAAGTTCGATAAATACCAACATCAAACAAATAGAATTTAGGATGCTGAATGAGCCTACGTTTTGCTCGTCGCATAAAAGCAGGCAAATGAAAACTCATTAATAGATCATCTAATATTGAGAAATAGTTTACTACAGTTTTCTGCTTTACTGCACAATCACGAGCAACAGCTGACATATTTAAAACACAACCTTGAGCGAGGCTAGCACTTTGTAGGAACCGAGCAAAACCTTCTAAATTGCGTACTAAACTTTCTTGCGTAATTTCTTCTAAAAGATAAGTAGAAATATAACTTTGCAAAAATTCATCAGCATCATCACTTAAATAAGATTCTGGCAACCCTCCTACATATAAATATTTCTTAATATCAAATGCACTGCCAAGCTCGTTTGCTATTAAAGGATGGAGGTTATAAGTTCGAGCACGACCTCCTAACAAATTAACATTTTTTTGTTTTAACTTACGTGCACTCGAACCGGTAAGAATAAATTTATAACTATAGGTTTCGATTAATCGATGTACCTCATCCAAAATACTAGGTACTTTTTGTACTTCGTCTAGAACAATCCAATCAGCAAAACCAGCGGGAATATGTTTTTCTAGCTCACCAGGATCTGCTAAAAATAAATTGCGCCACTTTGCTTTCAATAAATCGAAATAAAGAGCTCTGGGCAAACTACTCTTTAGCCACTCAGTTTTACCGGTGCCCCTAGGGCCAAAAAGAAAAAAGCTCTTATTAAAAGACAAGGGCCTATGTAGACTGCGAGTAAACATTAACTTCTCTTAATTACCAATTTACATTGTATTTTAGCATTTATAATGCTAAAATACAAAGAAATTTAGAATTCGTAATGTTATTATGGAAACACTTATAGCTGTTCTGATATGACATTTTATCTTTTAAAATCAATAATTTACGATTTATCCGGGCTTTATTGGTTGTAACCTTTCTTTTAACATATCGACTCTGTCATACCCCCAAAATATTTCATCCTCATAAACAAAGCTAGGCACTCCAAAAATTTCGTCCTTATTCGCTTGCTGCTGTACTAATTGTAATTGTTGCTTACCTTCACCCTCTATATAAGACATAAAATTTTTGGTATCCACAGATAATGATGCAAGTAATTCCTTAATGACTGCAGGATCATCAATAGCTAATTGACGTCGCCAAAATAAATCAAATACCTGATCGTGATAAGCTTGAAATACATCATGCTTCACTGCATAAAACATACCAATAGCTACAATTGATGAATCATAGATTTTCTTTGGGCCATATAACACTAAATTCATTTTATTTGCCCAGCGTTTAGCATCAGTATAAAGATAACGAACTTTGCGCCACTGTAATTCATTTCGATTATCAAGATCACCATACAATTTCACCACATCAACAATATAAGGCAGCCATTCAATGATGATCTGATAATCTTTTTCTAACTGATAGGCAGCAAACTTCGCCAAATATGAATATGGACTTTTATAATCAAAATACAAACGCACTACTTTTTTAGTCATAACTTGCCCTGTTAAATTTTCATTTAACTAATTTTATCAGTTATACTAATAATTAGAAATTTTTTATAATGCTAATGGTTAATAAAATGACGTACAAAATTGGTGTATTTGGCTCTGCGGTAAATGAATCAGCTCAAGTTATGCTTAAGGCAAAGCAACTGGGCCAAGCACTCGGTTCTAAACAATGTGTAGTGATCACTGGCGCTTGTTCAGGCTTACCTTATGTTGCCGCTAAAAGCGCACATCAATGTGGCGCTGAAATTGTTGGATATTCACCTGTTATGAATATTGAAGAACAACGCCAATTTACCCCAGATGATGATATTACAATTTATAAAGAAATCTATTTTATTCCAGAAAATTTTGTGTTTAAGCATGATCGATTAGTTTGTAAAAAATATCGTAATGTCATGTCAACGGCAAATTGTGATGCTGGTGTTATTATTGCAGGCCGGTGGGGAACAATGAATGAATTTTCCAATTTGTTTGATATGGGAAAAATTATTGGTGTTATAACTGAAACTTCGGGTATCGCAAACGAATTACCTCAGTTAGTTAACAGCATATCAAAGGAAACTGGTGCTCAGGTTATTTTTAATAACAACCCTATGCACCTTATAGAACAAATGCTTATCTCTCTTAAAGAAAAAAGTCTCTAACAATCGACAAGCCCTACTCTATAATCAAAAAAATTCATCAAAAACTTAATTTAATTCATTTTACTTATCAATCCGGTTATTATATGATCACTAAAATTTGTGGATATAGTACTGAGAACTCAATGAAAAAACTGATAAATACCACTGGCTTGTCCTTGTTTGCCTTAACTATGCTGATCACAGGCAGTATTGACAGCATCCGTAATTTACCTGCCACTGCATTATTTGGCGAGGCTTTGATATTTTTCGTTATCATCGCAGCTATCATATTTTTAATCCCAACTGGCTTAGTGTCAGCGCAACTTGCATCTGCTTGGCCCAAAAAAGGCGGCATTTACAATTGGTGCAAAATGGCACTTGGTGAAAAAGGTGCATGCTTAGCTATTTGGTTTCAATGGATCAATACCATGGTATGGTTCCCAACGATTTTATCTTTTATTGCTGGCACGGCGGCTTATTTCATTGACCCTGCATTAGCACATAATAAATATTACTTAATTGGCGTTA
Organism: Gammaproteobacteria bacterium; assembly: GCA_028284465.1. GTDB lineage: Bacteria > Pseudomonadota > Gammaproteobacteria > JAJFKO01 > JAJFKO01 > JANQRR01. The sequence continues at coordinate 30,060 of JANQRR010000021.1, read as the reverse complement.
TCGTTATTGTGTTTTGGTCGTTGACTATCATTAATATGAAAGGCATTCAAACTTCGGCGAAAGTCGCAAGCTTTTGTGCTTTAGTTGGCACGATAATTCCAATTGGCTTAATCTTATTGCTTGGTTTGATTTGGATATTCTCCGGCAGACCTTTGCAATTACATTTAACGATGTCTCATCTGATCCCATCATTTGGTAAAGCTAATAATTGGATCTCACTAACTGCTATCATGGCTGCTTTTTTAGGATTAGAGCTAGCAACCGTCCACGTTAACAAAGTTAATCATCCACAAACAACCTTTCCAAAATCATTACTTTTATCAGTAATTATTGTCCTGATCACTATGGTATTTGGCTCACTTACTATTGCTTTTGTATTACCAAATAGCCAAATTGGTTTAGTCGATGGCGTAATGCAAGTATTTGCTAATTTTCTTTCTAGCTATCATTTAATATGGTTAATCCCCGTGATCACGCTGATGTTACTGATCGGCAGCGCGGGTAGTTTGATCAATTGGATCATCTCGCCAACGAAAGGTTTAATGCAAGCTGCTGAAGATGGCTATCTACCGAAACTGTTAAGTAGAAAAAATAAGCATGATGTTCCTAGTAATTTGTTGCTCGTCCAAGCTATTCTAGTGACGTTAATTTGTTGTGCTTTTTTATTGTTACCAAGTGTTAACGCTTCCTATTGGCTATTAACAGACTTAAGCACACAGATCTATATGTTCATGTATATCTTAATGTTTATAGCGGCCCTATTATTAGCGAAAAAAGTCCTACAACGCGATTGTGCATTTAGAATTCCTGGCGGATTAATTGGAATGTATGCAGTTATTTTCTTAGGTTTTCTTGGCTGCATTACCGCAATTACAGTAGGCTTTATTCCTCCAGCGAATCTCAACATTGGCAGTGCCGCTCAATATGAAGCCTTATTCGTTGGTGGCTTAATCATTATGACTTTACCAGTATTATTACTGTATGCGTACAAAAAAATTTTAAGTAGCTCCTTGCCAGCAGCTGCAGTAACAATATAATCTAGTTTTAATTTATCCATTATCAAGGACCGATATGCCTAAAGTAAAGCTCAACGATATCCATGTCTATTATGAAATCTATGGCGAAGGCACACCTATTATATTCATCAGTGGCTTAGGTGGTGATCACTATGCTTGGCTTCCTGTTGCTGAAATATTATCGCAACAACATTATCAAGTGATAGTTTTTGATAACCGTGGTGTTGGCCAAACTGATATTCCTCAAGGACCTTATACTGGCAAACAAATGGCAGCAGATACGATTGCATTAATGGACGCATTAAAAATTGATCGAGCACATATTGTAGGTAATTCTATGGGTGGGATGATCACGCAATATATCGGCATTCACTATCCTAACCGAGCTATAAAATTAGTTTTAGATTCTACTATTGCTAAAATTTCTGCACGGTTAAAATTTTTCAATAGCACTATTTTACAAATTTTACAGCAAACTGATTTTCCAACTCTTATGCAAATGATCGTGCTATACATGTTTACTGCTAACTTTTTTGAAGACAACGCTAAAGTAGCAAACTTTTTAGAACTCGTTGCCAGTAATCCTTACCCTTTAACTGCTACTGGGTTACAAGGGCAAATTAATCTATGTGATAATCATGATACAACAGAGCAACTTAGCAAAATCACTAATCCGTGCCTAGTACTAGCAGGAGATGCTGATCTATTGGTACCTTCAACAAATAGCAATCAAATTGCAACAAGCATTCCAAATGCAACTTTGAAAATCTTTTCTAACGCAAGCCATTGCTGGTATATAGAAGACCCTGCTAGTTATTGTAAAGAATTAATGGCATTTTTAAATTCTTAGAACTCTAAAAAAGTATGGTATAATATTGCTCATATTCTTTAAAATTCCATTGGGAAGTAGGTTTTGAGCGATTGTTGCAATATTGAAAGTCAGACCCACCATAAACGATCAGTACTGATCACCGTGCTTGTTATTAACTCATTAATGTTTGGGCTGCAATTTAGCGCCGGATGGTTTGCTCACTCAACAGCATTATTAGCTGATGCTATGGACATGTTAGGGGATGCATTAGCGTATGCATTTAGCTTATATGCATTAGCTCGCGGTGCGCGCTGGTTAGCAAAAGCCTCATTATTCAAAGGTGTATTAATTTCTCTGTTTGGGATTATTATCTTGATTGAAGCAATATATAAATCTCATTATGGTAGTATGCCTCAACCACATCTAATGACAGTATTTGCTTTTGTTGGTCTGTGCGCAAATGCTATTTGTGTTTATCTATTGGTTAAATTTAAAAATGCTGACATTAATATGCGATCAACTTTTATCTGCGCTCGTAATGATATCATTGGTAATTTCAGTGTGTTACTTGCAGCCATGCTCGTTGCCATTTTTCATTCACCATGGCCTGATCTCATCATTGGCGTATTGCTCGCGCTATGGTTATTAAATTCAGCGGCTGGCGTATTAAAACAATCGTATCAAGCATTGCAAACCTAACCAATTATTTATACTTTTTATAAATCCGTGCACAAAACACGATATCATGTTAGCCTAATTACCTACATGGATGAGGAATTATGTCAGCAGTTGATCATTTCAAAAACATTGCCAGACCATCAATTTTTATTCTGATCTTGATGGTATCAGTCGGGCCATTTGGTGATACTGAATACACCCCCTCAATGACTCGCATTGCCCATGAGTTAGGTGTCACCTACAACATGGTACAGCTGACTATGACATCTTATTTATTAGGTTATGCATTGAGTCAATTATTTTACGGCCCACTTTCTGATCGTTTTGGTCGGCGGCCTTTGATGTTATCTGGTGCTAGTATTTTTACCTTTGGCACTTTGATCTGTTACCTGAGTTTTACTATTCATTTATTAATCTTTGGTCGTTTCATTCAAGCACTTGGCTCATGTGCTGGTGGGGTACTGTCAAGTGCTGCAGTGCGTGATTCCTATCCAGAAGAAAAACGTGGCAGAACCTTTGCAATAGTCAATGGCGCATTTTCAGTTGCGCCCGCTTTAGGCCCTATAGTTGGTAGTTTTGTTGATCACTATTTTGGATGGCATGCTAACTTTTTAGTGCTGTTATTCTTGGCCATCATCTTGTTTGTTAACGTGTGGTTCTTCTTTCCTGAAACTAACCATCATAAAGATCCGACCGCTACCCATATTAAGCCTTTAATAATACATTATTTCTCTTTATTTCGAGATCCTTATTACTTACCGTATTTAATTGTTATGGGACTCGCTATTGGGGTAGTTTATTCGTGTTTAATTGATGCGCCCGTGTTAGTGATCAAATTACTACACTTATCATCAAAATGGATCTCAATCATTGCTCTTGGGGTTATGGCAGGATTTATGCTAGGCTCCTTTATCACCAGCTTTATTAGTGGCAAGATCCATGATCAATGGATTGTATTTATTGGAACGATGATCATGATCGTTAGTTCGTTAGTACTTGGATTTTTTGCTTATGTTAATTTTGTGACACTCGCATCTTATCTCATTCCCATATGCACTTTGTTTGCAGGCATTGCTTTTGTGATCCCACCTAGTATTAATGAAGCACTTTTACCTTTTGAACATGTCACTGGTTCAGCATCGGCGATGCTCGGTTTTTTTCAAATGGGCATCGCCTCACTTAGCACCGGTATTGCCAGTATATATTTCCAAGGAACCGCTTGGGATATGCCTATCACCTTCATGATTTTATCGGTCCTAGCACAGATAGTTTTATTCTTTGGTGTGGTTCTGCGACCGAATCGCAAACGGGCAATTATTTAATAGTCCATAAGTTTTCATCAACTCAAACTCATAAGGCGATTTGTAATCTATAGCAGAATGTCTCCTTTGTCTATTATAAAATACTTCAATATTCTCTATTCCCTTGACCTCCTAAAGAAATTGCAGCAGATAAAAAAAATTTATCAAAATATGGTGCTGGCGCACGGATTCGAACCGCGGACCTGCTGATTACAAATCAGCTGCTCTACCAGCTGAGCTACGCCAGCGTTGTGATAATTTAGCAATTAATAAACTAAATCAGCGGTAATTTTAGCCAAAATACTCAAAAAGTACAAATAAATTGATGACCTTGTGGAATGCATACATCTAAAATTAGCTGTTTTTATAATGGCCATGGATACAATCACCGGCGGCGACGGCGACGTGATCGTCTTCTATGCTGCTTTTTCACCGGCGGCAATACTTCTATCTTATGCGGGAAATGAATCGCCATGACATGAATGCCCATACGATTAGGATCCGTTACAGTTTTATAATAGTTTTGTAAGTATTGCGCCAGATTAACATCATCGACTTCTTTTTTCAGTGATGATGCTTCACGAAATGCTAAACCTTTCCGTTTATGAATTGCAAAACCCATATGAGATATATTGAGATTAGTACCAATGTAACGTGCCACATCCCAATCATCACGAACAATTTCAATCACCGATCCCGTTGGAATTGCATCAAAGATTTTTTTATTAACGGTTAAATCACCCAAACCATCATCTTGAAATAATACGGTTAATGGAATATACGTTACTTTACTTTCAACAACTTTAACATCATTAGCTAACGCATGTAGTTGTTTAATTAAATGTTGCGCGCGAAATGCTGAGATCCAATGAAAAATTCGAATATTGCCTGCAGTTAAATGGCGATACCAATTAGGTTTATCGATATACGTGCGCGCAATTTTGTATCTCTTCGTTAATTTTTTAGTGATATCTTTTAAAAAACCATTTTTAATATTCGCCGGATTCCAATCAACACTGGTGAAATGATTACGCGAGAGGAATGAAACTTTACCGTTTTTATAGCGAATTTTAATAATATTTTTCTGGAAATCTTTAAGATTGGTAGACACCGCAAGTGCAATGATGGTGCTAACATAAGTTTGACAATCATATGCATTAGTTCTATATAATGGTTCTTTATCAAATTTGCCTCTTATCCCTTCGCCAAGAGGCCCTAACTCATACGGCAAATGCAAAAAGAAGGAACTGGCTAATTGCATGCGCTGATCAGGCTTAGTTGCACGGCGCACATAACGACTACGATAAAAACGCTTAATAGTTTTATTAAAAGCATTCATGTCATAACGTGCGATTACTGTCGGCGAATTATTTTCGTAATAGCCATTAGGATCGTTATTATCAGAAACACTTGCACGCCCTGGAAAACGTGCAAAACAGTTACTAACAAGTAATAAACTTAAAGTTGTGAAACATAACAACCATTTTTGTTTTTTCATCATTCCTTTTTCCTATATTTAGATCTCTGGATTGCTTCGGAGCAAAGCTCCTCGCAATGACAAAGTAGTTTACTTCGTCGTCGCACTTTTCATAATAACTATGCAACATAATATAGACAGATCTTACTGCAAGTTATAAGCGTATAGCAAGAAGATCTCAATTAACTAACTTTACGTCGGATATCTCTTGTCAGCTTCGTTAAGATATTATCCAATTCATGATTCCACACCCGGATCAAGCCGTGGGTATTTCTAGCTAATACTGGCAATTGCTGTGCATAGGTTTTAACAAATACAATGCGACGCCCAGCTTGTGTTTGTTGTAACAAGGTAAATTGCATAGTCAAAACCCCAAACACTTTCGGCTTGTGTTGATTATCAGCATACAATTGCAACACTTTGCTCTGCAAATAATAATCTGACGGTATCAATGAAGCATTAACTACATCACCGAATAATCCACTATGCTGCAACCAAAGGGTGGTGATCTGCGTAATTTGTTGGGCTGGTGGAATAAAAAAGATATTGTAATAATCGGTGGTATAGGTCAGATGACTTAAGCGATAAACGATTTCGCTGGTGGCAAATTGCGGTACGATAGTCGTACCTAACACTTGTAGCTGCGAGCGATTATGTGCATGTCGTTTAGCATGTGGATACTTGGCTTGCAGCATATACGCTTGCCGTACTGGATAACTTGAAGACACACAACTTGATAACACAAGCGTCGTGCTCAATACCAATGATAAAATTATTATTATGCGATACTTACTAACTTTCATTTATTTCCTTTTCACCTTTGGCGGTGGGCTGCCAAACACAATTTGCGATGGATATTGTTTTATTCTACCAGTCATGTCACGTAAGTTCTGGGTTATTGCTTGTAAATTTTGTAACGTTTCCTGAATTTGTTCTTGCTGTGACGCAATAATAATATCAGCGTTATTTGCGGTTTGCGATATCGCATTAACCGCTTTAGGTAATTTCACTAAACTACGGTTGAGCAATTTCGATGATTTTGACAGATCTCGCAAGGTTTGATCCAATTGCCCTTCTTTAACCACATGATTTAATTGCGTCATGAGTTTATCAAAATTATTGATAGCGACAACAGCACGTTGCCCAACTTTCTGAAACTGGCCTTCAACCACTGTTTTATTAGTATTAACAATTAATGTGTCCATATTCTGCACCAGCTTTGGGATATTAGCCTGATGAATTTCATCAAACAATTTCGTTAATTGTCTAAATGTACTTGGTGCTGAAGGAATATAAAAATGCTTCGGTCGCCAAGTAACAACTAGCGGTTTATGGCCATTGTGAAAATAATCAATTTCCAAATACGCAGCACCGGTTAAACCTTGCGGGGTTATTTTGACTCGCAAGCCTTCTTTAATGGCTTTTTGTAAATCGATAATGGCACGCTTTTTGGTTAAATTCTTCATGAATGGCAACTCCAATGCCATTTCCACATAAATATAACGTGCGTAACGATTAATGATCCCATTGCTAGCTAAGTGTGGATAAACACTGCCAACAAAACTAATTTTAGTGACTGTGCCTACTTCAACTCCACGAAATTTAACTGGCGTACCGATTTCAATGCCATCAACTGATTCATTAAAATAAGTTTCAAAATATTGTTTCTGATGAAACAATGTTTGTGAACTTAAACCAACAATGGCTACTAATAAAATTGCCACGCCAATAATGACAAACAAGCCAATTTTAAAATAATTAGTGGGCTGGCTCACCGTGAACTCCTGCTCGTAAAAATTCGCGTACCTTTGGATTGGTACTATGATCACGTAAATATTGCGGCTTACCTTGTGCTGTTATCGTTTTAGTCGTTTCATCTAACATGATCACTTCATCCGCAATAGCATAAATACTTGATAACTCATGACTTACTATAATAAACGTGATTTCCAAGCTTTTTGCAAGATTAATTATTAATTGATCTAACTCTGCCGAGGTGATCGGATCTAAACCTGCAGATGGTTCATCGAGAAACAATATTTTAGGATCTAACACCATGGCTCGTGCTAATGCAGCGCGCTTTTGCATCCCGCCACTGATCTGTGAAGGCAAATAGTCGGCAACCCCATGTAATCCCACTAAATGCAGCTTTGAAAGCGCTATCAAGCGCATCGCTGCTTTTGGTAGGCTGGTAAACTCCATAAGTGGCAAACACACATTCTCTAAAATGTTCATAGAGCCAAACAAAGCGCCACTTTGAAATGTCACGCCAATTTTTTGTAGAATTTTCAAACGTTGTTCATTGATTGCGGTGACAATATTATCACCATCAATAATAATATCGCCTTTTACCGGCTGATCTAAACCTATCATATGTCGCATGAGCGTGCTTTTACCACACCCTGAACCACCTAAAATTACAAAGATCTGCCCGCGCTTTACCGTAAAATTAATATTACGCAAAATAACATCATCACTATATGCTAAAGTGACGTTATCGACTTGCACGATGCTTTCGGATATTGTTGCTTCTGTGTCTGTATTCATATACCTAATGCGTAATAAACAATGGAAAACACACCATCGACAATAATAATTAAAATAATCCCCGAAACTACTGCTGCTGTCGTTGATAACCCTACCGCTTGCGCACCACGTTGCGTTCTTAGACCATGCATACAACCAATCATCGCAATAATTAAACCAAACACTATGGTTTTAAACATGCCGCCTATAATATCGCTAACCGTAATAGCACTTTCTAACTGACTCAAATAAATCGGCAAGCTATAGCCTAAGGTTTTCATCACTAAAGCACCACCGAGTAAACCAAATAGAATCATAAAAATATTGAGCACCGGAGCCATCAGTACCGCTGCTAATAATCTCGGCATCGCCAAAAAAGGCAATGGCTCAAGCCCCATAGTCCGTAATGAATCGACTTCCTGATTGATTTTCATAGTGCCGATCTCAGCTGCAAACGATGATGCTGAGCGTCCAGTTAAAATGATGGCCGACATCAACGGCCCAAGTTCACGCGTTAATGCAATGCCTACCAAATTAGCAACATAAATCGTGGCGCCAAACTGTTTCATCTGAATAGATGCTTGAAACGCCATGACCATGCCGAGAAAAAAACCAACTACGGCAACAATTAAAAAAGCGTTAGGGCCGACATTTTCAAGCAAAAATGCTAAATCGCGCCAACGCATTTGTTTTGGATGCAGTATGGTTTGCCCAATCTGGTAACAAAATTCACCGGCAAAGGTTAAACTTTCCTTAGTGTAATTCCAGGCATCGAAGCTAAATTTGCCGGTTTCTGTGATCACATCGACTGGTGGCACTAATTGCGCCTTAGGCTCTTCCGGCAATAATGAAATCATGTTAAATAGTCGTTCTAGCTGTGGCTTTAAACCAAACAAAGTGAACTCATGCTGTTGTTGGATCTGATTATTGCGCATCGCAACTAGCAAACCAATGCCAGCACCATCACAATAATCAACGTCACTGGCATCTACCACTAAGCTTTGTGGATTATATTGCTGTTGTAGATCAATGCATGGCTGCCACACAGTTGCAGTTGTTTTTGCCGTTAAATGGCCAAATAATGCAATTTTGACAACCTCAGCAGTGGATTCCTCAATGCTAAAAGAGCACTCTGATGATGCTTGATCCGTCATTATTAGGGAAATACCTTATATGTGCGTATATAAAGTTAGAAGATAACCTTGTTGAGCTGAAGAATCCAGTGATAGTTGCCTAGAGTTTACGTTTGCCACGGCATTGGTCTGGCTCCCGCGGTCAAGCCGCGGGGTGTATACTTTTAATTATTCGACAATGAAGCTTGGCTATCATTACCTACATTACCCACATTTTTGAGTAAAGAATTCTTGATCCCTGTTACGCTTGTAATGTTTTTCGTATTATTTAAAAGCATTTCCGGGTTTGCAATGTTATTACCGAGTACTCGATTAAAGCGTTCCCCAGTTAACATCTGTACAAGCACATGGTATGCAGGTCCGTATACCAATGGATTAGATTCAACTTTTTTAGCAAGCATATTTTCTAATTTACTGAGCTTCAAGGCAGATGGAGCTGCTTGAGCTGGGTCAGCAGATACTTCCCGCTGCGCTGATTTAAACGCTTCTTGAACATTTTTTATCATATTTTTACTTCGCCTGTTTGCATTAGAGCCATTACTATATGCCCCAAAGAAGCCTTGTCCTTGGAGTGCTGGAGCCGATTTTAGACGGTTTGCAGTAGCTTGTTGTTCATTTTCAAACATTTCACTAACCCCCGTTATTCATTAATTTGAATTCTAGCAAGCCTAGCTTAAGGTTTTCTTAAATTGACTAAAAATTATCATCAGATCATCGTGGAAAAATCACCCAGCATGTGTATAATATCCGACCTGATAATACAATAAATAGCTAATCCAAATGTATAAACATCTTAATATTATTCTTACCGTCAGTCTTAGCTTGGGCACCTGTTTGCTATTCATGTGCCAAACCCAAGCGCATCCGGCTCGGCCTCGTTTTCAGCATAAAATCTTGACCTTACGTGATGCTGTTATGCTAGCAATGCGTCGCAACCCTGAGATCCGCAGTGGTGAAATTCAACGCGTAGCCGATCGATATGCCTTGGAAACAGCCTACTATCAATTCCAACCCCAATTCGCAATTAACAGCATTACACAATATTGGCGCTCACAAAGTACCGTCCCAGGCAATGATATTAATGACATCAATCGGCAACGCAATAATGTTCGATTTAACAGCCATGCCACCAATTTCACCGTCAGCCCCGAAGTGCGTTATCAAGCACCTTTTGGCACTCAATTTGATTTAAGCTTGTTAGATCCGTTAGACGAACAACAAACAAATCCTTACACGTTTAGCCCAACATTGTCACTATCACTTACCCAACCATTGCTAAGAGGTTTCGGACGCACGGTAACTCAAGCCCCATTAACAAAAGCTAAAATGACTGAGCAATTAAATAAATTAAATTTGAAAAATACCGTTATTAATACTATTACCAATGTTCTTAGCGCTTATCGCACCGTGGTTGCCGATCGGCAAAATTTTGCTATTCAACAAGCCGCCGTGCATAACGATAAAGTTAATATTAAAGTCTATAAAGATGAAATTAACGCTGGGCGCAAAGCTCCTGCCGATTTAAACGATGTACAAACTCGTTTATTTAACGATCGACTTAATCTAGTGAATCAACGCAACCAAATAGCTAAAGATCAACAAAATTTATTACTCATTCTAGGGTTAGATCCACGCGCTGATATTACCATATCACGCAAAATCGCTTGGCATCGATATACAATCCCAACAGAGCATCACAGCATTCAGTTAGCATTAAAAAATAATATCGCCTATCAAAAAAGTTTGATCAGTCTAGCTGAAGACAAACTCAATCTTATCACTAGTGAAGACCAACAACGTTGGCAATTAAATTTAACTCTGCAAGCGAATTATAGCCCTGGAAATGTGCTTGCCAACACCAGCTCTGGCTTTAATCAATTTTTTAATGGCGCTAATAATTATGAAACTGCGATGTTAAATTTAGTGATCCCGATTGCTGATAAAACATTGAAAATGGGTGTTGTCAACGCAAGAGTAGCTTTGGAAAAAACGCGGATTAATTTAAAATTTGCGCGTTGGAAATTAGAAACTCAAGTGATCAATAACATTCGTCAATTGAAAACTGAACTAACCAGTATTAAACTAGCTAAACTGCGCCGAGAATACGCGCGTAAAAGTTATTATGCAACGCGCGAAAAGATCTTAGCTGGTCGTGGCACGACGTTTGAATTAACGCAAAAAGCGGCAATCTTAACTCAAGCAGAACAAGCAGTAATTAAAGCTGAAATTGCTTTTCTAAATGATTATGCTCACTTTGATGCTTTACTTGGCACTACATTAAAAACGTGGAATTTACAGGTTATGTTATGAAATATTTCTGCCTATTGATAGTTTTAGCTTTAACAGCTTGTCAGCAAGCGCATACTGTCGACAAAAACGCAGCGGCTCATACTTTTACTGTACAAAAAACCCGTGATGATACTAAGTTATATTTTAAAGGTAGGCTGCAGCCTTTATCATTAGTCAATATCTCCAGCCCTGAAAACGGCATAATCACTACAATGCATTTTACATTTGGGCAGAAGATCCAAGCACATCAATTATTATTAACCATAAAATCTGCTGAGCTTAGCAAACAATACCAAGAAAATCTAACTACTTATTTAAAAAACAAAGAAGCTTACACTACCGCTAAACAAAAATTTAGTGGCACTCAACGCTTAGCAAAAGATGGCATTATTTCTAAAATTGAATTTCGTAATAGCCAAGTCCAGCTTAACGATAGCTATCTTAGCTATATGCAAGCTAAAAAGAAACTACGTCAATTGCTTATTGAATTAAATATTGATCCTGACAAAATTTTTAATCTTGATATCAGTAAACGTCAAAGCATCAATAACTCACTCAACAAAAACCCTGATATTATTGCCATATATGCGCCAGTTAGCGGCCTTGCTTTGCATCCATTAAATTCTAATGATGATGATAATACCACCAGCAACAAATCCACTAACATTGTTATTGGCAGCAGTGTTAAGAAAAACCATACACTAATGAGCATTGGTAATATAAATGGCTTAAAAATTAATGTTGATGTCGATGAAATTAATATATTAGCTATTAAAAAAGATCAACCTGTGATCATTACTGGTGTGGCGTTTCCTGGTATTGTGTTGCATGGTTATGTAGCCAATATTAGTGATCAAGCCAATATTAATATGGGAAATAGCATGCCGACGTTTCCGATCACTATTATCGTACCTAAACTCACACCATCGCAACAACAACTTATTCACATTGGCATGAGTGCTAATGCTATGATAACTGTCAATCACGGTAACAATTTTATTGTGCCATTAAACGCAGTATTTCAACACAATGGCAAACGTATGGTAACTATTGTCAATAAAAAAACTGGCAAACTACATAACGTTATCGTGCAAACTGGGCATACGACTGCAACAAAAGTTGTGCTCACGCATGGTGTTAAGCCCGGAGATACACTTGTCATCGGTCATTGAACTAAAACAAATCTGTAAGCATTATTGTTTAGGCAATAATAAATTGCCGGTGCTGCATGATATAAACCTAACAATTCAATCTGGTGAACTGGTAGCAATTATGGGTCCTTCAGGATCGGGCAAGACTACGTTAATGAATATTTTAGGGCTATTAGATCATGCAAATCGGGGAACTTATTCTTTTGCCGGGCGTGAAGTTCAGGCATTATCTCCAGATGAATTAGCTCATGTACGCGGCCACTTTATTGGTTTTGTATTTCAATCTTTTTATCTGCTACCTAAATTGAATGCGCTCCACAATGTCATGCTGCCACTGCGTTATCAGCGCAAATCGCTTACCGATGCTAATGCGCGTGCTGAAGTTATACTACAACGTGTAGCAATGGAAACTTATAAGCAACATAAACCGAAAGAATTATCTGGTGGTCAACAACAACGTATTGCAATCGCACGCGCATTAGTGAGTGATCCTAAGGTTATTTTAGCAGATGAACCAACAGGATCATTAGATTCACACACCGGTCAAGACATTATGGATTTATTTATAGAACTGAATCGTAACGAAGGTAAAACTATAATTATTATCACTCATGATCCTAAGATCAGCCAGCAATGTCAGCGGATCATTAACATTAAAGATGGTCACATCAGTGAGGAATAGTTGTGGAGTTATGGTTACAGATTAAAGATGCACTTGCTAGCTTACTTACTGCTAAACTCCGAACTTTGTTGGCAGTATTAGGCATTTTGATCGGTACTGCTTCGGTAGTAGCAATGGTTACTAGTGGCGAAATTGCCACTCAACAAGCACTTGCTCAATTTAAAACGCTTGGCACCGATCTTATGGCTGTTAATTTCTATATCAAAGATCCCCAAAGTGAACATCGCAATAAAACTTTAAATTTAGCAGCATTATTGAAATTAAAGACTATCAATCCGGCTATCAAAACAATTGCTCCTTATACTATGAGCTTTGTCCCAGTCATATACCAAGGTAAACGCGTTAATGCGGCAATTGTTGGTGCAACTCAACAAATACAAACTATTTTAAAAATTCAACTTGCTGCTGGACGATTTATTTCTGATTTCGATGGCTACCAACATTATTGCACAATTGGCAGTAGGATCGCAGATGAAATGCGTAAAGATGATGCTAAAAACCCAGTAGGCCAACAAATTCAATTAGGTAAACAAATTTATACTGTTATTGGGATTGCCAAACCTTGGTTAGAAAGCGCATTCTTCAATCAAAATATTAATGATTCTATTATCATTCCAATTAAATCAAGTTACCTCATTAACATGCAAACTCGAATTCACTATTTAGTGATCTCACTTTACCCACACACAAATATTGATGATGTTGAAACTCAAATCCGTAAATATTTTTATGATTATAACCACCATGTTAATTTATTTTTCCGCAGTGCAAAAAAAATTATTAATAGCATGAAAAAACAAAGCCAAATCTATACTTTACTGTTAGGTTTGATCGGTAGTATTTCATTGCTCGTTGGTGGCATTGGAGTGATGAACATTATGCTAGTATCTGTAACAGAACGTAAACGTGAGATTGGGATCAGAATGGCCATTGGCGCAACTCGTCGCGATATCCAATTGTTATTCCTTACTGAAGCGGTGATTTTAGCCTTGTTTGGTGGAGTTATTGGTATTCTAATCGGTATATTTGCTTCATATTTAATCGCTCATTTTGCAAATTGGCACTTTACGTTTTTCTTATTACCCCCTATGATTGGTTTTATCGTTTCTGCAGCCACAGGGATATTTTTTGGATTTTATCCGGCATATAAAGCCTCACGGTTAGATCCAATTCAAACTTTGCGAGCTGAATAATCAACAACTATGAGTAATGTATCTATGCCATGGATTGAAGCCTTTCATATTATTTTTATGGTGTGCTGGTTTGCTGGTATTTTTTATTTACCGCGTTTGTTTGTTTACCACGCGATGGCAGAAGATCCTATTAGCCAAGATCGTTTTAAAATCATGGAACGTAAACTCTATTATGGGATCGCCACGCCCAGCGCTATACTAACAATTATTTTTGGTTTATGGCTATTGCACTTTAATGCCCAATATTACTTACATGCACTATGGTTACAGATCAAACTTGCTCTAGTTGGTATTTTGGTTGTGTATCATATTGTTTGTGGGAAATATCTTTATGATTTCAAGCATAATAAAAATCGTCATAGCCACGTGTTCTACCGAATTTTTAATGAATTCCCCGTTATTATTTTAGTTGCTGTGGTTATTTTAGTCGTTGTTAAACCTTAAAAATAAGCAATTCTATATTTCAACCATTTCAAAGTCATCTTTGGTCGCACCGCATTCTGGGCACACCCACGCTAACGGCACATCCTCCCATTTGGTTCCCGGCGCAATACCGTCTTCAGGCCAACCTAATTCTTCATCGTAGACGAATCCACATAACAAACACATATAGCGTCTATATTCTTGCATTATTTTAATAGCTCCTCATCATCAATTTTAACCTTTTTAGGCTGTTTTGAGCATTTCTAGTGTCCTAAAAAAGCGCCATTATATCATACCTATTGCGTTGCCGCGTGCTGATGTATATTCACAGGCAAATTTTAAGTGTATACTCTGTTTTCATTGCGAACACGAGCGATGATTTATTCACGTTTTTAGGCATAACTTATGAACCGCTCTGAAGCTTTATTTTCTCGCGCTCAACAATGTTTAAGTGGTGGTGTTAATTCTCCCGTCCGCGCGTTTGGTGCAGTCGGTGGTACCCCCAAATTTATTCAAGCTGGTGATGGTGCCTATCTACAAGACGTTGATGGCAATCGCTATATTGACTATGTCGGATCATGGGGCCCATTAATTTTAGGCCATGCCCATCCTGCCGTTATTAAAGCAGTCAGCGATGCGATAAAAAATGGCCTAAGTTTCGGCGCTCCGACAGAACTCGAAGTGCAGCTTGCCGAAAAGGTTTGCGAATTGATCCCAGCGATTGAAATGCTACGAATGGTAAATTCCGGCACCGAAGCCACGATGACAGCGATCCGTTTAGCTCGCGGTTATACGCAGCGCGATTACATTATCAAATTTGAAGGTTGTTACCATGGCCACAATGATGCACTGTTAGTAAAAGCAGGCTCGGGTGGGTTAACATTTGATGTGCCAACATCTGCGGGTGTACCTAAAGATTTTATTAAATATACGCTAACAGCTGACTTTAACGACTTAACATCAGTACAAAAACTCTTTCAGCAATACCCAAATAAAATCGCTGGTGTGATCCTTGAGCCAATCGCCGGTAACATGAATTGCATTCCAGCGCAGCCAGAATTCATACAAGGCTTACAAGCATTATGCCAAGAACATAAAACGCTCTTAATTTTCGATGAAGTTATGACTGGGTTTCGTGTCGCTTTAGGCGGAGCTCAAGAACTTTATAAAGTAACACCTGATCTCACCACTTTAGGCAAAATTATTGGTGGCGGAATGCCAGTTGGTGCTATCGGTGGACGTAAAGATATTATGGAACACTTAACGCCATTAGGTTCAGTCTATCAAGCTGGAACGTTATCAGGCAACCCTATCGCTATGGCTGCAGGCTTAGCTAACCTTGAACAAATCTCGCAAACAGAAATTTATCCTAAGCTTAATGCCACAACCATTAAACTTTGTGAAGGTTTAGTTGAATTAGCGCGCGCAGCTGAAGTGCCATTAACGTATAATCAAGTAGGCTCAATGTTTGGTTTATTCTTTACGACATCACCACAAGTCACTAACTTCAATGATGTTATGCAAACAAACTTAAATCACTTTAAACAATTTTTTCACGGTATGTTACAGCATGGCGTTAACTTTGCACCATCAGCATATGAAGCAGGTTTTGTGTCAATTGCACATACTGATCACGAAATTGCAGCAACATTGAATGCTGCACAACAGGTTTTTGCAACGATTAAATAAGGTAGAAATTCATGAATAAAAAATATCATGTCTATGGGCTTGGCAATGCATTAGTTGATATTATTTTTGAAGTATCACATGATACTATTCATCGTTTGAATATTGACAAAGGTTTAATGACACTCATTGATGCTGAACGAGAATTAAAATTGTTAGAAGAACTCGATGGTGTCAAACATCATAAAGCGTGTGGTGGCTCAGCGGCAAATACTTTGATCACATTAGCACAATTGGGTGGACGTGGTTTTTATTCTTGTAAAGTTGCTAATGATGACGCTGGCGATTTTTATCATCAAGATTTAAAAAGTGCAGGCCTTGATTCTAATTTACATTATCAAGATAAACACACTGGTAGAACGGGCAAATGTATTGTGATGGTGACGCCTGATGCCGATCGCACTATGAATTCTTATTTAGGGATCACGCAGCATTTTTCTAAAACTGAACTGATTGAAAGCGCTATTGCTGACGCTGAATATATTTATATTGAAGGTTACCTTGTCGCATCGCCAACAGCCTATGAAGCTATGCATGCAGCTAAACAAATGGCACAACGTTATGGGACTAAACTATCATTAACATTATCAGATTTAAATATGGTAAATGGCTTCAAACATGAATTAACTCAAGTATTAGATGGTGGTGTTGATCTACTATTCTGTAATCAAGAAGAAGCATTGCATTTTTGTCAAACCAATAACATCGACGATGCAGTAAAACAATTAAAATCATTTGCTAAACAATTTACGATCACCTTAGGTGGCGACGGTGTACTTTTGCATGATGGTGAAACTACTACGCATATTAAAGGCCATAAAGTTAACGTGCTCGACACCGTTGGCGCTGGCGACACGTTTGCAGGCACATTTTTATATGGGATCACCCATCAACATGATTTTATCACCGCCGGTACGCTCGCTAACCGGGCGGCTTCACATGTGGTTGCTAAATACGGTCCGCGCTTAGAGCCACATCATTATCAGCAATTACACGCTGAATTAGCTAATCTCAAAGGTTCGCTGATCACATCTTAATTTATCTTTGCTCGTCATTCCGCGGCTTGACCGCGGAATCCAGCGTCAAAAAAGAATTAATAATCAATATAATATAATCATTATCCTCATATGTGAACAATAAGTTTCTGTTTGGCCAATTTACAACCATTTTATCTGCGCTTATACTGTTGATTAAATTTTGAGCGGTAGCTCGAGGAGATAGCAACTATGAAACCAGGTAACCAAACTACAGAAACTCGTTTTGAGCGACAATTGGAACTTGCAAAAAAAGGTAATCCAGCAGCAATGGTTGCAGTTGCCCAAATTTATGAAGAAAAGGGTACTGATGAAGATATTAATAAAGCCATCAAGTGGTACTTTAAAGCCGCTGAAAAAAATAATAGTACGCATGGTCAAACTGCAATTGACCAATTGAAAAAATTGGCAAAAACAAATGGTAATGCATGCAACTATTTAGGTTTTTGCTATCACCATGGTCATGGGAATCTCGAAAAAGATTCTAATCAAGCTTATGAATATTTTCACCAGGGTGCTAAAAAAGGCGACCATAAAGCTAAATGTAACCTTGCTAATTATTTTCTTACAACTCAGCAAAATGTTAGAGACCGTTATGCTAAAGCGGCTGATTTGTATTTTCAAGCCGCTGAAAGTCCAGATCCCCAATGTAGCAAAACCGCTTTCCAACAATTATTGGAACTAAATAAAACATACCATCTAGAGTTAAAAATAGGTTTATGCTACTGGTACGGTTATGGCACTAATAAAGATGGGAAAAAAGCACTCGAATATTATATGAAGGCTGTTAATAACAAAAGTGTAACGGCTAAATTTAATATTGCATTATGCTACGAACAAGGAACTGGTAATGTCAAAAAAGATATTCCAAAAGCCATAGAATGGTACTTTAAGGCTGCTAAGAGTGAGCCTTGTGCAGCTAGCAAAGAAGCTTTTAAGAAATTAAAAGAACTCGCTGATGATGGCAATACAATCGCATGTCGGTATGTCGCGACTTGTTATTTAAATGGCTATGGTGTTAAAAAAAGTGCTCCGCTTACAATCAAATATTTAAAACAAACTATTGAACAAGAAAAACTAGAGCTAACTAAATCTGGAAAAGTGATAGATCTTTATCGTTATTCACAAGCATGGATTCAACTTTTAAACGACTCGCTAACATCAACAAATGAAGAAGTTAATAAAGAAGTTTATGAAGAGTTAAAAGAGCTTGCTGAAGCTGGAGAGCCGCATGCTTGTGATGCGGTCATCGGTCAATACCTTAAAAGTATAAATGAGCTCAATAAAGAAGAACACTATGCCATAATCGTTGACCTATATGGCAAGATTATACGATCACAAGAAAACGATAAATATGATGCAAGTCTAGTTGAAGAAGCAGTAATTTCTTTAGGTGCCTATATAGGAGAAAATCCGATAATTGAAAATAAAGATATCATGGAGAACGCTGCGGGATATCTTAAATGGCATAAACAATATAAATTAGAAGTTGCTAAAGCCCAAGAAAAAGCAAAATTTCAAGGATTAGTCGGTAATTTATTAAGTGATCATAGAAGGACTAAACGAGCTGCTATTGCAGGCATTCTGGAAATGGCTCGTTCTAAAAGTAGTATGGCTAGAGAAGCAAAAGCACAGGAAGCTGAACTTGCTTATAATAAACAGATCCCATGGTTATTACGTCGAAAATTTGAAATTCCATCTAAACAACAGCAATATAGCAAAACCCTGCTTCAAAAATTAGGTTATAAATCATTTGCTGAACATTCTAAGGGTAAAAAATCAGCTGTTACTTCTTCTGAAATTAGCGTGCCTACAGCTGATAATAAACAAGCTCCATCTAAAGGACCTTCAGATGAACAATGGGAAAAATTAGGTTCTCATGCCATTGCTAAACTTTATAGCAAAGAACCAAATGTTACTTCTGAACCTGTTGCTACAGCTACAGGTTATTTACATATTGCAAAAGCACTAAACACAAGCAAAGCAACAATGCATAATCAAGTTGCACAACAGGCTGATGAGCCATCGGCTCCTAGCTTGCATGAATGTAAATTAAATGATATAGAAAATAAAATTAAGTTATTTGGTTCATCATCTACACCATTAATTCCGCAACCTGCAGCTGTAATAACGGCGAAGCAAATTGCGAGTCTTAAAGTGCCAGATCACAATCCGGCACAAGTAAGAGATACAGGAAAAGGTAAAGAAAAAGGTAAAGAAAAAGAAATAGAGCACCGAAGCCCCACTCCACGACAGGGATTATTCGGATAAATAGTTCACATAATAGCCTATTGTTTCTATAATTAAACTATATGTTTCACCAATAGGCTATTGTATCTTAAATCGATGTTCTCTAGTATAGAACCGATCCTATTTAAAAGAAGTAAAGAGGTGTCGCCATGAGATTAAAATTACTTAACGATATGATGATCTTCGTAAAAGTTGTTGATAACTCTAGCTTCACTGCCGCTGCGGATAAGCTAGGCATTTCTAAATCCGTAGTCAGTAAACACATCGCGCGTTTAGAAAAAACTTTAAGTGCGCAATTACTGCAACGCAGCACGCGTAGTTTAACTTTGACGGAAGCTGGCCGCAGCCTCTATGAACGTTGTTTAAGTATCAGTCGAGATGTTGAAGAAGCTGAATTAGCAGTGAGTTATACCCAAGAAAAACCTCGCGGCACTCTACGAGTTACTTCAGCTGTTAGTTTTGGCCATCAACATTTAGCTTCTGCTATTGCTGACTTTTTAGTATTACATCCCGAAATGAATGTTGAAATGCTGCTGAGTAATTATTATGAAGATATGATTGGCCATGGTTTAGATCTATCAATTCGCGTTGGCGAATTAGAAGATTCTAGCTTAATCGCGCGCCGATTAGCGGTATTATGCATGCGTGTATGCGCATCCCCAACGTATTTAAAAAAACACGGTACACCAAAACATCCGCAAGATCTCCTTGAACATAACTGCTTACTCTATGAAGGCTCGCCAACCGGTAAAGAATGGCATTTTGAACATAACAAGGAAACTATTCGTATTCCTATCAAATATAATTTTGCTTCTAATAGTAGCCAAGCGCTGGAACAAGCAGCCGCAGCAGGTTTAGGGATTGCCTATTTACCGGGTTATATGATGACGCAAGATGTTAAAAATGGTAATTTAATCACGTTACTTGAAGATTATTGTCCGCCTAATATTCCGATCCATGCAGTTTATCCACATACGCGTCATTTAGCACCTAAGGTACGCGTATTTATCGATTTTCTAGTGGAACGATACCAAGCAAATACGTATTGGGCTTTTGAAGATTAGCGTATGCGCTAGCAAAGAAATTATAAGCGCCTTTGCTTTTTTAATTTAGCTATTTTAATATGAATAAACGTAACATGTAGAACAGGATGTGTGCCATTCATGAGGCCGATACACTGGTTATTTATCATCTTCGTTATCATACTACTTGCAGCAATATATATTGCATTTGATTTTTTCATTAATGCACCTTATCGCTATGAATCAGTATTAGCCGATGATCCGCATATTGCGAAAGAATGTTTTTTAATGGCAGAATTTAAAGGGAAATTTCAACCATTATCAGCATTAATTACCTCGGCTAATTCTAAAAACAAATTGGCTGAACTCGAACATGATTTTCATCATTTACGTTTAATTTGTTTTCATTCTAAAGCACATCGAAAGAGTGATATTATTGAGTTGCGAAGTGCTGGAATTACAGCTGTTACTTATCAGATGGTCGAAGGTAAATTAATCGCTACTGGGCAATTGATGGATGGTAGCAAGATCCCTTTATTGATTGCACCGAAAGAGCTTATTCCTAAAAAAACGCCAAATGGTGCGCCTTTAAGTATCGAAGATACCTCAGGACCAGTGTCAGGATAACAATAATAGAATATACGTACTCATCATTGTGAATCAACTCCGTCGCCTCATCATTGCAAATTAGCTTCTTCACTGCGAAGTAGCTTCGTCATTGCGAGCGCAGCGAAGCAATCCAGGATCTTGATTCTTAGCGACCTACTGGATTGCTTCGCTGCGCTCGCAATGACGGAATAATTTAAGCAATGCCTTAACACGGGATAATTTAAGCAGCGCCTTGCCGTTCGCGTATTTCATCCATAGTCTTACAATCGATACACAATGTTGCGGTTGGCCTTGCTTCTAACCGACGAATACCAATATCAACGCCACACATTTCACAGAAGCCATACTCATCACTTTCAATGCTTTCAATGGCTTCTTCAATTTTTTTAATTAATTTGCGTTCGCGATCTCGAGTTCGCAGCTCAAGGCTAAATTCTTCTTCTTGAGTGGCACGATCATTGGGATCAGGAAAATTAGCTGCATCATCTTTCATGTGATGCACGGTACGATCAACTTCTTCCATCAGTGCTTGTTTCCAAGTCATTAAGATCCGTCTAAAGTGTGCTCGCTGAGGCTCACTCATATATTCTTCTTTGGCTTTTGGCTGATAAGGCGGAATTCCCATAAAACCTGTGCCTGCCAACATTTCCTGTGATGATGTTTTTCGCGCAGCAGCGGGTTTACGCATAGCCGTTTTTTTCACTTCTGGTTTAATTACTTTTAATTTACGCACGGTGGTTTTTGCTTTAGTTTTAGTTTTACTTGCTGTCGTCATTTTTGTTTTCGCCATTTTAGTTTTGGCTTTGGCCTTAGGGGTTTTGGTTTTGGCCTTCGCCTTGGGTTTAGTTTTAACTGTAGTTTTAGGTTTAGCTTTAGCCTTAGTTCTAGCTTTAGCTTTAACCTTTGTCTTAGCTTTGACTTTAGCTTTTACTTTTGTCTTAGCTGTAGATTTTTTAGCGACAGCCTTAGTCTTACTTTTGACTTTAGACTTTTTTGCTGTGGTCTTTTTAACTTTTGGCATAACCTGCTCCCACGCTAAAAATAGTTACCATTAAAAATAATTAGGGGATTTTACCTAATATTTCAAGTCTAGCAAATAGAAATAAATAATTCCTTGATTTTAAGGTTTTTTCGTCATTTTTTTACCGATAGTTACGCGATCTAGCCCCGCTAAATCTTGCTGAGTTGTGACCATGCTAAATCCTGCTTGCTGGTATAATGCTCGAACTTTGTTTCCCTGTTGATAACCGTGTTCTAAGAGCAGCCAGCCTTGGTCTTGCAAACGCCCCCAGGCTTGATCAACGATGATACGGATTGCTGCTAAGCCGTCATCGCCAGCAATTTGTGCATATCGAGGCTCATAACGAATTTCCGTATTTTGTAACCTTGGATCATTATCAGCAATATATGGAGGATTACCAACGATTGCTAAATAATCCTTATTTGGTAATCCTTGACACCAATCACTTTTTAGCACTGCTACATTTTCTAAATGATATCGCTTAACATTTGCCTGAGTTATTGCTAACGCTTGCTCATTGTTATCAACTGCAATAATTTTCCAGTCCGCTCGCTCATGAGCAAGCGCAATGGCAACTGCTCCACTGCCGGTACCCAAATCAACGATCTTAGCGTGTTTAATCGTTGCTAGTTTCACTAAAGTTAATTCTACTAACAATTCTGTTTCTGGTCGTGGGATCAACACATGCTCGTTAACCATTAAATCTAATGACCAAAATTCTCGCTCGCCAACTAAGTATGCTAATGGTTTTTGCTGGTGGCGTTGCGCTAATAGATCCATAAAGTTTTGTTGTTGTAATGGCGTTAAATTTTGTTCTGGGTGTGCAAACAGATGACTACGCGCAACTTGCAATACATACGCTAATAAGACTTCGGCATCCAATGCTGCTGATGCTGAACATGTTGCTAATTGGGTTCGTGCATATTGTAAGGCTTGAGCAGTATTCATTTATCCTGTATTCATTAATCCTTCGCTAATTCCGCTAATTGATCGGCTTGGTCCTCACGAAGTAATGGTTCTATTACTGCAGATAAGTTTCCTTCGATGATTTCATCTAATTTATATAGTGTTAAATTAATTCGATGATCGGTGACTCGACCTTGCGGAAAATTATACGTACGAATACGCTCAGATCGATCACCACTACCCACTAAACTTTTACGCGTTTGCGCACGTTCACTGCGTTGTTTTTCTTGTTGCATTGCTAATAATTTAGCTTTTAATAATGACATTGCACGCGCACGATTTTTATGTTGTGAACGCTCATCTTGACATTCAACCACAATACCTGTTGGTAAGTGAGTTAACCGAATTGCCGAATCAGTTTTATTAACATGCTGGCCACCAGCACCCGAAGCTCGATACGTATCAACTCTTAAATCAGCTTGATCAACTGTGACTTCAGCAATTTCTTCAGCCTCTGGTAAAATGGCTACCGTGCAAGCTGAAGTATGAATACGCCCTTGCGATTCAGTTGTTGGCACACGCTGTACTCGATGCGCGCCTGACTCAAATTTTAATTTTGAATAAACGCCTTGGCCAACAATTCGCGCAATAATTTCTTTATAACCACCATGATCGCCTAAGCTTTCACTAACCACCTCGACTTTCCAGCCTTCGCGCTCAGCATAACGCACATACATGCGAAATAAATCTCCGGCAAAAATTGCCGCTTCATCACCACCAGTACCCGCCCGCACTTCTAAAAAAATATTTTTATCATCGAGCGGATCTTTCGGTAATAATAATACTTTTAAATCTTGTTCAAGCTCCGTTTGTTTTTCTTCAGCTTGACTAATTTCTTCTTTAGCTAATGCTTGCATTTGTGGATCAGGATCTTGTAATAAAGCTTGAGCTGCTTGTTTTGCATCCACAGCTTGTCGATATTGTTGATAACAATCAACAATAGCTTGCAGATCGGCATATTCTTTCGAATATTCTTGATAACGTTTGGTATCATTAATAATTTCGGGATCAGCAAGTAAGGCAGCTAACTCTTGGTGGCGTTCGTTTAACGTTTCTAGTTTCGTGATGATGCTTGCTTTCATTATTATTCACCGGCGATGGTCATTTGTTCCAATAAAATTGAACCGCTGCAAATATTGCTGCGATAATCCACATCATTGCCGACTGCAACTAACTGGCGAAACATATCACGCAAATTACCAGCAATGGTAACTTCTTCGACTGGATGCACAATCTCGCCGTTTTCTACCCAAAAACCACTCGCACCTTGAGAATAATTGCCGGTGATAATATTAACGCCATGGCCCATCAATTCAGTAACTACTAAACCTTTATGCATTTTCTTTATTAATTCAGCGAAGTTTAAATCGCCGGTATTGATCCGTAAATTATGAATGCCGCCAGCATTACCTGTTGTTTTCATGCCTAAACGCCGCGCTGAATAGCTATCTAATACATAACTGCGTAAGATCCCGTCTGTCACTAAATCATGGGCGTTAGTTTTAACGCCTTCAGCATCAAACGCTGCACTGCCTAATGCTTTTTTAAGATAAGGTTGTTCACTAATGGTAATAAAATCAGGAAAAACTTGTTTATCTAGATGATCTACTAAAAAAGACGCTTTGTGATAAAGATTACCGCCACTGATCGCAGCAATAAATCGCGATAATAAACCATTGGCAATATCAGCAGCAAATATCACTGGCGCATGACAGGTTTTAATACGCTTGCCACCTAAACGCTTAAGGGTGCGCTCAGCCGCTTTTTGCGCGACAATTTTTGCTGTCAATAAATCTTGTGGATCACGCGCTACGGTAAAATCATAATCACGTTGCATATTGCCATCATCTTGGGCGATCATGCAGCAAGAAAAACTATGCCGACTCGTCGCACAGTCGCCCATAAAACCGTGACTATTAGCATACACAAAATAACCGACATGAGATGAAACCGTCGCTCCCTCTGAATTCACAATACGCTTATCGAATTCTAGCGCTTGTGCTTCGCAATTGGTGGCTAATTCAATGGCATCGTTGGGAGTTGTATCCCAAGGATGATATAAGTCTAAATCTGGGTAGTCTTGAGCCATGAATTCAGGATCAGCCAAACCAGCACATTTATCTTCACTAGTCGATTTAGCGATATCACATGCGGCTTGCAAGGTTTTTGCGATGGATTCTTTGCTAGTGTCAGTGGAGCTTGCTGAACCCTTGCGCTGATTAAAATATACATCGATACCAATGCCTTTATCGCGACTATGCTCAACTGTCTCGACTTTGCCTAAACGCACAGTGACATCAAAACCACTAGCGTGGGATAATTCCACTTCTGCTTGGGTAGCGCCTAACTGCTTAGCAGCTTGCAAAATGTCGGTGCTTAATGCTTGTAACTCTGCTTGGACGTGTTGATCAACATACCTTACCATTGCGGTTTACCAATCACTATTAGTTAAAAATTGTTATTATATACTAAAAGCGACTCATGAAACATTGGCATTGCGACGAATATCATCTTGTTCGACTTTAGAAAGATGCGGCCAAGCATTTAAGAGCATTCGCCCTGCATCACGCTCAGTCACCACCCGCTGATGCGTTTCCCATGGCCACTCATCATTCAGAAATAAACCCATAACAATGCCCATCACTAATGCCACAACAAAAGCAATTCCAAGTCTTTCCCAATGAAACCACTTAACCACTTGTGATACGCGGCCGATCGCTGCAACTGAGATATTATCAACTCGCTCACAACCGTCATCCACTAGCCGCTGAAAATACTTTAATCGTAGTGAGCGTACCACGCGTGAAATGCGATCTTGCGCAATTCGCGACATTTCTAAGACATTCATCGATTCTTGTTTAGTGAGATGACTAAAATCATCAACTGCTTTGGTTAATTTATGTAAATGTTCATCACCTTGGCGTAACGCTTCTTCTGCTGCAGCCGTGAATCTCGCTATACTCAGTGGATCGGTTCGTTTTTGAAATTCATTGATCACTTTACGGATCTCGTCGAGTTGTTCCTTAAATTCTTCATTTGTTTCATCGGACTTTTTTTGGAAGTGTTCTTCTTGAACAGTAATGTTATTCATAACGGTTTCTTGCAACACAACACAATTGGCAAAATCTTGTGAAAGATTGTTAATGCTCTGTGAAAGGTTGGCAACATCGTGTGATAGCTTCTGAAATTGGTTATGTAAATCTTGGTCAATATTAGGCGAAGCTGCATCCATAGCTCTGACTCCTGTAATGTGGATCTACTAATATGTGCTATATTTTTGAAGTTGTCTAGCCTCAAATTGTATTTTTTACGGCTATTTTGTTCAAACTTGAGTGCCGCCGACGGTAAGTTCATCGACTTTTAACGTAGGTTGGCCAACACCAACAGGAACCGATTGACCTTCTTTACCACAAATACCGACACCTTCATCAAGTGCCAGATCGTTACCGATCATTGATACTTTGGTTAATACATCTGGGCCATTACCAATTAATGTTGCACCTTTAACTGGATGGGTGATTTTACCATTTTCGATGAGATATGCTTCGCTTGCAGAAAATACAAATTTTCCTGAGGTAATGTCAACTTGACCACCACCAAAGTTAACTGCGTACAAACCTTTTTCCACTGAGGCAATAATTTCTTTAGGATTATAAGGGCCATTTAACATATACGTGTTAGTCATTCGTGGCAGCGGTAAATGCGCATAAGATTCACGTCGTCCATTGCCTGTTGACGCTGTTCCCATTAAGTGTGCATTTAATTTATCTTGCATATAATTTTTTAAAATTCCATCTTCAATTAACGTGGTACATTGTGTTGGCGTGCCCTCATCATCAATGTTGAGTGATCCACGACGTTGCGGTAAAGTGCCATTATCAACGACCGTACAACCCGGTGCAGCAACTCGCTCACCAATACGGCCTGTAAAAGCAGAGCTACCCTTACGGTTAAAATCGCCTTCTAAACCATGCCCAATGGCTTCATGCAACAATACTCCAGGCCAACCTGGTCCTAGCACA
The DNA here is from genome assembly GCA_028284465.1 of Gammaproteobacteria bacterium. Taxonomy (GTDB): domain Bacteria; phylum Pseudomonadota; class Gammaproteobacteria; order JAJFKO01; family JAJFKO01; genus JANQRR01. The sequence goes on along the minus strand of JANQRR010000021.1, from coordinate 2,770 downwards.
ACCGGCATAACACCAGCAGGTGCGGGCTTGGCATCTAAATTCACTAATGCTTGACGCACGGCTTGCTGGACATAATGAGTAACTTTAGCATCGTCAAAAAAACGATAATCAGTACGTGCACCACCACCCGTATAACCTTGCTCACGATGCCCATCTTGCTCTGCAATCACGTTCACATTAAGCCGCACTAGAGGCCGAATGTCTGCACCAAGCGCGCCATCACTCGCCATGATTAATACCACTTCGTAAACACCTGATAAGCTGGCAATCACTTGCGAAACACGCGGATCTTGCGCACGAGCTTCTTTATCAATACGCTCTAATAATGCAATCTTTGCTTGTTTACTCATACTATCAAGAGGATTTAATGGCGCATAAAGTTCTTTAATCGCAGGGATTGAACGTGTTTGTAAACGCCCTTCACCACCACTCACTGCAATACTGCGCGCAGCATTTGCAGCATCCGTCAATGCTGGCAATAAAATATCATCAGAATAGGCGAAGCCGGTTTTTTCACCGCTGATCGCTCGCACACCGACACCACGATCAATGTCATAACTTCCATCTTTGACTTTGCCATCTTCTAACACCCATGCCTCATGCCAACACGACTGGAAGTAAAGATCGGCATTATCAATCTTGTGACCAAGGATCTGACCTAGCACAGTTTGTAAATCTTGCTCAGATATGCCAGCCGATTCAAGTAAGGTTTTTTTTGCGATAACTAACGTATTTTTCATGTGGCTCTCTTATGTTTGATATCTTTAAAGTATAAATGGAATTTAAGCAATATAACAGAATATTAACTACCGTGACGATCATGAGCCGAAGAGTGACGATTATGAACCGCGGGATGGTGCAGTTCATTTAGTTTCTTACTTCTACCGTGACGACGTTTCATCTTTTTTTCGCCAACGGCTTTAAACACTGGTTTTGACCAAGGGCCGGTAACTTTGAATAAATGCGCTGTTAAACTGCGCAACTCGGAACTAAATATTCTATTGGCCACCCAAGTTACTGCTCCTGCAATTGGTCCGCCAGCGATGGTCGCGATAATTGGTAAACTTGATGTTAAATAAGGTGATACCGTTAATAATAGATCATAATCCTCTCGTACTAAACCTATCCTACCTTTGACACTGATATACGCAACCGGACCGTCTAAATATGCATTTTGGGTTTTCACAGTGCCATGATGAATCGTAAACGTACCTTTCATTGTATCAAATGAATATCCTTTCTTAGTTAAATCACTAAAATTTAATGACAAGCGTCGAGGTAAGGTTTGTAAACTCAATAAATTTAAAACTCGCCCTAGGCCTAATTTTTCATTAGCTGATTCACCCAAACCAATGATCCGTCCATTTTCAATTTTTACAGTGAATTCACCATTAAGTGATTTATTATCAGGTTCATAAGGAAAACCATACCAACTCAACAGAAAACTACCTTTAGTTTTGCCACCCACTAAATTTTTAGTGATCTGCCAACGTTTCAATACTTCACCCAAATTGCTACTTAATAATTCCCCGCGTAATCGAGTTTGTTGTCTGCCGGCAAACTTACGCCAGTAGCCGGTAGTCTTTAAATAATAAACCGGTGACTTTACAACTAGCTCTTTGATATCAACTTGATGTGAACCGCGAGTTAGATGTAAAAATACTTTGCCAAAATGTTTTTTGCCGTAAGCAAAATCATTGATTTTCAGGGTGAGTGGCGGCACATCTTGTGGACGTAGAGTTTTGCTAGATTTTACCGTAGATTTCTTTGTAGCTTGTAATCGTAGATGACTCAGTTCACCGTTAACTGCAGCCTTTGGATAAGCTTTAGGAATATTGATTTGGCCAGCAATTTGTTGGCTATTCAGTTTAAGTGACCAGCTATCTTTAGTTGGTGACATCACAAAATGCATTTTATGCCACACTCTACCTAATGCTAACAGTTTTTTAACATTAAGATCGACCATCCTAACATCATTATCTAATGTTTCCTGAGCAGATTGTTTGTTAGTGGCGACCTTTTTCGTTGGCATAACGATGGGTTCCCATTGCGACCAATCGAGTTTATTGATATAGCCACTGACATACAGTCCTTTAGTTTTAGGTAACGTTAATTTTCCGCCTCCCAATAAAATTCTGCCACGATTAAATACGTTATCATCATTTTTAGTTAAATATTGAAATAACAAACCTAACTTTGCTTTATAATGCAATTTCAATTGTGATGGTTGTTGTTCAGCAAAACGATATGTTAAGTCAAAATCAACTGGCTTACTAATAGCTTTGTTATAAGGCTCCGGCAAATCAACTTGAATACCTTGCAAACCAGTTGTGATATAAAGTTCATTAAATGCTTTAGGTTTGTTTGGGAATGTTAACATGAGATGATAATTAGTCATTCCAGTGAGTTTATCAAGAATAGGAATGGCAAAAATATGTTTTAATGATGCAACTGAGATAACACTATCAGCTTTAATAATAACATCACGATCGTTGGCTTTTTTAGTCGTTGTTACGGCTATTTTTATTGGTTGCTTAAACATTTTGCCAGTAAACTGCTTAGACCATATTCCGCTTTGAGTAAAATGTAACTGGCCAGTAAGTTCATATACTTGTGTGTGCCATTTCGGTAATTGCAAAACACTATCGTGTGTCGTCATGTCGCCAGTAACTTTAATTTGACCTTTATGTTTGGTTAATGGTGCTGATAACTTAATGCCTAATTGCATGGGGCCTTTTAAATCAAACACTGTGCTTTTCTTACCGCCAAC
>JANQRR010000047.1 GCA_028284465.1 Gammaproteobacteria bacterium | reverse complement strand
CTCCACCAGATCACCAGCGCAAAGAAACAAGAAACTCGCGCCCGCCGCATCGCCACTATTACCACCGGCACCACCAGTTACCGTATCAACTACCAAAACGTCAGCGCCAAAATTACTATTAGTAATACTAATGCCGGATGCGTTGCCACCTAAGCCACCGGCACCACCGGTACTACCATTACCACCACCTTGGTTAGCAGTACCACCAACAAATGCGGAGCCTCCGGCAAACCCTGCCGTCACATTATTATCAGAATCAGCACTGCCTCCACTGCCGCCTGCACCACCTTGACCACCGGCACCACCAAATACGCCCCACACTTGTGCGTTATTCAAATTTAAATTACTTGACGCAACACTTATGCCAGTTGCCGTGCCACCCGCACCACCTGCACCTGCTGCGCTACCTTGACCAGCGCCACCTGTGCTAGTGCCTCCAGAAAAGAAAATACCACCACCAGCAACGCCAATGGCACCTCCATTTGAATTCGCATCACCACCATTGCCACCAGCGCCACCATTACCACCCTGGCCACCGATAATATTCTTTATTGAAGTATCAGTGATCGCTGCCTGAGTATTCTGCAACACGATCCCGCTAGCTTGACCACCGCTGCCGCCGACACCACCGGTACCACCGGTGCCACCTACTCCATTACCGTTAACACCTGCTGCACTGGCATCACCGCCGTTACCACCATTACCGCCATTGCCACCGTTACCGCCTTGAATACCTAAAACTTGCACATTAGTTAACGTCACTTGTTGATCATTAACTAAATTAATTCCGATGGCATCACTACCATTGCCACCATCAGTTCCATTAGTACCATCACCAGCTACCATGTTGGGAACGCCACCTGTTCCAGGACCATCGACACCATCAGTACCATCAGCACCATTAGCACCAGTGATATCATTAACGACAACATTGGTTAACGTAACATTAGAACTATTTTGAATATCGATACCAACCGCATTAGTTGCACTTAAAAAGTGTGCCACGGTGACATTAGTTAAAGTAATGTTACTGACTTGATTAGCAGTGATCCCTGCACTGGTAAATGTTCCTGTGCCATAGATATTAATATCGCTAATGGTATTATTGCCTGCTAACACTACACCACCTAACAATTGTGGCCGTGCTCCATTAGTTGCAGGTAAGCGATAACCATTAGAGCGACCATAAAGTGATTGCCCATTTGCAAGGCTTAGCTGATACGCACCACTAGCATTAACTAAATTATATGAATACGGTGCCGAAACAAAAACATTAGCATGTGGCGCAATATGATTAATCGCCGCTAAAGTTTGTGAGTTCAACCCATTTCCTGTACAAGGATGACTTGCAGTACAATTATTTAAACCCGAGCTGGTTTGAAATGCTTGCCCACCACTTTGGGTGAAAAACCAAATATTAGTATGTTCTACAGAACGGATCTTGGTCGGCTCAATACTACGCCGAGCACGAATACCTGCGCCGGTATTCAACATGCCTAAATGTCGTGGAATAACATCAAGTAAATGATCTTGAATCGTTTGTTTTTCAATTTGCGGCACTCCTCCTATGGTGAAACGTAAACTCAATTGCACTTCATTATGAATCACATTATCGTAGCTATCGGCAATTTCTACCGTAACATACGTTCGAATCGGAAATTGTATGCCAACCTGACCACCGCCTAAATCACCTGTGCGCCGATAATCATAAAAATAGCCTCCGATGTAAATTCGGGTATTATAAAAATGCGTAAATGTATGGCCAATTTCAGCATCAGCTCCTGGACCAATTTCGCTGATCCGCGCGAACAAATTATCGTATTCATCGTGGCCTGAAAACGTCACATAATTTGGGTTACCAAGCTCATCGCCAAATCCTACGATCTGTGTACGCTCTCGCTCACTTATCGGGATGTAACCGTTAACATGAAAATCCCATTGATTAGAAATTGCTTCTAATCCCGGATTGACTAACCAATAATTACCACGATCACGCAAGCCTTCACGGTCAAAAAACACATAGCCACCGAGAATAACGACTTGATCAACAATTTGCCGCAATCCAGTACCTGGGCTACCTAACCAAAAACGATCAGTGCCATACTTTAATGTGCCATCAAGAAATAAAAAACCATCAGAATTGCCTAACAGCGGCAACATAGCATCGCCTAATCCATAAAAGCGACTGCTTCCTGCTGCCCATAGACTGGCACGAGGGTTATAGGGTGTACTATGCCACGAAGCAAAAGCTTGCCCTAAGTTTAACAAAAACAGCAAGCCAACAATAAATGTGGCAATACACTTATTAAAAGCAATGTGTCGCACCATTAATTCCTTTTTAAGATGCTAACTAAACCAATAAATAAATTAAACTTAAGGCAATTTGATTCGGCAAGACTATACGTGCAGGTGTACTATCTGAAGTCACGTAACCATCATATTCTGCGCGTATACTAAATTTTGGCCCTAAGAAAAACTGCAACCCTGCTCCGTAGACTAAGGCAAACCCGCTAAATTCAAAGCTTTGATTGGACAGCACAATAAAATCAGACACAGGTGCAGCATCAGTTTCATCCGTTGCTTCAGCAGTAACAGGCTCTTCCTCAACTATCGCCTCAGGCGGCAAGCTTTCAGTTTCTTTAATATTAAAATTAGCGTGGTAATATCCCATTCCTAATTTTGTAAATAAACTCAGCCAAGAAAACACTGGTATAGAACCCGTACCAACTAATCCTATTATATAAGCATCATTAGTTGTTATTCGTCTTTGCCTACTAATATCACTACTATTAAGGACCACATCACCAGCAAATGATTCATCTTGGATTCTTGAGCGAATTCGGAAATTTTGATTGCCATAGTAATCAAAAAAACCTTCTAAACCAAAAAAAGGATTAAATTGATATCCTAAAAAAAGATTGAAACCTAGATCATTCGTTAAACGACCTTTCTCATTAGTAACGTTCCTTTCACGAAAAAATTTATCTTGATCTAAGCCTAATCGCTCATCATCTTGATCCAGAGAATCAAAATCCGCGCGATTATTAGCAGCATAATTAGCGCCTAAACCCAAATAAATTAAGCCTGTTGGTTCCGGCGGCGGTGGTGGTAATTTGTAACCATAATCGAAGACATAATCTTGCGCAACAGCGAAAGAACTAAATTGTAATAAACCTACAAAAACAATGCACAGCAATCCCCAGTAACGACGCATAATACTCCCTCATTATTCATTCTATTTGAGTAATTACGCAATCCTACCGAGAAGTAAATTAAAATTCAATATTAAGTTTAATTAGAACAATTTTGTAGTGTCTTTTGTAATCTATTGGTGTCGTAACCTTTAGCATTAGCGATTGCAACCATGCGTTGATAACTGATCCGATTTAGCCGTGATCGTCGCGCTAAGATCCATAAATATTTGCGATTAGGTGAACCTACTAATGCATAACGATAACCTGGTGACACATATAAAATCCAATAATCGCCACGGAACGGCCAAAAGAATTGAACTTTAAGTTTACTATTGTGGCTACCTGTTACCGCCCAGGCTTTGCCGCGAGCAACTGCAGGTTGTTTGTTATTACCTTTAATACACTGATTTGTTATGCGCACAAAGCGATTAGCCAGTTGATATTGCGCCGTTGTACAGCGGCATCCTTGCTGAAATTTATTCGGCAAGGATGCAATCTCATACCATTTACCCATATAACGTTGTAAATCAACACGACTAGCAGTCGTTGGCAAATTTGCACGTTGGCAACCACTAAGTGCAACTATTATTAATCCCACTATGGCAATGGCTTTAGCATAATGCATGCAATGATTAATCAACTTCGCTGATAATCTTTTGAAAATCTTGTTGATTAAAAGCTGCCATGGTTTCCGTACGAACATTACCTAAAGAACCTAGCTTTAACACTGCTTTAGCGATAGTTTGCTCATCGGGTGCATCAACAATAAACATTGTATCGTAATGCCCCATTAACATATAAAAGGAGCGCACTTGTGCCCCACCTTTATGAAAGATATCCTTAGCGGCTTCAACTCGCTTAGGAGAATCTTTAATGTGAGTTATCCCTTGATGAGTAAAACGAAATAATATGACATAAGTATTCATGCTTCATCTCCCTGCAATTCATTAAACCCAAAAATTGGGTTGGTCTCCCTGAGAGCTCATCCATGAGCTCTCTGAGAGTGGCAGTCTCTTGCATCCATGCGACAAAGATAATAAGAACTGATCTTTATACAAAACTATAAAGGCTTTAGTCTGTAAGTAAAATGCTATTGCAAAGTAAGAAATATGCTAGAATAATGCCAAACTTGTTTTAGGTAAATACAATCTGTTCATGAATAAACTAAAGCGTGAAGAAATTTTCCAGCGCTTTCATGCTGCGAATAACCATCCTACCACTGAATTAAACTATAATTCAGCATTTGAATTATTGATCGCAGTGATCTTGTCAGCGCAAGCTACCGATGTCAGTGTTAATAAAGCAACTGCTAAGCTTTATAAAGTCGCTAACACTCCTGCAGCAATTCTAGAACTTGGTGAAAACAAATTAAAGCATTACATTAAAACCATTGGCTTATACAATGCCAAAGCTGCAAATATTATTAAAACCTGTCAGCAGTTAATTGCAAAACATCACAGTAACGTTCCAGCAAATCGTGAAGCATTAGAAAAACTTCCTGGCGTTGGCCGTAAAACTGCAAATGTGATCTTAAACACCGCATTTGGTCACCCCACGATTGCTGTAGACACCCACATTTTTCGGGTTGCTAACCGCACTAAGCTTGCACCTGGCAAAACCGTGTTAGAGGTTGAAAAAAAATTACTGCGAGTAGTGCCTAAACAATATATGCATGATGCTCATCATTGGTTGATCTTACATGGTCGCTACACTTGCATTGCGCGCAAACCACGCTGTGAGCAATGTCTAATCAACGATTTATGTGAATATAAAGAGAAAACGTTATGATATTTAGCAATGACCGTCAGCAATTACGTGATTTTTATTTCAATGTTTGGCGCAAACATAAAAACCAACAACCATTAGAACCACTGGAAACTCAACTGCTCAGGATCATGCTAAAACATCCTGAATATCATTCATTGTTCGATGAGCCTGACAAACACCGTGATCAAGATTATTTTGCTGAACTTGGACAAACAAATCCCTTTTTACACATGGGCTTACACGTTGCTATTCAAGAACAAATTGAAATTGATCGCCCGAGTGGCATTGCTCAGATCTACCAACAATTATGTCACAAGCTACATGATCCACACACGGCTGAACATGAAATGATGTCATGCTTAACAGAATATCTATGGCAATTGCAGCAACAGCCTGCGCAACAATCACCAGCAGATGAAAGCGCTTATTTAGCGTGTTTGCGCAGTCTAGTGACAACTTAATTAGAAATAAACCACTGCTTGACCAATCACTGAATCACTCGAACGACCTAATTCATCAGGAATAAATGCTCTAAAGCCTTGGCCAAATGCAGTATCATTCTTGCCGTAGTTAATATCATGGCGATATTCCAAACTGAACACCGTGTTGCGGAATAATTCCGAACTCAACGTTAACATATAACGTTTTTCTGGAATATTGTACGCTAACGCTTGGTAACTTCGGTCAAAACTGATCGCAATCGAAGAATCTTTACTCCACGCTTTGAACGCATAATCGGCTTCAACATGAAATGCTCGTGGTTTAGCACCATCATCATTAAAAGTAAGATTTTGCGGACTATAGCTTGACGTCACGCCAGTATATTCACCAATTAATGTATACGATCCAAGCGCAATAAATGCATACGCATCTAACGCAGGAATGCGACGTCGCAGAACTTGATTAGCCGGGGAACGATCAAAACCACGAAATGGCGCTCGACTGCCCGTGTTCTGAATACCTTGAGCATCAGCAATATTACCAATGTAACTCACCCCAACTTCTGAATTCATCAACCCAGTGCTGATCAAATAACCTAAATCAGCCCCGCCTTGATTAACTCGATCACGTGAACCGCGGGTTGAAGTATCACCCCGTGCAGCATACACCGTCAGATAGGGTCCGGAATCACCCATATGTTTATAGCCAACATTTATCGCACGCTCTTTAGTTTCACCAATTAATTGCGGCAATGAATCTGAGATCATATTGCTATGAAAACGACCGAATGATACAAACAATTGTCCAACTGTGCCGTAAAATGGCGAACGCGTAAAATTACCTAAAGTAATAAAGCCTGTATCGAGTAATAAACGCGAATTTGTAACTCGATTACCTGAAGGTCCAGGACCATTATCAAATGCATAAGTAAAAAAGCCTATGACCCATGGATTAACTTGGGTTAAAAAATCAACTTTAGCATCTTCAAAATCAATATTTGAGCGGAAGCCACCTCTAAAAGGCCTAAAGAAAGAACCATTACCACGCACTTCCCCACTTAACGCTAAGGTTGGCGTATCGGGTGGAATGACATGGTGGCTGCCTAGAATTGCAACGATATGGCGGCGGCGCTCTAATAAATTTTTATCGCGATTGATATCTGATACATTAATAATTAACGCAGAAATATCATAACGTGGGTTAACACCTTTAATGTACGGTGAAATGTAGACTGGCATACCGATATCAAGCTTAGAAATCACATGCGGTTTGCCTTTGTCATGATCATGATCATGCGCATGTGCGCGATGATGATGCGGTTTTGGATGATGCGCTCGTCGATGATAATGGTGATGCTGATGGTAAGTACGATGGCGCACTCGACGTTGACGTTGGCGTTGCAAACTCACTAATTGTGTTTGCACTGTCGCTAATTGATGTTGTAACGCTTTAACTTGCTCGGCTAATTGTTTGATTGTTTGTTGTTCTTGAGTTGCTGCAAACGTTTGTTGACTCGCCAGCAATAATCCTAAAGCCATTGCTCCAATAATATGAAGTGAACGTATAATTTTTATATATTGCACCGTTGTTCCCCATTATTCTATTAATTTTTTAGGAAAAACAATTAACCACTAGTCAATCCAATGATCCCAAAGCCCACTATGATTAACAGTATTAACGTTAATTTGCCCCCGATAAGTTGATAACCCTTCGCTATGTTTTTACGGTAACGGCCACTCCATGCCATAAACGCGGGCAATAATACCAGTAAAAGTACACAAAATATACCTGCATATGACAATCCAATTAAAAAAGCTTGCGGATAAAAAATCACGATGGCTAATGGTGGTACAAATGCTACACTGTAAACTAAAAACCCACCTTTGCCTTGCTTGTTAACATTAAAACCATCTGCTAAGAAATCACACAGCCCTAATGACACTGCAATGAATGATGTCATCACACAAATGGAAGTAAAAATGTCGGCAAACCCGGTGATCCATGCACTACGGGTATGTGCAGATAATGCATGAGCAAGATCACTGACAGGATGTGGCGACGTTAGCATGGGTATTAAGCCATTAGGTCCATGTAATGGCAAAGTGCCTAAAATCACCGCAACCCAGATTAAATAACATCCTAATGGGATTAAAGAACCTACTATAATAACTAAACGTAATTGCTTTATATTATTATGAAAATACATTCGCAAGCTTGGCACAATCGTAGCAAATCCATATGATGTGATGATCACAGTAATCGCACCCAGGACTCGTTTTGGATGGGCTGCTGCTAATAAATTCAAATGCACAAACGGAATAGTAAATAACACTAGCAAAACATACACTGCTAATTTACCAAACATTAAACCGCGATTAGCAAAGTCCACCGCACGAATTCCAAGGATCACGATAGATGCAAAAATAACAATAAAGATAATTGCCCCTAACCAGTTTGGCAGGTTAACTCCCAGTTGCTCGATTAAACCATGCAACACGTCTGCGCCACTGGCGGTATAAGCTGATAACAGTGTGTATAACAATAATAAATAAACTACCCAAGCAAACACTTCTCCCCAACGCCCTAAAGTTTGCCGCGCCATTGAAATAATATTGTTACCTTCAGGCAACCAAGCATTGACTTCAAGGATTAATAAAGCACCGCCTGTCATGATCAACCAAGCAAAAATTAAACCGATCGCAGAACCAAAGAAACCACCAGGCGCAGTAGCAATGGGTAATGCTAACATCCCTCCACCAACTGATGTTCCTATGATCAGTAGCATGCCGCCAATAGTTCTACTATTCATATTCTTGACCTTATGTACGCGTTGTAAAAAAAATTAATGGTAAAAAAGCAAAAAAATAAGAATTAGCGATAAAAGTAGCTAAAGAGGTAGGAAAAAGAAGATAAAATAGGCAAACATGAAATTGATTGATCCGGTTTTAACTTTAAGGGTTGATTTACTAACATTTTGACACCTTTGTAAATGTTTATGATATGCACAAAATCCATTCTACACAGAATCATTAAAGGGTCAAGTATTTTCTTGACTCCTTTCTGGCACTGAACCATTATGAATACATGAACACATTAAATTATCAAACAGGATTTGGCAATCACTTTGCGAGCGAAGCTAAATCCGGGGTGTTACCTAAAGGTCAAAACTCGCCTCAGCAAGTTGCTTATGGTCTGTATGCTGAGCAACTGAGCGGCACTGCATTTACTGCACCGCGCGCGAGCAACCTGCGCAGTTGGTTATATCGCATTCGTCCATCAGTACTGCATGGCGAATTTACTCAAATTGATCCTGGATTATTTACTGAAACAACAACTCACGGCAGCGCACAACCACCGACGCAATTGCGTTGGGATCCACTGCCCTATCCTTCTAAGCCTACTGATTTTTTACAAGGCTTAATCACTATGGCTAGCAATGGCAACGTTACTCAACAAATCGGCGCTGCTATTCACCATTATGCTATTAACAATTCTATGCAGAATAACTATTTTTATAATGCTGATGGCGAAATACTAATTGCACCTGAGGCTGGCGATTTGTTACTGGCAACTGAATTAGGAAAATTGCTGATCGCACCCGGAGAAATTGCTGTTATTCCACGTGGCATTAAATTTCAAGTGAAATTACCCGGTAAAACTGCACGTGGTTATGTATTGGAAAATTATGGTAGCGCTTTACGCTTGCCGGAATTAGGCCCAATTGGTGCAAATGGTTTAGCGAATCCTCGAGATTTTCAAGCACCAACTGCTTGCTATGAACATAAAACCGGTGATTTTACTTTGTTTTGCAAATATCAAGGGCATCTATGGCAAGCTCAACTTGATCATTCGCCCCTTGATGTCGTTGCTTGGCATGGTAATTACACGCCTTACAAATATAATTTAGCGCACTTTAATGTGATCAATACCGTCAGTTTTGATCATCCTGATCCATCTATTTTTACTGTTCTACATTCACCATCGACTACACCTGGCGTCGCTAATGTTGATTTCGTAATTTTTCCTTCACGTTGGATGGTTGCCGAACATACTTTTCGGCCACCGTATTATCACCGCAATGTGATGAGTGAATATATGGGATTGATCAAAGGTAGTTATGATGCTAAACCCGGTGGTTTCGTGCCTGGCGGAGCTAGTTTACATAATTGTATGTCAGCGCACGGGCCTGATGCTGATGCCTATAAAAAAGCGAGTACTGCAAAACTTAAAGCGGAATTTTATGCCGAAACCTTAGCTATCATGTTTGAGAGTCGTTACGTTTGGCAACCGAGTATTTTTGCGCTTACGACTAAACTGCGCCAAAGCAATTATCTTAATTGTTGGGATAAGCTTAAAATAACTAATAAGCTAAAATGAATTCATTCTCAATTCTTGTTATAATTTATCCTGTATTTATTTTCCTAGGTGCTCCCTTTGAAAACTGTGACCAAATGCCAATTACTTGCTTGGCTAACTTGGATCGTTGCCGCAACATTTTATTCGTATGAATTTTTCATTCGGATCTCTCCCGCAGTAATGGTTAATGAGTTAATTCATGCATTCAATGTCAGCGCTGCTATGTTAGGCGTGCTATCAGCATTTTATTATTATGCTTATGCCAGCATGCAAATTCCGGTAGGCATGTTATTAGATCGTTATGGCGTGCGTCGTTTATTAACCTTTGCAGCGATTACGGTAACCCTTGGCAGCTTATTATTTGCGACCACCAAACAATTATGGGTTGCTGAACTGGGCCGAATTTTAATGGGCATAGGATCAGCATTTTCATTTGTCGGTTGTTTAAAACTTGCAACTAACTGGTTCCCTAAAAAACAATTGGCTATCGTCATAGGCTTAACCAATATGCTAGGGGTGTTTGGTGCTATTAGCGCTGAAGCACCCCTACGTTATTTTATTGATAATACTGGTTGGCGTTTAACAATGATATATGTAGGCATTATCGGTGCTATTTTAGCGTTGTTAATTCGGCTCATCGTGCGTGATGATCCTCCTTCCATTGGCTGTAAACCCATTATTAAAGGTAACGTAACTGCACAAGGTCCCTTTTGGCAAGGTTTAAAATATGTTTTAAGCTGTCGTCGCAATTGGTTAACTGCATTTTATGGTGGGTTAATGGTTGCTCCAATTTCTGCATTTGCAGAACTTTGGAGTATTCCTTTCTTCACTACTGTCGATCATTTATCAAACCTTCAAGCTGCTGGATTGACATCAATGGTGTTTATTGGCATTGCTGTCGGTGGGCCAATTAATGGTTGGATCTCTGGCATTATTCAACGGCGTAAACCCATGATGGTTATCGGTACTGTAGGCGCGTTAATTACTTTAAGTATTATTTTATTTATCACTAACATCAATTATATGCTTTTAGCAATTTTATTGTTTGCTTTTGGTTTTTTTACCAGCAATATGTTGTTGATTTTTGCCTTAAATACCGAATGCAATCCAGCATGGACTTCAGGAGTAGCCATTGGCTTTACTAATATGGTAGTGATGATAGGTGGCACAATTTTTCAACCATTCACTGGTTGGCTGTTAGATCTTGCCACACGTCCTGGATTGCATCAGACAATCAGTCAATTAAGTGCTAATGCATATCAACATGCATTAATTACTTTACCACTTTGTCAAATCGCAGCGCTTATTATTTTATATTTTATTCGCGAAACCTTTTGCCAACAGCAACAACAACAATAACTGCTTCTAAGCATCTCGTTTGATGTTGTCTTTTACAATAAAACCCTGCTATTATACGTCCGTTCGTATGATTGAATTTTTAGGGTGAGAATAGTTTAATCTAAACGAGTCAATGTAAATGCAAAATGGATCGCCATTTACTAAACGTAACATTGCTTATGCGATTGCAGTGCAGTGCGCTTATATAGCCATCGTCACTTTATGTGCCGCTTACGTTAATATGCTATTTTTGTCTAACTATCCCACAGGAATGTTAAGTTATTTCTATTTCTCCCTAAGTGTTTTAGTTGCATTAATTTCATTAAGCTTAATACCTATTATCACACGTGTTTCTATCATTTGGACAACAGTCACTTTGCTGGCATTAATTGTCATATTGCTCATTTGCAAATTATTGCTTAATCAACATTATCCTTGGGCTGCATTTGTATTTTCTTTAGCTTTAATGCAAGTCAGCATGCTTGCGGCAGTTATTGGGCCTAATGCTGTTGCCAGTAAATTTAATTTATTAGAATTTAAAGCCATTAGTAAATGGCTTGGCACCGCCAGTGCCATTAGCGGCACTGTTATTGGCTTAGTGTTGATCTATGGTCTTGACGTTTTTGGTACTCAAAGTATTTTTTACTTATTAATAAGCACTATTGTGCTGTTAATTACTGCAATATATCTGCTAAAACCAGAACGCAAAACCGCTGAAAAAATGCCAAAAGGTATTCGGCCAAGTAATTATGTACTCTATCGACAATTATTTACTTTTAGTATATTTGCAGCCATTCTTTTTACTCTAATCGACTTTTTACTTAAAGATAAATTAGGCACGACATTTAATGAAATCCAAATCGGCCGTTTCATGGCAATTTACTTAGCAATCACTAGTATACTCGCATTAGGATTTCAACTAGGTATTGCCACAAAAGTGCTGGAACGTTATGGCATGCGCGGGCTTATATCTGCATTACCTATTTTTTGTATTGTGATCATGGTCCTCGTATTTATTTTCCCAAGCCTTATTACCATCACCATTGCTGCTAGTGGCTGGACTATCTTTTATTTTAATTTTAATAATATTGGCAGAGAAATTGCATTAAATGCTTTGCCGATCAAAGTTCGTAATCTTGGCCAATTTTATATAAAAGCTATTGCTTTACCCTTAGGTATTGGTACTGCAGCAATTCTTTTATGGCTTTTAAATTATTATCCAAGCATTCGCCCTCATGCACTTGTCGTATTAATCTTAAGCGTGATTTTTTTGTTAATGAGCCGTAGATTAAATCGTGATTATCGCAATACTTTAGGCGATGTTATCCAAAACAAGCATTTTGCAGTTGATGTTACCCTTAATGACAAACAAACTATCAAAATCTTCAAACAAATCAGCTTAAATCTATTAACTCACGACCATGCTGAAGAAATCTTATTTGGGATCACTTTACTAAAACAAATCAAACTTGACACGATTCCGCGAGAATTATATCAACTTATCGATGATGAAAATACTGAAGTACGCACAGCAGCCATTGAATATATTTGTGAGCATGGCAATAAAGCGAGTTTCGCGCCATTGATTGCCCAGTTACCTAAAGAAACCAATGACGATATCAAATGGTACATTATTCAATATCTTGTTAAATATGCTGATTCAGCTGAGCTCAAACAACAATTATCATTATTTCAACAAGACACGCCTGTTAATATCGCAGCTCGAATATTAATTTGCTTACGCTGCGCTGATCTTGACACCATAGCCCATAAATTACAGCAATTAAATAACATGATAAATAATGCCGATCCCAACATGCGCAAATGGGCCGCAAAAGCTTTAGCAAAAATTAAAGTCGGCTATCCTCTCAATTATTTAAAATGCCTGCTAGAAGATAGCGATCAACAAGTGGCACAAGCAGCTGCAGAAGCTATATCGTCGTTGGAAGTTCATAGCCTGCTTCCTGCATTGATCCATAAAGTCAATGATAAAAAACTATCGCGCAGCATTGCTAAATTGATCACAACATTTGGCAACAAAGCCATACCGCAATTATCACAAGCGATGCAAACGACATCATCAGCCAGCACAAAAATATTTATCAAAATTTTATTAACTATCAACCCTTCTTCATTAGTTGATATCCTAATGCCATTGACTGCAAAAAAGAATGTTACTTTAGCGACTCAATTTGCCACAAAACTTTCAACTTGGTCATTAAAATATAAACCTTCTGCAAACATCAAACCGTTTGCCACTATGAAAATTCATCAAGAATTAGAATTAATTCACAACTATCAACAATTGTTATTACAAGATTTAGCAGAATTTCCCCGCCTTGAAGTCAAAGCACGCTTACATTTAGCTTATCATCGTTTATTACATTGGATCGTCGTGCGCTCAGGTGTTGAAGATATTTTACATTTAATTCCTAAACTATTGCCAACTATAAAACCTTTATTGAATGATTATGAACATGCTAAAGCGGTTGAATATTTGGTGTATTCAATGCTTGATAAACGATTAGCAAAACGTGTAGCACAGGCGTTTACAAAAAACGTTCCAAGAAGCCCTACCACCAAGATCGATGTTATTAGCAATGATCCTTGGTTAACAAAAGTATTTGCTCATTCCTATTCATCCAACAGAGAGAAACATACTATGAACACGATGAAAAAAATGCTTATTCTTAGAAAAGTTGATATTTTTAAAACGCTGCCAGCAGAAATTTTACTGGCTATCGCCGAAGAACTTACATTTAAAGAGATCAGTAAAGGCGAAATTATTTTCAAAGAAAATGATCAAGCCGAGGGATTTTATATTGTGAATAAAGGCACCGTTGAACTGCAAGAACAAGGCGTGCATTTACATGACGCTCAAGGCTATGAAATTTTTGGCGTGCTTGCCTTGTTAGACAATGCGCCTCGAGTTATGGCGGCGACAGCTAAAACAGATTGTTTATTATTATTTTTAAGTAAATCAATGTTTGATTATCTTGTGGATGAATCGCCAGAATTATTGCGCCAGATCACTGTGTTAATTATGTTTTATTTGCGCCAAATGATTAAAGTGAGTCAGTGGGCAAAAACGACAAAAGTTACTTGATTTCCGGCAAATTACTTTTAACCAAAAATCTTAATTTGATAACTAATTCTAATTATATACACTCATATTCGAAGTTGCAAAGTTATTAAAATCGTCATTGCGAGGAGTGAAACGACGAAGCAATCCAGATCCATCATCTTGTAGCTTGACTGCGGAATGACGATGACAAGCAATATATGCAATTACTTTTTTTTAGCTTTCTTCTTGCTTTTTTCCTGAGTCAAATTAACCTTGATAATTTCTTTTTTAAAAACCAAATGTTTAGAATTTGGCAAAAAATCTGGCACAACTTTAATTTTACTAATATGCTCTTCAGTATATTTTACCTTGCGCCTTTTCATATATCTTTCTCCTTGCGTTCAAGGTAACGTTTACGAATAAATAAAATAAATGCAAATAGGATTAGCAGTGGCACCAAAATCGGAAATAAAATTGGAAATAACGCGATACCAATCACGATCCAAAAAAATACAAACAATCCTAACAGCAATATTCCCAAACCTGTAAATAAAAACAACATAAAAATAGTAGCGCAAATCATCACGATCGATGCGACGATAAACGACCAAATGCCACTGGTTAGCGCGATAACACCGCCAGCTATCGGAAAAACTAAGTGCCAAGCAAGCACCAGTGCAAATAAAACTAACAATGAAATGGCTATGGCTTTTAACATCATAACTCCTTAATAACTTCATCTTTTGACTCAAAACTCATTATTGTCATTGCGAGGACCCGAAGGGGACGAAGCAATCTAGGAAATTGTATTAATAGTAAGTTCCTGGATTGCTTCGGAACAACGTTCCTCGCAATGACAACGTTTTCTCATTATAATAGGGGCTTGAATGGATTAAAACTAAGGAAATCATTATGAACAAAAAGACAGGGATCAAAATCGCTCTCACCGCTGCTGCCGCTTTTAGCGCACTCACTCTAGCTGATGGAGCCCAAGCAACCATGATGAATGGCCAAAAAGCTAATGGCAACATGCAAGCCGAGCGCAACTCTTGTAAGGGTTCTCCTCGTAAAGGCCAAGAAAAATGCTATGGCATCGCCAAAAAAGGCATGAATAGCTGTGCAACAGCAAAACACAAATGTGCAGGCTTGTCAAAAATTGATGGTGATCCTAATGAGTGGATGACTGTACAAAAAGGCAACTGCGAAAGGATTGTTGGTGGCAGTCTAACGTCAATGTCATCACAAACCGATGATGACGCTTAAAAAATAGTTATTTTTTTACTACTCAAAGTGGGCAAGCTTGCAATTTTCTTGTAAAATGTCCCATGTTGAGTTAAGATATGCCAATAAAAGTAATACAAGCATGGTGATTAAGTATTTTTAGTTTTAAATCAAGTAGTTGGAGTGTACGTTATGCCTAGGTCAAAAAGCAGTAAAAAAAATAGGTCCCAATCTCAAAAAAAGCGAACTATTGTGCCTGATCCTTTGCAGACAGAACTTCTTCTTGCACAAAGTTCTTATGATATAGGTGATCACAAAGAAGCAATGCAAACTTTTCAAAAGATCATTGACACGAAATCCGATGCGAACCGAACTACAGCCGAGTTAGAGAACATTAAAGCTGCTGCGTACATAGGATTAGGCAAAATTAATCCTTCTGATGAACAAGCTTTATCACACCTCCAAAAAGCGTATGAAATTTATAGTACTGAGTTGAATCAATCACAAAAAGATGAAATTAACTCTTATTTCGCGAAACTTTATTTTTCTAGTATACCGACTAATATTACTATCAATGAAAAAGAAATTAAGCATTACAAGAAAATTTTTAATCAAGCTAGAGCACATTACAAAAAATTAAGCACCTCTTATCCTAGTGAGAACAAACGTCCGCTGCAACTGTTAGCTACTGCAAAAAAACAATTAATAAAAACCTGTGAATCAAAGCCCAAAGATCAAAATAAATTTAATGCAGCTAAACACTTAGTTGAAAGCGACAGTATGAAAGATGTCCTCAAAGGATTAAATTTATTAGATGAACTTAAAGGTAGCACACAAAAAACAAATGCTAGCGAATTATTAGCGAAACATAGTGCTAAACGTGACAAATTAAAACAATACTTAGTACAAACTCTGCGCCCTGCTATTCAAAGTTATAAGCAAGAACGTAAACCTTTTTCAGGTTTATTTTCGCTACGAGGGCTTCGAAACTTTTTTACGAATATACGATTAGCAAGAAATCCAACATTTACTACTGCAATGAGAACTCTAGTAAGCTCACTAAGCCAATTAGATAATCAAAGAGCTACGTTAAATGACACAATATTACAAACCATTGAAAACAATCTAACAAATCTATCAACAATAGATCCTAAAGCAGCTTCTTCAGGCCCTTATGGAAAACAGATATCGGCTATTTCTGGAAATTTCAAGCAAACGCTAAACACTATTGCTGAGCAAGCTTCTGTGCCACAAAACCGCTCATCAACGCATGCAAAAGTAACTCGAACAACGAGAACGAAAGAGAAAAGGCAACAACAACAATCAGCATCAACAAAAACAAAAGCAACCAGAGCTAAAAAAGCTACTACTAAAACTAACACTGTAACACCAACATCAAGAATAACGACTTTTTCAAAAGTTTCTAGCTCATCACGCTCAGCTCAAGGTGCAAATGGAAAAAGAGACAGACAAACACCAAAAAGAAATGGTCTGCATGCACAAATAACATCTCAACATCGTGCAATTAAAAACTACTCCCACTAGAAGCTAAAAAACATCAACTGTCACCTGTATTAATTAAAAAAGCCTAATGATATCGTATTGATAGTCACCTAAACCGAGAAAAATTATGTCCAAAGAAAAAAAAGAAAGGAAAGGGAAAGGGAAAGGAAAAGAGAAAGAACTCCTTACGCCTACTACTGAAAAACCTACAAAAAAACCCAAAGAAGTCGTTGTTTTTAATCTTGACTTAGCTGTTCGTGAAAACGGCGAAGGTATGCAACCAGTTTGTTATGAATGGGGAAACGCGCTTTATGCAGGGTATCCCGGCTACAATAAGATGCATCGAGTCCCTGGAACAGATCCTAAAATTGACCTAATGCGCCAAAAGATAATTGCGCATTTAATCCAACGTTTTGATTGTATATTTATAGTCGCAGTTAATCAGACAGGTGCGATGTTAACGTCGTTAGGTCGCAAATTCGTAAATCAACAAGAAAAAATTAGTATATTTCCAGGATTAGAATCATTTACTCAATTTCTTCAAAAAAGTCCTGATGAGCAAAAAAATAGTCTCGTTGTAATCGATCGAGACATGGCAAGACATTACTACAAAGAAGTTGATTTTTCAGCGATATTAAAACAACTTGGCGTTAATATCCCCGTACTTAATTCTTCTGAGTTATTTCTGCTAGCTGATGATAAAATTATTTTTTCCGATCTGTTTGCAAGGAATGCTGATATGATTCCACAAACATTTATTTTATATGAAAAAAATTATGAAAAAATTTATAAACACATAAAAAAATCAAACATTAGTGATTTCATTATCAAACCTCAGCAAGGCATATGCTCAAAAGGTAATATTCTAGTTAATAAACAACAATTATTACCTGTATTAAAGACAATATTCTCTCAAGGTGAAAATAGCATACAGACATTAAAAATACCTATATCAGAACAAAAAAAGCTGCATGAATTATTTGAACTCAGAAAAAAAACAGGGCTATCTAGCTATATTTTACAAGAAAGAATTATTTCCAAAAAAATCACAATCAAACACCGGCATTACTTACCTACCATCAGAATGGTGTTTTGTGCGGTATTTAATAGTGCAGACTCCACTGTATCTATTGAAGTAGTTGATGGCTTTTATAAGTTGCCAGAAGAACCATTTCGAGAAGGTGAGACAATAAATAGAAACAATTTAATCAGTGCGACCACCAACTCGGTTTCTGCCAGACTTGACACAACAACCAAAGAACTTATTACTTCAAAACTCAAACCAACATTAACTAACGTTTTTCAAAGAATATTTGACTCTAATGCTCAACGTTATTTAATAGAATTAGCTGACAGGGACCCACGTTTATGTGGTAAATTTATTGGTTTGATTAGCGGCATTTACATCCATAAAATATCGACACCTTTCGTTGAATTTTTACATAAGGCCAATAGTCAGATAGCTTCAAAATTTTTATTATCCCGTTTATTCCATAATTGTCTACGTCTTGGATTTGTCAGAACCCCTAAAGTATTAAATACTGATTTATTTAACCACATAACTAACATAGAAAAATCACCTACAACTAGTGCAATAAGATTTCTTGATGAGACAATTTCTGAAAAAGCGACTCAAATTGTCGATTTTTTATTAAAAAATCAATATATTGCAACTTACTTTAGCAAACAGCCTGAGCTGACAAAACCATTTTTTAATGCATTTGAAACATTAGTTAAACTCTCCAGATTTGCAAATAACTCAGAAAAACTAACCGAGATTCGACAACTTAGACCACCAAAAACCCTGCCAACAACAATTAATTTTAAAAAGCTTAGCGAAGAAGCTTTAAGCGCTTACAAACAAAAAAACTTTTATTTGGCAATACAGATATATTCTGAACTAATAACATTGACAGACAATAAAAATATTGCCATGTGGTATTCCAATTTGGCATCATGTTATCGTGATAAAGGCGAGACAAGTAAAGCTATTAAATATTGCAGAGATGGATTAAAGATACAAAAAAATAATTCTTCAATTCAGCGATCAACTAAACTCATAAAAAAATTGAAAGATTGCAATAAACTGCATGCCGAACTAAAAATAAGAAAAAGTTCCTATAACACTATCCGAAATGAGTATAAGGTAGCTATATCAGAAAATAGTAACTTGGCAAAAGAACGCAAACTCAGAGATGTATTCTTTAAGCTTATGGCAGAAAAAAATGAACTCAATAAAAATTTTCCCGATAGTACTATTATGAGTAAATACAAATTTCTTTTAGGCCTATGTCAAGAGAAATTGAATATAAATCAGAATGCATTAAGCTATTATCGTGAAGCGCATACTTTGGCAGTCAATTGTCTTGGAGCAAATAATCAATATACTCGAAGATGTCAGAGAAAAGTAGATGCGCTATCTTCACCTTCACCAGACACTCCAAAAGCTAAGTCACCTACGCCTCATTAGGGTAATAAATTAATTAAACCCTATCCGTCATTGCGAGGAGTGTAACGACGAAGCAATCCAAATATTTTGATTGAAGCAAACAATAGACAATATTTCTGGATTGCTTCGTCGCTACGCTTCTCGCAATGACGAATAAAATGTTACACTTTAATTGTCTCTGGCTTCATACTAAATTCAAGCTTATCATCTTTCGCAGTGACTACCACTTCGCCACCAGCAGACAATTTGCCGAATAAGATCTCATCCGCTAATGGTTTTTTAAGTGATTCTTGGATCACTCGCGACATCGGTCGTGCGCCCATTTTATCATCGTAACCATGTTTAGCTAACCAATCACGCGCGGCTTGATCAACTTTCAACGTCACATGTTTTTGCTCGAGTTGCACTTCTAATTCCATGATGAATTTACCCACAACTCGTTCTAACGTTTTCATATCCAGCGCATTAAATTGAATAATGGCATCTAAGCGATTACGGAATTCCGGTGAAAACATTTTATTAAGTTCTTTCATACCATCAGACAGATGATCTTGTTTGGCAAAACCGATAGAACTGCGGCTCATTTCTTGCGCCCCGGCATTCGTTGTCATTACCAGAATAATATGACGAAAGTCAGCTTTACGACCGTTGGCATCAGTTAACGTACCATGATCCATCACTTGCAATAAAATGTTGTAAATTTCTGGATGTGCTTTTTCGACTTCATCTAATAATAACACTGCATGCGGCGTTTTAGTTACTGCATCTGTCAATAAACCACCCTGCTCATGCCCAACATAACCGGGAGGTGCACCTAACAAACGCGATACCGTATGGCGTTCCATATATTCAGACATATCGAAACGAATTAATTCGATCCCCATCAATTGCGCTAATTGCTTAGTAACTTCAGTTTTACCCACACCAGTGGGGCCTGCAAATAAGAATGAACCCACTGGTTTATCAGGTTCACGCAAACCTGAGCGCGCTAATTTAATTGCGGCAGCAAGCATTTCAATTGCAACATCTTGGCCGAATACTAATACTTTCAGATCACGTTCTAAATTACGCAAGCGTTCGCGATCTGATGCTGAAATTGCTTTAGCTGGCACCCGCGCAATTTTCGCGACCATTTCTTCCACTTCAGTTTTACTAATGATCTTTTTGCGTTTAGACGGTGGTAATAGTTTCTGATGCGCACAAGCTTCATCCAGCACATCGATAGCTTTATCCGGCATAAAACGATCGGAAATATAACGTTTTGATAGCTCAGCTGCCGCTTGCAATGCTTGTTCAGAAATTCGAATATCGTGATGCTCTTCAAACCGTGGTTTTAATCCCTTAAGAATTTTAACCGTTTCTTCCACGCTTGGCTCAGACACATCAACTTTTTGAAAGCGTCGTGTAAGTGGACGATCTTTTTCAAAAAACTTACGGAATTCTTCAAACGTTGTGGCGCCAATACATTTAAGTTCATCGCCTGCTAATACCGGTTTAAGTAGATTAGACGCATCCATAACCCCACCAGATGCGGCACCCGCACCGATGATCGTATGAATTTCATCAATAAATAAAATCGCGCCTTTTTCATTTTTTAACTGTGCCAACACTGCTTTAAAACGTTTTTCAAAATCTCCGCGGTATTTGGTGCCTGCTAGCAAACTTCCTAAATCCAACGCATATACTGTGCTCTTAGCTAGCACTTCTGGCACTTTTTCATCAACAATTAATTTTGCTAAACCTTCAGCAATCGCGGTTTTACCAACCCCGGCTTCACCCACTAATAACGGATTATTTTTTGCGCGTCGACATAAGATCTGCGCTACTCGTTTCACTTCTTCTTCGCGCCCGATCAATGGATCAATACCACCTGATTTAGCTTTCAAGTTTAAATTCGTCGCATAGCTTTCTAACGGGCTATTACCTTCACGCCCATATTGTGTGCTTGCCGTTGATTCGGTGCCACCACTTTCAGCTTCGTCACTCTCATCAGTTTCAAATTCTTGCATTTTAGCAATACCGTGCGATATATAATTGACGATATCTAAGCGGGTGATTCCATCTTGTTTGAGGAAATAAACTGCCTGACTTTCTTGCTCACTAAAAATAGCTACCAATACGTTGGCGCCTGTGACTTCGGTTTTACCAGCCGATTGCACTTGAAATACAGCGCGCTGTAAAACCCGTTGAAAACCTAAAGTTGGTTGGGTTTCGCGATCATCAATGCCTTCAGGAATAATTGGCGTAGTTTCATTGATAAACGCTGTTAAGTCATTACGCAATCGTGGAATATTGCCGCCACACGAGCGCAATACGCTTACAGCAGAAGGGTTATCCAACAACGCGAGCAGCAAATGCTCTACCGTCATGAATTCGTGATGCTTATCGCGAGCATCTTTATACGCTAGGTTTAGGGTGAGCTCGAGTTCTTTGTCTAACATAGTTACCTCCAACTCACAGTTTACCCTATTACACAGCCTCCATGCTACATAACAATGGAAATTGATTCTTGCGAGCGAATTCATTCACTTGCACAACTCTAGTTTCGGCAATATCGTGGGTAAAAACTCCACAAATTCCTTTGCCTTTATGATGCACCTCCAGCATTATCCTTGTGGCTTTATTTCGGTCAAATAAAAAAAACTCTTGTAAAATATCAATCACAAATTCCATCGGCGTATAATCATCATTTAGCAAGAAAACCTGATACAACTTTGGTTTTTTTGTTTTTGGTTTAGGTTTTGTTACTACTGATCCAACCGGAAGATGCTGCTCATGATCTTTAGCCATTTTTCACTCCACACGCCCCCTATACTTAAAAAATAGTCAAGATCAACACATTTTTCCTGTTTATAGCATAAACAACCTTTTTAAACCTCTATAAATGTATTATAGATGATCACACAATTTCTTACATATGGTCAATAATTGCATCACCGAATGCTGAAGAAGTGAGTAACGTTGCTCCAGACATTAATCGTTCAAAATCGTAAGTCACTGTTTTTGCTGAAATTGCACCTTCGATGCCACGGATCACCAAATCCGCAGCTGGAGTCCAACCTAAGTGACGCAACATCATTTCTGCCGATAGAATTAATGAACCCGGATTGACTTTATTTTGACCGGAATATTTAGGCGCGGTACCATGAGTAGCTTCAAATAACGCGACGCCATCACCAATATTAGCGCCTGGTGCAATCCCAATGCCGCCGACTTGAGCTGCTAACGCATCCGAAATATAGTCACCATTTAAGTTTAAAGTAGCAATCACGCTGTATTCCGTTGGTCGAGTTAAAATTTGTTGTAAAAATGCATCGGCGATCACATCCTTGATAATAATTTGCTTGCCATTGTTGGGATTGTTAAACGCATGCCAAGGACCACCATCAAGAGGCTTCGCAGCAAATTCTTCGCGCGCTAATTCATAACCCCATTCTTTGAATGCGCCTTCCGTAAATTTCATGATGTTACCTTTATGCACTAAGGTAACTGAATCACGATCATTATCAATCGCATATTGAATCGCTGCGCGAATTAAGCGATAGCTACCTTGTTTAGAAACAGGCTTGACCCCAATGCCACAATTTTCTGGAAAACGAATTTTTTTCACTGCCATGGTATCACGAAGAAATTGGATCACTTGATCAGCTTCTGTTGTCCCTGCAGCCCATTCAATACCCGCATAAATATCTTCGGAATTTTCCCGAAAAATAACCATGTTAGTTTTTTCTGGTTCTTTTAGTGGGCTTGGGGTGCCTTGAAAATAACGTACCGGGCGTAAACATACATAAAGATCTAACTGTTGGCGCAAAGCAACATTTAATGATCGAATACCACCACCTACTGGCGTGGTTAATGGACCCTTGATCGCAATTTTATATTCTTTAATTGCTTGTAACGTTTCATCTGGTAACCATTCATTGTCGCCATATACTTTTGTAGCTTTTTCACCAGCATAAATTTCCATCCATGCTAATTGACGCTCACCTGAATACGCTTTGTTGACCGCGGCATCGATCACTTTGCGCATCACTGGAGTGATGTCAGCACCAATACCATCACCTTCAATAAAAGGGATAATAGGATTGTTAGGTACGTTTAATGAAAAATTATCATTTACGCTGATCGTTTCGCCATTTGTGGGCACAGTAATATTACTCATAATCATTTTGCTCCTTAATAACTTCGTCAATGGATTTTAATGTTATTAACAATTCTTCTAACTTTCCCAGTGGCCATGAATTAGGTCCGTCACTTAATGCTTTTTCTGGTTGTGGATGGGTTTCCATAAACAAACCAGCGACACCTACAGCAACTGCCGCCCGTGCTAACACTGGAATAAATTCGCGTTGCCCCGCCGACACACTCCCCTGCCCACCAGGCAATTGAACAGAATGGGTCGCATCAAACACTACTGGACAACCGGTTTCACGCATGATCACTAACGATCGCATGTCAGAAATTAAATTGTTATAACCAAAACTCACACCACGTTCACACACCATAATATTATCATTACCCGTAGCTTTAGCTTTCGCAACCACATGTTGCATGTCCCATGGCGCTAGGAATTGGCCTTTTTTGATATTAACTGG
The DNA here is from genome assembly GCA_028284465.1 of Gammaproteobacteria bacterium. Lineage (GTDB taxonomy): Bacteria > Pseudomonadota > Gammaproteobacteria > JAJFKO01 > JAJFKO01 > JANQRR01. Next base: position 58,333 of record JANQRR010000047.1, on the reverse strand, counting down.
CAAACCAGTACGTGCCACACTTTGAATGTAGTTGGTTTGACGACATAGAAAAGCGGGTGTTTGTAACACATCAACAACTTCTGCAACATCTGCTAAAGGGGTATCTTCATGTACGTCGGTTAATACTGGCACACCGATTTGTTGTTTTACTTTGGCTAAAATTGTTAAGCCTTTATCAACCCCTAAGCCACGAAAACTTGCATGTGATGTGCGATTGGCTTTATCAAACGATGATTTATAAATAAATGGAATACCAAGCTTTGCTGTTATCGCTTTTAACTCGCCCGCCGTGTCTAATGCTAATTGTTCGCTTTCAATCACACAGGGGCCTGCGATTAAAAACAATGGTTGATCTAAACCGATATTAAAATGACATAATTGCATTGCTTATACCTAATATAAATCCCGTCATTGCGAGCGGAGCGAAGCAATCCAGAAAGTCTATGCTACCCTTCTGCTGGATTGCTTCGTCCCCTTCGGGTCCTCGCAATGACGATGACAAAATTGTTTTGTCACTACATCTCTTGCTATGACAACTTCATCTCAAATCAAGTTATTCTTTCTTTTTTTGTATTATTATTACAACCCGCATGATGTTTGCATGCGGCTTCAATAAAACCGGTAAATAGCGGATGCCCATCACGCGGAGTTGAGGTGAATTCAGGATGAAATTGACAACCGATAAACCATGGATGATCACTAATTTCGATCATTTCTACTAAATTACCATCTTTAGAACGCCCGCAGATCACTAAACCGGCTTTTTCTAATGTTGGTAATAAATTATTATTAACTTCATAACGATGTCGATGACGTTCAATAATGCTATCTTTAGCATATAATTTACGCGCTAACGTTTGTGGTTGTAAATGACAAACATAACCCCCTAAACGCATCGTGCCGCCTTTATCGGATTGTTGCGATCGCACTTCACGTTCACCACGATGATTAGTCCATTCAGTAATTAATGCTATCACTGGATGAGTAGTATCAGGATTAAATTCGCTGCTATGAGCATCAGTGAGTTTGGCGCAATGACGTGCAAAATCAATGATCGCAACTTGCATTCCTAAGCAAATACCTAAATATGGGATATGCTGTTCGCGAGCATATTGTGCCGCTAAAATTTTCCCTTCAACGCCACGCTCACCAAACCCACCAGGCACTAAAATAGCATCGACATTCGCTAGCACATCAACGCCAGTTTGCTCTAACTCTTCCGCATCGATATACATCAAATTAACTTTGGTATGGGTTTTGATCCCTGCGTGCACTAACGCTTCCGTTAATGATTTGTAAGAATCTGCTAAATCAATATATTTGCCAACCATTGCTACCGTAACTGCGCGTTTTTGATTTTGCTGTGCTTTCGTGACAGCATCCCATTGCGATAAATCTGCTGCTGGCGCTTGTAAATGTAGATGTTTCATGACTAATTCATCAAGCTGTTGTTCATATAACAAACGTGGGATTTTATAAATGCAATCGACATCCATCATCGAGATCACGCCAGATTTATCGACGTTAGTAAATAACGCAATTTTATCGCGCGCGTCGTCAGGCAAACGATTACGTGAACGACAAATTACAAAATCTGGCTGAATACCAATAGAACGTAATTCTTTTACTGAATGCTGAGTCGGTTTAGTTTTGATCTCGCCAGCAGTGGCAATATATGGCACTAAGGTTAAATGCACGAACAACACATTATCACGACCCAGCTCCATGCGAAATTGCCGAATAGCCTCAAGAAATGGTAATGATTCAATATCACCAACCGTGCCACCAATTTCTACTAAGGCAATATCAGCATCATCTGCACCTTGGCGGATCAATTGCTTAATTTCTTCAGTAACATGTGGGATCACTTGCACCGTGCCACCCAAATAATCACCTCGACGTTCTTTGCGCAGCACATTGGCGTAGACTTGGCCGGTGGTAAAATTATTGCGCCGTGTCATTTTAGTACGTACAAAACGCTCATAATGGCCCAAATCGAGATCAGTTTCAGCACCATCTTCGGTGACGAATACTTCGCCATGCTGGAATGGGCTCATAGTGCCCGGATCGACGTTGAGATAAGGATCAAGTTTGAGCAAAGTAACTCGTAATTGGCGCGTTTCAAGCAATGCGCCTAGTGATGCAGAGGCAATACCCTTACCTAATGAAGAAACCACCCCGCCCGTTATAAATACGTATTTTGTCATTTAAGTACCCGTTTTTTGGTGTGTGCAGCCTATATTAAGGTTATCTTGTTTTACTGCTTTAAACGGGAGTAGATTATAACAGATCCAATAAGTAGTGTCGAAAATGATTTTTTAAGCCTACAATTTTATGCTGAATTGCAAGCGCAATGGCCAACAATGATTCTAAGCTTGCCATCAATATAAACCAATGGGACTCTATCTCGCTGCCACGGTGGCACACCCCATTCTTGAAATAATTTCTTTAATTCATGGGTATGTTGGCGACCTTTCGGTTGGCATATTTCACCACCTTGGCGAAAGCGGACTGAGATCTGAGCGTTGCTAGGGATATCGATGACATCAAGCAATGCCGGATCAAGCTCACCTAAATCATTTGGCAAAGATAATGGTTGTAAACCATCCCAAGCTAATTCCAAACTGGGATCATGCTCCGTTAATGGTGGCATTGCATAAAGTGCATCACGATAACGCCGCAGTTGCGCACCTGGCCAACTCACTAAAGGGGTTGCATCTTCCCGACTTTGCAACAGGGTTTGTTGGATCTGATCCATAATAGTCGTCGATGGCAATGGTAACGCCAGTTGCTGTAACCAATAACGGATCACGTTAGCTCGGTGTTGTAGTGAAAGTGTTAATAATTTACTAATGGATAATAGCGACTGTTGTGGATTTTTTTCATTAATCACACTAACTCGTAATAAATCTTCAGCGCCACATTTTGCTAACATATTGGCAGCTGTCGCGCAATGCGATGCAACACGAGATAATGTTTTAGTGACTCCAGGCCAACGCTCGGCTAATAACGGCATAATGTTATGGCGCAGAAAATTGCGATCGAATTGCAATGATTGATTGCTATCATCTTCGAGCCATGTTAATTGTTGTGCTAAAGCATATTTATGAATATCAGCACGTGAAAAAGCTAATAATGGTCGTGCCAAATAACCTTGTGCAAATGGTGCGACTACCGGCATCGCCGCTAAACCCGCAACCCCAGCGCCACGCAACAATTGTAATAATAAAGTTTCTGCTTGATCATCTTGTTGATGTGCTGTGACTATCACATCGTTTGCTTGTAATAACTTTGCAAACGCCGCATAACGTGCTTGCCGTGCTGCGGCTTCGGGGCTTTCATTAGCAGCTGCTTGCGCATTTACCTTAATAATTTCTAATGGCACCCGATACTGCGTGCAAACCTGTTCGCAATGCCTTGTCCAAGCATTTGCTTGTGGGTGTAATTGATGATTGATATGCACAACTTGCAGTGAATATTGTTGGCTGATCTCGCTATTAACTAAAGTGTGTAACAACACATGCGAATCTAAACCACCACTATAAGCAACCCAAAGAGTCGTCGGTGGTTGTAGTAATTCGGCTAAACAATCCTCTAAGCTTGATCGGGTGTTAGCTGCTGTAAACGTTGCATTAACTGTTGACATAATTCTTCAGTACCTTGATTTGCTAATGCCGAAATTTTCATAACCGGGCTTTGCCAATTTAAGCCATTAATAATCGCTTGACAAGTTTGTTCGCGTTCATCATTGGCTAACAAGTCAATTTTATTTAACACTAACCAACGTTCACGCTGCGCCAGCTCCGGACTAAAATCCACTAACTCTTGATAAATTGCTTTGGCTTCTGTTACTGGATCACTACCGTCAATGGGCGCCACATCGACGACATGTAATAAAATTTTAGTCCGTGCTAAATGTTTTAAAAAACGAATGCCTAAACCAGCACCTTGCGCCGCGCCGCGGATCAATCCAGGAATATCAGCGATCACAAAACTTTGCCCAAGGCCAACACGCACCACCCCAAGGTTAGGATATAACGTGGTAAATGGATAATCTGCTACTTTAGGTTTAGCTGCTGAGACTGCACGAATTAAAGTTGACTTACCAGCATTGGGCAAACCTAACAAACCCACATCAGCTAACACTTTTAACTCTAAACGTAATTCACGGATCTCTCCCGGCGTGCCATGGGTAATTTTGCGCGGCGCACGGTTAATACTACTTTTAAAATGAACGTTACCAAGCCCATGCTGGCCACCTTGCGCGACTTTTAATAATTGCTCTGGTTGCGTTAGATCACCAATAACTTCTGCCGTATCCTGATCATATGCGGTTGTCCCCACTGGGACTTTCAGTATTAAATCATCACCTTGCTTGCCCGTACAATTACTACCTTTACCGTTTTCCCCGCGTCGCGCCCGAAAAATTCGTTGGTAACGAAAATCGACTAAGGTATTTAAATGTTTATCTGCTTGTAAATAAACGCTACCACCATCGCCGCCATCACCACCATCAGGGCCACCACGCGGCACGTATTTTTCACGGCGAAAGCTCAAACAACCATGGCCACCATCGCCAGCTTCAACGCGAATTTTAGCTTCATCAACAAATTTCATGAAAATACATTCTCTAAAATAAAAAAAGCCTCGTGAAAAATGAGGCCTTTTATAATTATGTTATTGTATAGAGCTACGCTTAAATGCTCTAACTCGATGTAGCAGCTTCCGTTAGCGGATCAATGATAACCGTACGTCGATTGTTTTTACCGCCACGCGCAAACTTCACTATTCCATCTACTAAAGCAAATAATGTGTGATCACGTCCGCAGCCAACGTTATTACCTGGATGAAATTGAGTGCCACGTTGACGCACTAAAATATTGCCTGCTTTAACAACTTGGCCTGCATAACGTTTCACACCTAGATACTTCGGGTTTGAATCCCGACCATTTCGCGTACTACCACCGGCTTTTTTATGTGCCATGATTCAATTCACTCCTAAAATGCTTATGCTACTTTAATATCAGTAATTTCAATTTTTGTATATGCTTGACGATGCCCTTGGCGCTTGAGCGAGTGTTTGCGACGCCGAAATTTAATAATTTTTACTTTATCGCCGCGACCATGCTCAATCACTTTTGCGGTTACTGTCGCCCCTTTTATATAAGGTTTGCCAACATTGACTTTGTCATCTTGTGAGATCATCATCACATCATTGAAAACTACTGATTCACCCACTTCTCCTGGTAATTTTTCTACCGTCAATTGCGAACCATTGGCGGCACGGTATTGTTTTCCACCGGTTGCGAACACTGCATGCATGTTTTGGACACTCCAAAGGGTTATGAGGCGAGCATTTTACGCAATATTGCCCTGAGATGCAACCATCTAGCGCCATATTTTCTCAGGGGTTGACAGTTCTGCGTGGGTACCCTAGGATGCCACATCGATGTTGAATAAACTAATTTAGATCCCCAAAAAATAAGTAATCACATGCACATAGAACCCATTCGCGCGCTGGTCGCCGACGAATTACAAGCCGTAGATCAGCTCATCGAAAACAATTTTGAGGCTGATATCGCCTTGATAGGAGAACTTAGCCGCCATCTGATCAGTAGTGGTGGTAAGCGTTTGCGGCCAATGATGCTGCTCCTGTGCGCTCGTAGCCTTGGTTATGAAGGGGCTGATCACATTAAATTAGCAGCAGTACTGGAATATGTCCATACTGCCACTCTGCTCCATGATGATGTTGTCGATAGCTCAGAATTACGGCGCGGCCAAAAAACCGCTAACACTATCTGGGGTAATCAAGCCAGCGTTTTGGTTGGTGATTATTTATATTCTCGCTCCTTTCAAATGATGGTCGAAGTTGAAGATTTATCAATTTTAAATATTATTGCACGAGCAACAAATATCATTGCGCGCGGTGAAGTCTTACAACTTATTCACTGCAATGATCCAGATACTTCTGAAACGCGATACTTAGAAATTATTCAAAGTAAAACAGCAACGTTATTCTCGGTAGCAGCGGAAGCAGGTGCTATTCTTGGTGAAGCACAATATCATCAACGCCAAGCGCTAAAAAATTATGGCTTGCATATGGGGATCGCATTTCAACTCATTGATGATGCCCTAGATTATAGTGCAGATCGTGAATCGCTCGGTAAAAATATTGGCGATGATCTTGCTGAAGGCAAACCAACATTACCATTAATTTATGTGTTGCAGCATGGTAATGATGCGCAAAAACAATTGATCCAACAAGCTATACGTGAAGGTGGCTTAGACGATATTGCCGCTATTCAAGCAGCAATTAAAGCAACTGATGCTATCGCTTACACACATAAGATAGCACAACAACAAGTTGCTGAAGCTACACAACTACTAACTTGCTTGCCTGATTCTCAATATCGCAATGGCTTGCTTGATCTTGCCGAATTTGCACTACACCGCACGCATTAAATAAGTTACAATTCGCTCTGATCGGGGTGTAGCTCAGCCTGGTAGAGCACTGCCTTCGGGAGGCAGGGGTCGCAAGTTCGAATCCTGTCACCCCGATTAATGAAATCCATTATATATACAACTGCATACCCTAAATCTACAACTTTCACTGTACTACTTTTTTATATTTCGTTATGGGCATTACAATCTTAGCTATACCTTCAATTGTTGCAAGAACTTTAACTCTGCTTGCGTTGAAACTCTTCCTAATACAGCATTACGATGAGGGTAACGGTGAAAACGATCAATAATCGCTTTGTGTTCTAACTCAAATTTCAAGTTTGTTTCCAATCCTGGCGCGCTGAATAATTCAACCGCTTGTTGATGAATATTAACTGATTCACTATGCATGAATGGTAAATATAAAAAGGCACGCTGAGTTGCCGCTAAGCTTTGATCGGCTTGCACACGAATGGCTTCCTGCGCTAACACTAACGCCATGCCATCATATGCATACGCTTGTGCATTATCTCGATAAATATTTCGTGAAAATTGATCAAGGATAATAACTTCTGCTAATCGACCAGCTGGCGTTTCTCGCCATACAGCTAACTCGCCTTGACTAGCCTGCTTATGTAATTGACCAAACTGCTCACGAATTTGAGTATCAAGCTCATCATTTTTTTGCCACCATTGTTGCGGCGTTAAAGTGTTAAACCAAAAATCTAATACAGCTTCATACATAATAGTAATCCATCAAGTTTTATATAACAAAAACTACATTCCAAGTTTAATCCTCTGTTTTCCTTTTCCTTCACGTTTTACTGCCATTTTCATATTTTGTTGTTTGTTCGTGGTTAAGTTAATTATTTCTCTAGGTCGAGTTACTTGCAATTTTATTTCTTTACCCGGCCGCAATGTCAGTGAAGCTACTAGCGGCATTTTATTAGCTAAATCAGGATCAGACAATGTCACCTGATAACCATTCATTATAGGGATCAATATTCCCAGGGCTGCTTCATATATTGCATATCTTTCACCAATACAACGATACTGGCCATAACCAAATGGATAATAATTATTTCCCACTTTTATTTTCTCGCTTGGCTTGTTGTAACGATCAGGATTAAATCTTGTGGGTTCGCTCCATAATTGCTCTGATTGCTGAGTAATGAAAGCAGAAAAAAATAAATTAGACCCTTTAGGTATCAATGCTTTTCGATTTCCTGGCAGATTTAATTCGAAGTCACTTGTGACTTTTCGACCATTTGTAGAAGCAGGACCACGCAGCCTTAACGTTTCATTGATAACATTTTTTAAAAATGGTAATTTCGATAAGGTATTCTTTGCATTTTCTGGATTAAAATCTTTTAATTCCTTCGCTTCCTGATAAATTCTTTCCTGGAAATCTGGAAATTGCGCCAGGTAATACCAACACCATGTCATTAAAACTATGGTTGTCTCAGAACCAGCAATGATCATACTCACAACTTCTTCCATAGTCTTTTTATTATCTCTTTTACCAAACTTACAAAGCTCTCCTCCAATGGCAGCCGCTAATTTTGAACGCACTTTATTTGCATCTTGGAATTTTTTAGCGCGTATGTTGCTATTTAACTGTTGCATAATTTTATTTGTTATTGCTGTAACCTTGGCAGGTGTAGTTGATATTAAATGTAAAATCTCAGAGAAATTAATTTTACATTTTACAATATTAAATTCTGTTAACTTCTTGGTAATAAATGATTGCAAATCCTGTAAATTTTGTTTTGACAAGTTAGTTACTGTAGTATGCGCACGTATGATACTGCCAGCCATCGTATCCGCAGATACATTTTTAGCTAAATATGGAGTGATGAAGTTAACCACTGAACTTCGTGTTTGCTTAAAATATCGGTTAGCCTTGGTCGGAAAAAATAACGGTAGCGCCACCGCTGCAAATGTTCTTTCTCTAACACAGCCAAACATATTATTAAGTTTATGATGAATGTCTATATCTTTAAGATCGCCAATGGGAACCCCAAGAAAAGCAGCAAATGCTACAGTTGAAGCATAAGCTAACATCCCATCAAAAATATTTAATTTACTTGCTGCCTTACAATGTTTTTTCCAATTAGGCAACACAACTTCGTTTGCCACTTCATACATAGTACGCGATATGCTTGCAAAATAGTGCCGACTATTCAAGTGTGAATGAACACGCCCTCTAATTTTTTTTCGATCTCGTGAAGGTGCTGTAATAATGTTGTATCCTAATGATTCCCGCATCCGTGATATTGCCCAAGGGATACGTGCAACTGTCTTATCACTTAATGCTTGAGACACACCTTCAGGGTGACAAACAAAATAACTTTGTTCTCCAGCCAAATAAAATCCAACAGGATCCATATTTTTTTTACCATATTCCTCTACTAATCGCTGAAACAAACCTAACATTCCCAAAGGATCAGTGCATAAAATATAAGCATCATTAATTTGCGCAATGATATTTGAATGCCCTTTCAACTTAACATATTCCTGTGAGTCTTTTGTTTGCCGCAGATACTTATTCAAATACTTAATGAACAATAAAATAAGCCAACCAGCTATAAAAGCATACGTTACAAATTGAAGATAATTTATTTCTTCTTCTTTTATGGTTGGGGCAAAATAATCTTGCATTGCGATTTCCTTTTAATTATTGGTTTTTTAATATTAATTAACCCCATCGCTTAAATTGAAAAAAGCTAATGATCTACCTTAATATCAATAGTGGCATTTAAATAATAAATAAATATTTTTTAGTGGTAAAGAGTATTTATAATGTTTAACGTTGTTGCGTGTTTTGTGGAGTTTAACTATAAAAATATATCAACCGTTCGGTTTGGAATGTTGTAATCATAGCGAGTACTACAAGAAATTTAACTCTGCTTGCGTTAAAGACCTTTACTGCTTCATACATTATTATAATCCATCAATTTTTCTATATGTGAACGTGCGGTTTTATTTGCTAAGTATTCACATAAATATAATCCTAAATCAATTGCTGAAGTAACACCACCGGCTGTTATTACGTTATTTGATTTTACAATACGCTTCGTTGACACTTTATCGCAATATTTTTTTAATGTCTGTAAATGATTAGGATGGGTAGTTGCAGTTGCATTTGTTAACATTCCTGCAGCACCCAATAAGATGGACCCTGTGCACACTGAGCCTAATAATTTTACTGAACTTGCAGTATTAAGCCATGTCAAAAATTGTTTGTTAACAATCAATGTGTCAATGAACTTTATTCTTGCTCCTGGAACTAGAACAATATCATAATGATTTAATGGTTTTTTTACCTGTGTAGAAGAAATCACTAAATTTTCTCCATCAGCAATCGAATCTTGCATTGCACAAACATCCCATTGTAGATCAGGGAGAAATTTTTCTCGTTTTAATCGGGTAATAGGATCATACATTCCCGCAAAATCTAATAGAGTAACACCATCGTAAATAACAAATGCAACATTCATTGGACATTCTCACTATTAAAAGCTTCCTCATTGAAGCTTTGTTTTTCTTTGTAATACTAAAGGCATTCAATCACCAAATAGATAATAATTATTTCCTACGTTTATTTTCTCGCTTGGCTTATTATAACGATCAGAATTAAAATTTTACTATAAAATCAATGATTTCTCAGCAGGCAAATGCTAGCTGCAAATACAACAGTCTCCTTGCTATCCCATACACTCATATCATTATGGTTGAAATTTATGCAAAACTTAATATATAATATACTTTGATACTATGTTTGTTTGTATCTTCAAAACAAAATAAAACTTACATTTAGGAGAACCTAAGCCTTGCCAAAAACACTATTTGATCTCAAAGATGCAGATAAGATAAACATTAATGACTACCCTTCGCCTACACTGCGCAGGCAAATGCGTGCAGACGATAACCATAGAATATGGACGGGTGATTTACATGCCAACGGTCTTAGGTTTTTGCATTTCCTTATTATACATGGCGTATTTGAAAATATAACAAAACAAGACTATGACATTTTCAAAGCAATATATTTCAAAGATATTGATACCTTAACATCTCAAGATGTACAAGCAGTTGAAGACATTTTACAAAAAGCCGAAGTAAATCAAAATATACTCGTTGGACTTATTGGCGATGATTTAGCGGATCGAGGTCGGCTTGATCTGTGGATTTTACTCATTATCAAAAAACTTGTTACATCCGGTGTTGATATCGAAATTATGTTATCAAACCATGGGGTTGAAGCTCCTCTTGCTCTTGAGAAACTTGTTGCAACAGACAATATAGATGAATTCAAAACAACTCTGCTACAAGAGGAAGCAATCCCAGTACTCGGAATACCAGGGCATGCACCTTCATTAGCAAACTTACGCAAATTGATGGTAAAAGGAATAGTTACTAAGGAGCAAGTAAAACAATTATTTGAGTTCTATAAACCTAAACTTAAACTTATTTCTTATAATTTAATTCAGTCTCCTCGAAGTGAATATGGATGCTTCACAATTCATAGTCATGCTCCTATTGGTCTGGAGACTATTCAAGCTCACGCAAGTAAATTTCTTGGAAGAAATTATAGGATTGATTTCACTAATGTTCACGAAATAGCTAAAGCAATTGACAAGATCAATGAAAAATTCCAGCAAAATTATGTGATAACGGGTAGGATTTCTGAACTTTTAGATATAGAACAGTGTCGCCGTGGCTATCAAAATGAAGAGATTGAATTAACATTCCCTGTTGAAAGAGTTATGTGGAACCGGTTTATGTTTACCAAGCCCGAGACTAGAAAAAAAGTACCAGGAAAAATAAAGTTGCAAACCCCAAAGCAAATAGGAAAATTCACATGTCACTGGGTACATGGGCATACGGGAATGGAATGCAGTGGCAAAAATCACGTTATAAATTTAGATACTATGCTTGGAAAAGGTGATCGTGCATGTGAAGGTCCACTGCTTACCTATTCTGAAGAAGCAATTCCTCAACCTTCACCGGCTTTAAGACAAAAACAAAGACAAGAACAAAGACAAAAACGACAACAGCAGAAACCGCAACCTCGTTACCCAAGTACCTCTGCACGTACTACACAACGAAATCAAAAATTATTAGCAATAAAAGAACGCCTATTGGGAATACGACAAGCTAAGAATGCCCATATAGAAAATCAACTGAGCAAGATAGCTAGAAAGTATAATGATATTGAACAACGCTTATATAATTTACAAGTGCGAGCACAACTTAGGCGACATCATCATCAAGAACGTGCAAATCCGCGTAATAGTGCATCGACTATAACAAAAGCTTTTTACTCAATAGATCAAAGACTACAACAAGAACAAGCCAAAGAAAAACAACTCAAAAATGAATTAACAAGGCTGAAAGAAAAATATTTAACAAGTTTAAAATTGTTAACAGCACAATTAGAACGCAAATATCCCTCAACCAATTCTAGCCTTGTAACAACATCCAAAAGTAGCACTAAAAAACCAAAAGTTCCTTCTGCTGCTTTTGATCGTATTTACGAAAATCTAGACAACGTGACAATTAATAAATTCTATAAGAATAAGCATCTTAAATGGCATAGATCAACAAAAGAACAACGTGAAAATACAAAGAAGCAAACTAATTCTACTAATAAAACAGTCTCAAGTAAGAAAAGCAAGCCTAAAAGAAGACCGGGGTTCTTTTGCATGTAATAGCTATTTTTATTGAGAATTCTCACTATTAAACGAAATAGTTGCAATTAATGGCAAATGATCGGAAATATGCAAAGCACCTTCTTTTAACACTGCATAATTAACAAAACGCAAACTGTCTGTTATAAAAATGTAATCGATGGTTCTATCAGGTATATTAATATCATGGCGTGTACTCATAGCCGTAAACCATTGTTGATAATCCTCACCTGTAGCATCAGCAAGACTTGGTGCACTTTGAAAATTTGTTAACAACATACCAATTGCGGTATTATTTTTATTAAATAATTTTTGTTCTGGCTGGTAAATATAACGACGCATTTTAGGGTTTGGTAACTGATTAAAATCACCAGCGAGAATACCATAACCACCAGCGACATTAATCGATTCCAATAATCGATAAGCAATATCAACTTGTTGATAAACGGTATTAACCCCACGATGATAGGCTGATAGATGTGTTGTTAAGATCACTAATGATTTAGTCGAATTGGCAATAGGTATATTTACTTTTAGCACTGCTCTCTTAGGTAAAAATTGTTGTAAGATAAAATTATAATGTAACTTACTTGGTAGTGCATAACGCAAAGCTCGCTTAATCGTATATTTAGTAAAAACACATAATTGCATATCGACTGGGCCTAATACTTTATAATGTGGAAAAAATTGGGTTTTCCAATAATACGTGCAAGCCCAGTTAGGATAATCTTTATGAATAAGTTGAAAAAGCCTGTTAACTTGGTTAATGTAATGGGTTTGTTTACTGTGAGATTGTAACTCTTGCAGCATTACAATATCAGGTTGTTGGGTTTTGATAACATTGGCAACGTGTGTGATGGTCTGGTAAATCGTTTTTTTGCTCGGCCAATTGTCTTTACCATTATCAAAATAAAAATGATTTTTTATGTTGCCTGCCATGAATTGCACATTCCACGTCATCACTTTGATAGGTTGTGAAATTTTGATGCTGCGATTAAAGCTTGAATGCACTTGTACAGCTTCAACTCGTTCAGGAATGTAATTTGCCCAATAGATGAAGATAGTCGCTGCAAACAGTAATACTAAAAGAATCGATAATATCCATATCATCGCAGTTTTCATCATTAATACGCTCGTGCAAAAATAGCTTGTTGCGCGCTGGGTTTTCCAGTAAAAATACAGGCTCCTGGTTGTGGATCAGCAAGTGGTAAGCAGCGGATTGTCACCCCAAGATCATGTTGAAGTTGTGATTCAACCCCGCCATCACCACACCAATGTGCATACACAAAACCATTACTTTGCTTAAAAAAATCATAAAACGCATCTTTGTTATCAAAGTGATGAGTATGTTGATCACGATTAGCCAAAGCACGTTGGTGAATGTGCTGTTGAAGATCGGCAAGCTCTTTAGCAATTGTTGCGCTGAGTTCATTCAATGCCAGCTTTTGCCGATCGTTATACGCACGATCGCGACGACTGACACTTATCATTTGTGCATCACATTCTTTAGCACCAATTTCGAGCCGCAATGGTACACCTTTTTTAACCCAATGCCAGGCTTTTTCGCCGCCACGCATGTCACGGTCATCAATTCTAACTTTGATATTGCTGCCCTGATATTGTTGCTCACGCAAACTCGCAGCAATTTGCTGACAATAATCCATGATCCGTTGTTGATCGGCTTCTTTATGGATGATCGGCAAAATCACCGCATGTAACGGTGCAATTCTGGGTGGCAACACTAAACCATCATCATCACTATGCGTCATGATCAAACCACCGATCAAACGCGTTGAAGAACCCCATGATGTCGTCCAAACATATTCTTCGTGCCCTGCTGCACTTAAGTATTTAATATCAAATGCTTTCGCAAAATTTTGCCCAAGAAAATGTGACGTACCTGCTTGTAAGGCTTTTTGATCTTGCATCATTGCTTCAATGCAATAGGTGTTAACAGCACCTGGAAAACGTTCATTTGCAGTTTTCTCACCTTTGATACAGGGGATGGCCATCACATCATTCACGAAATCATGATACAAATCTAAAATCATTAAAGTTTCTTGTTGGGCTTCTTCTGCTGTTGCATGCGCTGTGTGCCCTTCTTGCCATAAAAATTCAGTCGTGCGTAAAAACATTCGCGTGCGCATTTCCCAACGCACAATGTTAGCCCATTGATTCACTAAGATCGGCAAATCACGATAAGATTGCGCCCAACGCGCAAATGTTTCGCCAATAATGGTTTCAGAAGTTGGCCGCACTACTAATGGTTCTTCCAAAGGAGCAGCAGGCACTAACTCACCATCAGCATTTTTTTCTAAGCGGTGATGAGTAACCACCGCACACTCTTTAGCAAAACCTTCAACATGCTCGGCTTCACGCTGCAAATGACTCAACGGAATAAACAACGGACAATAAATGTTACTGTGTCCTAAAGCTTTGATCCGCTGATCTAAAATCGCTTGCATGTTTTCCCAGATCCCATAACCCCAAGGCTTGATCACCATACATCCGCGCACACTTGAAGTTTCTGCAAGCTCCGCTGCTTTAATGACTTGTTGATACCACTGCGCGTAATCTTCAGCGCGCGTTGGCGTTATTGCTGTTCTTTTAGCCATTCTTTGATTGCCTCAACTTTAATATGATTTTGCTGGCGAATTATAGCACCTTAACCCATAATACCCAATTATCTAGTTTTTCTACGGTAAATGCTGTATTTGCTGGCAATAACTTTGCAATCCGTTGCTGACAAACTTGCTCATTTGCAAGCTCCACACAAAGATCTGCTGCCGACCACAAACCCGGCATAGCAGCTTCTCCTAACTTTTTATCACCGATATAAAAATAACACTCATTGACTTCACCTGATTGCAACCAAGTTTGTGTTAACCGCGGTCCGACTTCTATCCATAAATCATGGTTGCCTTGAGCACCGATGATCGCTAGTACAGCGGCTAAATCTAAATGTCGCGAAGACGATGGCATTGTCGGTACCGCAACGCATTCAACACCATGATCGGTTAATAGTGTTTTACGTGAAGACTTAAGATCCGCTCGATGTAATACTATAACCTTGCGTGCAGTTGTTATTAATTGCACGTGTAACGGAAATGTTAAGTTTGGATCTAACACATAAACAGGTTTGCTGATTGTTTTATTCGCCAAGCGCACATTTAACTTAGGATTATCGTTAACGACTGTATTAATTGAAGTGAGGATAGCATCAGTTCGTTGGCGTTGTTGGTGAGTAAATTGATTAACGCTATCATTAGTAATCGCTACTGGTTCCCCCTGCGGGCCTGCAACTTTACCATCACGGCTCATGGCTAATTTTATTCGTACCCAAGGTTTTTTGCATGTTACCCAATGCTGATAAGAATGATAAAACGCATCGATAGCAGGCATTGATACTTGATAGCATTCGATCCCAGCAGCTAACAATGCTGCTTGCCCTTTGCCAGCTACTTGCGGATTGGGATCTTGATAAGCATACACAACTTTGCTGATCCCATTATCAATTAGCGCAGTGGTGCACGGTGGCGTTTTACCATAAACACAACAAGGTTCTAACGATACATACATCGTTGCACCGTTAACAGTTTGTCGCGCATTGGTTAATGCTTCAATTTCTGCATGAGGTTGACCCGCAGCGTGATGATAACCTTCACTGATCACTTGATCAGCTTTAACGATCACTGCACCCACAGCAGGGTTAGGTGCACAATCACCACGGCCGCGCGCTGCTAATTCAAGCGTGCGAGTTAACCATTTCGTATCAATAGGATCAACGGTAGTCCGGGTTTGGGTAATCAAAGCGACAACCTGCGGCCCATTTTGATCGCTGATTACCATGCGCTGGAATGCCGCCAGCATCTTTGATCATTCGCGCCATGTGCATTAAATTCCACGTCATAAATGTGGTGTTGCGATTAGTGAAATCATTTTCAGGGCCACCAGAACCTTCATCTAAATACGATGGCCCCGGCCCTGCTTCGCCTAACCAAGCGGCATCAGCTTGTGGCGGGATCACATAACCTAAATGTTGCAACGAATATAACACATTCATCGCACAATGCTTGGCGCCATCCTCATTACCTGTTACCAAACAACCACCAACACGACCGTAATAGGCATATTGGCCTTGATCGTTTAAATCACCTGATGTTGAATACAAGCGTTCCACAACTTTGGTACAAATTGAAGATTTCTCGCCTAACCAAATGGGAGTCGTGAGCACAAGAATTTCAGCTTTTTTTACTTTCTCATAAAGCTTCGGCCAATCATCAACATCCCAACCATGTTCTGTCATATCACCATAGACACCATAAGCAATGTTGTAATCAACTGGACGCAACACTTCAACGTTAATGTTATTTTTTTCCATGATCGCTTTCGCAATACGAATTAAACCTTCTGTATGCGATAATTCGGGTGATTTCTTTAGCGTACAATTTAAAAATAACGCATTTAAGTCAGAAAAATCCCATTTGCTCGATGTACACATGTCTTGCTGTTGTTTATTTAATTCCATCGTTATTCCTCTTTTGCATATGTATTAATGTTGGTGGGATCTATTGTAGCCTGGATATCTACGACGCATCAAGGGGATTGTGCTGCTTTATATCTAGACAAATCATTAGATTAAAAGAGCATTGACTTTACATACTTAGTTGAACACTTTGCGCTTTTTCTTTTGGTAAAGATGCTGCTGCTATTTGTTTAGCATATAAGGTAAGTAATTTTTCATGTGCAAATATAATTTTTTTATTCAAATTGATTAGTGATTTCTGTTTTTTTATTAGTTTTTCAAGAAGATTTTTCCTTTGAGTATATTCCTTATTATCACCATGAAACTCTTCTAGATATAAGCAACGACATGCTTTTAGAATTCCTTTACCATTTTCACTCCAATCGCCATATCTATCATTTATTTCTGATGATATTGTACTTACTATCGTTTTTAAAGAATGTGCTTTATCTTCATTTTTATCAGGATGAAATTCTCTCATAATTTTACGGTAATATTTACGAATAGGAGCATACAAGTTTTTTATATACACTGAGCCACTCATTTGTTCCGCCCATTTTTCTGGAGTTAATGAGGGGTCTTTAACTTCACTTGCTTTTTGCGTTAATGATAATAACGCTTGATAAATTAAAAGCTCTAATTTATTAGAAGCTTTTTCTGCTTTTTTCTCAAAAACTTCTTTATTCAGTTTTTCAAACTGCTGCATTAAGGATTGTTCTTGGGAGCGAGAAGCTCTCCTGCTAAACAAAGCGTGTGTTGTTGTGGACAGTGGCTGTTGTTGCTGAGGTTGTTGATAGCGATGTAGCGTAAAAAACTTTTGCAAATGATTTTTAAAAAATTTATTCAGTTGTGTAATTAATGCTTGTTCAAGCCTCTCAATAAAATAGCTTGCATAATCTGATTGCTTATTAGCAACTTTTATTTCAGCAAAATTTGTTAACAATGTTTTTCGATGGATAGCATTTACTTGCTTGAGTGTATCTACCGATTCAATACTGCATTGGTTATACGGAACAATAATATCATTTGAGCAATTAACTTTTATTTCAACCAGCTGATTAAATAATTGCATGGTATTCTTAAACTCTTGCTTAGCTTGCAATACTCGTTGTTTCTGCTCTTTAGATATTATTGATAAATCAATATATCTATTTATTGCTTCAAGTAATGGATGTGTCTCTGCAAAGCGTTGGTTGTTATTTAGATCAATCAATTTTTGACAACAAAGTTCAATTTCATAATCAATAAACCTAGTTAATGCTTGGATAAGCAACTCACCTTCTGACTCTAGATATCTGACATTATTAGTAGGAATTTTATAATTCTGCAACCAAATATGTTTATACACTTTAGCGATAGCTTGCAAGAATTTGGGTTCTGCCGTGTTTTGTTGCAGGCATAATAAAAACTGCCGATGAAATGCATGTTCTAGGTTAAGATACGGAAACTCACTTGGAAATGGCCGTAAGATAATTGCCATTTTCGCCACTTCCGCTGTTTGTTGAGAAAAACTGACATTAGGTACAGATTTAGCTTTTGCTATAAGCGATTGAATACTACCGTACTGATGTTCATTTAAGCTATCAAGCATTGCAAACAAAGATTTCGTATAATCGCGACATTTTTTATAATAATCATTGGGTATGTCTTTTAACTTTAACAATGCAATGCCTTCTGAATATTTTTTTAATTCCTCCTTATACTTTTGTTTTACCTCTCTAGCAGAACTCCAGAGCTCTTTAAAAGTTTTTCCTCGGTTGCAACACTTTTTGCTAATAATCTCATAAACTTTCACTTTTAGCGCGTTATTAAAACCTTCTAAAGAGTCTGCCAATACTTTCGATTGTTCCAAAATAGAAATTAAACTAGGATAATACGGCCTTAAAGCCCCAGTATGTTTCCTGATCTGTTCTCTATTGGTTGTCGTTACAGCTTGATAAAGTTGAACATAATGCAAAACAAGCTGAGCACGACGTTTGCGCCCAAATGGATCGAAAAAAAATCGTTTCCACCATGTATTACGAATGCTTGGCCAACGTTTCTCAAAACGCTCAACATCATAGCGTCTTTTCCACTCATCAAGTAATTGATTATCGATCTTGAATTGTAAACCGTCGTCTGAATCAATCGCTTTTACATGATCTGCAAAAGTGGCTTTATTAAACCGCCACCAGCTTTGTAATGGATACACTTGACTAGCAACTTGCGATAAATAGTATTGCCACGCACATTTTTGTGCCTCAAGATCACGCGCCATTTCTCTTAACCTTTACTCAAAACAGAAGATTTATTATACAAAAATATCTTGGATTCGTCTATTTTTCCTGTAAATTCTGCCCTATAATAACCATTTTTACACTAAAAGTGGTCAATTTATACCATTATGCAAAGCCTCATCGCGCAATTTCAAGGGATCGTGGTACTTATGCGAGCCAATCTTCCTTTGGTCCTTTTGTTGATCCTAGGCTTGTGGGCGATTCACTTATTGAATTACTTGCTGAAATATCGTTTAAATTTTTTAGGGCTTTATCCGCGTAGCTGGCATGGCTTGATCGGCATTTTCACTGCGCCTTTATTGCATGCTGATTTTAATCATTTATTCTTTAATTCGATCCCATTATTAGTATTTGTCAGTTTTATTTTGATCAGTGGCGTAACTACGCTTATTTCGGTTACTTTAATTATTGCGATAATAGGTGGAATAGGTACGTGGCTATTTGGGCGCAAAGGATTACATATTGGCGCGAGTATTTTAATCATGGGTTATCTAGGTTATTTGCTCGTTAATGCATATTATGCTCCTACGGCAATGGGCATTATTATCTCTTTAGTATGCATTTATTATTTTGGTGGTTTGTTATCAGGGTTGTTGCCCGGCAAAGCATCTATGTCGTGGGAAGGTCATTTGTTTGGTTTTATTGGCGGCATTGCTGCTGCGTTTATTCCGTTAACTACTTTTTAATAAGGTCAATACATTTTCGGGTGGTCGACCGATCACGGCTTTGTTACCTTTAACCACAATAGGTCGCTCAATTAAAATAGGATTATCAGCGAGGATCTGCAACCATTGTTGTGGTGATTTTTGATCAGTGATAGTTAAGCCTAATTCATGAAAACATTTTTCTTTCGTGCGGATTATCGCTTGTGGCTGTTTTTGCAATAATTCACATAAACTTGCTAATGTCTTCACTGTCGGCGGCGTTTTTAAATATTCAATAATTTGAGGCTCAATGCCATGTTCTTGTAACAGCGCAAGCGTTTGCCGACTTTTGCTGCATTTTGGATTATGATAGATTGTATACGCTGACATAAGATATTACTCCGAACGTTTATAAGTCCCCACCAAGACACCGATTGCCAATATATGTTGCTGCATTGCTGCTTGCACTGCAGAAACGTTAACGCCTTCTTTTAAAAATAGTGGTTTATTTAACGCATATAATTTAAAAACATAACGATGCGTGCCTGAAGGTGGACAGGGCCCACCATATTCTTCTTTATCCCAACTATTATCACCCACTAAAGTACCTTTTGGCAGTTGTTGCACGTCGGTTGGTAATGAATTAGTTGTGCTAGGAATATTAAACAATACCCAATGTACCCAAGTACCTTTAACCGCATCAGGATCATACATGATTAAGACATACGATTGGGTATTACTAGGCGCTCCTTGCCAACTTAATGGTGGCGAAATATTTTTGCCATCACACGTATATTGGGTTGGGATCATGCCACCATCGACAAATGCGGAGCTTGTTAGCGTTAATGCAAAACTTTTAATGCAAGCTAACATTAGGATCATTACGAATATTGTGTAACAGAAAATTTTTTTCATGGATTTCCTCCTTGTTTTTGTAACCAGTTAGAACTCGATTCAGTGCATTTTATACAGTTCTTAATATTGTTTTTGACAAAGCCATTTGTTACATTCAATACGTTATTGTAAATTGGTATTAAAAAGCATCATCATTACTTGATAATACTTTAAAATATAGCTATAATCTATACCATGAGTATAGAAATCAGAAACAAATTACAGCTTCTCCATCAAGCTTGGCCGAATAATGCCATTTTAACGACGAGCGCATTAAAAGCCAAGGGGTTTTCAGATCAACTTATCCAGAAATACTGTCGTTCAGGTTGGCTACAACGAGTAGGTGTTGGTGCTTTCATCCGTCAAAATGACCAAGTTACTTGGCAAGGGGGACTTTATGCGCTTCAATATGATCTCAAGAAAAATATTCATCTAGGTGGCCTTACTGCTTTAGAACTAAGTGGCTTAGCACACTATTTAAAATTAGCACCAGAAAAATTGATTTATTTATATAACACTTCATCTACTAAGAGCAAATTACCTGGATGGTTCACTAAGTATTTTAATCAAAAAGCAATATTTAACTACAAACAATGTCATATTTTTAATAAAGAAATCGGTTTGAAACCATTAGCTATCAACGGATTAGAGCTCATTGTTTCTGAACCAGAACGCGCTATCTTGGAACTATTGTACCTTGTCCCAGAAAATATAAGCGTTGAACATGCCGCAAATTTAGTTGAAAATCTTCAATCAATTCGTCCTAAAAACATGCAACTTCTTCTTGAAAATTGTCGCCATATTCTCATTAAAAGACTATTTCTATGTTTAGCAGATCTATGTCAACTACCCATTTTAAAACATTTACGCACTGATAAAATTGCTCTGGGCTCAGGAGACAGAACAGTTAACTCTGGTGGGAAATACTTTTCAAAATATAAACTTGTATTGTCATATCCTTATATCGACGATTTAGAGGAGAATATTAATGTATAGCGAAGAATATAAAGATCAATTTTTACTTTTACTTAAAATACTACCTTGTTTAAGAGAACAAGATAATTTTGTAGTAAAAGGAGGTACTGCAATTAATTTATTTTATCGAGACCTTCCAAGAATATCTGTTGATATAGACCTAACTTATATTCATATAGAAAATAGAGAAAGCACCATTAAAAATATGAATCGAGCATTAAATAAACTCGGATTATCAATTATAAAACGAATATCTAATGTAAAACTTAATAAAAAATTATCGAAAAACAAAGAGCACATTACAAAACTCATGATTTCTAATGGGAAATCTATTGTGAAAATTGAACCAAACTTCATTTTTAGAGGTGCTGTCATTGGTATTAATAAATTGCCGATATCTAAAAAAATCACCCAAGAATTTGGAGAATTCATTGACGATATTCCCATTGCATCTTTTAATGACATTTATGCAGGTAAAATATGTGCTGCACTTAACAGACAACATCCCAGAGATTTATTTGATATAAAATTATTATTTGAAAATGAAGGTATAACCGACTTGCTAAGACAGACTTTTGTGGTGTACCTTGCTTGCGATTCAAGGCCAATTCACGAACTACTGGATCCAAATTTTTTGGATATTGCTTCGCTCTATATTAAAGAATTTAAAAATATGACTATAGAACCAGTATCACTCGATGAACTGATCACTACCAGAAGAAAACTAGCACAAGAAATATTGGCAAACCTAACAGAAAATGAGCGGAAGTTTTTGCTTTCTATGAAACAAGGTGAACCAAACTTTTCTCTATTGCCATTTAATCATTTAGATCAATTGCCCGCATTAAAATGGAAAATTATGAATGTTCGTAAAATGGACAAAAAGAAACATTTGATGATGTTAAACAAACTGAGAAAAACCTTAGAAATGTAATAAAACGTTTCCTATTAGAAAACCTAAAAACTCTAACACAAACTAGTAAAAAAGATTTTAAAAAATGCTTGATCATTAAAATAAGCTTTGCTACAGTGCCGACCGACTGGAAGGTTATACCGAATTTGGGTGCCGCTATGGATAGCGACTCTGTATGAGAATATGGAGGCGCACCCATCATCTAGCTTGATTTTAACTGCAAAGCCACAGAATTAATACAAAACCGTAACCCGGTCGGTTGTGGACCATCATCAAACACATGGCCTAAATGTGCATCACAACGCGCGCAAACCACTTCCACTCGCTTCATGCCTAAACTATTATCCGCGCGCAATTCAATTGCCGATTCATTGATAGCTTGGATAAAGCTCGGCCAGCCTGATCCCGAATCATATTTATCAGTTGACTTAAATAATTCAGCACCACAACAAACACAAGTATAAATGCCCGATTTTTTACAATTCCAATACTCACCTGTAAATGGCCGCTCTGTGCCACGCTGACGACAAACTTGAAATTGCTGGCTGGTTAATTGTTGCTGCCACTGTGCCTGCGTTTTGCGGATTTTGTCTGTCATAATCACAACCGTTTACAATTAATTTCAATGCTTGATTAAAAACTATCTACTTCCCATTACCCAAGACTTATTTTAAGATTGTAACATTAAAACAACATCTTAATTGCAAGGAACGCCCATGACCAAAAAAATGACGCTCATGATCATCGGTTTAGTGGTTTTCTTTGGCGCTATTTTTGGTTGGTGGGGCATTAGAAAAGTTGTTGATAATTACGTGCGAGCGAATTATGTGCCGCCGCCAGTGGCGGTATCGGCATCTAAGGCAATTGCTAAAACTTGGCACCCTTTTATCCCTGCAACCGGTTCCATTATTGCGATTAACGGTGTTGAAATCACTTCTGAAGTCTCTGGCACAGTTACTAAAATAACGTTTGATTCTGGCCAAGTCGTGCAAAAAGGTGCTTTATTGGTTCACCTTGACACTAGTGTGCTCGAAGCTGAACTCAATAATGGTTTGGCTAATTTAAAGTTAGCAGAAATCAATAATACTCGTAACCAAATTTTAGCGCAGCGTAATGCGGTATCAAAATCAGCTGCCGACGTTACTGCTGCTAAATTGCAAGAAGCACAAGCTAACGTGCAAAAAGTTCAAGCACAACTGGCGCAAAAAAATATCACTGCCCCGTTTACTGGTAAACTTGGCATTCGCTTAATTAATCTTGGCAGCTACATGTCACCGGGTGATCCTATTGTTTCGCTGCAAGCGCTAAATCCTTTGTACGTTAATTTTTCTTTGCCAGAACAAGAATTTAAAAATCTCTCTGTCAAACAAGAAGTTGATGTTATGGTAGATACCTACCCTGGCATGATCTTCAAAGGAAAAATTAATGCTATCAATTCTAAAGTGACGCAGCAAACGCGTTCTATTAACGTACAAGCAACTATTCCTAATGATAAATTATTATTATTACCTGGTATGTTTGCTGATGTGCATGTGATCCGCCCGCAATTAGACAATGTGATCACCGTACCGCAAACAGCAGTAGATTATAGTTTATATGGTGATTCCATCTACGTGATCAAACCTTATTCGAGTAAACATCCAGAAAAAACTGCTGACAAAGAAGCAGGGTTTTTCTCGCGTTTATTTGCTAAGATCACTGCGTCGATTTCCAAAAAATTAAGCGCTTCACCATTGCCATCACATAAAGATTATTATGTCGTGCGTCAATTTGTTACCGTGAGTGAGCGCCGTGGTACCGTAGCTGCAATTGCTAAAGGGATCAAAGCTGGCGATTTAGTAGTAACTTCAGGTCAATTAAAATTGAAAAATAACACGCGGGTGGTGATCAATAATACGGTGGAGATGTAATGCATGTCATTTACTGATCTTTTTATCCGCCGCCCCGTTTTAGCCAGTGTGATTAGCATTTTGATTTTAGTGCTTGGCTTACGTTCTATCTTCACCTTACAAATTCGTCAATATCCTAAAATGGAAAATACCATGATCTCGGTGACGACGACTTATCCAGGCGCTAGTGCTGAACTTATGCAAGGGTTTGTCACCACGCCGTTAGAACAATCGATTGCTGGCGCTGATGGTATTGATTATATGACTGCAGCAAGCACTGAAAATACTAGCACTATCAATTGTTACATCAAATTAAATTATGACCCTAATGCAGCACTAACGGATATTACTGGCAAAGTATCTGCCGTGCGTAGTCAATTGCCTCGCGATATTAATGATCCGGTGATTGATAAACAAACTGGCGATCAAATTGATCTTATGTATATGGCATATTTTAGTGATCAAATGACGCCGGAACAAATTACCGATTATTTAACCCGGGTAGTGGTGCCACAAATTGAAACCATTAGTGGCGTTGCCCAAGCTCAAATTCTCGGTGGCAGTATTTTTGCAATGCGGATCTGGTTGAACACCACACGCATGGCAGCGTTACATGTTTCACCTGATGATGTCGTGCAAGCACTGCGTGCCAATAATTATCAAGCAGCTGCTGGGCAAACTAAAGGTAAGTTTGTTTTATTTAATGTTCAAGCTAGCACAGATCTCCATAATGCTGAACAATTTAATAAAATCGTGGTGAAACAAGATGGCACTACCTTAATTCGGATCAAAGATATTGGCATTGCCAAATTAGGCGCGCAAAATTATGATACATCAGTGTCGTTTAATGGTAAAACAGCCGTATTTATCGGTATTCAAGCGACACCATCGGCGAATCCGCTTGCAGTGATCTCTAAAGTCCGAGAAATGTTTCCACAATTACAACGTGAATTTCCGCCGACCTTAAAAGCAAAAATTGTTTACGACAGCACGAAATATATTCGTGCATCGATCCACGAAGTGATTGCAACGATTTTTGAAGCAGCAATTATTGTGATTGTAGTGATCTTTTTATTCTTAGGTGCATTTCGCACGGTGTTGATCCCCATGATCACTATTCCATTATCTTTAATCGGCGTATGTTTTTTAATGTTATTGTTAGGTTATTCGCTTAATCTATTAACCTTACTCGCGATGGTATTAGCGATTGGCTTAGTGGTAGACGATGCTATCGTAGTGGTTGAAAATATCTACCGGCATATTGAAGAAGGTTTAGCACCGCTGCAAGCAGCGTTGGTTGGTGCACGTGAAATTGCTTCACCGATCATCTCCATGACGATCACACTTGCTGCAGTATATGCACCTATTGGTTTGCTCGGCGGTTTAACTGGTTCTTTATTTAAAGAATTCGCTTTTACCTTAGCCGCGGCCGTGGTGTTATCAGGGGTTATTGCGCTAACCCTGTCACCGATGATGTGTGCCAAAATTTTATCTAAAGATATTTCAGAAAAACCGTTTGTGAAACGCGTTGATCAAGCATTTGCGAAATTAAAAACTGTGTATCAATATGCGTTGCATCAGGTACTAGATTATAGACCGGTGATGGGAGTATTCGCCACGGTGATTTTGATCAGTTGTGTATTTCTATTTGTTACAATCCCTTCAGAGTTAGCGCCAATCGAAGATCAAGGTAGTTTATTTTTATTTTCTACTGCACCACAATACGCCAACATTGATTACATGCAAGCTTTCACTAATTCTTTTTACCCTATATTTAATTCATTTGATGAAAAACAAGATTCGTTTAGTGTTAACGGTAGCAACGGTGTTAATCAAGCTTTTTCTGCCATGATATTAAAACCATGGGATGAACGTAAACGTACGCAACAAGCATTATTTCCATTGTTACAACGTAAAATTAACAGTGTTGCTGGTTTGCAGATCTACGTACAACAACCCGCACCATTACCTGGCAGCAGCAGCGGCCCACCGATCCAATTTGTGATCACTACCACCACTGGTTTTCAAGCTTTATATGAAATTGCAGAAAAAATTCGTCTTGATGCGCTTGATAGTGGCTTATTCACTTTCATTGATTCAACGCTAAAATATAATCGGCCTGAATTAAATATCAGTATTAATCGTAATAAAGCACGTGCTATTGGTATTAATATGGCAAACATTGGTTCTTCGTTGGCAGCATTGCTCGGTGAAAATTATGTGAATTGGTTTAGTATGTTTGATCGCAGTTATCAAGTGATCCCGCAAGTATTTCGTAGCGATCGCTTTAATCCTCACCGCATTAATCAATATTACTTACCCGCTACTGGCGGCCAAATGGTGCCGCTATCGAGCATTGTCACTTTAAGCACCAAAGTTGAACCTAACACCCTAGCACAATTCCAACAATTAAATTCTGCAACCTTGCAAGGCACGATGAGTAAAGACAAAACGGTGTCGCAAGGTTTGCGTTTTCTGCAACAAGAAGCACAAAAACTATTACCTAAAGGCATGAGTTATGATTATGCCGGTGAATCGCGCCAGTTTATTCAAGAAGGCGCCGCCTTAATTTACACTTTCTTTTTCGCGATTTTAATTATCTTTCTAGTGTTAGCAGCACAATTTGAAAGTTATCGTGATCCGTTGATCATCTTAATTAGCGTACCCATGTCAATCTGCGGTGCATTAATTCCCTTGAACCTCGGCTTTGCTACGCTAAATATTTACACCGAGATCGGTTTAGTGACTTTAATTGGCTTGATCAGCAAACATGGTATTTTGATGGTGCAATTTGCCAATCAATTACAACAACAGGAAGGTTTGAGCATACGTGAAGCGATTGAAAAATCTGCCGCTTTACGCTTGCGTCCTATTCTCATGACCACTGCAGCCATGGTGATGGGGGTAGCACCATTATTGTTTGCCACTGGTGCTGGCGCGGTATCACGGTTTGATATTGGTTTAGTGATCACTGTCGGTATGACGATCGGCACTTGCTTTACCTTATTTGTCGTACCGACGATGTATTGCTTCATCGCTGCCAAGCATCAGCACAAAAATGTTGCAACTGCATAAAAATCTGCTAAAATTGCCTCATTATGAAAATTCGTCCATCAACTCTTTTACCGAGATGTAATTTTTTCTCACCAAGAAGCCCAGGCTATTGCACTATTCCTTTGGGCAGACGAACAGATTGGGAAATCTATTCTACTCATCGACGAATTCAGCGCCATGACGGAGTAACTGCTCATTACACTCAATTTTCAGTTAATTATGAGGAAGCGGTCAAGGATATGCTTCCTTTAAAAAGTTGGCGGGGTCGCAATCCTAAAGTTCTGCTTCCCTTAGGCAATTGGTGGGGTCACAATCCTAACAAAAAAGCCGCTATTGGCGAAATGGGCTGTGGGATCCATCTAGGTGTAGATGGCCTTATTTCTGTAATTGCCATTCCGCGTCAAGGTGTTAAAGAAAAAGTTACATCAATTTTAAAAAATAATGATATTGACTATTTAAGCTATAGTGACCCTGAAGCAACTGATCAACGCTTTAGATGTGGCGTAGTTGTATCACCTCAAAACCCTGAACCATTAAATCGTTTTCTTGCTATTATCGATGAAAAAATATCACCATTAGGAAACAAGTTAAAAAGCCATATCCGTAAAGCTTTTGAATTAGCACAATCACTTGATTATCGCGCTCTTGCAAAACAAGACGATATTTACAATAACTTGCCTGATTGGCATGATATATTTAATTGTCCACCAATACCTGAAGGCCACTACCATCCTTTTACCAATCACCGAACACCAGGTTCAGGTCTTTTTCAAAGCCGCTACGAAAGTCGATTTCATAGACACATACCAAAAGGTCGCACAGAACTTGGTAGTGCAATCATTGCCGGTGATCTTCCGCGCGTTAAAAACATTTTACAGCAAGATCCTGATAGCATTTTCCGCCGCGATGCCTATAATCAAATGCCATTATGGATGGGGTTATTTCTAGGGAATTACCTCATATTTTTAGAATTGTATAAATATGCAGAAAAAGTTCCAAGCCGTTGCTCCTGGACTAAAAGGCATGTGCAACTCTGGGCAAAAATTGCGTCAGATAAAAATATCTATAATCTTAATAAACCACATGCTGAATCTCACAAAAGATCTTTATTAGAAGAAGAAAAAAAACCACCGCCTACTCGGCATGAGATCCATCATGCGTGTATTATGGGAGAAACGGCAAAAGTCATTAAGCTACTCAATCAAAATCCTGATTTAATTAATTTACCCGATCCGTTACAACTTACTCCAGCTCATTTAGCTGCAGGTGAAGGCCACGCCGAATTACTCGCTGAATTATTGCAACGCGGCGCTGCTACTGAACCTACCGAAATTCGTGAAGGCTACCCTAGCACTTTTGGATTGTTACAGTGTGCGGCAAACGCCGAAATCATTGAAATACTATTAAAACATCGCGCTGATCCTAACAAATATACAACACTGGTTCATGAAGCAGCAAAAAACAATGACCTTGAATTATTAAAACAATTTTATCACTATGGCCGAGACGAGAAACAAGATGATAGTGGACTAACACCATTTGATTGGGCTGTTATTCATGCTAATACAACGAATGATTGCACAATGCTGCAATGGTTGTTGGATTGTCGAGATGATTATGTTGCTTCAGGTCCATATGATTCTAATTATTCTGATACTGTTATTCAATTAATGCAGCAACATAATGCAAAAATTGAAAAAAGAAATGCAAGCAAACAACGACGACCTAAATTAACACAACAATCTTCGTCTGGTTCTTCTTTGATAACAAAATTACGTGCTGATGATGGCCAAATAATCAAGGCTGTTCATAAACGAACTGTGGAACTTACCGAGAATGAAAGAAAACAAATTCGCGCTTTAGCTGATCAAACTTTTCGGTTACAAGATCCCGCTGGCCCTATCACACTCGATGACTATTATACTAAATTGTTACCCACTGAAATTAAAGCTGAAAACAATTCATTTACAGAGCAGTGTTTTATAAATGACGAGATGGCATCATTTGCGGTTTATACTATTATCAAATCTCACCATCAACATTGCGGTGATTTCAAGTTGTTTTATGGTCAACTTGCTTGTGTAGAACCAAAATATGCATCTATGGGGCTTGCTAATTTAATTTTTCGTATTCCCTTAGCCATGAAATTACGTGCTAAAATTCCAATACTAATGTACGGCAAAACCATTCGCCCTGGTCTCGGTTGGTCATCGATGGCTATACCAGAAGCACAAGCATATCCTCAATATTTTCACGATCCTGATTTCGTCAAACATATCGTGTCATTAACTGGAGAAGAAATTACAGAAGAAGAAATACGAGAAGGAATAATCGATGCTATTTTGCAAGTTGACACTACAGGAAGAAGTACTCCAACAGGCCGTGAAATTGATTATTATAGAGCAAAGGTTGGCAAAAACTTAAGAAAAGCGTTGCCTTATGTTTGTTATATTTATCCCGAAACTATAGATGGGTTTATCAAGCGAAGATTACGAGGTAATGGTTTTACCCGCAAAAACATCGGAAAAACAGCTGATCTCCTGGAAGAAATATCTGATAGATTGAATCATAACTTGATTATGCCAATGCCAATGTAGCTTTTTGTTGTTAACTTTTTTGGATATCATCATGAAAACGTTTCAATAAAATAGCAGTAATATCATTAAGTTCCGCAAATGAAAATAACTTTGAGTTAGCAAGCACGTTTGATGATAAAATAGCGCCGATTAATTTAAGATCACTGTCTACATTATAATACTGCTTTAAACGTTTAATACAGTTTGCTACGACTACTGATGATACTTTTAATATTTGAGCGATTTCTATCGCTGTTTTGCCTAACAATAAATAATAAGCACAATAAATTTCATTAGTATTTAAGTTGATGACTGGTTTTTGATATTCAAACTTTTGCTTACGCTCATCAATATTATTCAAGAATCGAATAATATCATGTTGTTTAACAAACTTACCAAAACTATTCTTAATTAAATAACCACCATGATTAATTTTAACATTGACCTTATGAGCTTCTTGGTAAGCTTGATTTAAGGTTCCATTTTCTAATAAAGCATCTTTAAAATAAGCAACAAATTTCTCAAGCAGATCAACATGCTGTAAATAAAATTCATTCATGTAATCATGCCCAGGCTTAGTTGCAAAATGATAATAGTTTTGAACTTTGCCAATGTTTTCAATAATAGTGAACGTATGACTTAAACCAAATTCAATGCCGGTTTGATACAAGGTTTCAGTCGCACCATAACGCTCAACTAAATCCCATAAAAAGTAACGGGCATTGTCTATTTGATCAGCCAAATGCAGGTCATATTGATAAAATGCTTGCTGATAATAATGACTGAAAAATTTTGGATCATTGCAATTAGTAGTAAGCCCACCAGCCTCATCAATCCGGGCGTGACCGAAATAAGTGATCCCAAGCTGTTTTAAAGGCGTACATAGTTCTTGCATGTCATTTGCATGAATGACCGAGGGGTGTTTATTTAAAATGTTTGCTATCTGCATGTTATATTGCTCTTATGTGCTTTATAATTGTAAATTTGTTTGATTTTAATACGTTTATTGCCTTTTAATAAACAATAGTTTACCATTTGCTCATGAATACCGCAACGCAAACCAAACGAAAGTGCCGCCTGCTTGGCATTGAGCTTGCCGCTATACTCTGTGTTAAAGTACTTGCTATTACTTTAATTTGGGCACTTTGGTTTTCTCATCCTTTTTCTAAACAATATATTGATCAATCTATGGCGCAACACTTGCTGTATGGCAATCTACAGTCAGAGCAGGTATCATCTAATAAACTATATTCGTAATGATTGAATTTTAAGTTTATATGCTGTCATTGCGAGGAGCTTGGCTCCGAAGCAATCCAGGATCTTAAACTAGAAATTTTCTTGGATTGCTTCGGAGCCAAGCTCCTCGCAATGACGATGAGAAAAGGATTTCAGTGATGAAAAAGCATCTTGGCTTGTTGCTAATATTTTCATTATGGTTAATTTTATGCACTGCTTTATGGGCTCAGCAACAAACAAGACCACAAGAACCGATCACCCCACTACCACAATCGATTAAACTCGACAAAGCGAAAGTCGATTTAGGCAGAATGTTATTTCATGACAAACGTTTTTCTAAAGATAACACCGTAAGTTGTGCAAGTTGCCACATTATTAGTAAAGGTGGCGTTGATAATCGCGCAAAATCACTTGGCGTTAAAAACAGAATTGGCGAAGTTAATGCGCCAACAGTTTATAATGCTGATTACAATATTGCGCAATTCTGGGATGGGCGAGCTAATGCGCTAGAAGATCAAGTTGATGGCCCCACTCATAAACCGATTGAAATGGATTCAAGCTGGCCTGAGATTGTTGGCAAGCTAAAAAAAGACCCTAAATATGTGCGTTTATTTAAGGAAATCTACAATGAGCCCATTAACCCAACTAATATTAAAAACGCTATTGCCACCTACGAGCGTTCTTTGATCACACCTAATTCTCGTTTTGATCGTTATCTATTAGGCGACAAAAACGCACTCACGCCCGATGAATTAAAAGGCTACCAGTTATTTAAATCCTATGGTTGTATTGCTTGCCATCAAGGAATTAATATCGGTGGTAATATGTTCCAAACATTTGGAGTCTTTGGCAATTATTTTGAAGACCGTGGTAATGTAACGCAAGCAGACTATGGTCGTTATAATGTAACTGGTCGCAAGCAAGATCGTTTTGTTTTTAAAGTACCAAGTTTGCGTAATGTTGCGATAACTGCTCCCTATTTTCATGATGGCTCAGCAAAAACCCTCACTGATGCTGTTAACATCATGGCTAAATATCAATTAGGTCGTACTTTGCCGAAAAAAGACGTTGAATTGATTGTAAAATTTTTACAAACACTCACTGGTAAACACAAGGAATTAAAACCATGAAGTGGCGCTATGCAATCATTATGTTAGCAATCGCCTTGATTATCGTATTGTATTTTTTTGCCAATTCATTTGTTGGCCAAGATCGTTATGCCGCTGCTGAGCAGATTTTACGTTTATATAAAAGCGATGCCTTAGCATTAAATCAGAATATTTTACGTACCCGATTTGGTTTTTTATTGCATTATGATCCATTGAGATCAGGCTTGCGAAATATGTCTATATTACAAGACAAACTTAGTCAATTTGTAAAAGACTATAAGGCTCCCGGCATCGGCCTTAAAGACACTTTAGGTGAAAAACTTAATATCAAGAAACGCTTAGTTGTTGCTTTTATGCGTAATAATTCCATTTTACGTAATTCAGTGATTTATCTGCCTGTTGCTGTGTCAATTCTTACAACTGAAAATGTTGCTCATAGTAACTTACTAAATACTTTACTGCTTAATGTATTGCTTTACACTAATTCAGCCAATGAAGCTTTGGCAGTTAAAATTAATAACCTTGTCGAACAAATTCCTAAAGCAATCACATATGCCGATACTGACACTAAAGATAAATTATTGCTAACTAATATGTTAAAACATACTAAAACTATTTTAACGTATCACCCTCGTTTAAATACTTTAACACGTCAAGTGTTACAAGTTAATTTAACGGATGTGATAGATAGTCTAAGCTCACTTTACAGTTCTGAGCGTGATAAATACATTGCCCGAGCTAATATTTATCGAATATTATTATTTATTTTCTCATTACTGCTTATCTCTATAATTATTTATATGATCATATGTTTACGTAAATCATTACGCATAGAAACAGAAACTAATACCAAATTAAATAGTGAGATTGATGCTCGCAAAAAAGCTGAAGAAGAAGTTAAACATCAAAATGTCACTCTGGAAACAGAAGTTAAAAATCGTACGCAAACTATCATCGACACTAATGAGAAGCTTGTTAATGAAATCACTAAACATAAAAAAACATCAGATTTTCTGCGTAAAGCACAAGAAGAAAGCAAAAAAAATCAACATGCAAAAAATGTTTTTATTGCTAATTTAATCCATAAAATAACCACCTCGATTAATACTATTATAAAAAATTGTAAAAATAACACTATCGCTGATGACGCTGTGGTCAACATCAATAAAATTTTAGATACTGTGACGGACTATGCTAATTTAGAAGCTGATACTCTTAATTTGGAAAAAACTAGCTTTGATTTCCATGAATTAATGACGTCTTGTGCTAACAAATATCAAAAGCTTGCGCAAGCTAAACAACTTACTTTTAAGTTGCATTTGCCTGAAGATTGCCCTCAAAAATTAATTGGTGATCACAAACGCCTTAATAAAGTTTTAGAAAATCTATTAGATAACGCAGTAAAATACACTGAAAAAGGACAAATTGAGGTGACAGTAACTTATAAAATTGCTGATCCGGATCAAGTTATTCTGCGCTTTGAGATTAAAGACACAGGAATAGGCCTTAATGAAGAAAAACGTGTGCATTTGCTTAACTTAGATGATAACGACGGTGATGAAAATAATGAAGATGTTAATTTAAATATTATTTATTGCCGTGAGATTATTAAATTAATGGGTGGAAACCTTGATATTGTGATCAAAGATGATGTGCCTGGCACTATCTTTTGCTTTTCCGTTGGCATGCAACAGGGATCAAAAACATGAAATGGCGCTATATCGTTATTTTTCTAGTAATTATCGCTGCCGTTGTATTATATTTTCTAACCAGATCATTTGTTTATCAAGATCGTTATGCTAACGCTGAAAACATTCTACATTTATATCGAGGCGATGCTTTAATTTTAAATCAAAATATTCTACGAACTCGTTATGGCTTCTTGCCACATTATGATCCATTAATATCAAGTCTACAACACATGTCACAATTACAATCTAAACTTAACAAATTTATTAAAGAAAATAATGCCCCTGGTGTTGAATATAAAAATACCCTAGCTGAAAAATTAATTATTAAAAAACGTTTAGTGATAGCATTTTTGCGCAATCATTCGATTTTGCGTAATTCTGTGATTTATTTACCAATAGCTATTTCAATCCTCACAACTCAAAATATTGCCCATAGTGATTTATTAAATAATTTGTTACTTAGCATATTACTGAAAACTAACCCAAATATTTCTAGCAACAAAAATCTAACCACAAAAATTAATAATATTATTGAGCAGTTTCCTAAAACGCTTACCAAGCCCGATCCTACCGCCAAAAATGAGTTATTACTTACAAACACCCTAAAACATTCTAAAACTATTTTAAATTATCATCCTCGTTTAAACACTGTTACTCGTCAATTACTAGAAATTAATTTAGTTAATATCATTGATAATTTAGATGCGCTTTATCAAGCGGAACGTGAAAAATATATTGCTCGAAATACTATTTTTCGTATTTTGTTATTCACTTTATTTTTATCGCTCATTTCTATTATTACTTATATTATCATTCATCTGCGCAAATCTATACAATTACAAGCTCACACTAATGATAAGCTTAGCAGCAAGCTCCTTGCGCAACGTCAAGTAGAAAAAGCCATAAAATTCCAGAATGCAACTTTAATCGAAACTAATGAAAAATTCATTAATGAAATAACTAAACATAAAAAGCAATCAGCTTTATTAAACAAAGCTCAACTAGAAAGCAAGCAACAACAACAAGAAAAAAATGTATTTATTGCAAGCATGGCACATAAAATATCACATTCGGTTGACAACATGCTTAGCAACCTTAAACAGCAACCTATTACTAATGATGTTATTGCTGATGTAAAGCAAACTGGAGAAGAATTATTGCGTTTTTTAGCTAACACTATAGACTATGCTAAATTATCAGCAAACATGCTCGTCTTGCAAAAAACTAAATTTGACTTTGGATTATTAATTACATCCAACGCTAAAAAATATCAAACAATGGCAGCAGCAAAACAACTTAAGTTTAATCTCAGCATGCCAGCCGATCATCCGCAAAAATTAATCGGTGATCCAGTATACTTGACTAAAATTTTAGATAATCTGTTATATAATGCTGTCAAAAACACTACTGAAGGCCAAATTGATTTAATCATCACTTATAAAATTGTTGATAATAATCAATCCGTCTTTCGTTTTGATATTAAAGATACTGGTATTGGCATCGATGCAGCAAAGCGTGCGCATTTGCTTAACTCAGATCACAATGATTATGGGTTGGGTTTAATATGTTGCCGCAAAATTATCACCCTAATGGGCGGGATTTTTGATATTGACATTGCTAACGATGTTCCTGGCACGACTGTGTGTTTTTCTGTGCGCCTACCAATTGCAGATTAATCTCTAGAAGTAATATAACCAAGTTTTCTAAATGAACGATCTAACAAAATTGTCATGTGCTGATCACGTGAACGCGCTGAACGTCCACCCATTACTACTGCCACTAAACGGCGGCCATCACGCACTGCCGATGTCAATACATTAAACCCAGAAGCATTAATATAGCCAGTTTTCATTCCATCACAGCCTGGATACAATCGCAGCAAATGATTATGGCTACGATAGTTACGTTCTTTATATTTAAATCGTTGGGTTTGAAAATAATGATAATAGTGCGGAAACCGCTTTAGCATTGCTACACCGAGTTTAGCCATATCAGCAGCCGTGGTTTTTTGTTGTTGATGTGGCAAACCTGATGCATTATAAAATACCGTACTGTTCATCCCCAATAGTTTGGCTTGCAATGTCATCAGCTGGCCAAAAGCGCGCTCGGTACCTGCTAAAGCTTCGGCAACAACTGCCGCGACATCATTTGCCGATTTTGCAACTAATGCATAAATAGCTTGTTTAACTGTTATTGTCTGTCCGGGTTTTAAACCTAATTTTGTTGGTGCGCGTTTAGCCGCATATTTTGACACTGGCAATTTTTGATTTAAACTAAGTTCGCGATTATCTAATGCTTGAAATAATAAATATAGCGTCATTACTTTTGTTAACGATGCTGGATAACGCACTGCATTTGCATTTTCCATATGAATGATCCGGTTTGAAGGATAATCCACAACTATCGCCGCATATTTACTTTTAATTGTGCGTGGTAAACGTTTCTTGCCCTTAGCATCAGCTGCTGCTGGTACAACGAAACTTATTGTTATTAATAAAATAATCGTAAGTCTTATGGTTATTTTCATACCATCACCTACACTCTCCATGTATTTGCCTTGAGTATAGTGCAGCTTCTAGTATTTGCCACGGATCTGGTTAGTTTGCCATCCTTGGCTATTTATTAACTAGCGCCTTTATCTCCAGCGCCAATTACGATGTCCACAATATCGCCAACGCCAATGATGTGCTGCGTGACGTGAATGAAACCGTGCATATCGGCCCCAACAAGCACGATGCGGCACTGATGGGTGATAATATACCCGTGGATACGTACAGCGTCTGACACGCTCACCATAACGATTTCGTCCCCAACGATAACAGATGAAGTATCGTCGATAACGATCGTAAGCAAGCGTTTGTGGATTGATTAATGGGGTTGTTAATGCTTTATTTTGTGGCTGGGTTTTTATTGCTTGATTAGCAAATGCCGAGCCGGCAAATAGTAAACCAGCACAGCCCATCGCCACTAGAAAATTTCTAGAAATCTTGTTCATATTCAACTCCTTATCAGCATATGGCAGTACTGCAAGATGCTGTTGATAAATATTGAACAATTTTTTAGACCGATGGTTTGGAAGAAAGTTCTACTGAAGTATACTGCCATGCCGTAGCCTTGCTAGACTCGTCATCCCAGAAAACTCGTCATCCCGCAGCTTGACCGCGGGATCCAGAAAAATAAATAAAATTAATGCACTGCTTCTATCGCAGCAATCTCTTGCTTAGGATTTTGCTGAACATTATTATCAGATTGCGGATCATTATCAGATCTCGCCGTTTCAGCAATAACTCGTTCGATGATTTTATCTTCGCCAATCACTTGTGGCATACCACTCATACGCTTACCTACTAATTCAGCAATTGCCCAATTAACATCACCTGAATGTTTATGTAACGCAGTGGTGATCACTTTCGCCATTGGATCTGTGCTCGCAGCATATTGCTCTGCTTCTTCTTGCAAAGGCACATGCGCTTCTAAATATAATTTATCGCCTTTCCAACCTGATTTGTATGGCAGATCCACAATTCGCACTGGGGTGCCAACGCGCACTGAATAATATAATTCTTCAATGTCTTCTGGAAACATGCGCACACAACCCGCGCTGACACGTTTACCAACTCCACGAGGATCAACTGTGCCATGAATTAGATAATTAGGAATTGATAACCGCAAAGCGTATTTACCTAATGGGTTTTCTGGTCCCGGTGGAAAATGCCGCGGTAACAAAATACCTTCTTTGGCTTTAGCTTCACGAACACTTTCTGGCACATTCCACACAGGATCTTTGCGCCGTTGAATAATGGTTAAATCACCCGTTATTGTATTCCAACCAACTTTACCAATTCCAACAGGCTCAGTAACAACAATGTTTTTGCCGGGTGGATAATAATATAAACGTAATTCAGCAAGGTTAATGACAATACCTTTACGTGGTCCAGGCGGCAAAATAAATTGCGTTGGTAATACTACTAATGAGCCGTAAGGAATTTTTTTCGGATTAAGTTTAGGATTAGCTTCGCGTAATTCATAAAAACCAACATCATAATGCCGGCTAATTTTATCGAAGTTTGAACGCGTGCGTGCACGGATCACTTTTACTTCACCAACAACATCGCTACCATCAGCTGGTAATTTATAGGTTATAGCAAATCCTAGCTGGCTAACCAACAATAAAATTAAGCCAACAGATAACACCTTACATACATTTATCATGTTTCCACACCTTGTTTATCACTATTAATCAATTGTTCCATTCCTGAATCGATTTTAAAACGCTCACCATATTCTTTCTCGAGCGCATTAAATCGTTGTTGCAATTCACCATCAGTAAAGCTTGCGGCATAATGTGCTGGCCCACCACGAAATGGGGCAAACCCTGTGCCAAAGATCATACCAGCATCCAATAAATCCGCCGCGGCGATAACTTTATCGCGTAAACAAGCACTCGATGCATTGATGATCCGCATAATTAAGCGATCCGCAATATCGTGTGAATTAACTTTAGTTACAGTCTGCTGGGTTGTTTTTTTCACCGCTTTACCTTTTCTGTAGCTATAAAAACCGCGCCCAACTTTGCGCCCTAGGCGCCCTTGTTTCACCATTTCTGTTAATTGTTTAGGAATTTCACCCCCATAATGGGTTGTGAGTTTTTCGGCAACCGATAGACAAATATCTAAGCCAACCGCATCTGCTAATTCAACTGGCCCCATCGGCATACCAAATTTTTCAGCTGCCGCATCAATTGTTTCACTGCTAATTCCTTCTTCTAACAAACGCACACATTCTAATAAATATGGCATCAAGATCCGATTGATCACAAACCCTGGCTGACTTTTTACTGGCAACGGTAAGCGTGAAATTTGTTTAACAAATGCCATAGCACGTTGCATCACCGTTTCACTAGTGCGTTCACCCGAAACGACTTCAACTAATTGCATCATCGCTACTGGATTAAAGAAGTGAATGCCCACTAAACGTTTCGGATTTTGCATGCTGGTATTGATTTCATCTAGTGGAATACTTGAGGTATTGGTAGCTAAAATCGCGTCCGGCTTTGCTTGCGCTTCAATTTCTTTAAATAAGGTTTGTTTTAAATTAACATCTTCAAATACTGCTTCAATGATCAAATCAGCACGTTTAATACCTGAACCTGAAATATTTGGAATTAGTCGATCAACTGCAGCTTGAATTAACCGTGGTTGTTTTAATTTCTTATTAAATAATTTATGCGCGCGTTTTATTGTACCAGCAATCATGCCGGGCTCTTTATCTTGTAAGGTGACCGTACAACCTCGCAACGCGCACCAAGCAGCAATGTCACCACCCATAGTACCGGCACCGATCACATGTACATGCTTAATGTTTGATTTAATATCTTTCGCAAAACTTTTTAATTGTTCTTGTAGGAAAAACACGCGCAATAAATTTCGCGCAGTGTCAGTCACCATGAGTTTACCGATAGATTCCGCTTCACGCTCAAATGCAGCTTCAGTATTAACATTGACGTCTAACCAATTATCAATAGCTGCATACGGCGCCGGATAATGTTTTTGACTAACGCGTTTAGCTGTTAACATCGCACGCATCTTTTTAGCTAATAATTCTTTTAAGCCTGGCAAATTAAACAATTTTTCACGCCAGGTTGCGCGACGAGGTGATTTTTTATTTTTGATGATGGTTTTAGCTGCGCGATACATTTGTCGTTCGGGAACTGCAGCATCCACTAAACCTAAACAATAAGCTTTTTTCGCATCGACTGGCCGCCCTGTTAA
Organism: Gammaproteobacteria bacterium; assembly: GCA_028284465.1. GTDB lineage: Bacteria > Pseudomonadota > Gammaproteobacteria > JAJFKO01 > JAJFKO01 > JANQRR01. The sequence continues at coordinate 18,646 of JANQRR010000047.1, read as the reverse complement.
AATCAAAGTGAATGCTTTGACCGGGCCAAGCAAGCGTGGCAAACGCACTGTGCCGCCCCACCCTGGATGGATCCCTAACATTACTTCAGGCAACCCTAAACGAGTTTTTGGATCATTCACGGCGACGCGATAATCACATGCTAACGCTAACTCTAAGCCACCACCTAAACAAAACCCTTTGATCAAAGCCAACGTTGGTACTTGTAACGCAGCAAGTTGAGCAAAGATAGCTTGGCCACGTTTAATGACATCAATAGCTTCAGTTTCGGTTTTAATTTTAGTGAATTCACTGACATCAGCACCAGCAATGAAACCACTGGTTTTTTTAGACGTGATAATTAAACCTTGGCAACTTTGTTGCCTTGCAACTTGCTTAACAATGTCTGCAAGCTCTTGCATAACTTCATGATTTAATGCATTGGCTGATCGATCTTTGCGATCTAGACATGCCCACATCACATTATCTTCATCGCTTTCTAATTGCCAATGTTGGTATTCCATTTTGTCCTCATTTTGATAATGCCGGCAATACCGTGCCAGTTACTTCGCCAAACCCGATCCGATAGTTATCACCCTGACACCAACCTGTGATCGTAACACTATCACCATCTTCAAGGAAAGTCCGAGTTTCGCCATTAGATAATGTTAATGGTTGCTTACCACCCCAGCATAATTCAATGAAGCTACCATAACTGCCAGGTTGATCACCACTTACGGTGCCCGAAGCAAAAATATCCCCAGTGCGCAAATTACAACCATTAATAGTATGATGCGCAACTTGTTGACAAAAATTCCAATACACTTGGCGAAAATTAGTCGTAGCCACCGTGTCAGGCTGGGTCATTGTCGCGGTTTTAAGTAGCATCTGCAATTGCAGATTAAAATTCCACGCTTGCTCACACTGCAAATACGGTAATGGCTGTGGCTGTTGTTTTGGTCCTGATACTCGAAACGGTTCTAAAGCATCCAAGGTTACCACCCAAGGTGAGATTGACGTACAAAAATTTTTACCTAAAAATGGCCCTAATGGTTGGTATTCCCATTTTTGAATATCACGCGCACTCCAATCATTTAATAACACTACACCAAAAATATGCTGCGGTGCTGCTTGGGTACTGATCGGCTCGCCCAATTTAGAATTACTACCGACAATAAAACCAACTTCTAACTCCGCATCTAAACGTTTTGACGCTGAAAAAATAGGATTGTCTGCATTAGGTGGCATGATCTGCCCACATGGTCGCGCAAAGTCAGTGCCACTAACCACAATCGAACTGGCACGACCATCGTAACCAATTGGCATATGCAACCAATTCGGCATTAACGCATTGTCGCTACCGCGAAACATTTTACCTAAATTAGTCGCATGTTCTTTAGATGAATAAAAATCTGTATAACCGCGCACGGTTACCGGTAATAACATACTAACCTGATCTTGGCGATGCAATGCTTGCGCACGTAATTTTTTATTATCACGTAAAGTTGCTTCATCAGCACATAATAATTGCATTACGGTAGTGCGCGCTTCACGCCAAGCCGATTGTCCTAATGCTAAAAATGCATTTAAACTCGATTGCGCAAACACTATTTTATGGTCACGCAGCTCAGGCCCTGTCAATAAACCATGCTCGGCAATCACTTGTAAATCTAAAACTAAATCGCCAATCGCCACACCGATCCGTGGTGCTGTTTGCGCATCGGGTTTAAACACCCCAAATGGCAAATTCTGCAATGGAAAATGACTGTCACTTGCGACATCAATAAACGATGTTAACGCCACCATTATTTCGACACCGTATCAACATTAGCAATTAATATTGAGCCGCCTTGACCGCCGCCAATACATAAACTTGCAACACCTAATTTAGCATCCTGGCGTCGCAGTACTTGTGCTAAATGTAATACTAAACGCGCCCCAGTAGCACCAATCGGATGCCCTAAAGCAATAGCACCACCATCGATATTTAAGCGTGCTTGATCCATAGCGCCAAACGCTTCTGACAAACCTAAATTTTGTTGGCAATATTCTTCATCTTGCCAAGCTTGTAAACATGCTAACACTTGCGCGGCAAATGCTTCATTAATTTCCCAATAATCAATATCAGCAAATTTTAATTTATGTCGCTGTAATAATGGCGGCGTCGAATGTACTGGCCCTAAACCCATTTGCGCCGGCTCAACCCCGGCCCATTCAACATCCATTAATTGTGCTAACACGGGTAATTTATATTTTACTACGGCTTGCGCACTTGCTAACAATAACAATGCTGCACCATCGGTCACTTGTGAACTATTGCCTGCAGTGACCGCACCATATTTTTTATCAAAAAATGGTTTTAATTTCGCTAAGCGCTCTACTGATGAATCTGCACGCATACCATCATCATATGAATAAAAGTTACCGTTATCATCATAAACATTAACAATTTCTGGATAATGATTTTTTTGCTGCGCTTGCATTAAACGCCGATGACTTTGTACTGAGAATTCATCCATTTGTAATCGAGTAATGTTAAAACGGTATGCTAAATTCTCCGCAGTTTGCCCCATGTCTAAACCACAAATGTGATCGGTAAGCCCACGTTTTAACGCAATGACTGGTTTTAAAAACCCTGGGCGAAACTTAGCAAGCAATGCTAATTTTTGGACTATGGTTTTACTTGCATAAAACTGCGCTAACCAATTGACCATCGCGGTATTAAATAGCAACGGTGCATGACTCATGGCATCACAACCGCCAGCTAATACTAAATCGTGCCGCCCACTGGCAATATCTTTCATCGCACTATCGAGCGCTTGCATGCCAGACGCACAATTGCGATGCACCGTCCACGCAGGCACTGTTTTGCCACAGCCTAAACGTAGCGATACCACGCGCCCAATGTTAGTTTCATCCGGTGAAGGAATAGCACACCCTAAGATAACTTCATCTAGATCACTGGGATTAAATGGCTGTCGCGCAAGTAATTCTCTACCTGCATACACGGCTAGATCTGATGCTGAAAATGGCCCTGGTTTGTTGCGTGCTTTTAAAAATGGGGTACGGGCACCATCAACGATATACACTTCACGATTTGTCGTCATACTCATTATCCTTAATTGATTCCAACCTTATTCATTGTCATAGCAAGTGCAGCGAAGCATTCCAGAAATTTTCATCAGACAATGATACTGGATTGCTTCGGAGCTCAGCTCCTCGCAATGACGGTTTCAACTAACGTTGCGAAAAAATTTGTAACGTCACTTGCTTGCCCTGTTGCCAATTCCACGGTTGTGCATAGACTAATTTCACTAATGTCATTTGCGGCACTTTTAAAAAATTCGACAATCCAGTAAATGTCCATATAGCATAACCACCTGATCCGATCCGTTTAGTGTCCAATTTTTTATAACGATACTTGAGTGGCTTAATCAGTACAGAATTATACTCTACTAAATACCAAGCATAACCTGTAGTACGATTAGCCGGCAAACGAATAGTGAAACGTGATTGGCGCCTTGATACAAAAATGGGTTTACTCGGATCAGCATAATGTTGTGCGGCTAACGCGCCATTGAATGGACACATTATTATAATAATACTTAACAACAATAATATTGATTTAAATCCCTGACTTGCATTCATTATTGGAATTATTTCCTTGTTAAATCGTTAAGCTATTAAGCTTTGCCAAAAGTGCCGGGGCAAAATCTGCATCAAGTTCAACCGCTACCGGCAACACCCAAAATCGTTCATCGGCAAAAGCTTCACATTTTACGCCATCTTTTGCTGTCATGATAATTGGTAAATCATCACCAAAAGCAAAATCTGTAGCTTGATAACGATGATGATCTGCAAACGTATGTTCAATAATAATCAAATTCGCACGTTTTAACAATGCATAAAAGCTTGTGGGATCACCGATACCAGCAACCGCATGAACTTTTTTGCCTTGCCAGGTAGCTAATGGTTTATGATCAGCGGATTTTATTAATTGGGTACATGCTTGTGGTATGACTCGCATACTGATCTCGTTATCATTGGCTTGATTTTTAGCCACCACAAAATCGACTGTGGATAAGCGCGATTTAGGTTCTCGTAATGGCCCAGCTGGCAAACACCGATTATTACCATAGCGTCGTTCACCATTGATCACCGCAATTTCAATATCGCGTGCTAAGCCATAATGTTGTAAGCCATCATCGGCAATGATCACGTTACATTGAGTTTGTTGTAATAATGCTTGCACCGCTTGTGCGCGCTTTGGGGCCAACATCACTGGACACTGGGTCTGGCGAGCAATTAATAATGGTTCATCACCCACTTTTGTTGCTGTGTCATTTGCTTGTACTAAATACGGAAACTGAGTTTGTTGTGCTTTATAACCACGACTAACGATCCCAGGCTGATAACCTTGTTGCCGCAATAACTGGGCTAACCAAATAACTAATGGTGTTTTGCCAGTCCCACCCACGGTAATATTACCAACAACAATGACTGGCACATTAAATTTGTTAACTTTTTTAAAGCCTAATTGATAGCAACACCGGCGCAAATACACCAAACTTCGAAATACATAAGCTAAAGGCGCTAATGCATAACTAAGCGGATGCCGCGGCTGATACCAAAGTTTCGTTAAATTGCATCGCATGTAATTTAGCATAATGTTTATCGTTAGCGAGTAATTGTTGATGAGTGCCAACTTCAATGATCTTGCCTGCTTCCATCACCACGATCTTATCAGCATTCTCAATGGTTGATAAGCGATGGGCTATCACTAATGTCGTTCGATTTTGCATTAACGTTGTTAAACCTTCTTGAATAAACCGTTCTGACTGCGTATCTAACGCCGATGTTGCTTCATCTAAAATTAAAATTGGCGTATTTTTTAAAATCGCACGTGCAATCGCTAAGCGTTGCCGTTGTCCACCCGACAATAATACACCATTCTCACCGATGATCGTATCAAAGCCCGCCGGTAATTCACGGATAAATTCAATCGCATGCGCTGCTGTTGATGCCGCTTCGATAGTTTGCCGATCAACTTGGCTTAATGAACCATAAGCAATATTGCGCGCCACAGTATCATTAAACAAAGTGACATGTTGTGATACTAAAGAAATGTGTCGGCGCAATGATGCTAAAGTGAATTCACGAATGTCGGTACCATCAATTGTAATGATACCTTGTTGTGGTTCATAAAATCGGGGAATTAAATTAGCTAAGGATGATTTGCCAGCTCCAGAACGCCCGACTAGTGCAACTGTTTCACCCGCACGAATCACTAAATTAATATCTGTTAACACTTGCTTTTTAGCTTGTGGGTAATGAAAATAAACTTGTTTAAAATGCACTTCGCCTTGCAGATCGGTAACGATCTTGTCGCCAAGATCTTGCTCTGGTGTTTCATCCAACACTGCAAAAATACTTTCAGCTGCAGCAATGCCTTTTTGAATAATGCTATTTACTGTCGTTAAATTTTTCATTGGCTTGAGAATTGCAAGCATCGCCGCGATCATAGACACAAACGCGCCCGCAGAGATCCCATAATGACTAGACGACGTTGCCAAAAATACCATGACTGCAATCGCCATTGCAATCACGATCTGTACTAACGACGAACCAACTGCATCAGCAACCACGTCTTTCATTTCTCGACGTCGATTATCTTGCACTGCCCGATGAAATTTATTAGCTTCATAATTTTGGCCGCCAAAACTGCGGATCACTTTATAACCTTCAAGCCCTTCTTGCGCAATATGAGTCACATCACTCATCGCATCTTGAATGCGATGACCAATGCGTCGCATGCGACGACTACTGATCATCACCACTGCAGCAATAAGCGGCACCGTTACAATGAAAATCAACGTTAAGCGCCAACTATTAATGAACATGACTACCACCAAGCCAGCGGCAAAACAACTTTCTCGCACTACGATAATTAATGCGCGTGTGCTCGCACGCGCAACTTGTTGCACGTTATAAGTGATCACTGATAATAATTTGCCTGAACTGCGTTCATCAAAAAATGTCGCTGGCAATGAGAGATAATGACGAAATAATTTTTCACGAAAATTCATCACTAAGTATCGACCTACCCAAGCAATACAATACTGTGATACAAAACTTGTCGTTGCGCGCATAATAAATGCGGTGATAATGATAAACGGCAACCATTCGAGAAATAAACGATTACGCCCGATGAAACCTTGATCCAAGATCGGTTTTAATAACCATGTGAAACCTGCTTCGGTACCCGAAGCAACAATCATCGCGACAATGCCTAAAATAAAGATCGGCAAATAACGCCACATGTGACTTAATAAACGTTTATAAACATTAAAGCCGTTAGGTTTCGTTGTGCTATTACTCATAATTTAAATACTTGCCCTTAATTCCATCATCCCACGGCTTGAGCGTGGGATCCAGTGCTGCTCCTGGATTGCTTCGCTCCGCTCGCAATGACGGAGTATACATGCCAAAAATGTTGATGTTGTTGCCGATAACGTTGTAACAAAATAAGTTTGCCATGCTTATCAAAATGCAAACTGATCGCTCCACTAGTTACGGTATTTAATATCATCGCGTTTACTCGTCGATAGCGTTCTATTACTTTGCGCTTCGGTAACCGATAACGATTTAAATAACCCGTCGCGACTAAAGCATATTGCGGATGCACAGCATGTACAAATACCAACGTTGATGAAGTAGCACTACCATGATGTGGTACTACTAACACTGTCGCTGGTAATACACTTGCTTGCTCACGCACTAAATAACGCTCCGCTTGCGCCTCAATATCCCCTGTTAACAATACTGTCGCCGCCCCATTACTGATCCGCAATACGCATGAACTGTTATTTGCTAAATGCAAGCGCGTTGGCGGCGGATACAAATAGGTGAATGATACCCCATCCCACGACCAATGTTCACCCTTTTGACATAATTTTATGGTTTTTTTTGCATAAAACACTGGCGCTAAGCGTTTTACTTTCGCTACGACACTGGTATCGATGCTATCAACAGTTAAAAGCTGCAAAATGGAATGCATCCCGCCAATATGATCCAAATCACCATGACTGATCACTAGCCTATTGATATGATTGACATTTTGCTGTCGCAAAAAAGGCACTACCACCGCTTTTCCTAGATCAAAATTAGCATTGTAGCGAGTACCGGTATCAAACACTAAAGTATGGTGTGCAGTACGCACCACGGTTGCTAGCCCTTGGCCAACATCTAATAAACTTAGCCACATTTCTCCATACGCTGGGCTTGCTGCAGATAACAACAACATCGGAGATAACCATAACCCACCTAACCAACGCCCAGGAAAACCTCGTGGTACTAATAATAATATCACGCCGACTATTGCCGGAATAATAAACCACACATGAGCAGAAGTATGTTGCCAATACGCCAAACGCTGCTGGCTTAACCAAACTAATAATGGCCACAACAAATTGAAAAGTGCATGTCCCCAAGTTAATAGCATCGCTCCGATCGTTGGTGCAATTAATACTGTTATCGTCGCCAACAAACATAATGGCAACACTACAAAACCAATCCAAGGAATAGCAAGCATATTGGCACAAAACGAAACTAATGCATACTGCTGAAAAAATAATAAAGTTAACGGCAACAAACCAACACTAACCACCCACTGCACTCGCCCCCAACGCCACCACCAACCCGTTGGCTTAAGTCGTCCATTCATGCCATATAAAATTATTATAACTGCAGTGAATGACAACCAAAAACTTACCGTCAGTACTGCAAATGGATCAAGGATCAAAATAATTAACAAGGTAATTAATAACACTCGATCCCACGATAAAGATCGACGCCAAAGAATACTCAACATTGCCATGGTGATCATGATCAAAGCACGTTGTGTGGGCAAGGAAAACCCTGCTAATGCACTATAAAAAACAGCTGTAAGCATTGCAGCAATTGCTGCGGCTTGTGTAGCTGGGAATAATAAACATAGTCGCGGTAAACAGCACCATAATATATTGATCAGCATAAAACTAAAACCAGCGATAAGCCCAATATGCAAACCAGAAATAGCAATCAAATGACTAAGCCCGACATGACGAAACACTTGCCATTGATTATTGCTAATGCCACTGCGATCACCAATGATCATTGCAATGATCACGCCACCTAAAGAATATTGTTGCAAAACAATGCGCAAATGCTGACGCAATATTTGGCGCAGCCGATTAATCGGCTGATGATACCATAATGAATTGATTAAATGATTTTGGTTTGATGCAACCACATAACCTGTCGCTTGAATTTTTTTATAAAATAACCAACGCTCATAATCAAACCCACCAGGGTTTAAAGTGCCGTGTGGGCGTTTTAAACGAACTTGTAATTGCCACCGATCACCGACTTTTAGCGTTGGCATTTTCTCTCGTGCGTACCAACTTAAACGTATGATCTTAGAACTAGAACTAATAAAAAATTCAAACTGCGCCCGATGATTATTGATGGCCGGTAAAGAAATGATTTCACCACTGATGGATAAAGTTTTCTTTTCTAACGAATGCGGTAGCATGTTAGCTAATTGCCAATACGCTAACATCCAAACCCAGCTTAATCCTAATAAGAATGCTAACAAAATTATGAAATATTTAACTGGCAAGAATTTATAGCAAATAATTGTAATGGGAATAAAACCAAGAATGAAAATAGGATGAGGGATCCTTGAAAGAATAACGCAAAAAACAATAATACTTGCAAAAAATGCAAGCGTCCCTGTTCGCATTGATGTCCTCTACTTTATTTTGTTATTTTGTGCTGCTTTATAATTCTAGGACTTAACATAGAGAGTGAATTTTATTTTCTTACTAGCAAGCTGTTATACCACTACCTACTAAGTACCACCACCTCTACTAACAAACCTTTTTCGTCCTCTTCTTCCACCGCCGCTTTCTCTTAGATTTCGTTCTTCTGTAGGAGCACTACTACCAGCAGCCGTACCATTATTATGTTCAGAAAAAGAAACTACGTTAGTTGCGCCCGCCCCACGTCGATTTCGAGGAGATTTTCTCTTGCCGCCGCCGTTCCAAAACGACGAACTACTATTACTGGCTAAGCCATTATTATAAGCAAGCGGAGGCACTCTACTTGATGAAGGTTGTACAGCAGCATTAAGTGGATTATTAGACGACAGTTGCCCCAGCATTGCTGCCTTTTGCTGTAAATTTATTTTTCCTTCATCAAAAAGTTGCAATATTTCAAAATAAGCTTCCTGTTCTGCTTTAATAGCTTCAGCCTGTATAGCAACCTGTCGCTGCTGTAGAGCAAGTCCTTCTTGTTTTAGTCGTAATCCTAACATCACTTCGGTACATGTCACTTTCGCTTCCTGTTGCTCTTCCCAATCATATTCATCATCACTATTATCACCGCTTTCACAACCCTCTCCTTCTCGAGGAATAGCAGTTAATTTCACTCCAACATTAACAAACTTCTCTTTTTCCAACCCAGTTAATACATGGTTCATTGGCGCATTTAATGGAGTAGGATAAACATGAAAAATTTGCTTTTTTGGAAACATCTTTTTAGAAAGATACCATGAAAACATAGCTTCGCGTCTACCATATTGTTCAACCTGCGCACCTTTAGCTTTTGCGTATATGCCTGCTAGCTCATTAACCTCTGCACTTTCCTTTTGCTTACCTTTTCTCTCTTTACCTTTCTCTTCTTTATGAATTCTACTTTGATGTGGTGCTTCTCCTGTTGGCTTCTTCGTTTGCAAAGCTTCACGTATACGGTCTCTCATCTGGCCCATTTCAATTCTTAATCGTTCGCTTTTTAATTCTCTCACTGCAGCTTCAAACGGTGCCAACGGTGATTTTTTTTGTTTTCCTTTCCTTTCTCTTTGATCAGGCTTTTCCTGAAAATTTGTGCTAGATAAAGTTTTTAGAAAGGTTTCAAATTCTGTTTCACATTGATTAAGTTCTGTTTCAAAGTCTTGCCATTTTTTAATACAACTTCTAACCGCATTAAGGCTAAGATCAGGAAAAATTTCAACTATTTTCATCACACTTAGCGTTAACCACTCATTTCCTTCTGCTATGGCAACTTCTCTAGCCTTGCCTAGCCAAGCTTTATCCTCGTGAAACTGAGTGTGAGTTTGTTGTTCCGTTGAATTCTGCAAACTTTTTAACTTTCGTAATCCTGCTAACAATCTTTGGGATTCATCATTAGGATATTTGGCTATCAAAGATGGATGATTGCCGGTAAAATAATCCATATAGAAATTCTTTTCTTGTAGTGTGTCAGTAATAATAATCTGGATATATTTTTTATAATCAGTTCCTTCACGTATTAAGCCGTTTTGATCTAATACTTCTTTTATTTTTCGTAAATAAGCTTGAAATTGGGCTGCCTCATGGTAAGGTACAGGGCCTCGCGGAGAAAGACTAATAGGGATAACAAACATTGAATCTTCATTAAAAGTCTGCAAAAAACTAGTATCATCCAGTGTTAACTCAGCACTATAGTCATAAACAATATTATCATTCTTGCCGTTTTTATTTTGTTTCTTTTTTCCTCGGCCTGAAGTATTCATCTTTTCTCGCAGATCCTTGTTACCACTTGGAGTACGACCTCGTTTTCTTTTGACTGATGGTTGCGTCATGTGCTAACCCTCTTTTTTATCATTACATTTTACAATTGTGTTTTAATTTATTAAGAGCATATACATAATATCATAAAACTTTAGGAGAATTTACATTCATAAAATAGATTTTTGACCTTGACAACTGTCCTATATTATACATAAAAATTTGAAATTATCAAATATTTCACCAACCATATGGGCGAATAAATATTATACATTTCTTCCAACGGTTAATCATTAAAATTTAAGTAACTCTTTGATTGCTATACTATTTAATTCATCACCCGAGCTATCTTGATTAAGCTACACTGATGACAGATAATATCATACATTTTAAATTGTTAGTCTAATAATTTTACTATGATTAATAGTAAATTATAATTACCCTTACTACGGTTCATGATTATAGTAAACCAATGACAAATAATAGCGCAAATTTTTACCGGAAACTTTACCCTGATCGAGACATTTATTCGGTGACTCGATTAAATCATGAAGTGCATGACTTAATCAATTCGGCATTACCCACATTATGGATTGAAGGAGAAATTTCGAATTTTAGCAAGCCTTCATCCGGTCATATGTATTTTTCTTTAAAAGATCCTAATGCCCAGATCCGTTGTGCAATGTTTCGCGGACGCAATCACAATATTGGTTTTACACCAGAGAATGGTATGCAAGTTATCGCTATGGCTAAACCAAGTTTGTATGAACCGCGTGGCGATTTTCAATTAATTGTTGAGCATATGGAAATTGCAGGTGATGGCTTATTGCGCCAAGCTTTTGAAGCATTAAAACAAAAATTACATAAAGAAGGCTTATTTGCTCCTGAACATAAACAAACAATTCCAACAATGCCACAGCAGATTGGTGTTATAACTTCAGCAACTGGTGCAGCTGTGCGTGATATTGTTAGCACTTGTCGACGGCGCTTTCCAGCAATTCCAATCATTATTTATCCTACTAGTGTGCAAGGTGAGAAAGCAGCTAATGAAATTGTGCACGCTATTGAGCTTGCTAATCATCATAATATTTGTGATGTGCTTATTTTATCCCGCGGTGGTGGTTCACTCGAAGATCTGTGGCCATTTAATGAAGAAGTGGTTGCCCGCGCAATTTATACCAGCAAATTGCCGATTGTCAGTGGCGTGGGCCATGAAATTGATTGTACGATTGCTGATTTCGTCGCTGATCTTCGGGCTGCCACGCCCACTGCCGCAGCTGAACTTGTCTGCCCTGATCAAACAAAATATCTTAAACAATTACAACACTTACAAAGTACCTTAGCTACTAAGATGTTACACAAACTAGCACAATTACAGCAAATGGTCACTTGGTTGCGACGAACCCTACGCCATCCGCAACAAAAATTGTTAGAGATCATGCAGCAACTTGATCATTTAGAAACTCGCTTAACGCAAACATTGTCAAATGAACTTGCCAAGAAACAGCAGCATTTACTATTGCTATCGCAAATGTTAAATGCATTAAGTCCACAAGCAACGCTTGAGCGTGGTTATGCTATCGTCACTAAAGTTGATGACAGCACTATTGTGCGTGATGCTAAACAAGTGAAGTCTGGTGATATTATTAAAACTCAATTAGCGCGCGGTAAGCTAAGAAGTATTGTTCAATGAAAATCTGGATTGCTTCGTCGTTGCACTCCTCGTAATGACGAGGGTAGCACGATAACTAGCATTTATTGACGAAATATCTAGTGAGTATAAAGATAACAATGCACATAATGAGAATCAGACAATTGTGTTTTTCTTGGATAAACTTTGTGACATTGTTCCATCACATGTGGACATCGTGGTGCAAAATGACAACCTTTAGGCGGGTTAATGGGTGAAGGCAATTCTCCTGTGATATTTCGCTGATCTTCTTTGGCTTTATTACTATGCTTTTTATCAAGCTTGGGCACAGCTGCTAATAACGCTTGAGTATAAGGGTGTTTTGGCATTGTTAAAATTTCATTAACGTTACCATATTCTACTATTCTACCAAGATACATCACCGCGACTGAATCGGCTAAATAAGCCACCACCGCAAGGTTATGAGTAATAAATAAATAGGATAAACCTAATTCAACTTGCAAACGTTTTAATAAATTTAAAATTTGCGCTTGCACTGACACATCGAGTGCACTTGTAGGCTCATCACAAATGATCAATTCAGGTTCTACTGCTAACGCTCTAGCAATGCAGATCCGCTGGCGTTGCCCACCGGAAAATTCATGAGGATAACGTGATTTGCTTGACACTGGCAAGCCCACTTGCGCAAGCAATGTATCAATTCTTTGCTGCCGTTCTTGCGCGTTTTTTCCGATCCGATGAGCGCGCATTCCTTCGCTAATAATATCACCCACCAACATTCGTGGATTCATTGATGCAAATGGATCTTGAAATATAATTTGCATGCGCTGGCGAACTAACTCACCTGCAAAAATCACTTCACCTGCTGAAAGCGGATTTAACTGTAATAAACCTTTACCTAATGTCGTTTTACCACAACCAGATTCTCCAACTAAGGCTAATGTTTGTTGGCGCCGCAAATTAAAACTTACGCCATCTACAGCTTTTACATGACCAACGACATGCTTGATCAAACCTTTATAGATTGGAAAATGAATCTTGAGATCATGCACTTGTAAAATAACATCTTCGGTCTTTGTAGCTGACAATGTTTGTTTAGAAGTAGTTTTTTGTGCTACTTTAGTGGTAAAAAAATGTTGGTAACGCGGATCATAACGATGACATAAAACACCATGCTGTTCTTTAGGTAGCAGCCAGCGTGGCGTATGGGTGTTACAGATCGTTTGGGTATAATCACAACGATCAGCAAAATAACAACCTTGTTTTGCAGGCTCTGGAAAAGGTACTTGACCTGCAATCGTTGCTAAGGGTTGGTCTCGTTTATGAATAGTTGGTAACGCTGCCAATAATTTTTTACTATATGGATGCAATGGATCAGCAAAAAACGCTTGGCAAGTAGCTTGTTCGACGATTTTACCAGCATACATGATCATTAATCTATCGGCGACTTCATTAACAATAGCTAAATCATGGGTAATTAATAAAATTGCCATCCCGGTTTTAGTTTGTAATTGTTTTAACAATGCAAGAATTTGTGCTTGGATAGTGACATCTAATGCGGTGGTTGGTTCATCAGCAATTAACAAATCAGGCTTGCCAGCAATGGCAATTGCAATCATCACTCGTTGTTTCATACCGCCAGATAATTGATACGGATATTCGTTATAACGTTGTTGTGGATCAGGAATGCCAACATCATTTAATAACTCTATGACATGTTGTTTCAGTGCAGCACTCGGCAAACGTTCATGTGCTTTAACTGCTTCAGCGATTTGATCACCAATCGTCAACACAGGATTTAATGATGTCATGGGTTCTTGAAAAACAATACCAACACGATGCCCTCGATATTGACGCAATTTGACTTCAGGTAATGTTGCTAAGTTATGTTGGTTGAATTGAATATTGCTACCATTAATGATCTGCACTGCTGGTGGCAATAATTGCATAATAGCCATTGCCGTTAAACTTTTGCCACAGCCAGATTCACCAAGTAAAGCGCAAGTTTCTCCAGGGGCAATTGAAAATGCAATACGATTAACAGCAATAGCCATATCATGCTCATTTGCTATACCTAGCTGCAAATCCTGTACTGATAATACTTGTTCAGTCAATCCTTGGTTCCCTAATAATTTCGCTTCCCGTCATTGCGAGGACCCGAAGGGGACGAAGCAATCCAGTAACATTAATTTATAAATATTCTGGATTGCTTCGTCGTTGCACTCCTCGCAATGACGAATTTAAGCACTTTACATTCTCAAGTAAATGACAATAAAACCCTTAGTTGTTATGCTTACTGTTGTGTTGTAAAGCTCGCTTGACTACTGCTAATAATAAATCTTTATCTATCGGTTTAATCAAAAAATCAAAAGCTCCTGCTTTAATCACTTCAACCATTTCTTCTTTATCTGCAATGCCTGTTTGCACAACAACTGGAATATCTGCTAGCAATTCATGATCTTTCATGGCATTAATAAGTTGCAAAGCATTCATTCGTGGCATAATACGATCAGCTAATACTAAAGAATATTGTTTAGGTTGTTGTATAAGCAATTGCAAAGCAATTTCACCATTTTCTGCGCTTTGCCAATGATAATTCTCTTGAGCTAGAAATAGCGATAAAACTTTTATATTTAACGGTTCATCATCAACGATTAGGATTTCTTTCATGTGCAGTTTTCACCTGTTTTATATTACTTGGCAATATACTTATTTAACGTTGCAATTAATTTTTCTTTGAATAATGGTTTAGTCATTACTTCATTAATCCCTGCATCCAAACATTCTTGCTGGTCGGCTTTAGCAACATGAGCAGTTAATGCAATAAATGGCATTTTATTATCCGGGTGTTTTGCTAAATAACGCTCTACTATTTCTATACCACTAATATCTGGCAATGATATATCAATAAATATCAAATCAAATGTGTTTTCTAGCAATGCAAGTGCTTGCGCACCAGTACTAGCAACGCTAACTTTACAACCAAAGCTCTTGAGCATCATGGCTGCAACTTGCTGACTAACTTCATTATCTTCGATCAACAAAATTTTAGTCCCAGTAAAATTTATTTCTTCAGATAGGACCATGTGTTCATTTCGTTTCGCAAGTTGCGCAACGATAGCTTTATTAAGATCAGTCGCTTGCACTGGTTTAACTAATAAAGAATTTACACCTGACATTAATAATTGCCTTTTTTTCGGTAAGGAAGTTGGCTCAATGAGCATAACAAGAATAGAATTTTCTAAATACTTATTTTGACGAATACGTTTTATGGTTTCTTGTGAAGTAGCGCTTGTTATTTGTTGATCAAGAATGACAACATCATATTGACCTGCTACATCGTTGACAGAATCTATTACCTTTAAAGCTTCTTTTCCAGGTAACGCTTTAGTTTTATCATTAATTAATTGATGGCTTAATACTTTACTGCGAATAGCATTATCATCAATAATAAGTATATTTAACTGCTTGATTTGTTCATCAGTTAATATATCACTAATGGTTGTGCTTTCATCTACTGGCACAAAAGGAATATCACAATAAAATGTCGTACCACAGCCTTCCTGACTATGCACAGATATGGTACCGCCCATAGTTTCAACTAATTGTTTTGTAATTGCCAACCCCAGCCCCACACCGTCATACTTCCTATGTTCTTCGGTTTTAACTTGCGTGAAGCGTTCAAAAATAACATCTAATTTTCCCTTTGGAATGCCCATTCCAGTATCAGTCACTGCGATTTGTAACACAATTTGATCATCGTGCATACCTACATAATTAACTGCAATTAATATATTTCCATGTTTAGTGAATTTGATAGCATTATTTAATAAATTAACAATAATCTGACGCACTCTACCAGCATCACCACATACTTGAGTTGGCACATCATATTCGTAATCAACCAGCAAATCGAGATCTTTTTCTCTTGCGATTACAGATAAACTTGTTACGGTTTCTTCAATAACTTCGCGTAAACCAAACGATTCCGAAGTAAATTCCAGCCTGCCAGCTTCGAGTTTCGTAAAATCTAAAATATCATTGATCAATGTTAAAAGATTCTTGCCAGAAGTAAAGATGATGTCTATGTATTCTTGTTGTTCTTTTGAAAACTTATACCCTTTCAGTATTTGTGCCATACCCATGATAGCATTGAGTGGAGTGCGAAGCTCATGGCTCATCATTGCCAAAAAATCTGATTTAGAACGATTTGCTGCTTCAGCACCTTCTTTGGCTTCTTGTAATGCTTTTTCTTTAGCCTTAAGTTCGGTAATATCCATAGCAATACCAATCAAACCAACAATTTCATTTCGTTGATTTCTAAGTGGTATTTTATCAGACAAATACATTGCCTTTTCACCATACTTATCGTAGCCTATTTCTTCACGAGACTTAGGCTTACCACCTGCAAACACAGATTCATCAAAGGTTGCTAGCTCATCGGCTTCTTCCTTAGACATAAAATCATAGTTAGTTTTGCCAACAATGGTGTCACCAAACTTTTTAAATATTTGACGTACATTATCATTGCAACCTAAATAAACACCATCTTTATTCTTCCAATAAATATTGCCTGGAATTAATGCAATGATTTGCTTAAGATAATTGAGCTCTTCATTTTCGTCTTGTTTTGCCATAAGTTAGTTCCGCTTCATAGCACTAGCAATATGTACATATTCTTAGCTATCATTTTAATTTTCTACTATTTTTTTTGCTTTGACTTAAGTTTAGCATAAGGATTTGTCCCTGTTCTGAATTCAATTCGTACAGGTGTGCCAATTAATTGTAACTGTGCTCTAAAGAAATTAAGTAGATAGCGACGATAAGACGCTGGCACCGCAGCTGTTTGATTGCCGTGGATCACGATGACTGGTGGCTGCTGCCCACCCATATGCGCATAGCGCAATTTAATCCGTCGCCCACGTACTAACGGCGGTTGGTGATTAGTAATAGCTTTAATTAATAATTGATTAATCTTTGCAGTTGAAAATTTCTTAGTGGCTGATTGATAACTCAATTTAATTGATGCAAACAAATCCCCCACACCGGTGCCATGCATCGCTGAGATGAAATGCAGTTTAGCAAAATTAGCAAATTCTAAACGTCTGCTTAATTCACTTTTAACAGTTTGCCGTGTCTCAACACTTAAACCATCCCATTTATTAATGGCAATAACTAACGCTTTACCTGCATCAATAACAAAACTTAATAACGTTAAATCTTGCGCTACTATACCATCTCGTGCATCTAACAACATTACCACCACATCACTATCACGGATCGCTTGTAAAGTTTTTATTATCGAGAATTTTTCAATGACTTGAGTAACCTTGCCACGCCGCCTAACACCTGCAGTATCAATTAACACATACGCTTGATCTTCACGAGTAAAAGGAATGTAAATACTATCACGTGTCGTCCCTGCTTGATCGAGCACGACAACACGTTGTTCGCCTAAGATCCGATTGATTAAGGTTGATTTGCCCACGTTTGGTCGCCCAACGACAGCAACCTTAATGCCTGTTTTCGCTTCTTCTACGATTGTTGTTGCTGCTGGAAATTGCGCTAACACGTGCTCAATTAAATTCGTCACACCACGCCGATGAGCAGCAGCAATTGATGTTATGCTTACAAAGCCTAAACGATGAAAATCACTGCAAGCAACATTAGGATCGATACCATCAGTTTTATTGACAACCACATGAATAGATTTATTATGCTTACGCAACATGCTAGCAATTGTTTCATCTGCTGACGTTAAGCCTTCTCGCCCGTCAACCATAAACAATATTGCATCAGCTTCGTTAATAGCAAGTTGCACTTGCTGTGCCATCAATGCATCAATTTCACCACTAGTTTGTTCTATGCCGCCGGTATCAATGACTAAAAAATCACGCTCGCCGATACGCCCCTCGCCATATTGCCGATCTCGAGTTAATCCAGGAGTGTCAAACACCAACGCATCTCGACGTTTCGTTAAGCAATTAAATAATGTTGATTTGCCAACATTGGGACGCCCAATGATGGCGATAACTGGGGTCATAATTGAGATACCATACCCTAACTATTGCATGCTATATGCTGCTAAGCCTCCATTGGCAGTAGTAACATACACTGTATTACCGACATGTATTGGAGGAGCCACGATAGCCGCTTTAGCAACACGAATACGATCTAAAATTCGCCCATCATCGCGCGCAAAAAAATGTAAGTATCCTTCGGCATCACCAACCACAATTGCTTCGCCGACTAAAATAGGCGCGGTGATATGTCGATAACGTGTGCGTAAAATTTTAAACTTAGGCCGCCCAGTATTTTTATTAAAAACCCAGATCCGACTTTGCGCATCAGCAACATAAACATTATTGTTATCAACCACTAAACCAGAATAAGATGATAAGGATCGCTGCCATAAAGGACGCCCTGACGCTA
>JANQRR010000042.1 GCA_028284465.1 Gammaproteobacteria bacterium | reverse complement strand
TGACGCTAAATCAAGCGCCGCAAGTTTGCCTTGAAATGTCACCACATAAACAACATTATCTTTAACCACGGGTTTAGCGTCGATATCCACCATTTGCTCGATCGATAAACCACCTTGAGGTAATGTTATGCGACGTTCCCAAATCACTTGGCCACTGCTTAGTTCAACTGCAGTAACTTTACCATCAGCAAAACCAGCAATCACCACATTGCCACTAATCGTGGGGCTTCCTGCTGCGCGCAACACTAGCACCGGTGTGCCATGATTGTAACGCCACAATTGTTTGCCATCTTTAACATTGTAAGCCACTAACACTCCATCAATAGTTTTCACTACAACTGTGTTATCGGCAATGACAGGCGCAGCGATAATTTCATTAGGCGCTTTTACTTGCCAAGCAAGTTTGCCATTGGTTTGTTGCAAGGCAACTAATTTGCCTTGATCAGTACTAAAAACGATTAAGCCATTAGCTGCTGCTGGGCTGCTGCTGATCGGCACAGGCCAACGTTTCTGCCAAATAACTCGACCACTCGTGGTTCGATTAGCACTGATTTCGCCCTTATCATCTACTGTAAAAATTTCATGATTAGCAACTGCTGCTTGATAAGGTAGTTTCTGACTTGCCCCACCAACACCGGTACTCGTTGCCCAACGTTGCTTAACGTGTATCGATGGCTTATATGTCGTTAACGGCGTTGGCCGGGCAACAGGTGCGCGTTTGCCATAAAAAATACTGCATCCACTAATTAATACAACAAAAATTATAGTTATGATTTTAGCAATATATTTCATTGTTAATTTTCTCATACTTGGTTATTGATCACTTGAACACTAGAGTTAATTTTGGAAGACGGTGCTAATTGATTATATTTCAATTGCAGAATTGGTCGTGATGTTGAATTGCGTGCAAGTGCATGTAGCGCAATTTTATAGGCTTTTCTAGCAGCGCCTGTTTTATGCAACGCTAACAAAGCATCACCAATAATTTCGTTAGTTTCCGCAGAGAAAGTTTGATCAGCCACTTTTTTTAATAATGCTAATGCTTTTTTTGGCTGGTTCTGCGCTAATAAAATACGTGCACTACGGTTTTTAGCAATTTGCTGAAACACTTTATTCGATGTATGTTGTAACACCCATCGTAAGCGTGATAGTGCTACTAACAAATGCCCTTGATTCACTTGTTCGCGCGCTAACATCATGCTAGCAATATCGGCATATGGCGTTGATGCATATTTACCAATTAATTGCATTGCTACCGTTTTGCCGCCGGCTGCATCGTTAGTATCATAACGGCTCACCATAGTTTGAAATAACATGGACGCCTGCTGAATATGATTTAATCTTACTCGCTTATAGTAACGCCAACCAAATCCTCCACCGAGCCCAATGACAATAGCTAACACAATTGGCAAGCCATATTGCTTCAACCATTTTTTAATCGCTTCGACCTGCTCTTCTTCCGTCGTGTACACGTTGACCATTTTCCTATCCTTCACTACCAAACCTGGTTTACGAAGTGGCAAATTATACCGAATTAAATTATTATTGTCATTGTGAACTCTGCCTATAAATATAACTTATTGATTAACATGGCATTTCCACTTGTAAGGATAGCGAGAAAAATGAATTTTAAAAATTCTATTAGAACTTGTTTGCTCTACCTCTCCAGAAGCCTACCAATTTCAAAGAAAAAAATTCTCAATTTGCTTAATCAATTACAAACCCTGATTAACGCTCAACAGGCCCTTATTAATCAACTACAAACTCAACTCAATCAACAAAAACAATCGCTACTTGCTCCAATCAAGCAAAACTCAGAACAATTAAACGATTTATACAATACAATTTGGCAACTGACACCTTTGCATCTCTCTCTCATGGAAACCTTGTTTGCTAAATCAACAGCTTGTTATAAAGTATTTTTTATCATTACTGACATTTCTTTATGGGATACTTTTCATAGTATTTATACTGCGTTTGCTAATGATCCACATTTTGATGCTGTAGCAATTGTATCGCCAAGAATTGATATTTCGATTTCAGTAAGTTATGAAGATATGTTAAATTTCTTTAAAACGAAAAATATTAACTATCTACCAGGTTACTCTCCTAAAAACAACCAATGGCTAGATTTGACCGAGCTAACCCCTCATCTTGTATTTTACACACTTGGCTCGAGTGCATATTGGCCTAAACATAAAATTGAATATGTTAGTACTTTCACCCGAACATGTTATCTTTCATATAGTTTTTTGTTAACTGATCAAGAATCTTCACAATACAATGCAAGCTTCCATAAATCCGCTTGGCGCATCTTTTCGCAAACGCCATTTCATCAACAAAAGTATCATAAATATCACCACGATAACCCCAATAAGATTGTCCTTTCTGGTTATCCAAAATTTGATTACTATCAACGCAACAATGATATTTTCTCAACAGAGTTTATTTCACCTTGGAAAAACACTGCTACAACCACAAGTAAAAAAATTATTTGGGCTCCTCACTGGACGATTGCAAACATTCTTCATATAAGTTGTGCAAACTTTGAAAAATATTATAAGGATTTTTTAGACTATGCTAAAAAAACTAAACACCTACAATGGTTATTAAAGCCACATCCTAACTTAATGTGGGCTTGTGAAAATCAAAACATTCTCACTAAAACAGAATTTATGAGTTACCTCGCACAATGGCAAAATTTACCTAATGGCCAAACTTATCAGCTAGCACATTACTTTGATTTCTTTGTAACATCTGACGCGTTAATTCTTGATAGTATTTCATTTCTTGCTGAGTATCTTCCTACTCAAAAACCGGTTTTATTTTTAGAAAAACCCAACAGACCAAGGTTCAATGAGATCGGTGAAAAGATCATAGATTCATATTACCGCGCTTTTTGTTTCCAAGATGTCATTGATTTCATTGATCAAGTGGTAATAAAAGGTAATGATGTGCTTTACGAAAAACGAAAACGATGTTTAGAACAATATTACTATTTTCCTAAGGAAGGTGCTGGCATACAAATTTTGAATTATATAAAAGATAAATTTAACATAGACTCTTAACTTATTTTAATAACAATACTAATAAATATATTTCTAATGCTTCACTATATCTAATTGGTATGCAAACTAAAATCTTTTCTTTAAATCAATAAAAACTTTGATACCATTAGCAACGTAATTTTAATAATTATATTAACGCTTATGAGTGAAGGCGTCTGTGCGAACAATCAAACATGCTATTATAAGTGCCGCAGGTTTAGGATCTCGGCTAGGAATGGATCTGCCGAAATGTCTATTGCCATTTGGCCAACATAAATTAATTTATTATCAATTACAGCTGCTGGCTAACATTGGTAACGTAACTATTGTTGTAGGGTATAAAGAACGTGAAGTAATGGATTACGCGAGGAAGATCCGTTCAGATCTACATTTCGTTCGTAATCTAAACTATAGACAAACAAGTACTGCACAAAGCATTTATTTGGCCTGTCAGGATCTTAACGAACCATTTATAACACTTAATAGTGATTTACTTATTCAACCACAAAGTTTCGCTAAGTTTATACAACATTGTGAAACTAACAATACCCCAATAATAGGATATACTAAACATCAAACATCCGATCCAGTATTCATTCAACTCGATCAAAAAAGTAAGAAGGTTATTGCATTTCAGCGAACCCCAGCAACATCTTATGAATGGTGTGGTATAGCATACCTTACAAAAAATTGTATTATGAACACCAATTGTTATCTTTACCACCAACTAGAAAACTTGTTACCGTTAACAGCATATCACTTAGACTGCTATGAAATAGACACTCCCGAAGATTTAAATAAGCTCTATGCGAGCGACAAAGCTTGGATGAAAACTTTGTTGACCATGGAAAACGAGCAGATAACCGTTGAAGCTTAACTACAATCAAAAAGGGTTATTTTTTATCAACTTAAAAATAAGCTTGCAATAAAATTGATTTTTATAAGATAATGCAATTCAAATTTAACTAAACTTTAACCAAATAAAACGTAAGCATTAGAAAGTCATCATGGAAGAACTAGAAAACATATCTAAAGAATTTTGGGCCAGTCGAGATAATGACAACTGGGATTATACCAAAACATTTCGTAATAGATTTATTCGGCAAAAACAATTTTTATATTATTTTTTTGTTCCTCATATTCACGCTAATCACAGCGTGTTAGATCTCGGTTGCTCTAATGGGCTTTGTAGCAGCTTTGTTATTTCACCTTACTGTAAATATGTTGAAGGCATTGATATTTCGCCTAAATTTATCAATGAAGCTAATGAATATGCTCAAGCCCACAACATTAATGCACACTTTAAAACGTATGACCTCGCTAAAGCTATCGATTTTAAGCAAAATGTCTATGATCATGGCATGGCACTTGGATTATTCACTTGCATAATTGATAACCAAATATTCAAAAAGATGGTAGCACTATTTGTTGCTGCTATAAAACCTGGTGGTTATATTGCCCTAAAAGACAGTGTAGGAGAAAATGAAAGAGTACACCAACATGATAACTATGCAGCCAATTATAGATTAAAATCTACTTATATTAATGCGTTTATCAACAACAATTGTGAATTAATCTTAGAGCGACAGTTAGGGCTAGAATTAACAGAAGATCACATAGGAAGTTACTTTTTCATTTTACAAAAGAAGTAGTTTTTACTGAAGGATAGCAACAAAAGTGCAATTTAGAAATTTTGTATTAGCAATAGCGAAAAAGTATTTGCCGAGCAAAGTAAAGTTTGTTATTAAATCAATATATTGTCAATTCAAACAATTTCTATCATACATCTCTAGACAATTACCATTGTCAAAGAAAAAAAACTTAAATTTGATCTATCAATTGCAAAGCATAGTCAATACTCAACAGCAACTCATCAATAGCATTGGTACTCGAACGAGCATATTAGAAACTCAGGCAAAACAGGATACAGACCAGCTTATTAATTTACACAATATGATTTGGCAGCAAACTCCATCACATATTGAACTCATGAAAAGCATGTTCACTGAAAAAACCAGTTGCTATAACGTTCTTTTTGTCATTGTTGATATTTCACTATGGGATGTTTTCAGCAGCATCTATACTGCGTTTGCCAATGATCCACACTTCAACGCTGTTGCAATAGTATCACCAAGAGTTGATATCTCAATGTCAGTAAGCTATGAAGAAATGTTACATTTCTTTAAAGACAGAAATATTAACTATCTCCCAGGATATTCACCCGAAAATGACCGCTGGTTAGATCTTACGGCACTAACCCCTCATCTCATTTTCTATACAGTAGGCTCTGGTGCTTATTGGCCAGAACACAAAATTGAATATATGAGTGCGATCACTAGAACGTGTTATTTACCCTATGGCTTCTTATTAGTTGATAAAGAATCGTTTCAGTACAATGCCACATTTCATAAAGCTGCATGGCGTATTTTTTGTGAAACTTCATTTCATCAACAGAAATATCAAAAATATCACCGTAATAAACCCAATAAAATTGTGCTCTCTGGTTATCCAAAATTTGATTATTATCAGCAAAATCCTTCTACCTCTTGCGCGAACTTTATTTCACCTTGGAAAAAAGCTACGCCAACCACACGTAAAAAAATTATTTGGGCACCTCATTGGACAGTTGCAGACATTTCACCTATAACCTGCTCAAATTTCGAAACATATTATAACGAATTTTTACAATACATTAAAAAATCGCAAAATATACAATGGTTATTCAAACCTCACCCTAATCTAATGTGGGCTTGTGAACATAAGGATATTCTTACTAAAAATGAATTTATGGATTACCTTGAGCAATGGCAAAATTTACCTAATGGACAAGTTTATCAGCTTGCACATTATTTCGATTATTTTATGACATCTGATGCTTTAATTCTTGATAGCATTTCATTTATTGCTGAATATCTTCCTACTAAAAAGCCTATTTTATTTTTGGAAAAACCTGGCAGACCCACATTTAACGCGGTTGCTGAAAAACTCTTAGATACCTTTTATAAAGCATTCTGTTTCCAAGATATTATTGATTTCGTTGAGCAAGTAGTAATAAACGGCAAAGATTTACTGTATGAAAAACGTATACAATGCTTAAAAGATTATTTTTATTTTCCACAAGAAGGTGCAGGAGTAAAAATTTTAAATCATATAAAACATGAGTTTAATATAAATTCAGATCAACCATATAAAAACATAACTCAAGAACAAACTGATGATATCATAGCTTAATGGAGCAACCATGTCTGACAATCCAACTAGAATTTATGGTGATGTTACTCAACTAGAATATGACGATCTACAATCCTTTTTTGAAAACATTGCCCATAATAGCCCAAAAACTAATAACTATATTCATGGCGCCACGATGTATCAAGCTGATGACATTGCTTTACTTCGCAATCAATATGAATCCGAGCTTGTACAATCTAAAATTGATTTTAACAATAAACGTGTTTTTGAGGTGGGCTGTGGCACCGGTAGATGGGCACAGAATCTTTGCAAGCTTATTAAATCATACCTTGGTATAGATTTTTCTCCTGAGCTTATCAGATCAGCACAAACATTAAATATTGGAGACCATTGTAAATTTCAAGTCATGCCAGCTAATAATCTCGAGAGCGATAAATTAATTATTCCACCACCTTTTGATATTATTATTTGCTCTGGAATATGCGTATATTTAAATGATGCGGATCTAGCTACGTTAATTAAACAATTCACTTCACTTTTAGCAGCTAACGGCATTATTTATTTGCGTGAACCTATCTCGACATTAGATAGACGCATGACATTGAAAGACTTTTATTCTACCGAGTTGGCAACACTTTATCATGGTATTTACCGCACAGATGCAGAGTATAAAACACTATTTGCAAAACATGAAAATTTACAACTGTTAACCGAGGCGCCTCTGTATGATAAAAAAATGCATGATCGCCAAGAAACGCGACATAAATATTATATCTTCACAAAGCTTAAGCAAGCAAATTGAGGAAAACCATGAAAAATATCGCTTTTTGCTTTGATTTAGACAGCACGCTCACTCAACAAGAAATATTACCACTATTAGCGCGTAAAGTTGGCTTAGCCGAAGAAATTAATGCACTAACTATTGCAACTTTACAAGGTGTGATCCCTTTTGAAGGTTCTTTTAGACTACGTTGTAAGCTACTTGAAGATATTCCTATTTCCACCATTCAAGAAAGTATTAAAAATATTGCGTTATTTGATCAAATCATTCAATTTATTAAACATAATCCTGACAATTGCTTTGTGATCACTGGCAATTTAGATGTTTGGATCAAAGATTTATTAGCTAAAATACCTTGTCAACATTATAGTTCTAAAGCTGATTTCACCAATGACCGATTGCTTGGCGTTAAAAAAACACTTAACAAAGCTGATCCTATTCAACTTATCAAAAATAAATTTGATACTATCGTTGCTATTGGTGATGGCATGGGTGATGTTAATATGTTTAGAGCTGCTAATATTAGAATAGCTTATGCAGCTGTACACAAGCCACCACTTGCACTGTTAAATTTAGCTAATTATGTTAGTTTTAGTGAGAAAAGCTTATGCAACCTATTAAACACGCTATTATAAGTGCCGCTGGTTTAGGATCAAGGCTAGGCATGGATCTCCCAAAATGTTTATTATCACTTGGTCAACATAAATTAATTTATTATCAATTACAATTACTAGCTGATGTTGAAAATGTCAGCGTGGTTGTGGGATTTAGAGAGCATGAAGTGATGGAGTATGTTAGTAGTATTCGTTCAGATGTGCTTTTCGTGCGTAACCCTCATTACATGGAAACCAGTACTGTACAAAGCATTTATCTTGCATGTCGCTATCTTAAAGAACCTTTTATTATGATAGATGGCGATTTACTTATTGAACCGAAAAGCTGCGCTAGATTTTTGCGGCAATGCGCTATGAGTGATGAATCAATTGTTTGTTACACTAAATATCGAACTTCCGATCCGGTATTTGTGCAGTTAGATCAATCTAATAAAATGGTTACCGAATTTCAGCGAGATCCTGCAACCCCATATGAGTGGTGTGGCGTAGCTTATCTAACAGAAAATTATATTGTTGATCGTAATTGCCACCTTTACCATCAGCTAGAAACTCGACTACCTTTGAAATCACACTACCTCGACTGCTATGAAATCGATACGCCTGAAGACTTAAATTATATCTATGCTAATAATGAAGCTTGGATAAAAACATTATTGGCTACTGAAAATGAGCAACCAACAACTGCTGTAACTGATCCTGCGCCAACGTCTGTTGCGGTTTAGTTTCACGTAAATACTTTATAGTAACTTGCTCTGCTGCTGCTTCATCTTCACCGATGATCAACGCTATCTGGGCTTCACTTTTATCAGCTTTTTTAAACTGTGATTTAACACTGCCACCACCACAGTGCATAAGCAAACGTAATTCAGGCAAACTGCTGCGTAACGTTTCAGCGAGTTTAAATCCTTGTTGTTTGGCCGCCTCACCCATCATAATCAAATAAACTTGCGTGGTTTGCTTAGCAGGCAGCTGTTGACATTCTTGTAACAATACTACTAAACGATCAACACCTAATGCAAATCCCATTGCTGGGGTTGGTTTACCACCCAATTGCTCAACTAGTACATCATAACGCCCACCAGCACTCACCGTATTTTGTGCGCCTAATCGCTCAGTGACCCATTCAAAAACTGTATGTGAATAATAATCTAGCCCACGCACTAAGCGCGGATTAACCTCATAGTTAATGGCAGCATTATCAAGATAACGTAATACTTGATGAAAATGTTGGGTTGAAGCTTCTCCTAAGTAATCTAACAATTGTGGTGCTTCACTGATAATAGCTTGCATCGCTGGATTTTTACTATCTAAGATCCGTAATGGATTAGAGCTTAAACGCCGCTGACTATCAGCATCTAAGGCTTGTTCATGAGTTTGTAAATAACTGACTAACGCTTGTCGATAGTTTTTACGTTCTTCACTTGTACCTAAGCTATTTATCTGTAATGTGAAATGTTCAGCAAGACCTAAACGCCGCCAAAAATGTGCATTCATTGCAATTAATTCAGCGTCAATATCTGGCCCCGGAAAGCCATAAGCTTCAACGCCAAATTGTGAGAATTGGCGATAACGCCCTTTTTGCGGACGTTCATAACGAAACATATCGCCAAGATACCATAGCCGTTGAGTTTGATTATATAACAATCCATTCTCAATACATGCACGCACACAACCTGCAGTACCTTCTGGTCGCAGCGTTAAACTATCACCATTGCGATCTTCAAAAGTATACATTTCTTTTTCGACAATATCGGTTACTTCGCCAATAGATCGTTTAAACAATTGAGTTTTTTCAACCACTGGAAACCGTATTTCACGATAACCGAAACTGGCAAATACTTCACGTAATGTTGTTTCAATATACTGCCACAAATAAATATCATCAGGCAGTATATCATTCATACCACGGATGGCGTTGATTATTTTACTCAAAATACTCGTCCTTAATAATTTCGTCTTTTGACCCAAAGCGTCGTTGCGAAATGATAGTCCTACGATGCAAATGGTGTTAATAATTTTACTGGTTTTTTTGGCACATCTTTAGGCTGAGTTATCGCTTTAACACTCGGCAACACATTTGATGATACAATTTTAGTGACTTTCGGTTGCTTCTTCATTTTCGTTATAACAATATGCATTGGTTTAGTCACTACTGGTACATGTTGTAATTGTTGACTAAATAACGATGGTTTTTTACTAAGCTGACTCTGGTGCTGACGCCAGATCACCATAAGTACTAATAACAACAACACAATCAATCCTGTTATCAAATACAGTACTCGACGATTTTTAGTAGTAGGTGTATGGCGCTGAGAAAATTCCACTCTCACACAATCAGATGATTTCTCAGTTAACTGTAGCTGATTAAACGCTTGCACTAATTCATCACCTGATAAATTTAATACTCGAGCATACGCTCGCAAGTAACCTCGCACAAAGGTAAAGTTAGCAATCATTTCATAGTTATCAGCTTCCAAAGCTTGAATAATGCGAGGCGATAAATGCATTTTTGCAGCAACTTGTACTAAATTTAAGTTTAATCGCTCTCGAGCTGTGCGTAATATTAATCCCGGTCCATTGATACTGTTAGACTCCACCTGAGTATCATCCATGCTGAGGGTCTCCTTTGTGCTGCTAACTTCTTCTAATGATTTCATAGCTTGCCCCGCTTGCCAAGCGTTTTCAATGCTTCCTTAACATTCTTTAAACGCCGATCTCGCTGCAAAGCGGTGCGCAAATAACCATTCGCCGCAGACTTATCACCATAAGCTAACGCACAAAAACCCGCATTAGCATATGCTGTTGCAGCATGTAAATAACGTGGATTCTGCGCAGCACGCAAAAATTCACGGATCGCCAATTTTTCCTGATCATGACGACATAAAAACGTACCGTAATTATTATGCGCACGTGGATCATGTGGGCTTAACACTAACGCTTTTTGATAATAACTCACTGCCAAGCTCGGATCACCCGAATATTCCCAGAAATAGGCCATTGCATCATAAACAGGCGGCCATTGTGGCGCTTGTTGTAAGGCTAAAGTTAATTTCTGCTTAGCTAAAGTAACTTGGCCACGTTGCAAATATGCCATCCCTAATTGCAAATTGTAATGTGCTGCAACGGTATTATTAGTTAACTCATCTGCAGCAAAACGTCGAGCGCAACTATTTAATCCTAATAAGCTAATGATAGTAAATATTAAGTAGAGGATTTTCATGCTTGCTCTTCACTCCATGTTGCCATGTTGCGTTGACGCCGTTTGGTTCGATCTTGAAAATCTCCTGCTAATTGACCACAAGCAGCCGCAATATCATCACCACGAGGACGCCGCACGATTGTGGTTAAACCGCCAGCTGCTAAAATACTTTGAAATGCTGCTATCGCCTCCGGTGTCGAACATTGATAACGCGCAAATTGATACGGATTAAAGGGAATTAAATTGACTTTCGCCGGCACTCCTTGCAACAATCGTACTAATTGCTGTGCATGCTGCTGAGTATCATTCACACCAGCGAGCATGACATATTCCATCGTGATCTTTCGTTTACTATCAACAAAATAGTCTCGACAGACATTCATTAATTCTTTAAGAGGATATTTTTTATTGATCGGCACTAATTCATTACGTAATTCATCATTCGGTGCGTGCAACGATACCGCCAAAGCAACCTCACTTACTTTAGCTAATTGTTTCATCGCTGGCACAATACCTGAAGTGCTTAAAGTGACCCGATATTTTGATAAACCATAGGCATTGTCATCTAACATTAAATTCAGCGCATCAACAACATTAGCAAAATTTAATAATGGCTCACCCATACCCATCAACACTACATTCGTTACTTTAAATTCTTGTTTGGCGATCCACACTTGCGCAATGATTTCAGCTACCGATAAATCACGATTAAAACCTTGAGCGCCAGTCGCGCAAAAACTACAATTAAGTGCGCAGCCTACTTGCGAGGAAACACATAAAGTACCGCGATCTTTTTCAGGAATATAAACCGTTTCAATACAATTGCCTGCATTTAATTGTAATAACCATTTGCAAGTGCCATCTTGAGAAAGCTGTCGACTGATCACTTTCGGTATCCATACCGTAGCAATATCCGCTAACCGCGCACGCAATGATTGACTGAAGTTAGTCATTTGTTGAAAATCAATGATCCGTTGCTGATGCAACCATTTCACCATTTGGGTACCGCGATAAGCGGGTTCGCCGAGCTCAACAAAATATTCACGCATATTTGCTGGATCTAACCCAAGCAAATTGGTTTTTGCAGCTGTTAGGGTTTTTGTGGCAATCGAATTCATAATTAGCTTGCTCGACCACTTTTCTGGATTGCTTCGCTGTGCTCGCAATGACGATATTGTAAGGATTGTTTCATAAACACTGTGAGAAACATGGTGATAAAGTAATTCTGCTTCATCGTCATTGCGAGCACAGCGAAGCAATCCAGGAATCTCATTTTACCAAGATCTGACTAGGCTCAAAGAAAAAGGCCACTTCAGCCTTTGCCGTTTCTGGACTATCTGAACCATGCACTGCATTTGCATCAATTGAATCAGCAAAATCAGCTCGAATAGTGCCAGCAGCTGCTTCTTTAGGATCAGTCGCACCCATCAATTCACGATTCAATGCTATTGCATTATCACCGACTAAAGCCATCACTAACACAGGACCGGAGATCATGAAATCTACTAAATCTTTAAAAAATGGCCTTTCTTTGTGAACAGCGTAAAATTGCTCGGCTTGCTCGCGGGATAAATGCAGCATTTTTGCCGCCGCCAACCGTAGGTTAGCTTGCTCAAACCGCGAAATAATCGCGCCAATCACATTCTTTGTCACCGCATCTGGTTTAATAATTGATAACGTATACTCAGTTGCCATCGGTTATTATCCTCATAGTATTTTTCCGCCAAAAAAGTTTCCAGATTGTACAAGATTTTTTACCTAAATACTAGAAGGCAAACTAAAAAAATATTACCTGCAAATCACAAATACCCCCTATTTTGTTACATGTATTGTCGCAAACAGGGTTTATTTTGTGATCTCTAAATCAAAAATTTCTTCAGTTCTTGTTAAGAAATCAGTTGAAAAAGGAATTCCTCCCTGCAAGGGCTTTGGCACATAAATTTTGACTATATTTTGAGCTTTTTTCATACTCTGTATGTTGATTCAAATCAACACATATGATAACATTTTAACCTAAATTGACCGCGACACCTAATTTTATAACTCAACAACCACTACCATTACTAAATTCCAGTTGAGATAGAAGGAAAAAATATGCTGCCCTCACCAAAAAGCACGAGTACGAAAGCTGGACGATTAACTGAAATTTTAAGTAAGCTTGGTTTTGATACCAATACAATTGAAAAAATAAGTAAAATGCCATTTGCCGCATTTTGTGAACAATTGCAGATTGATGAGATTATTAGATTACAGCGAATCTATATTGAAACGATCATTACCCCCAAAAAACAAGACCTAAATAGAATTTTACAAGAAATTATTAACAAATGTAATAGCATATATGAAACTGCTGATGGTCAAGAAAACAGAGAAAATTTAAAAAAGCCTGCTTTATTACCTGCACTTAAATATACGCCTATAGACGCGTTCTTGCGTCATTCAAAAAAGAAAATATCAACATTCATTGATTTGGCTCGAGGAAAAAGAGTAATTTTTATATCTCTTGCAAAACTCCACTACAAAACTTGTATTGACTATACACATGATCCTAATTATAGCTGTTCTTTCGGCAACGCCACATCTCTTAGAATAAATAAACAAGATACCTTCATAGATTTTGTAATTTCTCAATTTCTTAATACAAGTAATGAGGAAGCAAAAAAACCTTGGAATTCACTTGATGATGATACTACACAATTACTCGGCAAAAACTTACTTACAGACCATGTAATGAATGATGATTTTGAACATCCTTTAAGAAAAAAACAAACAATATGCTATATAGAAGCAATTGCAAAGCTAGGAGATAATATATTTAATTCCTTCCGAGAGTATATAAATGGATATTATCGTAGATTTGTAGATAATAATGCAGATGCTAATGCTGTAACTATAGTATTCCATCAATTTCCCTTAATACAGGAAGAACAGATAATTACCCTGTACGGTAAAAGGTTACAAAATCAATCACTGCTTAAAGCCTTACAATACATCCCTGTGCATGTTTTCTTAAAAGAAGATGAAGATTCTTTAGAAGAACTCCTAAATAAGCATAAGCAATATCCGCAATTGCTTATGTACGCAGCACAGGAACATAATAAATTATGCCACGAATATGTACCTCTATATAAATTCCGACAAATACCATACAATGGGAAACAAGCTGACTTCATAAGCTTCGCAAGCTATATAAATAAAATTAGTCTTCATGACTTTAATAAACAAAATATTTTATCAAACTATAAAAAATTTAGACGACAAGCCTCCATTTATAAACTGCAGTGTGAACATGAACTTCAGCAAAACTTAAGATCTTTTCATGCAAAGTTTCAACAAGAAAGCTTGCCATTTGAATTTCGCATAGAAGCACTACTGAGATTAAACCTCATAGGCTTCATGTGCCTTAAGATCATCTTGCGACATAAATCTTGTAAGAAAATTCTAGAGTCAATACAGTCGTTCTATTTAAACATATTGGGGTTACCACCTGAAGAATTTGATGTGTTTGTTGTTCTTAGCATGAACACTGTTCCTGAGCTGCATCCATGGGTGCTCAAATTATTCTTCGATAAAGATGAAATGCTTCCATTATTGGAACGGATGCCATTAAGCCAGCTGATAAATTGCGCAGTTGTATCAAGCTCTAAATGGATTAATAACTCTGATAAGATAAACATATCACCAGAAGTTAACAATTTATTAAACACTAAAAGATCTGACAGCTATGGCAATACTGATATTAAACATATTAAAGCCTTTTACAGAACACTGCAAAATCATCTGTTAGAACGATATTCTTCTCTCACTCCAGAAAATACAGAAATGATGACTATTAAACGCTTATTAGAAGATCTACTCTTTGTCAGTACTTTTTTTGAAATACCTTTATTAGAACAAGAGATACAAAACCACGCTAAAGAAAATACCACTAACTCTGATTTTGCTTTGCTCCCAAAAACTCAGAAATTAATAAGCAAAAAACTAAAACATTTTCGCAGCATTATAAAATTGCAAGTACAACTTGCCATAAAGCAGATTACAGGTGATGAATACGAAAAATTTGTTCTTTATTACACTAGAAATGAGCTGCATATTTTTTCTGATAATCCCAAAATTATTCAACAATTGATGTGGGCTTTTGATCGCTGTCATATTAAAATCACCTCACATATTGAAACAGTTTTTGCATTGCCCGAAAATCATCAACGTTCCCTTTGTAATAAATATAGAATTGCACGTCTTAAAAACGCGTTTGCAACACCTTTAGAAGGTATTAAAAAAAAGCGGATTTCTGAAGAAATATCTCCGGGAGAAATATTAAAAAAACTGAACACTATCACAAAAGTTTTAGACAAAAAAGACCATTGGAGTTTAGCGCCAGCTTCATCAGCTTCATCAACCACTTTTACTTATAAAACGCTGCCTGCTAATTTTCAGATGATAATAAGTGCATTTAAAACCTTTAACATTCCATTTAAGCAAGAAAGAAAATCAAATGCGATTATATTATTCCACTCCGATAAAACAGTTACAACAATTCAACGTGGCCATAAAAATATTTACGAATACTTATCAAGACAAATCAAACTGAAAAAAGCAGAAAAAAACAGAAAAACTATAACTGGCAAAGCACCTTCTGAACTAACTGTTCATGATGATTCACCACCAATAAATTATTACCCCACCACACCCAAAAAACCTGCTATACGACCACAACGACAAAACAATTTACCAAAAAATAATAAAACAACTCTAGTAGTAGAGAATCAAAAGAAAAAAAAGGCTGGTAAAGTAAGTAAGAAAGAATGCATTCGTAGGAAAAGAGCTAAGCAAGCTCAAGATAGAGAAAATCGAAAAAATAACAAACCAAAAAAAGGACAAAATGAAGGAAAAGAAAAGCAAAACGTTGCAAATAACTCCCATCAACAATTAAAATCATCTAAGACTACAAACAATGTCAACACTGAAGAAACAACTCAACACTCTGTTGGACCAGTTCGGAATACTACATCTACTACTTTCGACCCAAAAAACCATAAAAAGCCTGACCAACAAGAACAAGCTTCTGAAAACGAAATGCTAAACAAAACGCCACCTGATGCTGTTGCCTATCGTAAGAAAAAACTTAATCCTAGAGCTGATCTAACACGCAACAAACATCGAAGAAAAGGCAATCGCGAAAATCGACCTCAACGT